>NZ_SMKW01000060.1 GCF_004348985.1 Saccharopolyspora elongata | reverse complement strand
CCCAATTACCCCACCCATCGTGACGACGCCATGGCACTTGATGCCCGTTTCCTGGGTGCTGCAGGAACTCGGCACGAGCAGCCACGGCCTATCCGCACGGGACGTAGGGGCACGGGCCCGGACCTCGTCGCGGGCGCCCGAACCACTGGCCACCAGCCTGCCGTCGGCAGTCATCGAGGAGCTGGCCAATCCCCTCACCCCTGTGCTGGCAGCCGGTGCTGCGCTCGCAGCGGCCGTGGGATCGCGTACTGACGCCGCACTCGTCGCCGCGATCATGGGGACATCAGCGCTGTTCGGCGGCGTCCAGAGGGTGCAGACCGAGCGGGCGCTGGCCGAGCTGACCGCGCGCTCCGCAGTCTCCGTCCGGGTTCGGCGCAGTGGCGCAACCCGGCTGGTGACCGCGGAGGACCTCGTGCCCGGAGACATCGTTGTAGTGCACCCCGAGGACGTCGTGCCCGCCGACTGCCGTCTGCTGGAAGCCGATGGGCTGGAAGTCGACGAGTCCGCGCTTACCGGCGAATCTCTCCCGGTGATCAAGAACGTCGTGCCCGTGGTCGCCGCGCACATCACCGGGCGGCGCTCGATGCTCTACGAGGGCACGACGATCTCCGCTGGGCAGGCCGTGGCCGTCGTGGTCACCACGGGAGCGGCCACCGAAGCCGGCCGCAGCGCGGCCACCGCCCGCCAGGCGGCGCCGGTCACCGGCGTGGAGGCGCGCCTGAAGTCGTTGACCAAGGCCAGCTTGCCGCTCGCGCTCACCTCCGCTGCAGCGGTGACAGGGGCCGGCTTGCTGCACGGAAAGCGCCCGGCCGATATCGCGGCGTCGGCGGTGAACCTGGCCGTCGCCTCCGTCCCAGAAGGACTGCCCTTCCTGATCAACGCGGCCCAGCTCGCCGCGGCCCGCCGGCTGGGCAATCGCGGTGCACTGGTGCGCAACCCGCGCACCATCGAGGCGCTGGGGCGCGCTGATGTCCTGTGCTTCGACAAGACCGGCACCCTCACCGAGGGCACCCTGCAACTCGCCGCCGTCAGTGACGGCGGCGGGCTGCTGCCCAGCGACCGACTCGACACCGCGCACAAGGCCATCCTCGCCGCCGCGTTGCGCGCCACGCCAACTGTGCGTCGGGCCGAGCCGATGGCCCATCAGACCGATCAGGCGGTGATGGCTGGCGCCCGCCGAGCGAAGGTCTCTGCGCGTCGCGGCGCTGCAGGCTGGCGGCGCACCTCCGCGTTGCCGTTCGAGCACTCCCGCGCTTATCACGCCACCTCTGGAAGCGCTGCGCGAGGAGATCTGTTGAGCGTGAAGGGCGCCCCGGAAAGCGTGCTGCCGCGCTGTCGGCAGCGGCAGTCGAACGGAAAGCCGGTCCGCATCGGTGCGACCGAGAGGCAGGAACTCAACGCCACCGCCGAGGAGCTCGCAAGCTCCGGACAGCGCGTTCTCGCCGTGGCCGAGCGACCCCTGCAGCCGGACGAGGAGCTCAGTGACGAAGCTGTCGATGACCTGATCTTCCTCGGTTTCGTCTCGCTGGCCGATCTGATGCGCCCCGAAGCCGCCCCGGCCACCGCTCAGCTGCGCGAGGCCGAAGTGCACACCGTGATGCTCACCGGAGACCACCCCGCCACTGCCGCGGCCGTCGCGACCTCCGTCAGCGGCACCCCGGACCTGAACGTGCGCACCGGGGCGGAACTGGACGCCCTCGACGACGCCGAGCTCGAGGAGTTCCTGCCCACTGTGGACGTCGTCGCCCGATGCAGCCCACACCACAAAGTCCGCATCATCCACGCCTTCCAGCGCGCCGGCCGGGTCGTCGCCATGACCGGCGACGGTGCGAACGACGCCCCGGCGATCCGCCTGGCCGACGTGGGGATCGCCCTGGGGCGACGCGGCACCCCCGCAGCGACCGCAGCGGCCGACCTGGTCATTGGCGACGATCGGCTGGATACCATCGTCAAGGCCCTGACCGAAGGCCGGGCGATGTGGGCCTCCGTTCGGACGGCGTTGGCCATCCTCATCGGCGGGAACCTCGGCGAGGTCGCCTTCGGAGTGCTGACCTCCGCGCTGACGGGCAGCACCCCGCTGAACGCCCGCCAGATCATGCTGGTCAACCTGCTGACCGACCTCGCGCCGGCCGTCGCCATCGCGGTGCGCGCACCTGGCGAGGACGCCGAAGAATGGCTGCGGGAAGGCCCGGATCGATCGCTCGGCGTCGCGCTCACCGATGAGATGGTGCTGCGCGGGCTCACCACGACGTTGGGCGCCGGGTTTGCCTGGGGCGCCGCGCGCCTCATCGGCCCGCACCGGCGCGCCAGCACGGTCGGCCTTGCTTCAGTAGTGGGCACCCAGCTGGCGCAGACGCTGGTCAGCGGCGGTCTGGACCGCAACGTGCTGCTCGCTGGCGTCGGATCCGCCGCGCTGCTCGTAGGTATCATCCAGACCCCGGGCCTCAGCCAGTTCTTCGGCAATACCCCGTTGGGCCCGATCGGCTGGAGCATCACCCTCAGCTCGATCACTGCCGCAATGCTGGTCAACGTCGCGCTGCACCCGCTCGCCCGCACCTCCAGAGGTTCGTGAACGGCTCACGACAAGTAGCGGCGACCAGCTATCACTGGGAGTACTCCCACCTGTTCCCTGCTCCTGGACCTCCTCCGGGTCACGAGCTTGCAGTGCGGGGGTTATTCAGGTCTGCGTAGGCATCGGCACACCATTCCGCTCGGCCTGCTCCCTTCTCTGCTGTCGTGCGCCAGCGCTGGACGTGCTGGGCCCTGCCGACGGGGATTGTGCCGATCAAATCCAGTCGCGGCGTTTGAAGGCCGTACAGGCCGAGGTAGGCGACGATCACGAGGGCGAGCGCAAGCGGGTAGCCGAAGATCCAGCGCAGTTCGGGCATGTGCTCGAAATTCATGCCGTCGACGGTGAGCGATGATCGTGGGGCGAACAGGATCGCCGCCCATGCGGAGACCTTCTTGATTTTTGGTCCTGGTCGTAGCCGGCGCGCGAGAGGTGCTTCATTTCCTCGTTTTGGGCTTGGGCGACTAGCGTGGCGTTGACGGTGAGGATGAGTTGTCCAGCATCTGGCGGAATCCGCCGACGCGCTCGGCGACGGTCATGCCACGAGCTCAACATTCAGGTGACGGTGCGCATGTGCCGTGTTGCAGTGGATCGACTTCTGCCGCGGCTCTGGTCACCGGTCGTACGCCTCGGCTTCGGTCATCCTGTTCAGCATCGGCGGCCGACCGGCTGCCCATTCGAGCCAGCCCCGCGGGATCGCGTCCAGGGCCACGTCATCAGTGCCCATACCGTGAATCCGAGAACGACTTCGACGCCGAGGTACCAGGGCCAGTCGCCCATGAGGTCGAGCAGGGTCGGAGTATCCGGCTTGGCGTTCACATTTCATCGCGCGATGGCTCGCGGCACAGCCAAGGCATCGAGAACGGCACAACAGCTTGCCATCTGGCAAGCAAATCATCGTATCGAGCAGGCGGCGCTGTGGCTGGGCCAGCTCGGTCGGCTGCGGCGCTGCAGGCCGCAGGAGTACGAGGTTGGTGGTTGAGCGTCGGGGGATTTTTTGCTTCAGCACGCCGAGGAAACATCATCTCCGGGTACGGTTGTATCCGCGACGCCGTCGCAACTGAATGCGCCGATACGGAGGAGCGGTCCATGCCACAGCCCGAACCGGCCATCAAGAATTCGGACAAGGGATACGTAGCTCTTCTTGGGTGGAGTCTCAATGCAGTGGAGGCTCTCGACCGGTTCGATCGACGGTATGTCGTCGTGGCACCGGACTGGGCCGAGGAGTACTGCTCCGAGCACGACATTCCCTACGTGCCGTGGAATTTCGAGCGGCTCAACGACCGCTCCATGGAGATCGCCGAGACGCTTAAGGAGGAGGGTGTCGACGTTGCGATCCCGCTGTTCGAGGAGACGGTGGAGTGGGCCGGGGCGATCAACTCCGTCCTGCTGGACAACCCGCGCCTGTTCGGCCAGGCCATGCTGTTGCGGGACAAGGCGTTGATGAAGCGCCGCGCGCAGCTCGGCGGGATCCGGGTCGGGATCTTCGAGGAGGCCCACGACCGGGACGACGTGATCCGCTTCCTCAAGCGCGTCAACCAGACGCTGCTCAAGCTCGACGGCGACCCGAACGACCCGATCCACCTCAAGGCGTTCGACAAGGCCGGGTGTCTTGGGCACCGCGTCATCCGCACGCCCGATGAGATCGACACGATTCCGGATGAGGAGTTCCCGGTACTCATGGAATCGCACCTCGACGGCTGGGAGTTCGCCGTCGAGGCGTGGATCCACAACGGGAAGATCAAGTTCCTCAACATCTCCGAGTACGTGACGCTCGGGTACTCGGTGTTCGTTCCGGCGACCCCGGAACTGGAGAGGTACCGGCCGCAGATCACGGCGCAGATCGAGAAGCTCATCAAGACCTTCGACATCGAGTTCGGCTTCGTGCACCCGGAGTACTTCGTCACCAGTGACGGCGAGATGTACTTCGGCGAGGTCGCCTACCGGCCGCCGGGCTTCAAGGTCTTCGAGCTGCTCGAGCGGGCATACGGGTTCAACGCCTACCAGGGGCTGGTGCTGGCCTTCGACCCGAAGACGACCGAGGAGGAGATCGACGCCTTCTTTCCGCGCGAGGTCGTCGACGCGTCCGGGGTCGCGGGCTGCTTCGGTGTCTACCCGCGCCGCCGGGTTGTCGCCGATCTGCAGATCCCGGAGGAGACCGAGGACGACGACTACTATGAGTCGCACGACCTCGCGGCGCCGCTGGAGGAGACGGTCACCAAGAGGACCGCGTTCGGTAACCACTGGGGTCTGGTGTACTTCTTCGGTGACGACCCCTACCGGATGCGCGAACTGTTGAAGAAGCAGGAAGAGCTCGACTTCTACGTCTGACGACTCCGCGGAAGCAGGAGACCTACCCGAGGGAACCCTTTGAAGCCGACCGCCGACGTCACGGGTGAGGTCACGACGCTGGACAAGCGCGTGACCTCGCTCGACGCCGCCATTCAAGCCATGGCCGAGACCCGCGACTTCGGAAAGCACACGAAGCTGCGGCGGGTCCTGGAAGCGTTGCGGCGGGTGTTGCTGCAGCCGGGCGGCGCCGCGGCGGTCCAGGCCCGGGCGCAGGCGTTGGAGGAAGCCGGCCTGTTCGCGGGGACCGACTGGGCCTCCCCGGAGATCCTTCTCCCGTCACTGGTCGGCCCCGGGCTGCGCAGCGGAGACGCGGACACCGTCGTGGTGGAGGCGACCAGCGAGCTGCGGATGCTCGCCGTCGCCCGCGGCGACTTCGCGCACCCGAGCTTCTCCGCCGAGGACGCTCGCCAGTTCCTGTCCCAGGTGCTGGCGATGAACCTGGAGCTGCTGTTCACCCCGCCCAGTGAGGCGGAGCGGACCCGGCAGGGCCGGACCGCGCAGCTGATCCGGGACCTGTTCCGGCACCTCGCCGACGAGATCGGCTACGACAGCGTCCTGGACAAGCTGGTCGACGAGATCTGGCGGATCCTTCGCCAGCGCCCGATCCAGGTCGACCAGGTGCAGTCGCTGATCACCCGGATCGCGATCTACCGCGGCGATCCGGACGTCAACCTGGGCGCGTCGTCCGGGCAGGGCCTCGACCGGCTTATCACCAGCCTGTTCGGGACCACCGAGGCGTGCCGGGACGACCCTGGCCTCGACGCCTTCCGCTCCCGGCTGGAGGCGATGGATGCCGGCGGCCTGCAGTACGAGGCCACCGGGTTCGCCCGGGCGATGCACGACACCGGTCTGGTGTCGCCGTACCACGCGGAGCTGCTGCGGTTCCTGCTGCACGAGAGCGACTACCTCGTCGGCGAGGCACTCGGGTTGTCCGACACCGGCCGGAACTGCCTGCTGCGTTACCGCGACCTGGCGCATCGGCTGATCGAGGAGGCTGTGCACCCGCAGACCGCGCAGTGCATCTACGGGCTTGCGTTGTTGCTCGACCGCGGCATCCTCTACGAGCCGCCGGTGGTGCCCGCGCTGTGGCGCCAGCTGGCTCTGGACCTTTCCCCGGTCGCGCGGGAGCGGTTGGTGACGGTGTTCGGCGACCAGCCGGAGCCGAAGGCGCGGCTGATCGCGGGCGTGCTGTCGATGCTGGGCCAGCCGCTCGGCGTCGGGCAGGGCGATAATCCGACCTGCCAGTCGGCCCGCGCGCTGTCGATGTGGGCCTACAACGACCCGGACTACCTGCTGCAGGTGGTGGTCTGGGCGGCCCGCGACGACGAGATCATCATGCATTTCGAGGGCCAGCCGGTCTCGTCGAAGGACAGCGCGTCCGGGGTCGCGAGCACGCTGCCGATGGACCTGGACCCCGTGTCGTTGCTCGTCGTTCCCCACCTGGACCGGATCTACGCCGAGATGGGGAGGCGCTGCGCCGATCGGCCCGGGGACCCGCACCGGTGGGTCAACCCGGAGTTCCACGGCTGGTGGGCGGCCCGCGGGTTCTGGATCAACGTTGAGGTCGCGACCGGGAAGCTGGTCGGCCTCGACGCGTTCCTGCGGCAGTTCCATGCGAGCTATCACCCGTCCTACAACGGCGGGCAGCCGGTGATTCACCCGCAGCCGGCCGGCGTCGCCGTCACCGACAGCGCGGCACGCTACGTCGGCTGGCACGCGATCACGATCTTGCGGGTCGCGCCGGATCCGCAGGACGTCATGCGGGTGTACTTCTTCAACCCGAACAACGACAGCGGCCAGGACTGGGGCGACGGCGTTGTGGTCTCCACCGCGGGCAACGGTGAGCGGTTCGGTGAGGCCTCGTTGCCGTTCGACCAGTTCGCCTCGCGGCTCTACATCTTCCACGCCGACCCGCTCGAGCGCGGGGAGCCGGAGAGGGTGCCCGCCGAGGACGTCGTGCGGATCATCGGCTATATCGAACGCAGCTGGGGGGCCGACCGGTTGCCGGCGGGAAGGCTGCAGGCCTCGAAGGACCCGCAGTCCTGATCCGCATGCTCCTGGCCGTCGCGGCACGGGAACCGGCAAGAGCGTGGTGGAGAAGGCCAACCATTCCGCGGCGCAACGCTGGTGGGTGGCGCACCCTGAGCGACGACGCCACGATCGCCGCCGCGCAGTCCTCTTTGGACGCCCTGTGCGCACGTCTCGGCCGAGGGCGGCAGCGTGCTGCCGCGATCTCTAGGCCGGGTCGGGGGCGAACGGCATGCGCAATCGGCGCATCCCGGCATCGCTGTGGTCAGCGATTGGGTGTTGCTGCTCGGGGATGGCCCGGGAGTGTTCGGGTTCGGCGAATTGGACCGGACTCACCGTGCTCGGGCCGCGGGTGCACCCGCCGAAGGCCGGTTCCGGGTGGGAGACCCGGTCGGTGACCGGCAGATCGCGGTGCCGTCGGCGTGGGTGGTGAAGTGGTGTTGATGTGGTGATGGCATTCCTTCCTGTCCCGTGGCCGATCCAGTCCACCGCCTGGTGGCGGCAATGCGGATCGATGAGGGCAGTGTGCGTAGGGCGACGAGGCGGGGTGGTGCGCTCGCCGAAAGCTCCGGTGGCTCCCCACCCGGGTGGGGAGCCACCGGAGAACAGAGAGGGTTGTCAGACCACGCGCACGAGGTCGGCCTGCGGGCCCTTGGGGCCCTGGCTGACCTCGTAGGTCACCTGCTGGTCCTCCTCCAGGCTCCGGAACCCGCCGGCATCAATCGCCGAGTAGTGCACGAACACGTCCGGCCCGCCCTCGTTCGGAGCGATGAAGCCGAAGCCCTTTTCCGAGTTGAACCACTTCACGGTTCCGCTAGTCATGCGTGTCTCCTCCTGGGAGCTGGTGTATGACGGGCGACCACATCGTGCGGAGGCCCGGGCCGGGGGATCTCAGACGGCGGCTAACTCCAGCTGCGACCAAAGAAAGAAGCTCGCCCGCATCAACATCCTGCGAGCATGCACAAAACACGAACCCAGAAACAACGACCATCACCGACCCTACACGTTACTCGGCCGCCGTCAACCCAGACGCTGCGACGATCGCCGGCTGTGCGCTCAGGGCCCGGCTTTGGCGTGTTCGGCGAGTGGGTCTTCGAGTCTGGTGATCCGACACGCAGCGGCGCCCGGGGTGCGCTAGTCGACCCGTTGGCAGGCACGCTCTGGCCCGCCGCAGCTGACGGCGAGAAAGCGGCGACGTCCGCCCTCCGAGCGCTGCGGGACGGTGCCAACGGTCGCAGCGCTTCCCTGGCATGCTCAGGGAGCACTGGACGTCTCGGTGCGCGCAAGATCATGAATGCCCCTTGGCTGGGAAGCGGAGGTCGGCTTTGCTGTGCGCGAACGGCACCGCACTTGGAATGGTTGCCAATTGGCAACGAATCCAAGTGAGATCACAGTAGGATGCCTCGGGCGACGCTGGGGGTGTGCCCGAGGCGTTGTTGTCACGGGCGGCTCGTGTGAAGGGTGCCCTGGAAAGCCACGATGCCATGGGAAAGATGGCTGCTTGACCGGATCAGGGCCGCCGCCTTCGCCTCCAGGTCGCGGTGCTTTCGCACGGCAAATGACGTAGCGCGGAGGCCCTGTCCGGCGATATGCGAACCAACGGTGACCAACATCAGGAGATAGGCCTTGCAGTACTGGAGAACCGTGCTCGCCGTCGGGGGTGTCGCCGGCGGGGTAGCGGCTGTGCTGTTCGGCGCGTCGTTGGCGAGGACGGCCTGTGTGGCGAGGTTGGCTCCACTGCGACGGGCGTTGCGCAGCGCTGTGATCGCCAAGGTGGTCAGCATGGCCGCGGTGATGCTTTCTCCCATGCCGTTGGTGACCGCGACGGTCAGCGAATCGACGTCCTGGGCCCAGTCGAAGTTGTCACCGCGGACGGCGTAGGCGGGTTCGAGCTGGCCCGCAAGCCGATAGGCAGCGCATTCCACGGAACGCACTGGTAACAGCTGCCATTGCATCTCGGCGGCGAGCGTCAGTCGTTGCGGGCGCCGTGCTCGCCGATACCGATCGGTCGCCACCTCCGCGAGGATGATGGCGTGCGCGGCGAGCTCGGCTGCTTCCGCCAGTTCCTCACGCATCGCATCGTCGGGCGCATCAGGTAGCCGCAGCCAGAGGACGCCCAGCCGGTCGCCCCGCACGGTCATCGGCAGATGCAGCGCCACTTCCTGATCAAGCGGCTGTTGGACGTGCACCTGGTCGCAGAAAACACGCCCTTCCACGGTCGCCACCAAGGGAATGCCGGGGCCCTCGGGTTCGAGCACCGGCTCCAGAACCGCAAGCCTCAGGTCGACCAGGTAGATCTCCAACCCGGCAACGCCGAAATGGTGCCCCAGCACCGCTTCGAGCACCCCCGGTAACTCGTGCGCGGGAGCGTTCCGCAAGGCTCGCTCGATGGACTCCAGACGTGTGGGGACGGTCACCATTTCTCCGGCTTCACCTAGGCCCGCTCAGCTGCGGGCGATCTTGGATCCTGACGTGACAGAATGCGCCCGGGAGCCCGTACGCGAAGGAACGTGATGCACCCGGCTAGGAGGATTGCTCTGGTGCGCGAACCCGATTCTGTTTCCTCCGAAGCCCTGGACGACCTCGAAGCCAGCGTTGGGGCGCTCATGGTTGTCTGGGCGCGTAGCGCCGAACGCATCAAGCCCAAGGTCTCAGCGCCGCAGCTGCGGGCGCTCGTCGTCGTGGACAGGCACGGCGCCATCAACCTCATGAGCCTCGCCGACGAGCTCGGTTCGATTCCCTCTGTGACGAGCCGGCTGTGCGATCGGCTCCAGGCCGCCGGGTTCCTCGACCGGATCGCCAGCGAAGGTGACCGCCGCGAGGTCATGCTCCAAATGTCCAAGGACGGGCGCCGCCTTCTCCGCCAGTTCAGCCGGGAACGCCAAGCCGACCTCAAACAGGTGCTGGACGCCATGAGCCCCCGAAGCCGCAATGCCCTGCTCGCCGGCATGAGTGCCTTCTACGCGGCCGCGACCGAGCTCGGCCTGCCGGACGAGCTGCTCGCTTGACCTCCTGCCCGGTGTCGTCCGTGGCATACCGGGCCGGCCATTCCTGCCCGCCAGAACGGCGCGGCTGCGAACATGTCTTCGCCCCTCCCGCTTTACTTGTCTGAAGACAAGTAAAGTACCGGTTCTGCGTCAAACGACCACCACCGGGGCAGCGCTTCTCCGGCCCAGGTAGACAGCCTCTTCTGGGGCTGGTTGACGTCGTCCGAAGGCGGTTAAGCCTGTGGGGCTGTGGCGGTCGTTTGAGGTGAGGAGCAGGATGATGAGCGATGCATCGCGGGAACCGAACGTCGAGCAGGTGACTGCGTGGCGAAACGTTTTGGATGCCCTGGGGAAACTAAGTTCTTCCTGGGAGGGCGCGGTTGTCGTGGAGTCAAGTGCCAACCGTGGGCAAGGCACAGGTTCGCTTACTGACGATCTGGTCACGGCCTTCCTGCTCGCGGAGGAGCGTGGCGCTGAAGCGATGGCAGGGTTGTCGTGGTTCAAGCGGTCGGGGCAGTTCTTGAGGTGCTGGCGGTTTCGCAGCCTGTTCCGCGCACGACGAACCAGTCTCGTCGATGAGGTTGCGAGCCTGTACCCACCTCGACCAGGCGTCGCAGTACGCGGCGAGAACCTCCACGCAGGCGGTCCGCTACTAGTAGGACGACGGCATCATCCCGCCTGCTTGCCGTAGCATCCGGCGGAGGTCGAAGGCAGGCCAGCCAGCACGCTGCGGCTCGTTGGTCGGGCGAGTCGCGAGTGGTGGTGTCGATCACTGCGCTGCTGGCCGATGGCGTCGAGTTCCTGACAGTCGCCATGTTCCTGGGTAGGGTCCCGTGCGTGGCGCTTGCAGTGGGGGATGGGGAACCGGATTTGGTGGTTGTCGCGCGAGAGGTCCGTGCAGGTCAGCGCCCGCTTAAGGCGTTCTATGCGGCGTTCGCGCAGGCGGTGGTCTTTGCTCAGCGTCCGGAGAAGCCCGGTGTATTCGTGACTGATATCGGGCGCCGGGGCCGGTGGACGTTGGCGTTTTCAAGTTCGGAGCGGCTTGCCGCTCGTGCAGGTGAGTGCGACTACATGTCGATGCCGGGTGCGGACTTCTTGAAGTTGGTGCCGGCCGGTGTGGGCGTGATGGTGGATCCGGATGATGAGCATCGGTTGCCGTTGCAGCCGCGGGTTGACGATTTTTACGCGCTTGAGCGGGAGTGGAAACGTACGGCGTCGGCGCGGCAGGCAGCCTCGCGCAGGAAATGAACGATTCCTCACGGGTGGGTGCGGTGAGCTTGGACGGCAACGGCTTTCACGTCGAAATCGAGTTGTTGGAAACAGCGGCGAAGAACATGGATGAACTCGTTGCCGGGCAAGACAACTCGGAGTTGAGCGAGTTACCGGGCGATAGCGATTCGTACGGACACTCTGGTCTGCAGGCGGCATTGGCGGAGTTCTGCGACCGTTGGTCGGTCGGTTTGGACGCGTTGTGCGACCGTGCCACTCGGATGAGTTATTCGCTCGGTGAAGCCGCCAAGGCGTATCGGGAAGCTGATCAGGCTGGTGCGGATGCGCTGTCGGTTGATCCGGGGATCGATGTGGTGCAGCCGACGACGATCCCGGGGATGTCTCGATGACAGTCGAGTTGGGGCAGACCACTGAGCCAACGCTGCTGGTGCCCGGAGACCCGGCCGCGATCGAGTCGAACGCGCACTTTATCCGGGAGCGAGCGAGCAAGGCGTCTGAGACCGGACGAGCGCTGCAACGAATCGATGCGGGCGGGTGGAGCGGTGAAGCCGCTGACCTCTGGCACGAGCAGCACCAGACGGATGTTCCCCGCTGGTTTGATGGTGAGGATTCACTGGCAGCTGGGGCTGCCGCGCTCGAGGAGTACGCGCGCGTACTGCGGTGGGCCCAAGGCGAGGCTGCCGAGGCCGTTCGCTCGTGGGAAGAAGGGGAAGCTGCCACTCGGCAGGCGAAAGCGGACCACGAGCGAGCCGTCGCGGACGCACAAGGTGGTGAGGTACCGCCTTTCGCCGATCCTGGCGAGGAAAGGCGGCAGGCCGCCCGGGACATGCTGCGGTTGGCTCGGCAGGAGCTGATCGGAGCGGGCGATCGTGCCGCTTCGGCGCTGAGAGAAGAGGCGGCGGTAGCGCCCCAGGATTCCCAGGCGCAGATCGATGCGAACTTCTACGGGGCTATCTGGGAAGGTTTCGCCGGCACATTCACAGCGATTGCCGACGCGTTCGCCGATCCTGCGGCGACCGTGGCGGCGATGGCCCACGCCGTCACCCATCCCGTCGAAACGCTCAAGGCGATGGTCTCGTGGGACGATTTCGCCAACGGCCGCGGTGAAGTGGGGCTGGGCAGGATCACCGGCGAGGTCTTGGGGGGCATCCTCACCGGTGGGGTCGGCAAGGTCCTCAAGACTCTCACGAAACATCCAGATGCCCCCGAACACCGGGTTCCGGCTTCCGAGAGAACAACGACCGGCGACCCGATCGACGTCGCCACCGGTGGCATGGTGCTCGCACAGACCGATGTCGAACTCGCGGGCGTGCTTCCCCTGGTGCTGAAGCGGCTGCACATCTCGTCTTTCCGGGCGGGACAGCACTTTGGTCCAACGTGGACTTCGACGTTGGACCAGCGATTGGAGGTGGACGAGACCAACGTGTGCTTCGTCGCCGACGACGGCACACTGTCTCTCTTTCCTCAACCGGTGCCGGGCTCGTCTGCCGTCGCAGTGACCGGACCGCAACGGAGATTGGCGAGATCCGAAGACGGCAGTTACACGATCACCGACACGGTGCAAGACAGAACGCTGCACTTCGGTTCTGCAGGCGAAATCCTGCCGTTGATCGCGATCACGGATCGCAACGGTCACCGCATTGACGTCGAGCGCGATGCCGACCGAACGCCCGTCGAGGTGCGGCATTCCGGCGGTTACCGCATCCGTGTCGAATCCGGCGACGGCCTGGTGACCGCGTTGTACCTCTGCGCAGCGGACAACGGCGACGACGTGCAGTTGATGCGTTACGTCTACGAGGATCAACGGCTCACCGAGGTGATCAACACCTCCGGTCTGCCGCTGCGCTTCACCTATGACCAGGCGGGGCGCATCACGAGTTGGACCGACCGCAACGACAAGTGGTACCGCTACACCTATGACGGCCACGGTCGGGCCGTGGCGGTGGAGGGGTCCGGTGGTTTCTTCAGCGGCACGCTGGAGTACGACGACGAGAACCGGATCACCTACTGGACCAACTCCCAAGGCGCCCGCACCACCTACCACCTCAACGAAGCCGGTCAGACGCTCCGTGAGGTCAATGAGCTGGGCGGCGAAACTTTGTCCGAGTGGGACGAGTTCGACCGCTTGCTCTCCCGGACCGATCCGCTCGGCCGCACGGTCCGCTACGAGTACGACGATGACGGCAACCTGGTCGCGATCACGCGCCCGGACGGCAGCCAAGCCCGGTTCGAGTACAACGACCTCCGGCTTCCCACCACGATCATCGCCCCGGACGGAGCGGTGTCGCGGCGCGAGTACGACGAGCGCGGGAACCTCACCCGGGCGGTCGACCCGCTCGGAGCGGTCACCCGCTACGCCCACGACGAGCACGGCCACCTGACGAGCTTCACGGATGCGCTGGGCAGCGTGCGTCGGGTCGAGACCGATGCGGCGGGTTTGCCGGTCGTCCTGACCGATGCGATGGGCAATACCACCCGGTACGTGCGGGATGGGTTCGGCCGCGTCATGGAGGTGGTCGATCCGCTGGGCGGCACCACGCGGTTCGGCTGGACCGTCGAGGGCAAACCGGCGTGGCGAACCCTGCCTGACGGGGCGACCGTGCGTTGGTTGTACGACGGCGAGGGCAACCTCCGGACGTTCGTCGACGCCCTGGGGCAGGAGACCCGCACCGAGGTCACGCACTTCGACCTGCCGTCGGCGGAGATCCGACCAGACGGGACGCGCCTGCAGTTCGACTACGACACCGAACTCCGCCTGACCAGCGTCACCAACGAACAGGGCCTGGTGTGGCGCTACGACTACGACGTCGTGGGCAACCTGGCGCGCGAGATCGACTTCAACGGCCGTGCGGTCACCTACCGGCACGACGCGGCCGGGCAGCTGATCGAGCGCACCAACGGCGCCGGCGAAACCACGTCGTTCGCCCGCGACGTGCTGGGCAACGTGATCGAACGTCGCAACGGATCGATGACGTCGACCTTCACCTACGACCCGCTGGGCCGCCTGGTCGAAGCGATGGACAGCGATACCCAGGTCACCTTCCACCGCGACCCCGCCGGGCGGGTCCTCGCAGAAACCATCAACGGCCGCACCGTCGCCTCGGTTTACGACCCGCTGGGCCGCAGGATCCGGCGCCGCACGCCCTCCGGCGCGGAAAGCGTCTGGGACTACGACCCGAACGGTCGGCCGACCGCGCTGCACACCGCCGGACGCACCCTGCGCTTCGGCTACGACCGCGCAGGTCACGAGGTTCAGCGAGAACTGGGACCCGATGTTGTCCTGGCCCAAGCCTGGAACGCCAACCACCAGCTGCTCTCGCAAACCCTCACCGGCCCGTCCGACCAGCAGATCCAGAGGCGCTCGTACACCTACCGCGCCGACGGATACCTGACTGGGCTCGACGACAAGCTCGCCGGCCCGCGCACGTTCGACCTCGACCGCGCAGGCCGCGTCACCGCGGTCACCGGACCTGGTTGGACGGAACGCTACGCCTACGACACGGCAGGCAACCTCGCCCACGCCTCTTGGCCCACCAACGATGCCGAGGAACTCGGCGACCGCGAGTACAGCGGCACCCTGATCCGCCGAGCGGGCAAGGTCCGCTACGAGCACGACGCCCAAGGCCGCGTGGTGCTCCGCCAGCGAAAGCGCTTGTCCCACAAGCCGGAAACCTGGCGCTACGTCTGGGACGCCGACGACCGCCTGGTCCAAGTCCTCACCCCGGACGGCGCCCGCTGGCACTACCGCTACGACCCGCTGGGCCGCCGCGTCGCCAAACAGCGCCTCACGCCCGACGGTTCCCGCGTCCTGGAGCAGATCGAGTTCATCTGGGATGGAACGGTCCTAGCGGAACAAGCCCACACCGACGGTCTCCCCAACGGCCCCAGCCTGGCGGACGCCCGAGTCACGGTCTGGAACTACGAACCCGGAAACTTCCGCCCCGTCACCCAAGCCGAACGCTCAGCCCTCCGCAACGCTCCCCAACGCTGGATCGACGAACAGTTCCACTCGATCGTCACCGACCTCGTCGGAACCCCAACAGAACTGATCAACGACCAAGGCGCCGTAACCTGGCGCCAACGAACAACGTTGTGGGGCGCGACCACAGACCAACCCCGCACCGCGGCTTACACCCCGCTCCGCTTTCCAGGGCAGTACGCAGACCCCGAAACAGGGTTCAACTACAACTTCCACCGCCACTACGACCCTGTTACAGGGCGGTATGCGACCACCGATCCGCTCGGGCTGCGTGGTGGTCTCAGGCCGCACAACTATGTGCCTAACCCGAATTATTGGTTAGACCCATTGGGGTTGAAATGCGAAGATGGAATTGGTCAAGGTGAGCCCTACCTTTATCGTGGAGTCCCATATGGTCATCCTGGCTATGAGGATGCGCTGAACGGAAGAGCTTTGCCTTGGGGTGGGCACACTGATCCAGGTCTTCATAATGGTGGAGATACCAGAAGTGAATTCACATCATGGACCACAGATCTGGATGGGGTCGCTCGGGATGCCGCCGGTGACGGCAATGGGCCCGGAGTTGTACTGCGCATTCCAAATGCTGATGCGCCGGGCTATACTCGTGTAGAGAGTCAGGATATCTACGGCGAGAGTGAGGTTCTCATTCAGGGGCCTGTCAGTGGGGCGGAAGTCAGCGTCAACGGTGGCCCGTGGCGGCCTGTATATTGAGGGGGATATTTGCCGGTAGAAGAACTAACAAGGACTCGCCTGGTGGCTGCGATCGATGCGGCGATGAGGTCTGACGAGGCTGTTCGGTTGCTGAAGGATGAACTTTTGCTGCCCGGTGCCCCTGATGTATACGCTATGTCCGTCGTTTCGAAGGCGAGCGTCCAGGAAATCTACAAGAAGCGATTCAGGCGCCCGGGATTTCGCCCGGAAAAGGTGATCGGATGGGATCGGTTGCTTTGCGATGTGGATAAATGTCGGGGTGAAATCCTGCGTTTAATCGCATTTTCTGGCCGGTATCACATGTTCAATATCTGGCTCGACGGTGACGCCAGTTCGTTGGTTGCTGTTACGGTTGGGCTTCACAAAGGCAGTATGGCGAGTGAATAGTTGTGCCCTGTGTCGCTCGAAAATACGATTCGGCCCTGTGAACCGGGGCAATGCCGTGCGGTCAGGCAGCGTCGTGGTGGTACTCGTTGATTAGGTTGTCGAGGATGGGTTGTCGCCGGATTCGGTGGACCTGGAGGTCGGTGACGGTGGCCGAGGCTGGTGGTGGTTCGGTGTTGTCCGGGGGTAGTTGGCGCCGGGGCTGGGGGGCGGTGCTGGTTGTAGTGCCGGATGTACTCGGTGAGCGCGTTCGAAGCGTGGGCCTCGTTGTAGATCAGGATCCGGTCGAGGAGCTCGCGGTGTAGGGTGCCCACGACTCGCTCGCAGATCGCGTTCGCTTTCGGTGCCTGCGGTGGGCTGAGCACGATCTTCACGTCGTCGGCTGCGAAGACGGCGTCGAAGGCGTGGGTGTATTTCGCATCCCGGTCCCGGAGCAGGAAGCGCAGCGGACCCGGGCGATCTGGCGGCGCAGCACCGCGTTCTCGTGCCGCAACGCCAACACCTCCGCATCCTTGGCCATGCGGTTGCGAAGTACAACAGCGGGCACCTTGATCAGATTTCGGACCAGCGCGGTGACGATCGACAGCGGCATCGAAGGATCATTCCAGGTGCTGTGGTGGCCGTTGCCCCGCGCGGAGAAGCTGCAGGCCAGACCCAGAATCGTATTTCCGAGCGGGACAGGCTGTTCGGGTCTGTTGAGCTGGTGCTGCGTCCCAGGTGTTGTGTGCTGGCGTTCCAGCACTGCCCTATTGGGTGGTGTTGGATGCGGGGTGCGCAGTGACCGAAGTAGACGGCGGGTCTTCTTACGAGCGCGTGTGCCCTTGATGTCGGTGATGGACAGCCTTTAAGGCGCGGGTTCCGGCCGCTGCCAGGCGATCGAGCCGTCGCGGGGCCTTCGATTTCTCCACCCGTTCCGCGCTGATCCTGTTGGCTGGTTTCCAGACTCCCGACGGCATCCGCGCCGCCAGCCCGGACGGGGTGCGTTCGTACCTGCGGGAACATCAGGCGCACAGTCGAACCGTTCCGTCCATCATGGACAAACCCTGGGCGGCTGCGGGTGAGTAAACCGTTTCCCTGTCTGTAGAAACGATCCTAGTCCCGCTGATCGCCCGGCTGGCCTGCCAGCTGTTGGGCCTGGGTCGGGAGATCAAAGGCCTTGACGAACAACTCCCCGAACGCTTCCAAGCCCATCGAGACGCCGAACGGATCACCAGAATCGACGGCTTCGGTCCGTTCCTGGGGCCTAGCTGCTGGCCGACACCGGCGGCGACCTGCTCGCCACCTTCCGCAACCCCGGCCGCCTGGCCGCCTACGCCGGCCTCGCACCGGTACCCCGCGATTCCGGCCGGGTGCGAGGCAATCTGCACCGCCCGAAGCGCTACCACCGCGGGCTGCGGCGAGTGTTCTACCTGGCCGCACTGTCGAGCATCAAACGGCCCGATATTCCCTCTCGTAGCTTCTACCAGCGCAAACGTGGTGAAGGAAAGGTCCACTCCCAGCCATTGATCGCGCTCGCCCGCCGCCTGGTCGACGTCATCTGGACACTCCTGCGCGACGGCCGCACATTCCAGATCACACTGCCCAACCAGGCTCAAGCGGCTAGACACGATCAATGAAACTCCTAATGCTCCGCGATGTCGTCGATCGCCGGCGCGGAGGTCGCCGTGCGCCACGGGCGTCCCAGCAGCTCTTCGGCGCCCTTGAGGTCACCGGCCGCCAGGCAGCTGCGTATCAGGGTGGAGGAGCAGGCCCGGCCGTCGTGGGCGACGAGCGGCACGGCGTCCAAGGTGAAGCCGAGCCGCCTTCCCGCGCGGCCGAGCAGGGCGGTGTCGCCACCGCCCCCTCGGCCGAAGCGGAAGTTCTCGCCCACCACCACGGCGCGAGCCCGGAGCGCGTGGCCGAGGACTCGATCGGCGAAATCGTCGGCCGCCATGCCGGCCAGCGCCGCGGTGAACGGCAGCACGAGTACGGCGTCGATGCCGAGGCCGTGGGCGAGGCGGACGCGTTCTTCGAGCGACGCCAACTGCCTGGGCGCGCGCTCCGGGCAGGTCACCGTGAGCGGGTGCGGGTCGAAAGTGAGCAACACGGACGGCAGCTCGTGCTGGGCCGCCCGCTCGCGCACGCGCCGGACCAGCGCGGCATGACCACGGTGGAATCCGTCGAAGACGCCCATGGTCACCGCGCCGCCTTGCCAGTCGGAGGGCACGTCGCGCAGGCCCGTCCACGTGGTACCCGAGGACCGGAGTGCCGACGCGAACTCCGGGAGGCTCGGGGACGATTGTGCTGTCACATCCGCATCCTTGGTCTCAGGCCCGTTCGAGGACGAAGTCGTACCGCCGCGCGAGGCCGCCTTCTCCGTCGGCCACGGGGCGCGGGATCAGTTCGGGCTTAGCCGCCCGGGTCACGTCGTGATGCACCGCGCCGAGCAGCGCCCTCACCCGTCGCGGTGAGGGGTGTCGAAGTTCGGGTGATGCTCATCGTGCTGTTCCGAGCTGGGCCGGGGCGGCACCGGACCGTCCCGGCAGCAGCGGTCAGCGGCGGTGGATGCTCACGTCTTCCGGGTTGATCAGGTCAGGCACGGTCCAGCCGTTCAGGTCGTACTCGGCCATGCACTGCTCCGCGAAGCCCTTCATGGCGTCGGCGGTGCCGGAAGCCTGAGCGGTGAAGAGCATCTCCGCGCGTACCTGCTCGTGGTTGCCGGAGTAGTTGCGCTCGTACAGCTCGTGCCGGCCGCCGAACTCGCTGCCGATGGAGTCCCAGATCAGCTTCATCAGCTTGACCCGCTCGACGGAGTCGTAGCCGTTGGACCCGCGCACGTACTTGTCCAGGTAGGGGCGGATCTCCGGGACGGAGAAGTCCTTGGCGTTGGAGTTGAGGTAGATCAGTCCACTGCCCAGGTCCTGCATGATGATTTCCTTGATCCGCGGGTAGCCCAGGGTCATGAACCAGCGGTAGGCCAGGCCGTAGTCGAGTTTCGGCAGGAGGGCGTCGTCCTTCCAGGAGTCCGGGTTGTTCGCCATGGCGTCGGTCAGGCCCCAGAACAGGTTGCGCCAGGCGATGACCTCGCCCACGCGGGTCTGGATGCCGCGGAAGTCCTTGGTGCCGGTGACCTCCACGCCCTTCATCAGCAGTCCGGCGATGAAGTCGAGCTTGACGGCGAGGCGCGTGCAGCCGTGGAAGGTGAAGCGGTGCAGGAAGCCCGAGCCGGGGAAGAACGTGCTGGCCTTCTCGGCGTCACCGTAGATGAAGACGTTCTCCCAGGGGATCTTCACCTTGTCGAGGATGAAGATGGTGTCGTTCTCGTCGAAGCGGCTGGACAGCGGGTAGTCGAACGGGCTGCCCATGACGTCGGCGTTCATCGCGTAGGAGTGCCGGCTGATCAGCTTCATGCCGGGCGTGCCCATCGGGACGGTGCAGACCAGCGCGAACTCCTTCTTCTTGATCGGCAGGCCGTAGTGGGCGATGAAGTTGAAGTGGGTGATGGCCGAGCCGGTGGCCACCACCTTGGCGCCGCTGATGACCAGGCCGTCGTCGCGTTCCTCGTCGACGTGGACGAAGATGTCCTTGACCTCGTCGGGGTTGCGGTCGCGGTCGACCGGCGGGTTGATGATGGCGTGGTTCCAGTAGAGGACCTTCTCCTGGGACTCGGCGTACCAGCGCCGGGCGTTGTCGCCGAAGGGCTGGTAGAAGTCGCTGTTGGCGCCGAGGGTGCCGAGGAAGGCCGCCTTGTAGTCGGGGCTGCGGCCCATCCAGCCGTAGGTCATCCGCGCCCACTCGGCGATCGCGTCGCGGTCGGCGATCAGGTCCTCGCGGCTGCGCGGCGTGCGGAAGAACGGGTGGGTGAAACCGTCGCTGCCGGTGTCGGTCGGCACGGTGAGCACCGACTGCTTGTCCGCGTCGTGCAGGGCGTCGTACAGCCGCGCGGTCATGCGCACCGAGTTGCGGAAGGCGGGGTGCTCGGTGACGTCCTTGACCTTCTCGCCATAGACCCACACCTCCCGTCCGTCGCGAATGGACTCGATGTACTCGTCGCCCGTCAGCGGGCGGGTCTTGCGGACGTTCACCGCGGGTGGGGCGGCCGGAGAGCGGGTGTCTTCCTGAGTCATGTCTTTCCTAGCTGATCTCGAAGGTGTGTGATTGGGAATTACGAGGCGTGCCGCGTGGCGTGCTTCGCGTGCATCGCGGTGAAGGCCGGTGCGCCGGTGAACCATCCGCTCTCGGGGCTGTCCAGGCAGGCGCCCCAGTGGGCGCCCGCGTCCCGCCGGTCCAGGTGGCGGAAGGTCCCGGCGTGGAACAGCAGCGGTTCCAGATCGGTGATGTCGGCCTCGACCACTTCGCCGATGACGATCAGGTGGTCGCCGCCGTCGTAGGTGCGCCACGGGCGGCACGAGATCGTGGCGGCCGCTCCCGTGAGCACGGGGCCGAGAGGACCGTCGGACCACTGGGGTTCCGGCTCCACGGGCCGGCCGGCGAAGTGCCAGGCGGTGTCGGTCTGGTCGGCTGCCAGGATGTTGACCGCGAAGGGCGTGTCCTTCAGATACCGGCACGCCTTGGACCGGCGGGTGAGGGTCACCTGGCACAGGGCCGGTTCCAGGGAGACGGCGGTGAACGCGTTGACCGTGGCGCCGTGGCGTCCGCCGTCGGAGGTGGCGCAGGTGACGACCGTGACGCCGGTGGCGAAGCGGCCGAAGGCGTTCCGGAGGTGGCGCTGGTTCATGTGGCCCACCCCGGAGAGCCGGCGGATGCGAGGCGCACGCTCTTCCCGCATCCGGTGCCGCCAATGGCGGACGCCTGGTCGGCCGCTCTTCCAGGTTCCTTCACCAAGCGGCTCCTCCTCGTATGTGACATTGCCCCGCTCCTGCCTGTGGAGGTATGGCACGCGGACCGGTGCCGTGCCCGCCACTGCACCGGTCCGCGTCGTGGTGATAGAAGACTGAACACGGGCGTGGCCGCGGTCTCGGGTGAGATGACCCCCTTCGGTACCCCCTCTGCCCGTGCGGGTACTCATCACTTCGAACCCGTGATCGCATTGATTCGCGGAAGATATGGGCTCTGGTCGCGGGACTATGAATCGGAGCGCTGGCCGGGGAAAGCCCGTGTTTCTCCGGGCGTGCGTCCTTGGCACGAAGTGTCCTTCGACATAGGGTCAGCGGAACGGCCGAGGCGAGGACATCGGAGACCATGGACGACGACAGTGGACGCGGTTGTCTGGTCGGCGCTGGCGGTCTCACCAGTTTCGTGGGGCGTCGGCAGGAGATCGCCGGCGTGCGCAGGAATCTGTCGGCCTCCCGGCTCGTCACGCTGACCGGTCCCGGCGGCATCGGTAAGACGCGGCTCGCCCTGGTGGTCGCGGACCGGGTTCGCAGGGCGTTCCGGGACGGTATTCAGGTCGTCCAGCTGGCCAGCCTCGGCGATGCGCGCGAGGTGGCCTCCGCGTTCACCTCGGCGCTCGCCGTCCTGGACCAGTCGAACCGGTCCGCGACCCAGCAACTGGTCGATCATCTGGGAACCCAGCAGGTGCTGCTGGTCGTGGACAACTGCGAGCACGTGCTGACGCCCACCGCCGAACTGCTGGCCGAACTTCTCGAAACGGCACCGGGCCTGCGCGTCCTGGCCACCAGTCGCGAACCGCTCGGCATCGCGGGCGAGCTTGTCACGGTGATCCCGCCCCTGTCGGTACCGACGGCCGAGCAGTTGCACGACGCCGCGAGCGTCGACCACAGCGAAGCCGTTCAGCTGCTGGTCGACCGGGCGCGCAGCGTCGCCCCGGACTTCGCCGTCACCGATGCCAACCGCCTTGCCGTCCAACAGCTGTGCGAACGGCTCGACGGGATGCCGCTCGCCATCGAACTCGCCGCCATCCGGCTGCGCACGTTGTCCGTCGGCCAGGTCGTCGAGCGCCTGGACCGCCGATTCGAACTGCTCACCGGCGGCAGTCGCGTGGCTCGGCCGCGACAGCAGACGCTCCGCGCACTGATCGACTGGAGCCACGAGCTGTGCTCCGATGACGAACGCCTGCTGTGGGCGCGGATGTCGGTCTTCCCGGGCGGATGCGACCTGACGGCGGTCGAGGAGGTTTGCGGGTTCGGCGACTTCGCCGCCGAGCGCGTCGTCGACGTCCTCGACCGGCTCGTCGCCAAGTCGATCGTGATAGCCGAGCACATCGGTGAACGGGTTCGCTACCGGCAGCTGATGACCGTGCGCGAATACGGCGCCGAGCGGCTCGACGAACTCGGGGAACTGCCGGTGCTGCGGCGCCGCATGCGCGATCACTATCTGCGCCAGGCCCGCTCCATGGTGGAGCGCTGGTGCGGGCCCGGGCAGCACGAGATGCTCGCCACCATGCGGCGCGACCACGCCAACCTGCTCGCGGCGCTGGAATGGTCCCTCACCACACCCGACGAGCGTCCCGCGGGCGGCCGGCTCGCGTCCTTCCTGCGCTACCACTGGATCGCCGGCGGCTCGCTCAGCGAGGGAAGGCGATGGCTGGACCGCATCCTCGACGTGCTGGACGGCGACACCGTCGAGCGGGGGTCGGTGCTGTGGGTGGCGGCCTGGGCGACGCTCCTGCAGGGGGATCGCGAGGCCGCCGCCGTCCGCCTGGCGGAGCTGGAGCACGTGGCAGTGGTGCTGGACGACCAGGAGCTGGCCGCGCACGCCGCGAACTGGCGGGCCCTGTACCACCTCTTCAGCGGCAGCCTGCCCACGGCGATCGGCCTGTACCACCGGGCTGTGCAGGGGCACCGGGCGCTCGGCAGCACCGGCGCGGTGCTCACCGCGCAGTTCCAGCTCGCCATGGCGCGCAACTTCCAGGAGCCCGCGGGCGACGCCCTGGAGACCTGCCGGGAGGTGCTAGCCGTAAGCGCCCGGCACGGAGAACGCTGGAATCACGCCTACGCCCTGTGGATCAGCGGCCTGCAGCACTGGCGCGCGGGCGACATGGCCGCGGCCAAGCAGGCCGCGACGGCGGCCCTGGAGATCCAGCGCGATTTCACCGACGGCGTCTGCACGGCCCTGGTGCTGGAGCTGATGTCCTGGATCGCCATGTCCAACCAGCAAGCGGACAACGCCGCCATGCTGGGAGCTGCCGCCGGAGCGGTGTGGCACCGGCTCGGCACCTCCATCGATGCGTTCGGACCCCACATCACCGCAGACTCCCTGCGCCTGGCCCAACAGGTCGTCGAAACGGTGGGCGCGGAACGGGTGGCGAAGGTCGCCCAGCGCCTGGCTCATCTGACCAAGGCCGAGGCGATCGAGCTCGCCCTGGAAATCGACGCAGCCGTCAAGCCCACCACCGCGACGTGTGTCGCCCGAAGCTGCCCGCTCACGGACCGGGAACTGGAGGTGGCGCGCCTGATCGCCACGGGACTGAGCAATCGCGCCATCGCCGAGAACCTGGTGATCTCGCCCCGCACCGTGGACGGCCACGTCGAGCGCATGCTAGGCAAGCTCGGCTTCGCCTCCCGCACCCAAGTCGCCTCCTGGATCGCGTCCCTCGACGAATCCGATGACGAAGCCCGCGCACATCGGGCTCCAGCGCCTTGACCCTCCGATGCCGACTGAGATAGGCAGACGAGGGCAAGGTCCTTCGTTGGTTTGGTCATGGCTGGGGATGTTGATGTCGCCCGGTGGGCTGGCGGGGCTGGCCCGCATGAGCGGTTCGTGTCCCGACCGGATCCAGCGGCTGCTGAACACGTGCGACTGGGAGGCCGACGAGGTGCTCGGTGACGTGGGGGTCCGCCCGGGTGACCGGCCTTCGGTAGATGCGGCTTCAGCCGCGCCCGTTCATCATTCGTGAGATCTCCCCGTCCCATGGACATGCCAACGACTCGAACCCGAGACGGTCACATGATCCACCGGACCGGCCCTTAGCGGGGAGCGGCATCAACTTGCCGGTCCGATCAGGACGACAGCGCTGCGGACTTCTCCAACTTCATCACCAGCTGCCTTCGGGCGGTGAAGATCGTCTCGCACGCGAACGTGTTTGCCGTCAACCGGCCTGCTGACACGACGCGGCTCGACCGCCGACCGTATGCGCCGGCGCGCCATGCGCCGGCGGCGCTTCGGTGAACAGTGTGACGGTCACTGGCGGCAGGCAGGCAGGGATGTCGCGCACACTGGGAGGTGTGCTGCGCGTCGTGCTCGTCGTGGTGCTGGTGATCGCCGTAGTCCTGGGGGCAGTCTGGGCGTTCCAACGAAGGCTGATCTACTACCCCTCCGGTCAGACGCCGCCGGTTGCCGCGGTGCTCAGTGGCGCCGAGGAGGTCGTGCTGCGCACGAGCGACGGACTGCAGCTGGGTGCTTGGTATCTGCCTGCCCGCGGCCAGCACCGCGGTGCGGGTGTGCTGGTCGCCAACGGCAACGCGGGAAACCGGTCGCTGCGGGCTCCGCTGGCCGACGCGCTCGCCGAACGCGGACTGGCCGTGCTGTTGTTCGACTACCGCGGTTACGGTGGCAACCCGGGCCGCCCGAGCGAGGAGGGATTAGCGAAGGACGTCCGTGCGGCGCTGCGCTACCTCGTCGAGGAAGCCGGCCTGCGACCGGATCGGTTGGTCTACTACGGCGAAAGCCTCGGTGGGGCCGTTGTCACCGAGCTGGCGACCGAGCACAAACCGGCCGGGCTGGTGCTGCGGTCACCGTTCACCGACCTCGCTTCCGTCGGCCAACGCCACTACCCGTACCTGCCGGTGAGGTTGTTGCTCTGGGACCGGTACCCGCTCGCGATGCACTTGCGCGACGTCCGGTGCCCGGTCGCGGTCGTCTACGGGACTGCCGACTCGATCGTGCCCCCGGAGGAGAGCCGAGCCGTCGCCCGGATACGGCCCGGCACGATCGAACTGGACGTTGCGAACGCGGGCCACAACGATCTCGCCCTGCTTGACGGGCCCGAGGTTGTCGAGTCGGTGGTGCGGCTCGCGAACTGACCGGTCCAGCGGCGAGGGCTGCTGCGGTCTGGGATGCGAGGTGCGCGATGCTCGAGGCAGACGGACGAGACCAAGCAGGGGTGGCCGGGCTGGGCGGTCGCAGGTCGCGGCGTCGGGGGAGTATGTAGGGTGGCATAGGTACCCGGTCAAATGCGTTGCCGAGGGAATGACCTGCTGTCAAGATCGCTTGGTGAACATGCCGCAGCACCAGAACGCCTCTTCCGTGCGTCCCATCACCGACGCCGACATCCCCACTGCGGTCGACACCCTTGCCCGGGCCTTCGCCGACTATCCCTTCACCCGGCACGTGATCGCCGCGGACGGTCACGAGGACCGGATCCGGCGTACCCAGGAGCTGTGCCTGACCCGCATCGGCATGGTGTACGGCCGCGTCTGGGTCGCCGCCGACGGCCGCGCCGTGGCGGTCTGGGCCATTCCTGGCCAGGATCCCTCGCCTGCTTTCGCCGAACTCGGGCCGATCCTCGGCGAACTCAGCGGTGACCGGGCCGCCGCTTCCGCGGCTGCGGACGAGACCATCGCCCCGTACCGGCCCAAGGAGCCGGGATGGTTTCTGGAAACCGTGGGAACCGCTCCCGAGGCCCAGGGGAAGGGCCTCGGCAGTGCGGTGCTGATTCCCGGCATCCAGGAGGCCGAGCGCGCTGGGTATCCGGCGTTCCTGGAGACTTCCAGCGAGGCGAACGTGCGGTTCTACGAGCGCCTCGGCTTCAAGGTCACAGCCGATGTCCAGCTCCCCGACAACGGCCCCCGCACGTGGTGCATGCGCAGGGACCCGCGCTGAGAGCCTGAAATCTCACTTTCGGCCCGGGTAGACCCAGGTGCCCGGCGGCGCGGGCTGCGGTGGCGAGGTAGTAGTCGCACGACGTTGCCACGCAGTCGAATCCCAGCACCGTCTGCAGTTGTTCCAGGTGCTCGAAAAGCGTTGCTGAGTCATTGGTTTCGACGGTCAGGACGTTGTCGGCGCCGAGCAGCGGGTGCGGCCCAGATATGTCGTTGCCGAACGCGGGTGGTGCTGCAGTTGCGGGTAACGGAGCTGAACCGGTGCCCGCTCTCCCGGATGCCCCTCGGCGGGAGCGTGCTCATCGCACCGACCCGGCTCTCCACCAACAACAGGTGACCCACACGGACTTCCTCCACGGTTGTGCACAACGGTCGGTAATGATAATCGTTTTCTATTGGGTGGACAATCCGCCCATCCGGCTACCCCCGAAAGTGACGGCCCGTGACAAGATCGCTCCGAGTTGCGTTCGCTCTCGCCCTCTTGGCTCCGCTGCTCAGCGCCACTCCAGCCGGAGCTGCCCCCTTACGGTTCGGCCCGTGCCCATCTGAGGGCCCGGACGAACCCGGCGTCGAATGCGCCCAGATCGCCGTGCCGCTGGACTACAACGCGCCCGATGGGCGCACGATCTCGATCGCGATCTCACGAGTCCGGGCGTCGGGTTCGCCGGAGGAATACCGAGGTGCGTTGCTGGTCAACCCCGGTGGCCCTGGAGGCGCGGGGCTGAACTACGCCGTGGCCAAGCGCGGAAAGATGCCGGAGTCCGTCCAGCGCGCCTACGACATCATCGGCTTCGACCCCCGCGGAGTCGGTCACAGCAATCCGGTGGACTGTGGGCCGCTCGGTGGCCTGTTCGACCATCCTGGCCCCGAACCCGTTCCGAGCACCGTGCCCCAGGAACGTGACTACCTGAACCGCTTGCGCGCGATGGCCGGCGACTGCCGCGAGCACGCCGGTGCGGTGTCCGTCTTCATCAACACCATGAACACCGCGCGGGATATGGAACGCATTCGGCGGGCGCTGCACGAGCCCGTGCTGAACTTCCTCGGCGTGTCCTACGGCAGCTATCTCGGTGCCGCCTACGCCGCCGAATATCCGGGACACGTCGGGAGAATGGTGCTCGACAGCGTCGTCAGCCCCGACCGCTGGCACGACTTCGACACCCAACAGGCTTTCGCCATGCTGCGCCAGCGCGACGTGCTCTTCCGCTGGATCGCCGACCACCCGAGCCTGGATCTCGGTTCGACCCCCGAAGCCGTCCACGGCCAATACTCGCGCGCCCGCGCCGCCTTGGCAGAAAACCCGCTGCGCGGAACCTTCGGCCCCAGCGAGTTCGACCACCTCGTCTATCGAGTCCTGTCGCGGACCGAACGCTGGGAACCCTTCGCCCGCGCGCTCAGTGCCTACGTCCACACCGGAAACGGCGACGGATTCGCCCCGGAAATGCCGGAATCCGACCAGGAATCTCGCAACTACGAAGCGGCGCTGCGCACTGTCAAGTGCGCCGACAGCACTCGGCCGTCCACTGCTGAGGTGATCGGTGCCGTGCGCGCACTCCGCAGTGTTGATCCTCAGCCGGTGCTCACCGGGTTCGAAGCCGCCACATGCCGATACTGGCCGCAACCGCGCGAGACGGCCCGCCTCGGTCACCCCGCGATGCCGGCGGTCCTGCTCACGCAAGCGTCGCACGACCCGACCACGCCCTACCCGGGAGCCAAGAGGATGCAGGCGGTCTTGCCCGGCTCCCGGATGGTGGTGCTGCGGAACGGCTACTCGCATGGTGTCTTCGCCAGCCAGCAGAACCCCTGCGTCGACCAGACCACCGCCGCATACCTCGTCGCCGGGACGGTTCCACCAAGGGATGTCGACTGCCAGGGCCTGGGGCTCCCCGCGGTCAATTGAGACCGCCGCCTACCTGAAGCAGGAACCCGTTGCATTCGAGTCTTTAGCCTGCAGCGCATTTCATCGACTGGCTCTCGCATCGTCCCGGAGCTGTGTCCTCGTAGGGCGTGGAGGTGTATGCGCATGCGCTGCGAGAGGTCTGGGACCAGCCTCTGGCTGTTCGTCTCCGGTGTGGAAACCGACGTGGCCGACGTCGCCATTGCCCGAGCCATGACCGGCATGGGGCACGCGATGGGGCGCAGCTGCGTCGCCGAAGGCGTCGAGAACATCGGCCAGTTCCTGGTCCTCAGCGACCTCGGAATCGCAGGTAGCTCACTCCCGGCGCGCACGGCGGCCTCGTGGTGGCGAGGGCGTGGCGGCAGTGGGCACAGCGGCAGCCTTGGTCGTAGCGGGTGAGGCTGCCGTGTCCGAGCGGTGAAGTCTTGCTGATGAGAACTCCTCCGATGCCCCGGAGACTGCCGCTGCGGCTGGTGCGGGTCACGGCGACCTGGATGTTGCGCGGTGGTTCTGGGGGTGCAGGTGAGGGTTGGCGGCTGTTGTGACTGTGGCGGCATCGGACCGGGTGGCTGCTGCACGGAAGCCGAGCCCGGTCCGGTTCCGCCGGGGCGTACCGATCGCTCCGTTCCGAATTCCAGGTCAGGACGGGGTGCCGACGCCGGTCTCGTCGAGGTCGTGTCCGATGACGAGCGTTCCGGAGAAGTTGTCACCTGCTCGGCGCCATTCTTCCTCCGGCCACGCCGCTGGCGCGAGGTGCGAGAGGACGAGGGTCGCAACCCCTGCCTCGTCCGCGATCGGCCCGACCTCCTCGACGGTCGTGTGGGAGCTGAGCAGGTGTTGGAAGAGGCCTTCCTGCACGTCGTTTCGCGGTGGTGGGAGGAATGTCTCAAGCCACTTGGCTTCCATCACCTCGTGCACCAGTACGTCGGCTCCGGTTGCCATTTCGATCAGGTTCTCGCTGCGTGCGGTGTCGCCGGCGAGCACCACCGAGCCGTCGTCGGTGTCGAAGCGGAAGGCCAGGGCAGGGAAGACGGGTGCGTGTTTGACCAGCGTCGCCGACACGCGTACCCGGTCGTCCTCGTAGAAAGGCACCGGGCTCATGCGCGGGTGCGGGTTGCCGTTCGGGTCGCCGGTGTACTCGGCTGGGATCGGCACGTCGTGGGCGGTGAACATCTCGGCAGCAGGCGGTTTGCGGTTGTCGAAGGCGCGGTCGTTGTAGTCGGTGGCGAAGGCCCTGGTGAGGAGGTCGACCAGCTCCACCGTCCCAGGTGTCGGGTTCTCCGGTGCGGTCACCGCCGGTGCCGGCGGCGGCCCGAACAGCGGCGGGAGCTGTCCGCGGTTCCCGGGACCCCACACCTGGACCGGTTCGGGGTTGGCCTGCCGTCCGTTCGCGGGCAGCAGCAGGTTGTTCAGGTCGGAGACGTGGTCGCTGTGCAGGTGGGTCAGGAAGATGGCGCGCATGGCATCGAGCGGGCCCTGCTCGTCGTCCTTCCAGTTCCCCAGGCGGGCTTCCCGGATGCGCTGCCCGACGCCGTGTCCCGCGTCGACCACGTAGTAGCGGTCGCCGACCACCACCGCTGTGGAGATACCGCTGCGCTTGGACCCGTTCCACCACGGTGGCCCGCCAGCCGTGCCGAGCAGGACGACCCGGGTCCGGTACTGCTCGGCGACGGCGGATCTGGCGGACGCTCCGGCTTGCGGCGATGCGGCGGCACTGGTGCCGAGGGCAGCGGCGCCGGCGCCGAGTGCGGCCAGCATCGACCGGCGGGAGATCCCGGCGCGTAGCGCCTCCGACACGATGTCACACATTGTGCTTGTCCACCTCGGATCGAGTCGAGAGTTGTTCTGCCACAACGGATCTCCCCGCAGCCTGGGCGATGCGCGCCCGACGGGCGGATAATTCCCGGTCCGCTCAGCGGAGATCGTCGCCTTTCGCGAAGTCGTACGGGCGCGGCGCGCTTCGGTTGTGCGCGAAGCGGGCGAGCCGTCGACCTCGTGAGGTGGCACACAGCATTGCCCGCGCATCCATGAGCGACCAATACCTATCCCGGCGGCGGGCATGCCTTCTCGGCTATGCGTCCTCCGAGCAATAGCAGCGGCGGATAGCCATGCTCCACGGGTATACGTCCATCGGGAACAGGTATTGGTGCGGTTCGGGGCACGTGGCGACGATGGGCGCATGAGGCGAACCGTCATCGCAGGTGGACCGATCATCACCATGGATGCCGAGTACGGCGACCTGCCCGGTGGTGCGGTGCTGGTGGAGGGTGACCGGATCGCGGCCGTCGCGCGCTCCGCCGACGAGTTCGCCGGGGTGGATGCGGAGTTCATCGATGCCGCGGGCGGTTGCGTCCTGCCCGGCCTGATCGACACGCACCGGCACACCTGGATGGCGCTGCTGCGCGGCATTTCCGCAGACCAGTCGCTGCTGGAATTCCTCGCCACGACCTTCTACGGCATCGGCTCGATCATGCAGGCCGACGACCTGGCCGCAGCCGCGACGGTCGGTGCGCTGGAGGCACTCGATTCCGGCGTGACCACGATCCTCGACTGCTGCGACTGCGTAAACAGCCCCGATCACGCACGTGCCGGTGTCGAGGCCCTGCGCGCGGCGGGAATCCGGTCGGTTTACGCCTACGGAATGCAGGAATACGCGGTGCAGCCGCCGGCCTTCACCGCGCACGAGCAGCGGGTTGCGGATGCGTCGGCCCTGCACGCGGAGTACTTCTCGGGTGAGCACCCGCTTTCCCGGATGGGCATGTTGTACAGCGACTTCGGCACCGTTCGGTTCGAGGCGACGGCGACCGAGATCCGCACCGCTCGGGACCTCGGGCTCCTCGGTGCCTCGCACACCGGGGCCGCCACCGGTTCGATCCTGCTGCGCGGTCTGCGCGAGCTCCACGACCGCGATCTCCTGCTGCCCGGGCATCTGCACATCCACTGCCCGGCGCTCAACGACCAGGAGTGGAAGCTGCTCGCGGACACCGGCGGGAAGGTCACCATCGCTCCGGAGACGGAAATGCAGATGGGCATGGGGCACCCGCCGTTCCGGGCCGCTCTCGACCACGGCCTCGCACCCGCCATCAGCACCGACATCGTCTGCGTACGCGAGCAGCTAGCCGCATCGCCATACCCAGCCCTGCCCGGAAACCCCATCCGGCGGGCAATTCTCCGAACCAGAAGGGAAGTTCTGTGACCACGCCCCTCCTCAAGACGCTCGACGTCGACGGGAACGCGATCTCCTACGACGAGCACGGCGAGCGCACGGACCCGACGGTGGTCCTGCTCACCGGGTGGTGCCAGGACCATCGCCTCTTCGACCCGCTCGTGCCGCACCTGACCGCGGACCACCACGTCGTCCGCATCGACTGGCGTGGCCACGGCGCGGACCGCCGACCGGTCGCCGACTTCGGCCCGGCCGAGCAGGCGTCGGATGCGATCGCCGTGCTCGACTCCCTGGGCGTCGACCGGTTCCTGCCGGTGTCGACCTCGCACGGCGGTTGGGCGAACATCGAGCTCGCGGACCGGGTCGGCGCGACTCGGGTGCCGTCGCTGATCGTGATCGACTGGATCATGACCCCGGCGAGCCCCGAGTTCGTGGCGAGCCTCAAGGCCAGCGGCGACCCGGATGGCTGGCGCCAGGACCGCCAGGACCTGTTCGACATCTGGCTCAACGACAGCTCGAACGAGCTGGTGCGCAACCACCTTGACAACGAGATGGCCGCGTTCGACCACGAGATGTGGGACCGTTCGTGCCGGGTGATCGCCGAGGCCTACGAAACGTGGGGGAGCCCGCTGCCGCGCATGGCGGCGATGCGGGAGAACCGCCCCATCAAGCACCTGTTCTCCCAGCCCACCGATCCCTCCTACGAAGCTGCGCAGGCGCACTTCCACGAGGAACACCCGTGGTTCAGCCACCGGAACCTGCGCGGTGAAACGCACTTCCCGACGCTGGATTCACCGCAGCTCGTCGCCGACGAGATCCGCGCCCGCGCGACCGGCCGCTGAGGGCTGAACCGTGTCCGATCCGAACATCGACGCCGCGTACAACGTCCGCAACACGGTTTCGCCCGAAGTGTTCGATCACGTGATCGCCGAGTACCGGAGGCTTTCGCAGGTCGCGGTCGAGGGGCTACGCGGCTTCACCGGCGTGGCCTATGACCCGCTCAGCGAGCAGAAGCTCGACATCTGGGGCGTCGGGCAGCACCCGCGCCCGGTGTTCGTGGTCATCCACGGCGGTTATTGGCGGATGCTGGCGCGCGAGGACACCGCGTTCATGGCGGGTGTTCTCGCCGACGCCGGAGTCGCCACGGTCAGCATCGACTACGGGCTCGCGCCAGGCACCCCGATCGAGGAGATGGTGCGCCAGGTGCGTACGGCGATCGCGCACGTCCATCGCTACGGACACCGGTACGGTCTGGATCCGGAGCGGATCACGGTGGGCGGTAGTTCCGCGGGCGGCCACCTGGCCGCCTGCACGATGGTCGCCGGCTGGCAGCAGCAGCTCGGCCTGCCCGACGACGTGGTCAAGGCCGCGCTGCCAATCAGCGGGCTGTTCGACCTGCGCCCGCTGGTGACCTCGTTCGCCAACGAATGGCTCGGTCTCGACCTGGACCGGGCGGCTGCGGCGAGTCCGATGTGCCACGCGCAGCAGTCCGGTCCTCCGGCGCTGATCGCCGTCGCCGAGCACGACGGCACCGGGTTCTCGGCGCAGAGCGCGCGATTCCACCAGGAGTGGGCCGAGCATTCGCCGAGCGAGCTTTTCGCGGTACCCGGGCGGAACCACTACGACGTCTTCCTCGACCTGGCCGATCCGGACTCGGCGCTCACCGCGAAGCTGCTCGCGCTGATCGAGCAGAGCGGTGCGCGACGACGTTCGCCTCTCCCGCAGGACGTCTGATGGAACTGCCCCGCTTGCTTGACGGCCGGCTCAAGATCCGGCACCTGATTCTCGTGGATGCCCTGACCAAGCAGGGCAGCGTGGTGGGCGCCGCGGCGGCGCTGCACGTGACCCAGCCGGTGGCGACGCGGAGCCTCCACGAGGTCGAGGAGATCCTCGGCGTCACGCTCTACGAGCGCGGCCCGCGCGGCGTGACCCCCACGGTGTTCGGCGAGGCGTTCACCGAGCACGCGCGTGCCGTGCTCGCCCAGCTCGCCCAGGCCGGCCGCCACGTCGATGAGCTGGCCGGCGCGTCGCGCGGCACGACCGTCGTCGGCACGCACCTGGCCGGGTCGAACATGTTGCTGCCCGCGGCCATCGCGCAGCTGAAGGCCAAACGGCCGCTGCTCACGGTCGTCGTGCGCGAAGGCACACCGGAGAGCCTGCTGGTCGAGCTCGAAGCGGGTCGCATCGACATGATCGTCGGCCGGCTGACCGCGCCGAGCAACGAATCGGTGACCCGGACCAGCCTCTACAAGGAGTCGATCTGCCTGGTGGTGCGCGCGGAGCACCCGCTCGCGGCCGCGAACGTGCGCGAATTGTCGGAGCTGGTGGACTATCCGTGGATTCTGCCGGGCGTGGAGACGGTCTTGCGGCGCGAGCTGGAGCAGTTCTTCTCCCGGCACAGCCTTCCCATGCCGGAGAACCGCGTCGAGTGCACCTCGTTCCTCACGGTGCGCCACCTGCTTGTCGAGACCGATGCGATCGCGGCGATGCCGAGCTTGATCTCCCGCGACGACCTGCGGCTGACCGCACTGCCGTTCGCGTTGGAACCGGTTGGCCACAGCGTGGGGCTCACGGTCTCCAAGGGACGCAGGCTGAGCCCCTCCGCGATCGCGCTGGTGGACGAGCTGCGCTCGGTATCGACCCACATGCCCGGAAAACGGGAATCGGCTTCGCTCTCTGAATGAATCGCCAGGAATGCCCAACAGGCATTGGTGGCCGCTCGATAAGCATTTGTCCGATGTGGATCGCGGCGGGAAGCTGGTTCCAGTCGAACCCGGAAACACCGCCCGGGGCCACGAGAAATGCTTAACCTCAAAGGAAGAACAATGGCCGAGCAGGTACTCGACAGCATCCGCGACCTTCTGCCCGCGCTGCGCGAGCGCGCTCCGGAAGCCGAGAAAAATCCGGAAAGTTCCGGCGGAATCCATCGCCGACATCCAGGCGACCGGCTTCTTCCGGATGTTGCAGCCCGCGCGGTACGGCGGCACCGAGACCGACCTCTGCTCCTTCTACACAGCCGTCAAGTTGATCTCCAGTGCGTGCGGTTCCACCGGCTGGGTCAGCTCTGTGCTCGGTGCGCACAACTGGCACCTGGCCACGTTCCCGGCGAAGGCCCAGGAGGACATGTGGGGTGCGGACCCCGACGTCCTGATGTCCTCCGCCTACGCCCCCATGGGGCGGGCCACCGCCACCGCGGGCGGCTACCGGCTGAGCGGCACCTGGAGCTTCTCATCCGGATGCGATCACGCCGGCGGTGCCATCCTCGGCACCTTGATCGTGGGCGAGGACGGCAAGCCGCAGGACTACGTGGCCATGCTCGTGCCCGCCGCCGACTACCGGATCGACGACGTGTGGCACACCGTCGGGCTGCGGGGGACCGGCAGCAACAACATCGTGGTCGACGACGTGTTCGTGCCCGAGCACCGCGTCCTCGGCTTCACGGATTCGTTCCGCTGCGCGTGCCCCGGCCAGGAGGTGAACACGAGTCCGTTGTACCGGGTTCCGCTGTACTCGATGATGACCACGACGATCGCCACGCCGCTCGTCGGGATCGCGGCCGGCGCGTACGAGGCGCACATCGAGCACCAGCGGCAGCGCGTGCGGGTGTTCGCAGGGGAGAAGGTCAAGGACGATCCGTTCGCGAAGGTGCGCGTCGCGGACGCGGCCAGCGAGATCGACGCCGCCTGGCTCCAGCTGACCCGCAACATCGAGGAAGTCGAAGCCGCAGCCCGGAAAGGGGACGTCCCGATCACCCTGCGCGCCCGGCTGCGCCGCGACCAGGTGCGCGCGGCCGAGCGCGCGATCCACGCGGTCGATCGGCTCTTCGAGAATTCCGGTGCCTCGTCGATCTCGACCGACAAGCCGATCCAGCGCTTCTGGCGCGATGCGCACTCGGCCCGGGTGCACGTCGCCAACGACCCCGAGGCGGCGCTCAAGATGTTCGGGGACGTCGAGTTCGGGGCGACGATCGACGGCGGGATGCTCTGATGGCGACGGCCGGGACAACCACCACTGAGTCGACGACCACGCGCGGGGCGGTCGACCCGAATCGGTTCCGGCACGTCCTCGGGCATTTCTGCACAGGCGTCGCCGTCATCGCCACCGTCGAAGGGGACACGCCGGCCGGCTTCGCCTGCCAGTCCTTCTCCGCGCTTTCCTTGGATCCGCCGCTCGTCCTGTTCTGCCCGAGCCGGGCCTCACGGGCGTGGGCGGCCATCGAGCGCGTCGGCAGGTTCACCGTCAACCTGCTGTCCAGCGAGCAGCGCGAGGTGAGTGCGGTGTTCGGACGCCGGGGTGAGAACAAGTTCGCCTGCACCGGCTGGAGCTTGTCGCCGGGGCGTGGACCGGTGCTCGACGGTGTGCTCGCTTGGATCGACTGCGTCGTCGCCGACGTCCTCGACGGCGGCGACCACCACATCGTGGTCGGCCGCGTCACCGACCTCGACACGCCGGGACCGAACCGGCCGCTGCTGTTCTACCGTGGTGCGTATGCGGAGACGGCCGAGCCGCTCGACGACGGCGTCCGCAGATGGGCGGTGGAGCCTTTCTTCGACCGTCCCGACGGATGGTTCTGAAGGCCGTCTTCGCACCCACCTCTTCGCCCGGTACGCGGGCCGGGGCGAACCTCCGGGTATGCGGAAACCGTTATAGCTCGCGCCGAAAAGCGCATTTGATCGGCATGGTCGAGGAGTTCAGATTGGAACGCATGACGGCACAGAACGGGCTCTGGACGCGCAACTTCGTCGACGGGCGGTTCGTCGAACCCGACACCGATCGCGGTTTCGAGCAGATCGATCCGGCGACGGGAAAGCTGATCGCCCGGGTGCACGAGGCGGATGCCGCGCTCGTCGACCGCGCGGTCCAGGCCGCTCGCGGGTCGCTGGCCAACGGATGGGCGGACACCCCGGTGCGCGAGCGTGCGGCGTTGCTGCGCCGCGCCGCGGACCGGATCGAGGAGCGGTTCGAGGAGTTCGTCGCCGCAGAGGTCGCCGACACCGGCAAACCGGTCACCCAGGCGCGCGAACTGGACGTCACGCGGGCGCTGACGAACTTCCGAACCTTCGCCGATGTGGTGGCCGCGGCGGGACTGGAATCCTTCCTCACCGATCTGGCGGATGGCGGGCAGGCGCTCAACTACGCGGTGCGCAAACCGCTCGGTGTGGTCGCCGTGATCGTGCCGTGGAACCTGCCGCTGTTGCTGCTGACTTGGAAAGTCGCGCCAGCACTGGCGTGCGGCAACGCGGTGGTGGTGAAGCCGAGCGAGGAAACCCCTGCCACAGCGACTCTGCTGGCCGAGGTCCTCGCAGAGGTAGGACTGCCACCAGGCGTTTACAACGTGGTGCACGGCTTCGGCGGAGCTTCCGCCGGCGAGCATCTGGTCACGCATCCCGGCATTGACGGAGTGACGTTCACCGGGTCGTCGGCCACCGGCTCGCAGGTGATGAAGATGGTGGCGCCCAAGGTGCGCCCGGTGTCTTTCGAACTCGGTGGGAAGAACGCCGCGATCGTGTTCGACGACGTCGACCTGGACGAGGCGTTGACCGGGTTGACCAAGTCGGTGTTCACCAACACAGGTCAGGTTTGCCTGTGCACCGAACGGGTTTACGTCCAGCGGGGGGTTTTCGACGACATCGCAGCCGGACTCGCCGAGCGCGCACGCGGCCTGCGGCTGGGCTCGCCGGAGGCTCGCTCGACGACCACTGGTCCGTTGATCTCGCAGGCGCACCGCAAGAAGGTGCTCGACTACTTCGCACTGGCCGAACAGGACGGTGCCACCGTGCTCACCGGCGGCGACGTGCCCGAGCTCGGTGCCGAGCTAAGCGGGGGATCGTGGATCGAGCCGACCCTCTGGACCGGGCTGACGAACGCCCACCGAGCCGTGCGGGAGGAGATATTCGGACCGGTGGCCGCGCTGATCCCCTTCGACACCGAGGACGAGGCGATCGCGTTGGCCAACGACACCGACTACGGGCTCGCGGCTTCGGTGTGGACGAACGACCTGCGGCGCGGGCACCGGGTCGCGCAGCGCATGAACGTGGGCATGTCCTGGGTGAACACCTGGTTCCTGCGCGACCTGCGGTCGCCCTTCGGCGGTGTCGGCCTCTCGGGCATCGGCCGCGAGGGCGGCGAATCCTCACTTCACTTCTACACCGAACCGACGAATGTGTGCGTGCAGCTATGACAGTTCTCGATGCAGCGACCGAAACCCGGATCGACTCCGCCGCAACGCGGCTGATCGCCGCGGCCGCAACACGGACCCCGTGTCCACCGGTCCGCGATTTGCTCGGCGACACCGACGTCGACGCGGCTTACCAGGTGCAGCGCCGGGTGGCCGATACCAGGGTCGAGGCCGGTGCCCGGGTTGTGGGGGCCAAGATCGGGCTCACCGCAGCGGCCGTGCAGGCGCAGTTCGGCGTGTTCCAGCCGGATTTCGGCGTGCTGCTGGACGACATGGTGTTCGCCCACGCGCAGCCGTTGCCGAGGAGCCATTTCCTGCAACCCCGAGCGGAGGGCGAGATCGCCTTCGTGCTGGGCAGGGGAATCGAGGTTCCCGGCGCGACCGTTGCGGACGTGCTGCGGGCCACCGAATTCGTGCTTCCCGCGATCGAGATCGTGGACTCGCGGATCGCGGACTGGGATCTGACCATCACCGACACCGTGGCCGACAACGCGTCGAGCGGTGCTGTCGTGCTCGGAACCACGCCTTTTCCGTTGCTGGGCAAGGACCTGTCGCAGGTGGGCATGACGCTGGAGCGCGACGGGGAGCCGGTCTCGTTCGGTGCGGGACACGCCTGTCTCGGGTCACCGGTCGCGGCGGTGGCGTGGCTGGCTCGCGAGCTGGTCCGGCGGGGACAGCCGTTGCGCGAGGGTGATGTGGTCATGTCCGGTGCCCTCGGCCCGGTGGTGCCGATCGGCGGGCCGGGGCGGTTCCGGCTGGCGCTGGACGGGCTGGGCGAGGTCGAGGCAGTGATCGAAGAGGAACGAGCATGAGCACTGGCAGCATCCCGGTGGCCGTCATCGGATCGGGCAACATCGGAACCGATCTGATGTTCAAGGTCATGCGGATTTCGGAGACCTTGCGGATGGGCGCGATGGCGGGGATCGATCCGGACTCGGACGGACTCGCCCGGGCCGCCCGCCTGAAGGTCGCGACCACGCACCGCGGCATCGACGGCCTGGTCGAGCTGCCCGAGTTCGCCGGCATTAAGGTGATCTTCGACGCCACCTCGGCGAAGGCGCACCTGCGCAACGCGGAGATCGCCCGCGAGCACGGGAAGCTGGTGGTCGACCTGACCCCGGCCGCCCACGGGCCGTTCGTGGTGCCCCCAGTGAACCTCGACGAACACCTGGACGCCCCAGACGTCAACATGGTCACCTGCGGCGGCCAGGCCACCATCCCGATCGTCGCGGCGATCGCGCGGGTCGCCCCCGTCGCCTACGGCGAGATCGTCGCATCGATCTCCTCGAAGTCGGCAGGGCCCGGCACCCGCGCCAACATCGACGAGTTCACCGAGACGACCAGCGAGGCCATCCGGCTGGTCGGCGGTGCGGAGGTCGGCAAGGCCATCATCGTGCTGAACCCGGCTGATCCGCCGATCGTCATGCGCGACACGGTGTTCTGCATCGTAGAGGGAGTCGACGCGGAGCTCGACAAGGCCAAGATCGCCGCCTCGGTGCAGCAGATGGTCGAGTCCGTGCGGGAGTACGTGCCCGGGTACCGGCTCAAGCAGGACGTGCAGTTCGACGCGGTCGACGACACCTTCGTGCCCGCGCTCGGGCGCAAGGTCACCGGCGCCAAGGTCTCGGTCTTCCTCGAAGTGCTCGGCGCCGGCCACTACCTACCCGACTACGCCGGGAACCTCGACATCATGACCTCCGCCGCGCTTCGCACCGCAGAGAGGATCGCCGAACTCCGAGGATGGGTGTGCGCATGAAGATCTACGTCCAGGACGTGACCCTGCGCGACGGGATGCACGCCATGGGGCACATGTACACCGTCGAGCAGGTCCGGCAGATCGTCCGCGCGCTGGACGCCGCCGGGGTCGCGGCCATCGAAGTCGCGCACGGCGACGGCCTCGGCGGGTCGAGCGCGAACTACGGTTTCGGCGCCCACCCCGACGAGCAGTGGATCGAGGCGGCGGCCGAGGTCGTCGAGAACGCGACGCTGACCACCCTGCTGCTGCCCGGCATCGGCACGATCGAGCACCTGCGCAGAGCGCACGCGCTGGGTGTCCGGAGCGTTCGGGTGGCGACGCACTGCACCGAGGCCGATGTCAGCGCCCAACACATCGCGTGGGCGCGGGAGCACGGCATGGACGTGTCGGGCTTCTTGATGATGAGCCACCTGAACTCGCCCACCGAGCTCGCCGAGCAGGCATCGCTGATGGAGTCCTACGGCGCGCACTGCGTGTACGTCACCGACTCCGGCGGCCGGCTGACCATGGCCGACGTCGCCGAGCGGATCGACGCGTACCGGCAGGTCCTCGACGACAGCACGGAAATCGGCATCCACGCGCACGAGAACCTCTCCCTCTCCGTGGCCAACAGCGTGACCGCGGTCGAGCACGGCGCCTACCGGGTCGACGTCGCGCTGGCCGGGCAGGGCGCCGGTGCCGGGAACTGCCCGGCGGAGGCGTTCGTGGCGGTCGCCGACCTGCTGGGCTGGGCGCACGGGTGCGACCTGTTCGCGCTGCAGGACGCGGCCGACGACATCATCCGGCCGCTGCGGAACCGACCCGTGCAGGTCGACCGGGAGACGCTCACCTTGGGGTATGCCGGGGTGTACTCGAGCTTCCTGCTGCACGCCGAGCGGGCGGCGCGACGCTACGGGCTCGACGCCAGGGAAATCCTGCTCGAGGTCGGGCGCCGGCACATGGTCGGTGGCCAGGAGGACATGATCGTCGACGTAGCGCTCGACCTCGCCGCTCGGCGCGACGCAGTGGGGAGCAACTGATGATCACCACGGAGAAGATCGAGGCACTGGCCGAGCGGCTGCACGCTGCGGAGGAGAACCGGCAGGACACACCCAGCCTTGCCGACGACCACGAGATCAACGTGGCCGATGCTTACGCGATCCAGGACGCGCTGATCGCCCGCCGCAAGGCCCGAGAGGAAGCAGTGGTCGGGGTGAAGCTCGGCTTCACCAGCAAGGCGAAGATGGCGCAAATGGGAGTCTCCGACGTGATCGTGGGCAGGCTCACCGATGCCATGCGGATCGGTGACGGGGCCGATGTCGACCTCTCCCGCTTCATCCACCCGAAGGTCGAACCCGAAGTCGCCTACCGGCTGAGCTGCGATGTCCACCCGGACGATCCGACCACGAACATCGAGTCCTGCGTGGACGCGCTCGCCCCCGCGCTGGAGATCATCGATTCCCGCTACCGGGATTTCCGGTTCACCTACGCCGACGTCATCGCCGACAACACCTCGGCATCGGCTTACGCGGTGGGACCGTGGCGCCCGGTCGAAGACGTGTCGAACCGCGCGGTGCGGCTGCGGACCGGCGACACCGAGCTGGTGGGTTCGACCGCGGCCATCCTCGGCAACCCCGCCCGCGCTCTGCACGCCTTGCTGGGCATGTGCCGCCGTTACGGGATCCCGCTGCGGGCCGGGCAGGTCGTGCTCGCCGGTGCGGCGACCGCGGCAGCTCCACTGACGGCCGGGGTCGTGGAATGCCGGGTCGCCGGCATCGGATCGGTATCGGTGAAGGGACGAGCATGAACACCGCACGCGTAGTCGAAGGGCGCGCCACGCCACGGGGGCGCTTTCCGCACGTGAAGGCCGTCGGCGATCTGATCTTCGTCTCCGGCACGAGTTCCCGGAGGCCGGACAACACCTTCGTCGGCGTCGAGGTGGACGAGTTCGGCACGACGAACCTGGACATCCGCGAGCAGACGCGAGCGGTGATCGAGAACATCCGCGAGATCCTGCACGACGTCGGGGCCGACCTGTCCGACATCGCGCAGATAACCACGTTCCTGGTCTCGATGAACGACTTCGGCGGATACAACGAGGTCTACGGCGAGTACTTCGACGAGCAGGGCCCCACCCGCACGACGGTGGCCGTGCACCAGTTGCCGCACCCGCACCTGCTGATCGAGATCCAGGCAATCGCGCACCGGAAGCAATAAGGAGGAACTGGCATGACGAACCTGCCGAAGACGATCAACTTCCAAGAGTGGATCAAGGAGCACGAACACCTGCTCAAGCCACCGGTGAACAACCACACGATGGCGCTCGGAAAGGACTTCATCGTTCAGGTCGTCGGTGGCCCGAACCAGCGGACCGACTACCACTTCGACCCGTACGAAGAGTGGTTCTACCAGGTCAAGGGCGACATGCACGTCAACGTCATGACCGAGGGCGGGAAGGAGACGGTGCACATCCGGGAGGGCGAGACCTGGCTGCTCCCCGGCAACGTCCCGCACTCGCCGCAGCGGCCCGACCCCGACTCGATCGGCCTGGTCATCGAACGGGTCCGGGAGGAAGGAACGCTCGAACGCTTCCAGTGGTACTGCCTCGACTGCAACTCGTTGCTGCATGAGATCGAGTTGCAGGTCCGGGACATCGTCGAAGACCTGCCCCCGGTGTTCGCCGAGTTCTACGCCGACGAACAAGCGCGCACCTGCCCGAAGTGCGGCGCGCTGCACCCGGGCAAGGGCTGACCGTGGACGACATCATCGATGTGCACACCCATTACGTGCCGAACGGGTGGCCGGATCTGACGGCCGAAGCCGGACCGGACGCGCCCTGGCTGAAGGTCGAATCCGAGTCCGACGCGATGATCATGAGGGGCACCAAGGAGTTCCGCCGGATCCAGGCCGACTGCTGGGACGCCGGGACGAGACTGCTCGACATGGACGCCGACGGCGTGCAGGCGCAAGTGGTCTCCCCGACCCCGGCGTTCTTCAACTACGGCCGAACCGGCGATCAGGCGGCGAAGATCGCCCGCATCTTCAACGACCTGGCCCTCGACATCGTCGCACCCGCCACCGACCGGCTGATCCCGTTCTGCCAGGTCCCGCTGCAGGACACCGATGCGGCCTGCCGGGAACTGGAGCGCTGCTTGGCCAACGGGCACCGCGGCGTGGAGATCGGCAACCACGTCGGCGATCTCGACCTGGATAGCGTTGGGGTCGTCACCTTCCTGCAGCACTGCGCGTCCCTGGACGTGCCGGTGTTCGTGCACCCCTGGGACATGGCCAGCTCGCCGCGGCTTGACCGCTGGATGGCCCAATGGCTCACGGCGATGCCGGCCGAGACGCACCTGTCCATCCTCGCGATGATCCTCGGAGGAGTATTCGACCGGATCGACGACCGGCTGAAGATCTGCTTCGCGCACGGTGGCGGTTCCTTCGCGTTCTGGCTCGGCCGGATGGAGAACGCCTGGCACGGCCGCTACGACGTCATCGGAACGTCGGAGTTCCCGCCGTCGCACTACCTGGGCCGCTTCTACGTCGATTCGGTGGTGTTCGACGAACGCGCGCTCCGACTGCTGGTCGACACCATCGGTGCTGATCGCGTCATGGTGGGCAGCGACTACCCCTACCCGCTGGGCGAGCGACCGGTCGGCGACGTCGTGCGCAAAAGCGGATTCCTCGACGAAAGGGGGCGAAAGGTGATCGCCAGGGAAAACGCGCAGCGATTCCTCGGAATCCCCTAGTCGGCGCGGCCTTCCCGGTCAATGTCCGAGGAGACCTCGTAGAGCGTTTTCTTCAGGATCTCCGCTGACGGGCTGAGCGTCCTTCGTTTCGAAAAGGTCACCCCGACGCTGTGGCCGACCGGATCCAGCGAAACCGGCAGGCGGACGATCCGCGTGTCCTCGCCGGCGATGAGGCCCGGCAATGCCGCAATGGTGTCGGTCTCCAGCAGCATTTTTCGCACGATCAGGAAGGACGTGGTCTCGACCCGGTTGACCGGCAGCGCCGTGGAGTTGCGGGCGAAGAACTCCTCGAGCTCCCGGCGCAGCGCGGTCTCCGCACTGGGCAGGATCCAGGGGTACTCGGCGAGATCGGAAAGTGCGATGCCGACGCGGTCGGCGAGCGGATGCGACTCGCGGACGACCAGCTCGACAGACTCGTCGTACAGCTTGTGGCGAGAGAACTGCTCATCGGACGGCGCGGTGAGCCGGCCGACGACGAGGTCGATCCGGCCGGCCTCCAGCTCCACCAGCAACGCCTCCGGCGAGCCTTCCCTGACGATGACCGTCAGATGCGGGTGCTCCGCCTTGACGTCGGTTATCGCCAGCGGTAGGAGGACGTTCGACCCGGCGAGATGGGTGCCGACCACGACCGTGCCACGATCGGCATCGGCGAGTTCCGCGACATGACGACCCGCCTGGGTGAGCTGGGCGAGCACGGCGCGGGCATGTTCGGCGAACGCTTCGCCGAACACGGTGGTGGTCACGCCACGGGGACCGCGCTCGAACAGCGGGACACCGAGTATCTCTTCGAGTTCGTGCAGGCACCGCGTCGCGACTGGCTGCGTCACGTGCAGCTCGGCCGCGGCACCGACGACGCTGCCCTGCCGGACGAGAGCGTCGACGAGGACGAGATGCCGCAGCTTCAACTGGCCGTCCAGCAGGCGAGGCGTCTTCACCCGGCGGATTCTATCGACAGCGTCCCTGCCCAGGAAGATCTCCTGCGCAGTGTCCTATGTGACCATTGAGCGTGTTGTTCACTCCTGGGACGACAGATATTTGCACCAGCGACTTCGATCTACCTCGACCAGAAGGTCGCCGGTGAACCGCGCCGCCTGACGGCGGTGCGTTCCGGACCAGTCGTCTGCGCACTGTGCTGCTTTGTGCCCTGACGGCTGGTCAGTCGTTCGGGAGCACCGGGCTGCCGGTGAGCTTCACGCCGGCCTTGCGCAGCTCTTGTACGGCCGCGTCGGTGGTCTTCGCGGCGACGGCCGCAGTCAGGTCGAGCAGGACCTGCACTTCGAAGCCCTCGCGGACCGCGTCCAGGGCCGTGGCCCGCACGCAGTGGTCGGTGGCGATGCCGACGACGTCCACCTGGCGGACGTCGTGCTCGCGCAGCCAGTCGGCCAGCGGGCTGCCGGGCTCGTTCACGCCGTGGAACCCGCTGTAGGCGGCTGCGTGGTGTCCTTTGTGGAAGACCTCGTCGACGGCCCCCGATGCGACGACGGGCGCAAAGTTCGGATGGAACTCGCTGCCTTCGCTCCCCGCAACGCAGTGGCGAGGCCAGGAGTGCACGAAGTCAGGTCGCTCGGAGAAGTGATCGCCCGGATCGATGTGGTAGTCGCGCGTGGCGACGACGAAGTCGTAGCCGATTTGCCGGTCCACGAAATCGGCGATGGCGCCGGCCACATCCGCGCCGCCGGTCACCGGAACGCTGCCGCCCTCACAGAAGTCATTCTGCACATCGATGACGATCAAAGCTCGGCTCACGGGTATCCGCCTTTCATGGCAGGGGACGGGTCGGTGCGGGTTGGACGTGACGGGCACGTCCGCGCGATGCCGGGGCGGGCAACGCTCGGACCACAGCAAACAAATCTAAAGGAAAACTACGTACGGTGCTGAACAAGATGCACTAAGAAGCCCTAACAGAATGATCTTCGATGTGCTTTGATCTTGTGTCGTCGTCGGTTCGTCTGGTGGGGTTGGTGTGGCGCAGCGCAGGCCGTGGGAGTTTCTTCCGCAGGAGCTCGGATACGGCTCGGGCATGGCGTCTGGCGGCGGTTGCGGGACTGGACCGAGGCCGGGGTATGGCAGCAGTTGCACGAGGTGCTGCTGGCAGAACAAGATCAACCATGCTGCTTCAGCATGGGGAGCCGGTCCTGGAGTGCTGCTCGGGATCAGCGGTTTCCGGGCTGGGAGTGTCGAAGAGCGAAGGGTGCGGGGAGTGTCGATGGAGGGTTCTGATGAGGTTTCCGGCAAGCCGAGGCGGCTTCGCCGGTATCTCGTCATCGGTGCGGTGGTCCTCCTGGTGGCCGCTGGTGGATACGGGTTCTGGTTGCAGTACCCGGCGGCCATGGCTGGTAGGGTCTGCGCCGGCATGCTTCCGGTCGATCCGGTGCTGGATCTGTCGGGGAAGAGTCGGCTCAGCTTGCTCGGTTCCGACTTCGCGCTCGAGCGCCGCGGCGAGAAGACCGAGCATGACACCTTGAGCGTGCACTGCCTGGCGGGCAACGCAGACGTCCACATCGAGAACGCGGGCGACGAGTACAGCGGGGATCTAGCGTTCTACAACTTCCATGGGGAGGCGGACTCCTTCCCCGTTCCGCTCGGTGGCGGGTGGAGCGGATTCATCTCCGACCGCGACGGCGCCGCGTCCGTGCTCCTGGAGTGCACGAACTGGAGGCCGAACGACGGCGCCGGAATCCTCGTCACGATCAGCCTCTGGGAGCACGAACCCACGCCGGATACGCGCCGCAAGCTCGTCCGCGCCGTCACCGAGACGGCGCGGAGCGCGGCGGAGCAGACCGGGTGCGCGGGTCGGTTCGGCGATGAGGGGGAGCTGGCGAGTCCGGGTGGTGCGGACCGGATCACGTCCGCTGCCGAAGCGTCCGGGACTTGCGCGGGGATGACCTCAACGCCGACGGTTCGGGAAACTGATGCCGGGACGTCGCCCGTCGAAGAATGCGTGCTGGTCGGCGGTCTGGAACTGATCGCGATGTACGGCCCGTACGAAGGGGCGCACACGGATCCTCACCGCTTCGAGGATCCTTCGGGTGCCAACGCATATTTCATCTGGACCACGGCCGAGTGCGGGGGTCTGCTCGACCGCGCCCTCTACCGGGCGGTTCCAGTCGACGGCATCGACAGGGAGTTCACCACCGAGCCGCTCAACGAGCAGGAGCGTGCCGACCTGCAACACTTCGCCGAACAATCCGCATCCCGCCACGGATGTACCCCGCCGGTCCCGCTCTCCGCGCCGCAGTCGAGCTGATCAGGGGCGTTCTCCGCTGTCGTCGTGTGTCCGGGCCGTGAGCATTTTGCGGCGCTATGACGCCTGAAAAGGCGCACGGTGCTGGTGGCGGCGGGGTCAGGTGGTGGGGGTTCGCAGGCCGGTGAAGGTCAGCTGGTGCCGCACCAACCCCCAACCAGACGAACCGACGACGACACATGATCAAACGCGGGGGCTGGGGTGCCAGCGCCTGCAATGCCAGCGATGCCGACACCGAGCACGGTGAGTGCGATGGCCGAGGCCCCCAGACCAATGAGGACACGTCGTGACGGTGAGGCCCGGCGATTGATCGGCGTCCCGTCGTGGTTGTCCCGCATCGTGCTCGCTTCCCCTCGGTGGCACGCGCCGCCACATCTCGCGGAGTAGGCTGGCCATGTCAATATGAACGTGCGTAACTATGTGCGCGAGAATATATGAAGGTTGGGACCGAGTGCTGGACCACGTCATCCTCGGAATGCTCGCGTTGCGCCCGATCTCCGGATACGACCTGGGCAAATGGATGCGCGGCCCGGGGCGTTTCATCGGCTACCGGGTGCAGTTGCCGCAGATCTACCGGACCCTCGCCAAGCTCGCGGACCAGGGATGGGTCGAGTTCCAGGTCGAGCCCCGCGACGGCAAGCCCGACGCCAAGGTCTACCGGCTGACCGACACCGGAAAACAGGCGCTGCTGGACTGGGCCCACTCGCCCTACGAACCCGCACCCCGCCCCATGGACCCTGACTTCACCCTGCGGTTCCTCATCGCCGGCCAACTCGACCGCGACCTCGCCCTGTCAATCCTGCGCACAGAGCTCGACTACCGTCGTGAACAACAGCGCACGCCGACCCAGATCAAAGAGCTCACCGCCGCGATCGACCCAATCCCCGAGCTCGACCCCGCCTGGGCCACGCAAGTGATCACCCTCGCCCACGAACACGGCCGCCAAGCCGCCCTACAACACATCGATTGGCTCGAGTCCACCATCACCAACCTCGAAAACCAGGCCCCACCGCCAGACTAGTGATCGACCCGACCATTTTGTCCATTGTAGACAGCTAAAAGCGACCGCTCATCGGCGTTTCCTCTACGCAGACGTTGAGCACCTGCCCGACCGACGTCCGCCGCATCGCGCACGTGTCCCGGGCGAACTGATCAACAACGGCGCGGCGGACCGAGCTGCACGGCGAGCTGGGGGTCCGGGGAACTCCCCGGGCGGGGCCTGGGGGCGTACCCCCAGAAAAAATGACACCGCCGTGGTCGAGCTCAAGCCAGGGCGGAGCGCTACAGCTGAGGAGGTCAAGCAGCGCTGCCGCGACGCCTTCGGGCCGGTTCGCGCCCCGAAAGACGTACTCTTCGTCGACCAGCTTCCCCGAAGCGTCAACGGGAAGGTGCTCAAGAAAGACGTACGTGCACAGTTCTGGGCCGACCAGACCCGCGCGATCTAGTGCCGTGACCGCATAGGTTCGCCGGGTTGCCGGTTGGGACGGGTGGCCTGGTGCGCTCTCGCCGCGGTAAGGGCACGATCATCAGCCTGGCCGCGGCTGAAGCCGATCCGCTCCTATGACCGCGGTGTGCTGGCCCAGCGCCACGTGGTGAGACGAGGGTGCCCCGGCAGTTCGGCGCGGCCGGTGGCCCACAACAGGGTGAGCCAGGGATCTGCGCCGTCCGGAGCCTCTGGAAACAGACGGGCGAGCACCCGCGAGCAGAGAGCGGAGGGCGGGGTCCAGGCAAGCCCGAAGCCTTCCGCCAGATCGTGCATGTGTACCAGCGTCTCTACCACCCCCATCGCCGCGAAGCCTTCGGGGTCCGACACCCCGGCGCCGTGGTGGGCGCGGACCTGGGGCGGCGTGGTACGCACCATGGCGACCAGCAGCGCGCCGCACGCCTCCAGCACCTGCACCAGGCCTGCCGGACCCGCATCACGGTCCGCGAAGAGGAATTTCGCGGGTCCGTCCGGCCTCTTCTGGCTCAACACGAAAGGCACATGGGTGTCCAGCGGCGGGCTCTGCGGCCCCAGCTGCACGGCGTAGTAGAACAGGTCGTTGGCGAGGTGCTCGGCGGTCTCCCAGCAGTCCCACTCCAGCGAACCGGCCTTACCGCCCCACCCCTCCGGGGGTGCGTTCCGAAGGATGCCCACGGCGAGCCGCACGGCAAGGTCGACGTCGTCCGCGGTGACGGGAGACAAGACTGATTCGGTTTCGACTGATCGAGACATCGCAGCACCGTATCGCGAGGGAAGAGGGCAACCCCTTCCAGCTAGTGCGCTTTGAGGGTGGGCCGGTTGGGGTGATCAGGCTGCTTGGGCGCGGGGGCGGCCCCAGCGGATGCCCTTCTCGCTGCGGATGCGGGCGCGTTCGCGTCGTTGGGCGGTCAGGACGTCGGGGTGACGGGCGTTCTGGTTGCGCCAGCGCAGGTAGCGGTGCAACTGGCGGGTTTGGACGGTGTGGTTGGGTACTCGCGCAGCCCATCGTCGTCCGGGCGAAGCTCCAACCGCGGGCTCCACAGCATCAGACCAGCAAAGGGCCACGGATCTGGTAGCTCAGCGGGTGGCTCGTGTTGGTGCTGGCGGATCAAGGCACGGTGATACGTGCGGTGGGGGATCTGTTCGTTGATGTGTGGCGTAATGCGCGGCCGGTGGCGAAACCCGTCGACTTCGGCAGTCGGGCGCACACGGAGTTCGCGCAACAGGTGCTGAAGATGCTCTACGCCGGCCACACCGACGAAGTGGCCGCCCAGGAACTGGCGGTGTCGGTGCGCACGTATCGGCGCTACGTCGCGGAAATCGTGGAGTTGTTGGGGGCCAACTCGCGTTTCCAAGCCGGGGTGCGGGCCGCCGAGGTCGGATTGCTGCCCGCATCGCCGTGATCGGGCGGCTCCCCATGGCGTTTCCGGTGGCCTGCGAATGGTCGCTGTCCAGGCGAATGGCAGTTGTTTGCCATCGAGGTTGTCCGGCGGCATGCGAGTGACCGCGCATGGCAGCTTGTGGCCGCAGGTCTTGTTGTTCGAATGGGTCGGCAATAGCGTCTAAAGCCTGTCCCATAATGATCAAATATTGTTGGCGTGCATGGGAAAGCGTGGCTTGCGGCGTGGCGGGTGGTGTTCAGCGGGCCATGGTGAGGTTGCGCATGAGGGCTACGCCGCGTGCGGCGTGCCAGACGCCGTCGCGTTTGCGTCGGCAGTTGCGGAGGATGTTCCAGGACTTCATGTGCCAGGGCATGCTCAACGCGGGCTCGGACGCGCTTGTGAACGGTGTTGAGTTCTTCCTTCCACGGAGGAAGTTCGCTGCCGTCGCCGGGTTTGCGGTACGGCATGACCACTCCGGTAATGCCTTGGTAGCCGCTGTCGGCCATGACGTGTGCACCCGTGCAGTGCTGGTCGACACCGGATTCGGTGTAGGCCCGGCAGCCGTTGCGGTTGCCGGGCAGCGGCTTTCCGACTGCGACCGTCAGGCGGGTGTTGGCGTCGATGACCACCTGCAGGTTGGTCGAGTACCGGTAGTTCTTCGACGACGCACTCACGCTTCGGTCATGGGTGGGTACCAGGGTGCCGTCCACGATCAGCCCCGTGAACGCTGTCGAGCGGTGCCGGTCGCCTCGGGGTGCGGTGTTGCGGGACGTCGGCAGGGCAGTCGATTCCACCGCGCGAAAAGCTTCTCCCATCCAGTGACTCGCTCATGGAGGTGCGTCGATGTCCGGTCAGCAGGCTCGGGCTGATCAGCATCTGTTCGCCGAGCTCGGCCTTCGCACGCGCTTGTTCGCCCAAGGGGCGGTTGCCTGGCTGTTCGGCAGGGGAGGCGATCCGTTCGCCCGCTTGCTGCACTCCCCGTGGCGGGACAACCCGTACCCGCTCTACGCGGGCATGCGCGCGCAGGGGCCGCTGGTCCGCAGCAAGCTCGGGTTGCTGATTTGCACGACCCACGACTTGTGCGACGAAGTGTTGAGAGATAGGCGGTTCGGGGTGCGCAAGAGCGTACGGGTCCTACGGTGACCCCACCGCGGCCGCCGTCGACCTCCACATTTCGCTGCTCGAACTCGATCCGCCGGATCACAGCCGCCGAAGAGCCTGATCGCGCAGCTGGGCGAGTCCTGATCACGTTCCGCCCAACCAGGAAGTCGCGCCCGTCACCAGGAACACCCCAGAGCGGCGAACCCGCGGTAGCGCCGCGGCGGCGCGTGGTGCGGTTCGGTGAGTCGGCTCGCGCCAGCGCGACGAAAACTCGGGAAGGAGCCTGAATTGTCCGACACCATCGGTGTTCCCGTCGGTATTCCGACCGAACGCGACCGGATCTTCGAACTGCCCGTGGAACTGGAGTCGCTGCGGGATCGGAAGCCCATCGGACGGATGGTCTACGGGGACGGCCACCTGGGTTGGTTGGTGACGAGCTACTCGTTGGCCCGCGCGGTACTCGCCGACAGCCGCTTCAGCAGCCGCGCCGATCTCGCCCGCATCCCCGTCGAGCTGCCCGCCGAAGCAGAGCAGGCGCGCAAGGACATCCCGCCGGGCGTGTTCCACCGCATGGACCCGCCGGAGCACACCAGGTACCGCCGGCTGCTAGCCGGTCATTTCGCGGTGCGCCGGACGGATTCGCTGACCGAGACGATCCAGCGGATCGTCGACGAACGCCTGCACGCGATGGACCGTGGGGGCCAACCCGCCGACCTGGTGCGGGACTTCGCGAAACTCGTGCCGCTGAACGTGGTCTCCGAGGTCCTGGGCGTCCCCGAGGACGAGCGCGACCGCTTCGTGCGGCGCGTCTCAGTCCTGTTCGACCAGCACGCCGAGGCCGCCGACGTCGGGGCAGCGACCCAGGCGATCCACACCCAGTTCCAGGAGTTCGTCGACGCGAAGAAGCGGGCCGGGACCAGCGGTGACGTCCTCGGGCACCTGGCGGCTTCGGGCGAGTTGCCAGACGAGGAGATCGCCACCGTCGGAATGGTGCTGCTGACCGCGGGGTACGAATCAACGGCGAACATGCTGGCCCTCGGAACGCTCGCGTTGCTGGAACACCCGGACCAGCGGGCTCGGGCGCTTTCCAACTCGGCCCAGCTCGACAAGGCCGTCGACGAACTGCTGCGCTACCTCAGCGTCACCCACATCGGACCTATCCGCACCGCGCTGCGGGACGTCGAGCTCGGCGGCGAAACCATCAAGGCCGGTGACTCGGTGTCCATAGCCCTGCCGGCGGCCAACCGCGACCCCGAGCACGTCGAGTGCCCGGCCGCACTGGACATCGACAACTCGTCGGCCGGGCACCTCGCGTTCGGCTACGGCGTGCACCAATGCCTTGGCCAACACCTCGCTCGGAACATCCTGCGCACGAGCTATGCCGGGATCTTCCGGGAGTTCCCCGCCCTGCGGCTCGCCGTTCCGGCGGACGAACTCGAAATCTGCACCGAGATGCCCGTGTACGGGGTGTCCCGGCTCCCGGTCGAGTGGTGATGCGGGGACCGCGGTCGCCGTGTCCTGAGGCGCAAGCAGCGTGTCGATGGGTGGGATCATGGACCAACTGGCTGCCGACTCCGCTTTCCCGTTGTCGGACGCCCAACGGGAGATCTGGCTGGCGCAGCGGTTCAACCCGGATAGCCTGCACTTCCGCGTGGGCCAGTACGTCGAGATCGACGGGGCGATCGACGGCGCCGAGTTCGAAGCCGCGGTCCGCAAGACCGTCGCCGAGGTGGATGTGCTGCACTGCCGCGTCCACGAGGTGGACGGCGTTGCGCACCAGACCGTGAACCCCGTCCCCGACTGGGACTTCCCCGTGCTCGACTTCAGCACCGAACCCGATCCGGGTGCGGCGGCGGAGCGCTGGATGTACGAAGACCTCGCCGTCCCGATGGACCTGACCCGCGACCGGCTGTTCTCGTACGCCCTGCTCAAGCTGGCGTCGGACCGCTTCTACTGGTACCAGGGCTACCATCACCTGGTCACCGACGGTGCGGGCAGCATCCTGATCTCGCAACGCGCAGCGCATCTTTACACGACGAGCGTGCAAGGTCTGCCCGCGGAGCCCGCGCCGTTCTCGTCACTGCGGGAACTGGTGGCGGAAGACGCCGAGTACCGGAACTCCGGGGATTTCGAACGGGATCGGAAGTACTGGCTGGAGAGGTTCGCCGACCGGCCCAACGTGGCACGGATTTCCGCCATGACGGAGGATCTGCCGCGGAGCTTCCTTCGGCACACCAGCCATGTTCCGGCCGCAGCCGCGGACCGGATCAAGGCGGCCGCCCGAACCGCCCGCACGCACTGGTCGGTCATGCTGCTCGCGGCGACCGCGGTGTACCTCCACCGGCTCACCGGGGAGGAGGACATCGCGGTCGGTTTCGCAGTGGCTGCTCGCAAGAACGCAACGCTGCGCCGCAACCCGGGCACGCTGGCGAACGTGGTTCCGCTGCGGGTGAAGGTCGATGGTGGGACCACGGTGCACGAGCTCCTCCGGCAGGCCTCGCGGGAGGTTCGCGGGGCCTTGGCGCACCAGCGTTATCGCGCGGAGCAGCTGGCTCGCGATCTCAACCTGACGACCGGCATGCGCCACCTCATGGGCCCCGAGGTGAACGTGATGCCGTTCGACTTCGACCTGAGCTTCGGGCAGTGCGCCGCGCGGCTGCACAACTTGTCCAACGGGTTGGTCGACGATCTGTCCATCATGGCCTACGACCGCCCCGACGGTGGTGCTGTCCGGGTCGACTTCAACGGGAACGCGGACCGCTACAGCAGCGATGCCCTGGGCACCCATCAGGATCGGTTCCTCGCCCTGCTGGACGTGCTGGCCGGCGACTTGGACGCCGAAGTCGGTGAATTGGACGTGCTGACCGCCGCGGAGCGGAACAAGCTGCTGGGGGAGTGGAACGGCGCAGCCGCCGAGCTGACTTCCTCGGTGGTGCCAGAGCTGCTGGACGACCAAGTGGCGCGCAGTCCGGACGAGGTCGCGTTGGTGTGCGGTGGGAAGAGCCTCACCTACGCGGAGCTGCACGCGCGGGCGAATCAGCTCGCTCGCCACCTGGTCGAGCTGGGCGTTGGGCCCGAGCGAGTGGTCGGATTGTTGCTGCCGCGCACGGCGGACATGGTCATCGCGATGCTTGCGGTGCTGAAGGCCGGCGGTGCTTACCTGCCGGTCGACCCCACCTATCCCGCCCATCGCGTCGAATTCATGCTCGCCGACGCGAACCCGGTCCTGCTGCTGGCCACGACGGACACCGCCGGGCGCGTCGCGCAACCGCCCGTCGACATCGTGGTGCTGGACGACCGGCACGTGCGCCGCGCGCTCGCCGAGCAGCCGAGCTCCGAGCTCGGCGACGACGACCGCCGGTCGTCGCTGCGCGGTTCGCATCCCGCCTACGTCATCTACACCTCGGGTTCGACCGGCGTCCCGAAGGGCGTGGTGGTGTCCCAGACCAGTGTGGTGAACCTGGTGTCCTGGGCGGTTCGCGCCCTGGGGGAGCGGCTCGGCCGGGTGCTCGCGTCCACGTCGTTGAGCTTCGACGTATCGGTGTTCGAGCTGTTTGTCCCCTTGGCCTGCGGGGGCTGCGTCGAAGTGGTGCGGGACGGCTCGGCGCTGGCGGAGCGGTTGTCCGCGGGGCCGGCTCCGAGCGCGATCAGCGGCGTTCCGTCGGTGCTGGGCCAGGTGGCCGCAGCGGTGCGGGATTCCGGGTTCTCGGGTGTCGTCGTGTGCGCGGGGGAAGCGCTGCCGACGGGGGTGGTGGCCGCGCTGGAGGCGGCGTTCCCGGGATGCCGGGTGATGAACGCCTACGGGCCGACCGAGGCGACCGTGTACGCAACGGCGGGCTGGTGCGGGTCGGACGCGGACGGCGGTGGAATCGGTGGTCCGGTCGCCAACACCCAGGTCTACGTGCTGGACGACAGGCTGGCATTGGTTCCCCCCGGCGTGGTCGGGGAGTTGTACGTCGGCGGGCTCGGGGTGGCGCGCGGCTATTGGCGCCGGGCGGGGCTGACGGCGGAACGCTTCGTGGCCAATCCCTTCGGCCCGGCCGAGAACCCGGTGGCGGGGAGCGTGTCGGCGGGTGCCGGCGGTCGGTTGTACCGCACCGGAGACCTGGTGCGGTGGAACGACCGTGGCTGGCTGGAGTACGTCGGCCGGGTCGACGACCAGGTCAAGGTGCGAGGTTTCCGGATCGAGCCTGGCGAAATCGAGAACGTCCTGACCGAGCATCCGGGCATCGCCCGCGCCGCGGTCGCCGCCCGCGAGGATCGGCCGGGGGACAAACGCCTCGTCGGGTACGTGGTTCCCGCGCCGTCCGCGGAGCTGGACGTTCGCGAGGTGCGCGAGTTCCTGGGCGGCCGCGTGCCGGATCACCTGGTGCCGGCGGCGATCGTGCCCATGGACGCACTACCGCTGACGGCGAACGGCAAACTGGACCGCCGGGCCTTGCCTGCGCCGGAGTTCACGCGTGCCGCGTCGTCTCGCCCGCCGCGAACCCAGGTCCAGGAAGCGTTGTGCGGGTTCTTCGACCAGCTGCTCGGCGTCCCGGACGTGGGGATCGACGACAGCTTCTTCGACCTCGGCGGGGACAGCATCTCCGCCATCCAGCTGGTCAGCCGGGCACAGGCCGCCGGCATCACCTTCACCCCGCAAGACGTGCTGGTGCACCGGACCGTGGCCGGCATCGCGTCCGCAGCCGGCGTGCACGCGGATGCCGAGCCGGTTGAGGACGACGGCGTGGGCGCCCTCGGCTCGACGCCGATCGTGGATTGGTTCCAGGGTTTGGGTGGGCAGTTCGACGGGCTGTGCCAGGCGATGGTGGTGGCCTTGCCGACGGGGATTGACCGCCCGAACTTGGTGGCCGCCTTGGAAGCGCTGGTGGAGCGGCACGGCGCGTTGCGCTTGTGCGTAGACGACGGTGCCGAGCAGGGCTTGCGAGTAGCGCCCGTCGGGTCGTCGCCCGTGGCGGACCGCGTGACGCATGTGGACGTGCGCGGTCTTTCCGAGGACCAGTTGAACGCGGCCGCGGACGAGTACTTCGCCGCTGCACAGGCTCGTCTGGACCCGAGGTCCGAAACGGTGTGGCAAGCCGTGTTCTTCGATGCCGGAGCCGGAGGGGCGGGCCGATTGCTGCTGGTGATCCACCACCTGGCCGTCGACGGGGTGTCCTGGCGGATCTTGCTGGCGGATCTGGCCACCGCGTGGCAGGCGATAGCGGCTGGGCGAACCCCGTCGCTGCCGCCGCGTGGCACGTCGCTGCGCCGCTGGACGCGAATTCTTGCCGCAGAAGCGCGAAGTCCGGAGCGAATCGCCGAGCTAGACCACTGGAAGCGGACGCTGGCAGACGCCGTGCCCAAGCGCGGGGGAGCAGCCGGGCATCAGGAGTCCGGCGAGCTGACGCTGCGGTTGCCGGTGGCGGACACCGAGCCGCTGTTGAGGCGGGTGCCCGCCGTCTACCACGCGGACACCCACGAGGTGCTGCTCGCCGCGCTGGGAACCGCCGTTGCGCAATGGCGACGGCGGCTGGGGTCGTCGGCCCGGGCAGTGGTGGTCGATGTCGAAGGCCACGGGCGGCACCAAGAACTCGCCGATGGCGTGGACCTGTCGGGCACGGTCGGCTGGTTCACCACGCTGCACCCGGTGCGCCTCACCCCTGACCCCCTGGAACGCGAGGACGTTCGGCGTGGTGGGCCGGAACTCCGGCGCACCATCCAACACCTGAAGGAAGAGATCCGTGCGGTGCCCGACCACGGCCTGGGCTACGGGCTGCTGCGCTACCTCAACCCGGAGACGGCCGAGGAACTCGCAGGTCTGCCCAGACCCGAGATCGGGTTCAACTACCTGGGCCGGTTCTCCGCCGCAGATGACGCCGACGGGGACACCGCGTGGGCACCGCTCGCGGACGGTACGGGCCAACCCCTGAGGGTCGCTACTGCCGCCGGGCCGGGAATGCCCCCGGTCCACCTGCTGGACCTCAACGCGGCGGTGCTGTCCACCGCCGGGCGGCCGCAGCTGGTCGCGACCTGGTCCTGGCAGCCGCCACTCGACCGGGACCAGCTCACGGCGCTCGCGGAGATCTGGTTCGAGGTGCTTCGCGGCGTCACGACAGCAACCGACCAACCCGGCGCGGGCGGCCACACGCCGTCCGATTTCGGGCTGGTCAACCTCACCCAGCAGCAGATCGACCAGCTCGAGTCAGCGTGGAGGAGATCACGATGGAGCAGCCCGGATTCGTAGACGTGTTGCCGCTGTCCCCGCTCCAGGAAGGTCTGCTATTCCACGCCCTGCACCAGGGGAGCGGCCCGGACGAGTACGTCGTCCAGGTCGTCCTGGAGCTCGATGGACCGCTGCGCGCCGCCGAGCTGCGCGGCGCCGCGGAGGCGATCTTGCGACGCCACCCGAACCTGAGTGCCGCCTTCTGGTTCGAGGGGGTGGACAGCCCGGTCCAGGTCATCCCCCGCTCGGTGACCTTGCCGTGGGCGGAGTTCGACCTCCGCGGCCGCACCGTGGACGAGCAGCGCGCCGAGCGCGAGCGCCTGCTGCTCGAGCAGCGGGAGGCCGGCTTCGACCTGTTCGACCCCCCGCTGCTCCGGTTCGCGCTGATCCGGCTCGAACCGCAGCGGCACCTGCTGGTGCTGACCAACCACCACATCCTGCTGGACGGCTGGTCGTATCCGGTCTTGTTTCGCGAGCTGTTCCAGCTCTACCAGAGCGGTGGTGACGACAGCGAGCTGCCGCGGGTCACGCCGTACCGGGAGTACCTGGCCTGGCTCGCCGGGCAGGACCGGCAGGCCGCGGAGGACGCGTGGCGGCGCGCCCTGGCCGGGCTGTCCGAGCCGACCTTGCTCGCGCCGACAGCGGGCCCGGCCGGACCGGGCCGGCGCGCACAGGCGACCCTCGAACTGCCCGCGGAACTGACCGCGGACCTGCGCGTTCTCGGCCGCCGCCGGGAGCTGACCACCGGCACCCTGGTCCAGGGCGCCTGGGCGATCCTGCTCCGGTCGTTGACCGGCCGCTCCGACGTCGTGTTCGGCACCACCGTGGCCGGGCGGCCGCCTCAACTGCCCGGCGTGGAATCGATGGTGGGGTTGTTCATCAACACGGTGCCCGTCCGGGTCCGGCTCGATCCGCACGAACCCCTGGCTGACGCGCTTCGCCGCTTCCGCGACGAGCAGGCCGCCTTGGTCAACCACCAGCACCTCAGCCTCACGGACGCGGGCCGGTTGAGCGGGCACGGAAAGCTCTTCGACTCCCTGGTCGTCTTCGAGAACTACCCGCTGGACACGGCGGGCATCACCCCGGCCGGAAGCGAGCTGCGGGCCGCCGACATCGCCGGTCACGATGGTTCGCACTACCCCCTCAGCCTGATCGTCTTCCCCGGCGAGAAGATCGTCCTCCGGCTGGATTACCGTTCGGACGTGTTCGGACCGTCCACTGTGGAGCAATTGCTCGGGCGATTGGGCCGCCTCCTGGAGGCGTTGTGCGCGAATCCGGACTGCCCCGTGGGCAACGTCGACCTGGTCGGCGACGTCGAGCGGGAACGCCTCCTGGGCTTGAACGACCCGGCAGTGGTGACCCCGTCGGCGGTCGTGCCGGAGTTGTTCGGCCGGCAGGTGGCTCTCCGGCCCGAGGCGATCGCGGTCGTGTCCGGCGAGGCGGAACTGACCTACGCGGAACTCGACGCCCGGTCGAACCAGCTCGCACGCCACCTGGTGGCGTCGGGCGTCGGCCCGGAACGGGTGGTGGGCCTGGCGCTACCCCGCTCGGTCGAAGCGGTGGTCGCCGTCCTGGCCGTGCTGAAGGCCGGTGGGGCGTACCTGCCGATCGATCCGGGCAATCCCGCCGAACGGGTCCGGTCGATACTGCGCGATGCCACGCCTGTGCTGCTGCTGACGACCGCCGCCACCCGGCCTGGCGTCGAGGACGGCGGCACGCCGACCGTCGTGCTCGACTCGCCGGAGGTGCAGCAGCGGCTCGCCGCGCAGCCGACGGCCGAGCTCACCGATGCGGAGCGCGGAGGCGCACTGCACCCCGGGCAAGCGGCTTACGTCATCTACACCTCCGGTTCCTCGGGAATCCCCAAAGGCGTTGCGGCGACGCACGAGGACGTGGTCGAGCTGACCGGGGACCGCGCGTTCGACAGCTATGCGGACGCGCGGGTGCTGGTGCACTCGCCGCTGGCCTTCGACGCGTCGACCTACGAGATCTGGGTTCCGCTGCTCCGTGGCGCGCGGCTCGTGTTGGCCCCCGGGGAAGCGGTCGATCTCGACGCGTGGCATTCGACCATCACGCGGAACCGGGTGACGCACGCCTTCTTGACCACGGCTCTCTTCAACCACCTCGTCGGCGAGCGCATCGAACTGGTTTCGGCACTGCGGGAGGTGTGGACGGGCGGGGAAGTGGTGTCGACGCAGGCATTCCGGCGCGCCGTCGAAACCTGCCCCAACACCAGGTTCGTGCACGTCTACGGACCCACGGAAACAACCACGTTCTGCGCCTACCACGAGGTAAGGACTGCCGATTCGATCGGGAACACGGTTCCGATCGGCCGGGCCATGCGCAATATGCGGGTGTATGTGTTGGATGGGTTTTTGGGTTTGGTTCCTGTGGGTGTGGTGGGGGAGTTGTATGTGTGTCTCTTATACACACCTG
>NZ_SMKW01000261.1 GCF_004348985.1 Saccharopolyspora elongata | reverse complement strand
TCTTCCCCGACACCCGAGCGCAGCGCTGCTGGTTCCACAAGATCGGCAATGTGCTCGCCGCGCTACCGAAGTCGGCGCAGCCGGGTGCGAAGAAGGCACTGGCCGAGATCTACAACACCGAGGACCGCCGGCATGCCCTGGACGCGGTGAAAGCGTTCGAAGCCGCCTACGGCGCCAAGTTTCCCAAGGCAATCGCCAAGATCACCGACGATGTCGACGAGCTGCTGGCCTTCTACGACTATCCCGCCCAGCACTGGGTGCATCTGCGCACCACCAACCCCATCGAATCCACGTTCGCGACCGTGCGGCACCGCAGCAAAGTCACCAAAGGCCCCGGCTCACGGGCGGCCGGACTAGCGATGGCGTTCAAACTCATCGAGTCAGCCCAGACCCGCTGGCGCGCGGTCAACGCACCCCAACTCGTCGC
>NZ_SMKW01000005.1 GCF_004348985.1 Saccharopolyspora elongata | reverse complement strand
CGGCCCACCCCGGTGACCGGGCGCGATACCCCCGACCCCACGCGCCCGGTCACCGTTGACCAGACTCCGCAGGCCGTCGAGCCGCACCCGGCCGCCCGCCGCTACATCACGAAATGCCCGCCGGGACGCGGGCGATGAAGCGGCAGCCGTCGGTGACCTGGTCGATCCGGATGTCTCCGCCGTGCGCCCGGATCAGGCCACGGGTGATCGCCAGGCCCGTGTCGCCCGGCTCGGCGGAGTCGCCGAGGTCCATGAGCCCTCCGCAGCCGTCGACCACGATCACCTCGATCTCGTCGCCAGACACCACCGCCGTCACCGTCACCGGCTCGCCAGGCACCGTGTGCCGCACCGCGTGCATCACCAGGTTCGTCAGGGCCCGCGTCGTCACCGCGATGTCGACCAGCACCGGATCGGTCGCGCTGTCCAGGCCGACGCCGTGCAGCCGCACTCCGCGGTCCAGGGCGACCGGCAGTGCCGTCGCCAGCGCCGAATCCAGCAGGTCCGCCAGCCGGGTCGGCATCCGCTCCACCGGCGCCGCCTGGATCCTGGCCAGCTCGAAGAGGTCGCCGGTCACCCGGTTCAGCCGCTGCGCGCCGCCGACCAGGCTTTCCAGGTATCGCTCGGGTTCCTGCGCCACGCCGTCCTGCAGCGCTTCCGCCGCGGCGCGGATGGTCGCCAGCGGGGTGCGCAGCTCGTGGGAGATGGCGGTGATCAGTTCGCGCTGCGCGCGCCGCAGGTCGGCCCGGCCCTGCTCCGCTTCGATCAGCGCGTTGCTCGCGGCCGTGAGTTCTTGCCGCAGCCAGCGGAGTTCCGGCTGCGGGTAGCGGCGGGTCCAGCGGCCGAGCGCCCACCCGACCGCGCCCGATGCGAGGCACACCGCAGCCAGCGCCTTGCTCACCCTGGCCACGTCTGGTCACCCCTGAGATCTGTTCCTTCGGCGGCGGTGGCCGCTCGCGGTGCGGGTCGCGGCTCGCGCCGCCGCGGGTTCTCGTGGACCTGCCCGCGGGGTTCTCCGCGAGCGCGGTCCTTCCTGCTTTCGGGGATCCCACGCCGGGGTTCCGCCACCCGCACCGCTGCGCAAGCCACTCTCGAAACAGTCCTCAAGTGCGTTCGCCAGGTCCGGGTGGGACGGCCGGCTCTCCGAATCGTCCGTTCCATTTAACCTCCCGGCAACCACGCTCCGGGAGTCCCATGAAAAGGGGTCGGCGGGCGACGTTGTTGGGACTAACGCTCGCGCATCGCGCAGGGCAGGCTGGGAACACCGTTTCAACGCAAAGCGGGTTTAGCGGTCGTTGGATCCGCGCGGTCGATGGAGGAGAGTGGCGTGGCACGGCCTGTGCTTTCGGTCCGCCCGGAGGGGCCCGACGGTCATCGGACCATCACGGCGGCATTGGAGCAGGCCCGCCCGGGAGCGGTCATCTCGGTGCACCCAGGCCGCTACCAGGAGAACCTGGTGATCACCAAGGTCGTCACCATCACCGCCGCCGAGGGCTCGCGCACCGTGGAGCTCGTCCCGGTCCGCGGCAGCGCGGTGCGGGTGGTGTCCGAGGCCGTGCAGCTCAGCGGCCTGGTGCTGCGCGGCCGCGACCCCGAACTGCCCACTGTGGACGTTCCGCGCGGCCAGGCCGCGATGGACGACTGCGAGGTCACCGGCTCGGCCTGGACCGCCGTGCTGGCGCGGGAATCCGGCTCGCTGGCGATGCGCGACTGCCGGGTCACCAACTCCTCCGGCGCCGGCATCGTCGACACCTCCGAAGCGGGCAGCGTCGTCGAGGACAGCGTGATCGAGCACCTCGGCAGCTCGGCGATCGTGATCAGCGACCGCGCCGCGCCCACGATCCGCCGCTGCGTGCTCCGCGACAGCCGCGGCAACGGGATCTGCGCGAACGCCGAATCCCGCGGCACCGTCGAGGACTGCCAGATCTCCCGCACCGACAAGCCCGCCATCGCACTGGAAGGCTCCAGCAGCACCGCCATCAGCAACACCTCCGTCAAGGACGTGGCGATCGGCGCCTACCTGAACAGCACGGGCCGCCCGACGCTGCGGGACTGCTCGATCACCGGCACCCGGGAGCACGGCATCGTGGTGCTCGGCGGCAGCGAGCCGGTGCTGACCGGCTGCCGCGTCGGCCGCAGCAAGGCGCACGGCCTGCTGATCACCGACAAGGCCAAGGGCAGCTACGAACAACTGCGGGTGTTCGGCACCAAGCAGGCCGCCATCCACGTCGGGGAGTTGGCCGGGCCAAGCTTCCGCGAGACCACCGTGCACGACAGCACGAAGGAAGGCGTGGTGCTCACCGACGAGTCGGTCGCGGAGTTCGACCGGCTCGAAGTGCGCGACGTCGAGGGCACCGGGATCAGCGTCGGCGCCGGGGCGAACCCGATGCTGCGCCGCGTGACCGTGCAGGAGGCGCGCGGCGACGGGATCGCGGTGTTCGGCGGCGGGCACGGCCGGCTGGAGGAGTCCGAGATCGGCGACGTCGCCAAGGTCGGCCTGCGGATCGGCGAGGACGCCGACCCGTACGTCAGCGGCACCGTGATCCGGGCCGCCACCGGCGTGGCCGTGGAACCCGGCGGCACCGGCATGTTCCGGGACTGCGAGGTGCGCGACTGCACCGGCGACGGCGTGACCGTCGCCGACCACGCGGAACTGACCATGCTGCGCAGCAAGATCCGCAAGAACGACGGCCACGGCGTGCTGGTGAGCAACGGCGGCCGCGCCACGCTCGACGAGTGCGAACTGGTCGACAACACCCGCGACGGCGTCCGCGTCGAGACGACCGAACCGGTCTCGGTGACCAACTGCACGGCCACCGGCAACGGCGGCTCGGGCGTCAACACGCCGAACAGCACTAGCAGCGGCGGCGACCGGCTGGAGATCGAGAACCTGGACAGCCGCGACAACGCCAACACCACCGACGCCGAGGCCGGGCCGCTGGTCGAGCTGACCGCGCTGGTCGGCCTGGACGGGGTGAAGGAGCAGGTCACGACGCTGGTGAACCTGACGGAGATGGCCAAGCGCCGCGAGGCGGCCGGGCTGCCCGCGCTGCCGATGAGCCGGCACCTGATCTTCGCCGGGCCGCCCGGCACCGGCAAGACGACCGTCGCCCGCCTCTACGGCGAGGTGCTCGCCTCGCTCGGCGCGCTGCGCAGTGGCCACCTGGTGGAGGTCGCGCGCGCCGACCTGGTCGCGCAGATCGTCGGCGGCACCGCGATCAAGACCACCGAGGCGTTCAACAAGGCGCTCGGCGGCGTGCTGTTCATCGACGAGGCGTACACGCTGAACGCGCAGGAGGGCGGCGGCCCAGACTTCGGCCGCGAGGCGGTCGACACGCTGGTGAAGCTGATGGAGGACCACCGCGACGACGTGGTGGTCATCGCGGCGGGGTATTCCGAGCAGATGCAGGGATTCCTGGCGTCCAACCCGGGCCTGGCCTCGCGGTTCAACCGCACCATCGAGTTCGAGAACTACTCGGTGCCCGAGCTGGTCACCATCGTCGGGAAGATGTGCGAGGCGCACAGCTACGAGCTCGGCGAAGGCACTCGCGAGGCCCTCGAACAGCACTTCGGGCGGATGCACCGCGGCGCCGACTTCGGCAACGGCCGCGCCGCCCGCAAGCTCTTCGAGGAGATGATCGACCGGCAGGCCGTCCGGCTGGCCGCGCTGCCGGACGCCAACGGGCCGGAGCTGTCCCGGATGCTGCCCGAAGACGTGGGCGCCGAGCCGGAACCCGAAGCGGACGACAAGCCGTCGGCGCTGACCCGGCTGCGCGAGATGATCGGCATCGGCTCGGTGAAGTCGGCGGTGGAAGACCTGGTCAACCTGCTGGAGGCGAACAAGCGGCGGGCCGCCGCGGGCCTGCCGACGCCGAAGATCAGCAACCACCTGGTGTTCGCCGGGCCGCCCGGCACCGGCAAGACCACGGTGGCCCGGCTCTACGGCGAGGTGCTGGCCGGGCTGGACGTGCTGCCGACGGGCCAGCTGGTGGAGGTCGCGCGAGCCGACCTGGTCGGCAAGTACATCGGGCACACCGCGCAGCTGACCCGCGAGGCGTTCGAGCGGGCACGGGGCGGCGTGCTGTTCATCGACGAGGCGTACACGCTGACGTCCTCCGGCGGCAACGACTTCGGCCGCGAAGCGATCGACACGCTGGTGAAGCTGATGGAGGACCACCGCGACGAGGTGGTGGTGATCGTCGCGGGCTACCCGGCGGAGATGCAGGACTTCCTGGACTCGAACCCGGGCCTGGGCTCGCGGTTCTCCCGCCACGTGCAGTTCGAGGACTACACGGCATCGGAGCTGGTCAGCATCTTCGAGCGCACGGCGGAGACAAACGGCTACGAGTGCAGCGAGGCCGTCCGAGCGGCGCTGCTCGACCACTTCGAGCAGGTGCCGCGAGACCGGAACTTCGGCAACGCCCGCTACGCCCGCCAGCTCCTGGAGTCGACGATGACCCGCCAAGCGGGCCGCATCAGCACCCTCCAGTCGCCAACCCTCGAAGACCTCCGGAACCTCCAACCCTCCGACCTCCCACTCTGACCGGCAGAACCCCCGGGCCTGCACAAGAAACCCCGCAAGGCCCAAGCCCCCGTCCCGCGTCCACCAACACCCGGAAGCGAACGGCCTGTTCACTCCGCCTAGCGAGACAAACGGGCCGTTCACTCCACCCCCACCGCATCAGCCACCAACTTGAAGCGAACGGCCTGTCCACTCCACCTACCGAGACAAACGGGCCGTTCACTCCACCCCCACCGCATCAGCCACCAACTTGAAGCGAACGGCCTGTCCACTCCACCTACCGAGACAAACGGGCCGTTCACTCCGAACACCCCCGTGGGCTGGACGGAGTAAACGGGCCGTTCGCTCCGTCCAGTGGGGCGTACGGGCCGTTCGCTTCGGGGCGATCCCCTTTTCGGGACGTGTTGCCTTCGAGCGCCAGGGCATAGCTTCGAGGCGTGCGAACTTGTGCCAAGTGGGCGGCCGTTTTCGGGGTCATCTCGGTGCTTTCGGCTCCGGCGGCGAGCGCCGCGCCGGACCTGCCACCGATCACCCCGGTCCTGTCGAGCTACCAGGGCTGCCGCACGGCATCCACAGTGGACACCAATGACATCCCGTGGGCACAGGCGATGCTCCGCCCCGACCGCGCCTGGCAGCACGCGAACGGCGCAGGTGTGACGGTCGCGGTCGTCGACACCGGCGTGGACGCGACGTCCCCGGCCCTGGCCGGCCGGGTCGCCAACGCCGGGGAGGACTGCGTCGGCCACGGCACCTTCGTCGCGGGCCTGATCGCCGCCACACCCCGCCAAGGCGGCGGATTCACCGGCATCGCCCCCGGCGCGCGCATCGTGGCCGTCCGCGCCACCGACCAGGCGGGCAACGCCACGGCGGACGGCGTGGCCAACGGCATCCGCTCGGCCGTCGCGGGCGGGGCGCGGGTCATCCAGGTCTCGGCCGCGGTCACCGGGGGCAACGGCGCCCTCGCCGCCGCCGTCCGGGATGCCACGGCGGCCGGAGCCGTCGTCATCGCGCCCGCTTCGACCGGCGACCCGGACAAGGCGGTCCCGTCGTTCCCGGGCGCATATCCCGAGGTGATCGCGGTGTCGGCGATCGCCCCGAACGGCGCCCCGGTCCGCGCCTCGGCACCCGAGATCAAGGTCGACCTCGCAGCCCCGGGCGCGATGATGACCGGCATCGGCCCGCGCGGCAACGGCCTGTTCGTCTCGGGCGGCGACGCGGTGGCGGCGGCGCAGGTCTCGGGAGCCGCAGCGCTCGTCCTGTCGTACCGCCCGGCGCTGTCCCCGCAAGACGTGGCGCGCCGGCTGCGCGACACCGCCTACCCGCCGCCCGGCAACGCCCCGGACCCGCTGCTCGGCAGCGGAGTCATCGATCCGGAGGCGGCGCTGACGGCGGAATTCCCCACCGCAGGAGGAAAGCCGCCCGCCGTCCCGGCAGCAGTCCACATGCCACCGCCCGTGGACACAACGCCAGAGGTGACGGCGGCAGTGGTGGCAACGGCGGCGGCGGTCGTGATCGCGGCGGTGACGATCGCGGCGGTGATCATCCCCCGAGGCCGCAAGCGCGGCTGGCGCGCAGCCCCCTGAACCCGCCGCCCACACCTCCGGCGGCGAGTGCTGTCGAAACGCCGTTTTCGCGCGAAAACGGCATTTCCCACGCCTGCCGGGCGCCGGTTTCGCGCGAAAACGCCGCCCCGCACCCGGGCGGTGGCTCCACCACGTCGAGAACACCGGTCCGAACCGCCGCCACATCTGAGACCGCCGTAGCGCCCCAAGGAATCCATGGCCCGGCACCAGCAATCTCCGTCCAACGCGGACGGTCCGCTGTGGTCAGACCCGCGTCGGTTCCGGGACCTCGACGAGCTTCGTGGTGCTGACCCGCTCGTGCCAGCCGAGCCCGGCCACCATCGCCACCACGATCACGAACCCGACCCACTGGGTCGCGCTCAACTCCGCCCCCAGCACGAAGACGCCGACGATCGCCGCCGTCGCCGGGAACGACAGCTCGGCGAGCGTCGCCCGCGCAGCAGGAGTGGTGCTCAAACCGATGTAGTAGAGCCAAAGCGCGAGCAACCCGGGGATCAGCGCAAGCAGCACCAGCCCGAACGCGTTGTGCCAGCCCACCGCCACCGGCGACCCGCTGAACAGCAGGATCACCGACGCCGCCGGCAGCCCGATGGCGAACCGCAGGGTGGTGACGTCCCGAGCGGGAACGCTGCGGCTGACGAACCGCCCCAGCACCGTCCCGGCCGCCCAGAGCACCGCGGCGCCCAGCGCCAGCAGCGCGGGCACCACCTGCGAAACCTCGATGTGCAGCGGGTTCTTGAACGCCAGCAGCCAGGCCCCGATCAGGGCCGGGATCGCGAAGGCGAAGTAGCGCCCGCGCAACTTCTCGCGCAGCAGGGCGAACGAGGCGACGGCCGCGAAGATCGGTTGCAGCTTCTGCAGGACCAGCGGCGTCACCGGGTCGCCGTACTTGAAAGCGGTGGTGAACAGCGCGGTCGCGAGCGCGGACGAACCGACCCCGACGACGACGACCGCGACGCGTTCCCGCCAGCCGCAGGCCCGCAGCGCACGCAAAGCGCGCGGCAGGAACGGCGCCAGCAGCACCACGATGATCACGTGCTCCCAGAACACCACGCTCGCCGACGGCAGGCTCGTCGCGAGCGGCTGCCGCCACAGGGCATCGGTGCCCCACATCGCGGTGGCCAACGCCACCAGCCAGGTCCGATCCGCGCCCCGCGATAACCCCATGCCCACAATCTATGATCTCGCCCCGCCCGCCCGGTCGGCCGCTCGCCATCTGGGACGCGATCCGCGGCTTTCGTACCCCTGTTCATACGACAGGACATGCGCCACCCGCGGCCATACGCTCGATCCGGGCCACCGCTGGACGCCGGTTTCGGCGCGTCGGCGATCACGGGCAGAATCGGCGTCGATTCGGACAGTGACGACAAAGGACGGATACCTCATGCTTCACCAGAGCTCTCGCCTGACCGGCTCGGTCCTCGGCCTGTGCACGGCGGCCGTGCTGATCGCCGGATGCGGCGGCGGGCAGGCCCCTGCGCCGTCCGAGCAGCCCGCGACGCAGGAACACGGCGAGCACCAGGCGGCCAAGCAGACGTCGGCGACCTTCGAGCCGTACAAGGAGGGCGCCACCGCGATCACCTACAACCCCGAGCAGGTCCCGGCCGGTTCCCGCGTCGACCTGTCCTCGGAGCGTACCAACGGCCAGACCAAGATCACGGTGAACGTCGAGGGCCTGCAGCCGAACCGCGACTACGGCGCCCACGTGCACACCAAGCCCTGCGGCCCCACCGGCGAAGACGCGGGCCCGCACTTCCAGGAGAAGGCCGACCCGGTGAAGCCGTCGGTCGACCCGGCCTACGCGAACCCGCAGAACGAGGTGTGGCTGGACTTCCACACCGACGCCCAGGGCAACGGCACGGCCACCGCGGAGGGCAACTGGTCCTTCGACAACCGGCAGGACGCGAAGTCGTTCGTGATCCACGAGATGCACACCCACACGGAGCCCGGCAAGGCCGGCACGGCGGGCGGCCGCCTGGCCTGCACCAACGCCACGTTCTGACCGGACCGCGCTGCGGCGGAACGCAATTTCAATGGAAATCAGAGGTCCGATTTCCATTGAAATTGCGGAAACGGAACCAGGGTTCCGCGATACGAGAAGGTAGCTAGCGGGGCGCCTCGCGGCCATCCGACCGGAGGCGCCCTTCTTCCGATCCGATTCTTTAACTGATCACTCAGTTAATTTGCTAGCCTGGTGGCATGGCTCGAACAGTCGACCCGGAACGCTCCGCAGCGCGGCGCAAGGCGATCACGCAGGCGGCCGCGACGTTGTTCGCGGAGCGGGGCTTCGAGAACACGTCCGCGGCGGAGATCGCGAAGGCCGCGGGCGTCAGCTCGGGGAGCGTCTTCTACTACTTCGCCGACAAGCGCGCCGTGTTCCGCTCGGTGTTTGAACAGGACCTGCCCGCGTCCCGCGAGCTGGTGCGGCGGGGCACCGCGGGCGAGGACCCGGTTGCGTCGATCCTCACGATGGTGGACGAGCTGGCGGTCGAGGCGATGGATCCGATCGCCCCCGGCCTCCTCGTCGAAATCCTGCGGCAGGCCGGCAAGGACCCCGAGTTGGCGCAGGTCATCGGCCAGAACGCGGCGATCCTGCGCGCGGGGTTCGCGGAACTCGTCGAGCGCGGCATCCGCGCCGGAGCCATCGATCCGGCGCTGGATCCGGATGAGACGGCGGAGGCGATCGAGGTCGTCATCGACGGCGCCTTCGTCAACGCCGACCCCGACCGCGACCCGCGGCCGATGCTGCGCCGGATAGTCGCGAAATTGCTCGCCCACCCGTGCGAACCAGCTGGAGAACCCGCATGACCACCACCGGAACCTCCGTGACCCTCCGCATGCCCAACGCCGTGCTGTGGCTGCTCGGAATCGGCTGCGGCGCCGCAGGATTCGGCCTGGGATTCCTCGTCAAACCGGTCGTGGAGTGGATCGTCGACGCCGTGGGCGATGCGCCCGGCCCGCTGCGGCTGGCCGCCGCCCTGCCGACCGTCTGGGCGGTGCCCGTCCTCACCCTCGTCGGCCTCCTGATCGGCGCCTGGCTGGCGAGCATGGCGCAGAAGGAAGCCCTGGTGCTGACGGTCAACTCCGCGTGCGTCGGCCTGCGGCAGGACGGGGCCGACCGCCACATCCCGCGCGACGCGATCGGCTCGGTGTTCCTGGACGGCAAGGAACTGGTGTTCCTCGACGCGCAGACGAAGCAGATCGCCCGTCACAAGGCCTCCGACCTCTCCAAGACCGCCGTGCGCACCACCTTCGAACGCTTCGGCTACCCGTGGGCGGGCATGAGCGATCCGCACGAGCGGGAGTTCCAGCGCTGGACGGACGGGCAGCCGGGCCTCGACGAGCACGCCAACGGGCTGCTGCGCGCCCGCGCCCGGGCGCTGATCGACGAGCAGGCGGGCGCGGCTGCGGACCTGGCCGACCGGCTCCAGGCGGCGGGCGTGGTGCTCCGCGACCGCGACGACGCCCAGCAGTACCGCCAGATCCGCTGATCAGGGTCACATCGGACGGATCACGCCGGACCGGACCAGGTCGTCGTAGTTCGCGACGATCTCCTGCTGCACGATTTCGGGCGTGAGCTCCTCCGGCCCGTACTTCTCGTGCAGGTCGATGCCGAACTGCACGGCGGCCTGGTCCGTCGGGTCGGTCCGGTCCTGCGTGCCGTAGTCGGCGACGTTCGCGCCGGCGTGCAGCTCGTCCTCGCTGAACCCCGCCTCCAGCCCGACGTAGCCGTAGTGGATGTTCGACCACGTGTCGTACCGGATCTCGCCGGGCACCCCGGGAATGGGCGTGTACGTGTTGTCCTCGACCGTCATGCCCAGGATCTTCGACTTGTGGTCCCATTCCCCGCCGGGTTTGACGAGGTTGCCCCAGTCCACATAGGCGCCGGCCTTCTCCAGACCGCTCAGGACTCCGTCGGACCGGTTCTGCTCCTGCAGGTCGAGCACCCTGGAATCCTTGGAGTTGTTGACCATCTCGTCGGTCATGTACTCCACGATGTCGCCGAACTCCCCGAACGCGTCCCCGGGTTTGCGCTGACTGGTCACACCGGAATCGAGGTACTCGACGGCCTGGGTGGCGTCCGCCATGATCTGCCGGACCTTGATGGCCACGTCCGCGGCGAACGAGGCGAGCCTCTCCCGCATCTTCGGGAGCGCTCCGTACGCCTCGCTGTTGCTGAGGATGAGGTTGCTGATCTTGTTCTTGGTGTCCTCGACGATGTTCGCGAACAAGGCGACATGATTGCTCTGCTGCACACAACTCAGCCGCACCACACCGGTCGCGGCAACGATGTGGCCGACGTGCGTGGCGAATATATCTCCCGCCGAGTCCGGCCACGCCTCGCCGAATTCGCCGGAATGGACGGGCGGCGTGGTGAACGCCAGCGAGGCATCGCGCCAGGATCCGGCCAGGTCGCGCATGCGGTCCTGGTCGGTTTCGGGCCACCACCAGAACTCGGCATCCGTCGATTTCACGGCATTCCAGAGTCCGTTCGGATCGGCCGGTTCCGGGATGAACACGATCCCTCCTATCGAGGAAAGCAGCCGGTGGCGTCCTGCTGGGCGAGGAAGTAGAGCGCCACCGCGTCCGTGCCGTTCTTCCCTTGCGTGAGCCACCGCCCCGGCAACGGATCCGCCAGGGCCAGCACGGATTCCCGGGCTGGGCCGTATTCGCGCCGGAACGCACTCCCCAGCGGATCGCGGCCGATGCGCGACTCGCTCGCCTCGATCGCCGCCCGGTGCCGGTTCCACCCGGTCTGCATGTCCTCGCCGACCGCGGTGAGCACCCGGGACAGGTGCTCGAAGTCCTCGGGCTTCATGTGAATGCAGTTGGGATCCGCCATGTTTGAAAGCGTGAACCGCCGGAAGCCCCGCCGCGGGCGACTGACCGCTTCCGGCCAGGGCCGCGAATGATCGGGCGATCACCCGCGGGATAAACCCCGAACTCCCCGGCGCGGTGCGGCGGTCCGCAACAACCGGAGGACCGCGAGGGCCCTTTCGCCTCGCCTTCCCGGCATCAGCACCGCGACGACCCCGCGAGCAGAAAGACCAGCGCCGATGGCCCGTATCGGAGCAGCAGGGCCAGGTCTCGGCTGATCAACGTCGGCTTCACTCGATCGACTCGATCTATCTAGAGGGACTTTATATTGACTATCTAGCCCCCCTAGATTAGCGTCATGGTGTTCAAGCCGATGAAGCGAGCGGGTGTTGTCGCCGCCCTGATGTCCAACGGTTGCGAGCCTCTCCGCAATAGAGGAGGACACGAGGTGTACATGTGCCCCTGCAGACGACATCGCACCGCAGTTCCCAATCATCGCCTGATCACCGCTGGCGTCTGCCGCAGTATCGGCAAGCAGATGGCGTGTCTTCCGGAAGGATGGTTGCAATGAGAACGTACCGAGCAACGGCGCGCCGTGAAGGCAAGTGGTGGGTCGTCGAGGTGGACAGGGTAGGCGCCACGCAGGGTCGCTCCACGGCCGAAGCTCAGCGCATGGCGGCGGATCTGGTCGCCGTCATGGAAGAGATCCCGCTCGAAGAGATCAGCGTGCAGATCGAATTCGACCTTCCGGGCCCCCTGGGTGACGAGGTGAGACGCGCCAAAGAAGCGACCCGCGACGCCGACCAAGCGCAACGGAAGGCCGCGGAAAAAACGCGGCAAGTCGTGCGGCACCTGCTGAGCAGTGGGATGTCCAAGCAAGACGCCGCCCGCATCCTGCGCGTTTCGCCGCAGCGGATCAGTCAGCTTGTGAAGACCAGCTGACACCCGCCCGACCACAGGTTTCAGCCGCCACCCACGACGCAGGTCTCGACTGATCAGGAACCGGCGTCAGCGACAATGGCGGGATGACCGCGACGCTGAGCAAGCCCGCCTTGAAGATCGGCCCCTACGAGGTCGATCCGCCGGTGGTGCTCGCGCCGATGGCCGGCATCACCAACGTCGCCTTCCGGCGGCTGTGCCGGGAGTACGGCGCCGGGCTGTACGTGTGCGAGATGATCACCAGCCGCGCGCTGGTCGAACGGCACCCGAAGACGCTCGAGATGATCACGTTCGACGCGGACGAGCACCCCCGCTCCATGCAGCTCTACGGCGTCGACCCGGTGACCATGGGCAAGGCCGTGCAGATGATCGTCGACGAGAACCTCGCCGACCACGTCGACATGAACTTCGGCTGCCCCGTGCCGAAGGTCACCCGCAAGGGTGGCGGCTCCGCCCTGCCGTACAAGCGGCGGCTGTTCGCCGAGATCGTCTCGGCCGCGGTCCGCGCGGCCGAACCGGTGGGCGTCCCGGTGACGGTGAAGTTCCGCATCGGCATCGACGACGACCACATCACCTACCTCGACGCGGGCCGCCTCGCCGAGGAGAACGGCGCCGCGGCCGTCGCGCTGCACGGCCGCACCGCGGCCCAGCGCTACTCCGGCACCGCCGACTGGACCGCCATCGCGCGGCTCAAGGAGCACGTCAAGACGATCCCGGTGCTGGGCAACGGCGACATCTTCAGCGCCGACGACGCGCTCCGGATGATGGCCGAGACGGGCTGCGACGGCGTGGTGGTCGGCCGCGGCTGCCTCGGCCGCCCGTGGCTGTTCCGCGACCTGCAGGCCACGTTCGCCGGCCGGCCGATCCCGCCCGGGCCGAAGCTGGGCGAGGTCGCCGCCGTGCTCCGGCGGCACGCCGAGCTGCTCGCCGACCACATGGGCGAGGAGAAGGGCCTGCGCGACCTGCGCAAGCACATGGCGCAGTACCTGCGCGGCTTCCCCGTCGGCTCCGACCTGCGCCACCAGTTCGGCCTGGTGTCCAGCCTCGCCCAGCTCGACGACCTGCTCGCCGGGCTCGACCCGGACGTGCCGTTCCCGGCCGACGGCGAGGGCCCGCGCGGCCGCCAGGGATCGGCGGGCAAGGTCGTGCTCCCGGAGGGCTGGCTGGACGACCCGGAGGACGCCACCGTGCCGGTCGGCGCGGAGATCGACAGCAGCGGCGGCTGAGTGGCCGCGCAGCGCACCACGACCCGCGATTCCGTTGCGGCGCGCCGAATTCGCCACCGATCGGTTTTCCTCGTCGGCGTGTCGGCGCTGCTTTTCGCGGCCGGATGTGCCCAGCCGCCAACCGAATCCGAGTCGCTGCGACTGTCCGAGCAGTACTTCGCGGAGAACAACTCCGCTGCGGCGCAAGGACCCCAGGCGCAACAGGAGTTCTTCCGCCGCACGCAACATCCCGATTTCCAGGACCAGACCTGCGATCTCGGAACGATCACGGTCGAACTCGACCCGGCATTGTCGACGCTTCGGCCGGACCCGGGTTTCGCCCCGGACGGCGCCAAGCCGCGCGGCGAGATCTGGGTGGTCGGAGTCGAGGTGACCACCAGGTCGGCGGGCAGCACCACCGGCCACCAGATCGGTTCGCAACACCTGGTGCTGATGGACGGCCGAATGCACGGATTCGCGCCTTGTCCAAGCTGATAATTGTTGCGCGCTCAAGCGCTGTAACGCGAAGGACGGGCGTAACCGATGAACTTGCAATGCAGTGATGAGAAACACACACTGGTCTGCTCGTCCGTGCGGGTGGGTCCCATCCGTTTTGCTTCCACACACACCCCTCCGCCCGGTACACATCCAAGGCAGCTGCAGATTCGCGCGGCGCTCGCCAATTCGGACCAGGCCAGGGTCAGCCGGTCGAGCGAATTAGGGCGGTGCGCGAGTCAGAGCAGCTCAAGCGATCCGTCCCACCCGACGACACCACGGACGGGAGGTGAGTGCGATGACCGGGCTGCGCAACGGTTTCGCCGGGCCGGAGCCACTGCGTGACGACGAACCGCCCACCGCGCTGCCTCCTGGCAGGCGCTCCCGGCAGGACCTGGCCAACGGGACCGGGATGGCCGAGCTGCACGAATCGATCGCGAACCTGCTCGCGTCGCGCGGCCAGTGGCGGCAGGCGTACCACCACCTGCGGTCGGCCCTGGACCTCAAGTCCACCGCGGACCCGCCGCGGGTGCCGGAGCAGCTGCGGCACGAGGTCAACCGGCTGCGCCGCGAGCACGCCGAGGCCCGCGAGCAGAGCCTGCGGGACAGCCTGACCGCCAGCTACAACCGCCGCTACCTCGACGAACGACTGGCCGACCTGCTGGCCGACCACGTCGGCACCGACCACGGGCTGGCCGTGGCGCTGGTCGACCTGGACTGGTTCAAGCAGGTCAACGACACCTACGGGCACCTGCTCGGCGACCGGGTGCTGCAACGCGTCGTGGACCTGCTGCAGGAGGTGCTGCCGACCGGCGCGTTCTGCGCCCGCTACGGCGGCGAGGAGTTCGTCCTGGTGCTGCCGAACATCGAACCCGCGGCGGCCGTCGCGGTGTGCGAAACCGCACGCTCCCGGGTGGAGCGGTTCCCGTGGGCGCAGATGGCACCGGGGCTGCGGGTGACGGTCAGCGCCGGCGTGGCGCACGAGCACACCACGGCCGATTCCGCGCCGGTGTCGGCCGAGCAACAGCTGATCAGCGCGGACGCTCTGCTCTACGCCGCGAAGCAGTCGGGGCGCAACGCGGTCGCGTACCGGACCGGAGCGGAAGTCCGTTTGGCCGGAATTGCGGCGGGACGGCGCGGTGCCGCGGCTCGGCGGGGTGCCGGCTACTGATCGCGATCACGCGAAAGCACAGGGTGTATCCGAGAAACGTTTACTCCGGTCAACCTGCATAGCACAGTTGGCCGCATTCGACGAGGTCCAGGGCGTGATCGTGCACTGATTGTGAAGAAATTGTCGCCCACTATCGTCAATTCGGGCGATCGGCCGTACTATCTCGTAGGCGCCGACCGATACGCGTCGGGGGGTATCGAGCGCGTCGGCAGTAGTCGTAGACCGTTGGCTTTCGCAGGTGGGAGGGAAAACGCGTGCCGCAAGACCCCCGGCATGGCGAATTCGGGCACCGGCGTTCCCGCCCCGACGAGGACGTCGCCGACAACGCCACCGCCGCTTCGACCGGTCGACGCAGGCGCGCATTGAGCGACGACGGCACGGGCGGCACCCGCGTCATCGACCTGCTCTCCAAGCACGGCAAGGCCCCGGGCAACGGCTCCAACCACCGGCGCGCCGCCGAGCCGGAACCCCCGCAAGCACCCCAGGCACCGCAGCCGCCGCAGGCGTCGAAACCGCGCCGCGCCGCGCGACCGCCCCAGAACATCCCGCCGGGCCCGGCGGAGCAGTCGGACCCGCGCGGCTGGACCGCGCCGGAGGGCGCGTCGCGCCGCTCCCGCCCCGCGCCGCCGCCGCGCGCGCCCTGAGGGCCCTGCGCAGCCCGCCGACGGCCCTCCGGGCCGCGCTCGCCCGAACCTCGGCGGTGCCGCCGCAGCGTTCGCCGGCGGAGCGGCCGCGCGCAATGGCGCCCCCGCCGACCTCCCGACTCGCAACGGCGCCCCCGCCGACCTCCCGACTCGCAACGGCGCCCCTGCAGAGCCGCCTGTTGGCCGCAATGGCGCCCCAGCAGAGCCGCCTGTTGGCCGCAACGGCGCACCGGTCGAGCCGCCCGCCGGCCGCAACGGTGCTCCCGTAGAGCCGCCCGCCGGCCGCAACGGCGCTCCGGTCGAACGGCCGGGTCGCAACGGCGCCCCGGTAGAGCCACCGGCCCGCAACGGCGTGCCGGAGCGGCCCGTCGGCAACGTCGCTCCGATCGAGCCGCCCATGCGCGGCGGAGCCCCCGGCCAGCCGCCCGCCCGCAACGGCGCGCCCGCCGAGCCTCCCGCTGCCGAGCCGACCCGAATAACCCAGGCGCTGACCGGCGAGGCCGCCCCCGCGCCCGCCAAGCCGCCGCGCCGCGCCCCGCGCCCCGCTGCGGGCCGCCCGGTGCCGCCTCCGGTGAACGAGGACCTGGAAGCCACCACCCAGCACCCGGCCGTGCCCGCGGGCCCGCCGCAGGCCGAGAAGACCGCGATGGTCGCGCGCCCCAAGCGGGACGACAAGACCACCATCGCCAAGCCGGTGGCGCCGCCGACCTCGGACGCCGAGGAGACGGCGATCGTCGCGCCCGCCGAGCTCGACGGCCTCGACGACTTCGACGACTTCGATGACCTGGACGACGTCGACGACCTCGAGGACGCCGACGAGCCCGGCGAGACGGGCGAGGAGCGCAAGAACGACATCAAGGAGATCGACGCCACGCTGGCGCGGTTCTCCGCGGTCCACGACGAGATCGCCGCCGAGGAAGAAGCCCGGCGCAAGAAGTACTCGTGGCTGCTGGGCAAGCGCCGCGAGCCGGAGCTCGGCACCGACATCCCGTTCGACTTCGTCGAGGGACGCGACGGCCAGTCCCGGATGGAGTGGAAGAAGAAGCAGCGCAAGCGCCGCACGAACCTGATCGTGATGGCGGTGGCGATGGCCGCGTCGCTGACCGTGTTCCTAACCCTCGGCATCGCCTGGGGCGCCACCACGCTCTGGGGCCCGCCATCGGTCCAGGCGCTGGACCCGAACTCGGATTCCATCAAGGAGATCGCGAAGCAGACCGGCGACCAGAACTTCCTGCTGGTCGGCTCGGACACCCGGGCGGGCGCCACCGCCGAGGACGGCGTGGGCAGCGAGCAGGACGAGCCCGGGGCGCGCTCGGACACCACGATCATCGCCCACATCCCGGCCGACCGGAGCCGGGTCGTGCTGGTGTCGTTCCCGCGCGACCTCAAGGTCGACCGGCCCACCTGCGAGCGCTGGGACGCGACGACCGGCAAGTACACCGGCGAGCAGGTTCCGGCGGACAAGGGCGTGCGGCTGAACTCGGCCTACGCCGTCGGCGGTCCGCTGTGCACGACGAAGGTCATCCAGCAGATCTCCGGCCTGCGCGTGAACAGCTTCCTGGGCATCGACTTCCAGGGCTTCAAGTCCATGGTGGACGCGGTGCAGGGCGTCGAGATCTGCACCGAGAAGCCGATCATCGACTCCACGCTCGGCACCGTGCTTCCCCAGGCCGGCCGGCAGACCCTCACCGGCGAGCAGGCGCTGAACTACGTGCGCGCCCGCCACGTCAAGGGCGACCCGACCTCGGACTACGGCCGGATGCAGCGCCAGCAGCTGTTCCTGTCGGCGCTGCTGCGCAAGACGATGTCCAGCCAGGTGCTGCTCGACCCGGGCAAGCTCGGCGACTTCGTCAAGGCGGTCAGCGCGAACACCTTCGGCGAGAACATCGGCGTCGACCGGCTGATGGACCTGGGCCAGCAGATGCAGGGCCTGGACGCCAGCCGGGTGACCTTCATCACCGTGCCCACGACCGGCTACGCCGACGAGCAGGGCATGGAGGTGCTGCGGGAGGGCGACACCAAGTCGCTGTTCCAGGCGATCCTCGACGACGCCCCGATCATGTCGGGCAGCGGCGGGCCCGCGGCCGTCACCGCCACGCCCAGCGGCGGGGGTGCCGCGGCGGCGAACGGCCTGGTGCAGCAGCAGCCCGCGGACCCGAACCAGCCGCCGGCCGTGCCGGACGGGCTGTCCACGGTGAACGCCGGAACGGACCTCTGCGGCTGAACCGCTCCGAGCCGCGAGTACGGGTTCATCACGGCCCGTTCACCGCCGGTTCACCACAGGGCATTCTGTCCGATTCCGGCTGGAAGTACCCTGGTTGTCATGCGTGAGGTTTACCAGGAACAGCTCGGCGTGCTGGCCGATGAACTCGCTTCGATGTCGACCATGGTCGGCACCGCCATGGAGCGCGCCACCAAGGCTCTCCTGGAGGCCGACCTGTCGCTCGCCGAGCAGGTCCTCGACGAGGACGTGCAGGTGGACGAGGCACGGGCCCGCGTCGAGGAGCACGCCTTCGGCCTGCTGGCGCTGCAGGCGCCGGTGGCCGGCGACCTGCGCACGGTCATCTCCGCCATCCACGCCGCCGAAGACCTGGAGCGGATGGGCGATCTGGCGCTGCACGTGGCCAAGACCGCGCGCCGCCGCCACCCGAACGCCGTGCTGCCGCAGGACGTGCAGCCGTACTTCGCCGAGATGGGCCGGATCGCCGTCAAGCTGGCCGGCCGGGTCCGCACCGTGATCCGCACGCAGGACGTCGAGGCCGCGCGCGGGCTCGAAGAGGACGACGACGAGATGGACGACCTCCACCGCCACCTCTTCACCGTGCTGATGAGCCCGGAGTGGTCGCACGGGGTGGCGGCCGCGGTGGACGTCACGCTGCTGGGCCGGTTCTACGAGCGCTTCGCCGACCACGCCGTCTCGGTGGCCCGCCGAGTGGTGTTCGTCGTGACCGGAAAGATGCCGACCGGCTGAGCCATCGTCGCAGGTCACGAGCCACTTGGCCGGAAAAGTATTAATACTCGGTCTCAGTACTCGATGTTGCGATCGTCGTGTGCGATGCTCGTTCGGGTGAGAAGGTTCCGAACAGCTTCCGACGGGGTGTCCGGTGCGTAGGAGTCCGACCGTGCACCGACGGCGGCTGGGCAGCGAGTTGCGACGACTGCGCGAATCCGCCGGCCGCACGCACCGCGAAGTCGCCGCTCATCTGGACTGCTCCCAGGGCAAGATCAGCCAGATCGAACTCGGCCGGGTGCCGGTGCGCACCTCCGACGTGCGGCTGATGGCCGAGTTCTACGGCGCCACGACCGACCAGCTCTCGACGCTGGTGGACCTCGCGCAGGACTCCAAGCAGCGCGGCTGGTGGCAGCAGTACCCGAGCACCGCGCAGCGGCCCGGCCTGCAGACCTACCTCGGCCTGGAGACGTCGGCGAAGGCGGTCAGCTGCTACGGCTCGGATCCGCTGCCGGAGCTGCTGCAGACCGCCGAGTACAGCCGGGCCCTGCTGACCTCCGGCGCGCAGCCCTACGGGGCGGACGAGCTGCAGGAGCGGCTGACGGTGATCTCCACCCGGCAGCAGCGGCTGCTCGGGGAGAGTCCGCTGGAGCTGTGGGCGGTGCTCGACGAGGCGGCGCTGCGGCGCGCCGTCGGCGGCCCCGCGGTGATGCGCCAGCAGCTGGAGCACCTGGTGCTGCTGGGTTACCGGCGCAACGTCACGATCCAGGTGCTGCCGTTCCGCACCGGTGGGCATCCGCTGATGGGCGACCGGATCGCGGTGTTCTCCTTCCCGGACGACGCCGACCCGCAGGTCGTGCACCTGGGCGACTCGGCGAACTCCCGGTTCCTGGACAAGCCCGAGGACACGGCGGACTACCTCAAGTCCTTCGAGCAGGTCTGCACCCGCGCCCTGAACCCCAAGGACTCCAGCGCCTTCATCTCGGCCATAGCCGACGAATCCCCTGCCTAGCGCACGTTCGGTTTCCTCTGGTCAAATGCCATGCGCTGCACGTTCGGGCCGCTACCAGCGCCAAAAGGCACAGTACGGCCGCCAACACTCGGGCCTTTGCGTCGACGTCGCTTGCCGCAGCTGGGACACTGAGCCAGTGCAGAACCTTGCGGGTTCTGCACCTGCCAGCCAGGAAGGAGTCGAGCCGTGAGCCTCGCGCACGCCGTCCCCGCAGCGCTCGGGCCGCACACCGTGTCCGAGTGGCACGAGATGCCACAGCCCGGCAATGGGCGGCGGTTGGAGCTTCTGGCAGGCTGGTTGATCATGTCCCCTGCCCCGACCCGCCGGCACCAGCGCATCGGCGATCTCGTGCGCACCGTTCTCGAGGACACTTTCCCCGAGAACCTGGCGGTCACCGCCGCCGCGGTCGACGTTTCCACGCCCCGGCGCGACGGGCTGATTCCGGACGTCATGCTCATGACCCACGACACCGACGACGACCCGGCGCGAGCCGAAGACGTGCTCCTGGTCGTCGAAGTCTGGTCGGACGGCAATACCGCGCGGGAGCGGGTGGAAAAGCGCCATGCCTACGCAACAGCGGGCATTCCGTTCCTGTGGGAGATCACCTTCGACGCCACCACTGCCGAACTCGTCGGCCAACGCAACGACCACGGCCGATGGCTCGAACTCGACCGCCTCCCGCTCGGGCCTGACCCGATCGCGGTGACCGCCGCGCCGAAACCCCTCACGCTCGCACTGACCTGAGCCGGCGCGGCACAGCGGCCGACAGGAGTGAAGTCCCCCGATTTCAGGCAAATTCGGCGGATTCCGACCTGGATCGGAGGAAGTCCGCTGTGGACTGGTCTGCCGGGAAGAAGGACTCGATCGCCAGTTCCGCGACCGTCACGTCCAGCGGGGTGCCGAAGACCGTCGTCATGCTGAGCAGCGACAGCTCCCGGTCGCCGTGGCGGAGGCGCAGCGGCACCACGACATCGCTCGCCCCCGGTAGCTCGACCTCCGGTTCCGGCTGGTCGCACGGGTAGTCGCGGAGCTCCGCGAGCAGCTCGGCCAGGGCCGGGTCCGCGGTCGCCGCGGCCTGGCGGCGCAGCCGGCCGAGGACGTGGGCGCGCCACTCGCCGAGGTTGGCGATGTTCGGCGCCACGCCCTCGGGGTGCAGGCTCAGCCGGAGGACGTTCACCGGCGGTACCAGCAGATCCGCGGCCGCGCCTTCGAGGAGCAGCTCGACGCTGGCATTGCTCTCGACCAGCTGCCACGCCCGGTCGACGACCAGCGCCGGATAGGGCTCGTGCCCGGCGAGCACTTGGCGCAGCGCCGCTCGCACGGCCGCCAGCTCCGGCACGTCCAGGCCGCTCGCCGGGTAGGCCGGGGCGTAGCCGCCCGCCAGCAGCAGGCTGTTGCGCTCCCGCAGCGGCACGTCGAGCCGTTCGCTGAGCCGCAGGATCATCTCCTTGGTGGGCTTCGACCGGCCGGTCTCGACGAAGCTGAGGTGCCGCGTCGAGATGTCGGCGTCCAGCGAGAGCTGGAGCTGGCTCAGCCTCCGCCGCTCCCGCCATTCCCGGAGCAGCACACCCACCTGGCGCTGTTTCACCGTTGTCACACCACGACATTAGCCACCGGGGCCATTACCTCCCGGGTAATCGACGCGATGACCCCCGCATCGCACAGTGGTGCTCACCGAACCGCAGAACGGAAGGGTTTCCACCATGAACGAGCTCCTCGACCGCTACCTCGCCACCTGGAACGAGCGGGACGCCGACAAGCGCCGCGCGATGGTCGACGAACTCTGGGCCGACGGCGGCACCTACACCGACCCGCTGGCCGACGTGCGGGGCCGGGAGGCCATCGACGCGACGATCGCGGCGGTGCAGGCCCAGTTCCCGGACTTCGCGTTCCGCCCGGGCGAGGTCTTCGACGCCCACCACGACATCGCCCGCTTCACCTGGGAGCTCGGCCCGGCGGGCGGCGAAGCCGTGGTGATCGGCTTCGACGTCGCGGTCCTCGACGAGAACGCCCGGATCCGGGCGGTGCACGGCTTCCTCGACAAGGTCCCGGCGATGTGACGCGACCGGTCGTGAGTGGCTGTGGCCGCTCCAGCGACCATTGCCACTCACGACCGGTCAGGCCGCGCCGTTCAGGGCCGCCATGAGCCGCCGGGTCCGCCGCTGCTCCTCGTCGGCCCCGAAGGGCGCCGCGATGAGCTCGGTGGCTCCCGCCGCCGCGTAGCGGCGCAGCGCGCGTTCCACCGCCGCGTCGTCGCCGATGACGGCGACGTCCTCCGGGCCCGCGAGACCTTGGCGGTCCAGCACCGCCCGGTAGGCGGGCAGTTCGCCGGCGATCGCGAGTTGCGCGGCGAACCGTTCGCGAGCGTCGTCCACATCGGACACCACCGACACCGAGACCATCGCGACGACGCGCGGTTGTGCCGCAACCGCCCGGATCGTCGGCACGATGTGCTCGTCGAGAGCCCGCGGCCCGGCCCAGACCGTGATCGTGCCGTCCGCGAGCTCGCCCGCGATCCGCAGCATCGTCGGCCCCAGCGCCGACACCAAGAGCGACGGCGGCTCGGCGCCCGGGACCTCGACCCGCCCGGCCGCCCGCAGCGTCGCGCCGCGGAAGTCGACGGTTTCGCCGCGCAGCAGCGGCCCCAGCGCCGCCAGGTACTCCCGGACGTGCCGCGCGGGTTTGTCGTAGGAGTAGCCGAACTGGTCCTCGACGATCACCCGGTGGCTCGGCCCGATGCCGAGGTCGAGCCGACCGCCGGTGATCGCCTGCACCGTGAGCGCCTGACCGGCGAGCATCAGCGGATGGCGCGGATAGGTGGGCACGACCGCGGTGCCGAGCCGGATGCCCGGCACCTCCGCCCCGATCGAGGCCAGCGAGGTCAGCACGTCCCACGAGGCGTGCTGGCCCAGCCAGAAGCTCCCGAAACCGTCGGCCGCGGCGTCGCGAGCCACTGCCAGCAGTTCGCCGTGCGAGAGCTCCCGCTCGTCGACGCAAAGCCCGATCTGCATGTCAGCCCCTCACGTCCAGCACGGCCTTGCCCGAAACCCGCCGCTGCAGCAGCGCTTCGGCGGCCTCGTCGAGGCGTTCCCACGAGCCCCGCCAGCTGACCTCCGGCGAGATCCGGCCCGCCGCCAGCAGATCGGCCAATGTGGACAGATCTTCGGCGGGCGCGGCGACGTCGCCGAAGGTGTTCAGCGACTTCGACGGCCCGACCGCGAAGATCGAGTAGGGCTCGAAGACCGCCGGTTCGCCGGAGGTCCAGCCGATGTTCTGCACGCTCCCGCCCAGCTTGACCAGCTTCCAGGCGTCGACCAGCAGCTGTCCACCGACGTTGTCCAGCACCAGGTCGACCGGCCACACGCCGGTCAGGTCGGACACCACCTCGTGCGCGCCCAGCTCCGCCAGGCCGTCCTGCCTGTTGGCCTGTGCGATGACGTGCGCCCCGCCGATCGCCGCGAGCTGCACGGCGAAGCGCCCGACGCCGCCGGAAGCCCCCGTGATCAGGACCCGCTTGCCGAGGATCGGCGCGGTCCGCAGCGTGCGCAGCGCGGTCAGGCCCGCCATCGGCAGCGCCGCCGCGTCGGCCAGGTCCACCGCCGCCGGAACCTCCGCCACCGCGCCGGCGTTCACCGCCATGCGCTCCGCCCAGGCGCCCGCCCCGAAGGCGATCACCCGCGCACCGACCGGAGGGCTCCCCTCCGCCGCCCGCACGACGACGCCCGCGGCGTCGTAGCCGTGGACGGTGCCCGGGGCGAGCCGCCCGGCGAAGGCGATCTCGCCGTGGTTGAGCGAGATGTGGTGGACGTCGAGCAGCACCTGCCCGTGGTCCGGCTCCGGGACCTCGCCGAGGCGCAACTTCGCGGGTGCCGCCGGGTCGGCGACGAGTGCTCGCATGTTCCCTCCAAGCAGTAACCGGACCGTCGGTCCGTTTAATCGACGGTAGCATAGGCGGACCGACGGTCCGGTTCTTCAGGAGGGGATGTGCCGAAGCAGGAGCGAGCCGACGCGGCGCGCAACCGCCAGGCGGTGCTGGAAGCGGCCGAGCGGCTGCTGGCGGAGCGCGGCCACGTCTCGCTCGACGAGGTCGCGGCCGAGGCCAGGGTCGGCAAGGGCACGGTGTTCCGCCGCTTCGGCAGCCGCGCGGGCCTGATCAGGGAAATCCTGGAGGAGCGCTCCAGGGCGCTACGCGAGAACGTCACCACCGGGCCGCCGCCGCTGGGCCCGGGCGCGCCGCCCCACGAGCGGCTGATGGCGTTCCTGGCGGAGCTGACCGGCATCGGCGAGCAGAACGCCTCGCTCCTGTCGGCGCACGAAGCGGCCTGCGCCGACCACAAGCACGAAGACCCCAGCTACCGCTTCTGGGCCCAGCACATCGCGGACCTGATCACGGCGGAGCGCCCGGACCTGGACGCGGACTTCCTGAGCCACGCGATCCTGGCGACCTTCGACGCCGACCTGATCCGCCACATGCGGACCCGCGGCCCCGGCGCCTTCACGAGCGCAGTCCAATCCATGGTCACCGCACTGCTCGACACACCCCGAAAGCAACAAGACCCCAGTTTCAATTGAAACCAGGGTCCTGCTTCTGGCACCCACACCAGTTTCAATTGAAACTGGGACACCCGGGCAATTGAACCGGGGACGATCAGCCGAAGCGGCCGGAGATGTAGTCCTCCGTCGCCTTCTGCGTCGGGTTGGAGAAGATCTTGCCCGTCTCGTCGATCTCCACCAGCTGGCCCGGCTCGCCGACCGCGCGCAGGTTGAAGAACGCCGTCTGGTCGCTCACCCGCGCCGCCTGCTGCATGTTGTGGGTGACGATGACGATCGTGTAGTCCTGCTTGAGCTGCGAGATCAGGTCCTCGATCGCCAGCGTCGAGATCGGGTCCAGCGCCGAGCACGGCTCGTCCATCAGCAGCACGTCCGGCCGCACCGCGATCGCTCGCGCGATGCACAGCCGCTGCTGCTGACCGCCGGAGAGGCCGCCGCCCGGCTTGTTCAGCCGGTCCTTGACCTCTTCCCACAGGTTCGCGCCGCGCAGCGCCCGCTCCGCGACGTCGTCGAGCTTCTTCTTGTTCTTCTCGCCCGCCAGCTTCAGGCCGGCCACCACGTTGTCCCGGATGGACATCGTCGGGAACGGGTTGGCCCGCTGGAAGACCATGCCGATGGTCTTGCGCACCTGCACCGGGTCCACGTCGCTGGCGTAGATGTCCTCGCCGTCGAGCATCACCTTGCCCTCGACCCGAGAGCCCGGGATGACCTCGTGCATCCGGTTCAGCGAGCGCAGCACGGTCGACTTGCCGCAGCCGGACGGGCCGATGAACGCGGTGACGCTGCGGGCGGGCACCTGCAGGGTCACGTCCTGCACGGCGTGGAACTTGCCGTAGAAGAGGTTCAGGTCCTTGATGTCGAGACGCTTGGCCATGTTTCGGTCCCTACTTCGTCTTGATCGCGAGCAGCTTGGACAGCAGCGACGCGACAAGGTTGATCAGCATGATGACGAGCACGAGGGTCAGCGCGGCGCCCCACATCCGGTAGTCACCGGCCACCGTCCCGGTGCTGCGCTCCATGTAGATCACCAGCGGCAGCGACGCCATCTCACCTCCGAAGAGGTTGTGGCTGATCGAGCTCGAGTAACCCACCAAGATCAGCAGCGGCGCGGTCTCGCCGAGCACGCGCGCGAGGCCGAGCATCACGCCGGTCAGGATGCCGGACAGCGCGGTCGGCAGCACGATGCGCAGGATCGTCTTCCACTTGGGCACACCCAGTGCGTAAGACGCCTCGCGTAGCTCGTCCGGCACGATCAGCAGCATCGTCTCGGTGACGCGCACGACCACCGGCAGCATCAGCAGCACCAGCGACAGGGCCACCGCGAAGCCGCTGCGGCTGAACCCGAAGGTGGTGATCCACAGCGCGTAGATGAACAGGCCGGCGACGATCGACGGCAGGCCGCTGAGGATGTCGACCATGAAGGTCGCGATCCGCGCGAACCGGGACTCCCGGCCGTACTCGATCAGGTAGACGCCGACCATGATGCCCAGCGGCACCGAGATGACCGCGCACACCAGGCCCTGCAGCAGGGTGCCGATCAGGGCGTGGTTGATGCCGCCGCCGAAGTCGTTGGGCAGCAGCCCGTTGAACGAGTTCGTCCACCAGGTGGAGGCGAACATCGGCTTGAGGCCCCGCTCCAGCAGCGTCCACAGCACCCACAGCAGCGGGACCACCGCGACCACGAAGGCCGCCCCGAACAGCGTGGTGGCCAGGTTGTTCTTGAACTTCCGCCCGAAGCTGATGCGCTGGAACGCCGGTGGGGTGGCGAGCTGCTCCACGTCAGCGGTGTCGGTCCTCATGCTTTCCCCTTACCGCTGGAGTTCTCGATCCAACGGGCGAGCGCGTTGACCGCGAAGGTGATGATGAACAGCACCAAACCGGCCGAGATGTAGGCGCCGACCTGCAGGTTGTTGTTGAACTCCCCGGAGCCGAGCGCGATCTTGGAGGCGAAGGTGGCGCCGGCGTCGAAGACGCTGTAGTTCGGCGGCGCGGTGCTCATGCTCAGGATGATCGTCAGCGCGACGGTCTCGCCGAGCGCGCGCCCCAGACCGAGCATCGACCCGCCGATGAACCCGTTGCGGCCGAACGGGAACACCGTCGTGCGCACGACTTCCCACTGGGTGGCGCCGAGCGCCAGGGCGCCTTCGATGTGCATGTTCGGGGTGCGCTGGAAGACCTCGCGACTCACCCCGGTGATGGTCGGCAGGATCATCACGGCCAGCACGATGCCGGCGGTGAAGACGTTCGCGCCGGAGTCGGTCGGCGCGTTGCCGTCGGCGAAGATCGGGACCCAGCCGAGGTTCTGGTTCAGCCACAGCGCGACGGGCTTGAGCACCGGGCCCAGCACCAGGTAGCCCCACAGGCCGTAGATCACCGACGGCACCGCGGCGAGCAGGTCGACAATGTAGGCGAAGGGGCGGGCCAGGGCCCGCGGCGCGTACTGGGTGAGGAACAGCGCGATCCCGCAGGCGATCGGCATCGCGATGACCAGCGCGACCACCGAGCTGGCCACCGTGATCCAGGCCAGGTCGATGATGCCGAAGCTCATGTCGTTCGGGTTCGAGGTGTTCCACTCCCTGCTGAACAGGAAGTTCACCTGGTCGACCTGCAGCGCGGGGACGGCGCGGATCAGCAGGAAGATGCCGATCGCGGCGATGAGCGCGACCACGAACGCGCCGGAGGCGGTCGCAACCGTGGAGAACACCCGGTCGCCGATGCGGACCTTCGTGCCCGCGGTGGTTTCGGGAGCGGAAATGGGAGCCTCCGGTCCGGAACTGGGCGCCGAAGCGCCCCGCGGCGCACCGTTGTCGGTGTCCGCGGGGCGCTGATCGGCTCTAGTCGAGTCGGTCACTGCTGTTTGCAGCCTCTCACTTCGTCCGTTCGACCCTTGTTTCACCCTGGGTATGTGCGACCCGGGTTACTCACGAGATGGCGTTGACGGCAGTCAGGACCTTGTCCTTGAAGGACTCCGGCAGCGGCACGTAGCCGGCCTTCTCCAGCTCCGCCGGGTTGGCGTTGGCCGCGACCGTCAGGAACGCCTTGACGGACTTCGCGGTCTCCGCGTCGTAGCCCTTGGAGCAGACGATCTCGTAGGTGTTCAGCACGATCGGGTAGACGCCTGCGGCCTTGTTGCCGTAGATCGAGTCGAGGTTGACGCGCAGGTCGTTGCCCTCGCCCTTGATCTCGGCGTTCTCGATGGCCTTGCCGACGTTGGCGGTGGTCAGCTCGACCGGGCCGGCGCCGCTGTCGATCTTGGCGATGCTCAGGCCGAGGTTCTTCGGGAAGGACCACTCGACGTAGGTGATGCTGCCTTCGGTGGCCTTCACCGACTGCGCGACCTGGTCGCTGCCGTCGCGGCCCTGGCCGATGCCGGCGCCGCCCTGGAACTGCTTGCCCTTGCCGGTCCAGGTGCCGCCGGTGGCGGTGGTCAGGTACTTCTGGAAGTTCTCGGTGGTGCCGGACTCGTCCGAGCGGAAGAACGGCACGATGTCCTTGGCGGGCAGCTGCGCGTTCGGGTTCAGCGCCTTGATCGCCGGGTCGTCCCACTTCTTGACCTGGCCCTGGTAGATCTTGGCGATCACGTCGGCGTTGAGGGTCAGGTCGGTGACGCCGGGCAGGTTGTAGGAGATGGCGACCGGGCCGAACACCATCGGCAGGTTCCAGGCCGGGTTGCCCTGGCAGCGCTCGGCGGCCTTGGCGACCTCGCCCTTCTCCTCGCTCAGCGGCGAGTCGGAGCCGCCGAAGTCGATCTGGCCGGCGGTGAAGGCGGCGACGCCCTTGCCGGAGCCCGACTTCGTGTAGTTGAGCTTCTGGCCCGCGCACTTCAGGCCGTAGTCACGGGCGAAGACGTCCATGGCGTTCTTCTGCGCGGAGGAGCCCTCACCGGAGACCGGCTTGGTGCCGCACTCGACCTGGAGGGCGTCCAGAGCCGGGTTGCCGCCACCCTGCGGGGTGTTCTGGTCCGATCCGCAGCCGGCGAGCACGAGCGCGCCCGCGGCGAGAACGGCGAACGCAGCGCTGTGCCGCTTGATCTTCACTTCGTTCCTCCAGTTGGAAACCCTGCGGTTGCGCGGCCGAGCAGGCGCAGGCCCGTGTTTTGCCGCTCGCCAGGGACGCTAGGGAGTCGGGGTGGACGGCCTTCGCCATCGAAGTGAACGGGAGGTGAACAAGGCACGCTAAGTAAGCAGGCCCACAGTCGAACGGGGGATTGGCGGCCCGGTTCTCAGGTGACCCGGTGACTCAGGGCAAAGATCGATCAGCGCCCAAATTGCACGTCCGTGTCCCATTTCTCGAATCCCAACCGCTGGTAGACCTTGATGGCGGGCGCGTTGTCACCCTCGACGTAGAGCATCACCTGGCGGGATCCAGTGTCGCGGAGGTGACGCAATCCGGCCACCGTGAGTGACCGACCCAACCCGCCGCCCTGCGCGGCCGGATCGACGCCGACGACGTAGACCTCGCCCATGCCGCCGGGGTGGACCTTGGTCCAGTGGAAGCCCAGCAGCCGGTCCTTGCCGTCCACGGCGAGGAAGAACCCGGCGGGGTCGAACCACTCCTCGCGCTCCTTGGCCCGAAGGTCCTGCTCGGTCATGCCGCCCTGTTCGGGGTGCCAGGCGAACGCCCGATGGTTGACCTCGACCACGGAGGGTTCGTCCCGGCCGGCCCGGAAGGTGCGGATCCGCACGCCTTCCGCGAGCTCCGGCTCGGGCAGCTCCGGGGCGGCGAGGTCCCGGCCCATCCGCCACAGCTCGCGGGGCCGGCTGAGACCGAAGCGCTCGGCCAGCCGCACCGCGCCGGGGTGCTCGCCGTGCGACCAGATCCGCAGGCGGCCCAGGTCGGGCGCGGGTTCCGGGGAGAGCTCGGCGCGGTCCAGCAGCGCCTCGACCAGGCGGGCGCCGACGCCCTTGCGGCGGTGATCGGGGTGCACGGCCAGCTCGGCGACGAGCTGACCGGCGGTCTTCTCGTGCTCGGTGTCCAGGTGCGCGTACCCGATGAGGACGCTCCCGGCGTCGCGCACCACGAAGTGCTCGGAGCGCACGTCGGCCTGCACCGGCTCGATCTGGTGGATGACGTCGCGATGCGCCTTCAGTCGCAAGATCACGTGTTCGCCGACCGGGGCCACCCCGTCGGCCTGCTCGGCCTTGTCGAGGAGGGCCATGACCTCGGCCGCTTCACTGCTGTCCAGTCCGTTTCGCCAAGTCAGCTGCACGCCACCGACGTTACCCACGAACCTTGCGGTTGACGCGAGCAGAACGCTAAGACTTGTCCGCGAACTCCTCTCACCGGGCGGTGCAGGTGCCGAAACCCAGCAGGAACATCACGTGACCGAGCTCCGCCGACGCCTGAACACCGCGGACGCGGTGACGATCGGGCTGACGGCCATGATCGGAGCGGGCCTGTTCAGCGCCTTCGCCCCGGCGGCGGCAGCGGCCGGATCGGCCCTGATCATCGGCCTGGTCATCGCGGCGATCATCGCGTTCTGCAACGCGAGCAGCTCGGCGGTCCTCGCGGCCCGCTACCCGGCGGCGGGCGGCACCTACGTCTACGGCCGCGAACGGCTCGGCCCGTTCTGGGGCTACCTCGCGGGCTGGGGCTTCGTGCTCGGCAAGACGGCCTCGTGCGCGGCGATGGCCCTGACGGCCGCCGAGTACCTCGCCCCCGCCGCCGCCAAGCCCGTCGCCGCGGCGTTCGCCGCGGCTCTGGGCGCGGTGAACTACGTCGGCGTCACCCGCACCGCCAAGCTCGCTCGCATCCTGCTCGCGGTCACGCTCGCGGCGCTCGCGTGCACGCTGCTCGCGATCTGGCTCGGGGGTGCCTCGGCTGCCGCCTCGGCGTCCCCGTCGCCTGCGCCGCTGGGCGTCCTGCAGTCCGCCGGGCTGCTGTTCTTCGCGTTCGCGGGCTACGCCCGCATCGCGACGCTCGGCGAGGAGGTCCGCGATCCGCGGCGGACGATCCCGCGCGCGATCCCGGTCGCGCTCGGGATCGTGGTGTGCCTGTACTTCGTGGTGGCGGTTTCGCTGCTGGTGGCGCTCGGCCCGGCGGGCCTCGCGGCGTCGTCGGCTCCGCTGGCCGATGCGGTGCGCGCCGGCGGTTTGTCGCAGCTGGCGCCGGTTGCGGCGGTCGGCGCCGGGGTTGCCGCGCTCGGCTCGTTGCTCGCGCTGCTCGCCGGGGTGGGCCGGACGACGTTGGCGATGGCCCGGGAGCGCGATCTGCCCGCTCCGCTGGCCGCGGTGCACCCGCGCTTCGCGAGTCCGCACCGCGCGGAGCTGGTGATCGTCGCGGCTGTCGTCGTGCTGGTGCTCGTCACGGATCTGCGGGGTGCGATCGGCTTTTCGTCGTTCGGCGTGCTGGTGTACTACGCGATCGCCAACGCTTCGGCGTACACCTTGCCTAGCGACCAGCGCTGGTTCCCGCGCGCGCTCCCCGTGCTCGGCGTCGTCGGCTGCGTGGTTGTGGCGTTCGCGTTGCCGTGGGCCTCGGTGCTCAGCGGCCTCGCCTGCTTCGCGCTCGGCGCCGCCGTCTGGGCCTGGCGCCACCGCGCCCGCGCCTGACCTCGATCACCCCGCGTGGCCGTCGCTGGCCGCAGTCACCCTGGGCGGTCGCATTTCGCGAGAAGTTGACCATCATCCGAGCGCATGAAAATTTCTCGCGAAATTGTGCCCATCTGCGGCGAATCACCACCAAACAGTTCCGCAATGCGGAATTGAAGTTCGGAAGTTTCCGATTTTGCCTAAAATCGGACGCCCCAATTTTAGGCAAAATCGGGAACCCGGCACCGGACGAAGATCAACAATTCGACCGGGGATCGACCGGAATGCGCGAAGGCGCCTCCGGCCGGATCGGCCGGAGGCGCCTTCGCGGTTGGATCAGTACGCGTCGACCGTCTCGCGCTCGATCGCTTCGAGCTCCGGGTGCGCCTGCTCGGCCGCCCGCGCGGAGCCGCTGCGGCTCGGGCGGACGAACTTGTAGCCCACGTTGCGGACCGTGCCGATCATCGAGTCGTGCTCCGGGCCGAGCTTCGCGCGCAGCCGCCGCACGTGGACGTCGACCGTGCGGGTGCCGCCGAAGAAGTCGTAGCCCCACACCTCCTGCAGCAGCTGGGCCCGGGTGAACACCCGGCCCGCGTGCTGGGCGAGGTACTTGAGCAGCTCGAACTCCTTGTAGGTGAGCTCCAGCGCCCGCCCCTTCAGCCGCGCCGTGTAGGTCGCCTCCTCGATCACCAGGTCGCCGACGCTCAGCGAACCGTCGCCGCCGGAGCCCGCGCTGGTGCGCCGCGACACCAGCAGCCGCAGGCGGGCGTCGATCTCCGCCGGGCCGGTGGTCGGCAGCAGGATGTCGTCCACGCCCCACTCGGCGCTGATCGTGACCAGTCCGCCCTCGTTCACCAGGGCGACCACCGGCACGTCCCCGGCCGCCAGCAGGCGGCACAGGTCGCGCGCGCCGACCAGGTCGTTGCGGGCGTCGACGATGATCACGTCGTGCGCGCCGCCGGAGAGGATCGCGCCTGGATCTGCGGGCAGGGTGCGGACCCGGTGCGGCAGCAGCGCCAGCGCGGGCAGCACCGCTTCGCACTCGGATTCACTGGTAAGCAGGAGCAGTTCGGAGCTCATCAGAGGGGCCTCCGTCCCAAGGCGAGAAACACCGACGACCGGCGGGAGAGCGGCCATCCGCAATCGGGGGACGGCCCGGCGTCGTTGCCTGTGGATGGCAAGGAGAATAACCGAAATGCGGCGGAAAAACCCAGGTCCAACCGGCGGCATCACATTTGTGAACGGTGGGCGACCATTTGTTACGGGCATGTGTCGGGTGCGCCACGTCACGCTCACCGCCTCCGACGGCACGCCGCTGCGCGGGTTGCTCTACCCCGGCCCGGGCCTGCCTGCGGACCTCGGTTTCGTGGTCGGCCACGGCTTCACCAACCACGTGCGCAAGCCCGCCGTGCGGCGGGTGCTGGAACGGCTGGCGAGCCACGCCCCGGTGCTCGCGGTCGACTTCCGCGGGCACGGCCGCTCCGGCGGCCGCACCACCGTCGGGCCGGCCGAGGCGCTGGACATCGCCGCCGCCGTCGAGCGCCTCCGCGAGCTCGGCTGCCGCAAGGTGGTCACCGTCGGGTTCTCGCTGGGCGGCTCGGTGGTACTGCGGCACGCGGCGCTGTCCACGCCGCCGGACGCGGTGATATCGGTGAGCAGCCCGGCGCGCTGGTGGGTCCGCGATACACCCGCGATGCGCAGGGTGCACTGGCTGCTCGAGCAGCCGCACGGCCGCTGGAGCGCCCGGCTGCTCGGCGTCCGCCTCGCCCCGCCCTGGCCGGACGTGCCGATCTCGCCGATCGAACTGGCGTCGCGCATCCCGGTGCCGCTGCTGGTCGTGCACGGTGACCAGGACCACTACTTCCCGGTGGCCGATGCGGTGGCGCTCAGCGAGGCAGGCGGCGGCGAGTTCTGGCTGGTCCCGGGCATGCGACACGCCGAGAGCTCGACCAGCGCCGAATTGGTGGACCGCATCGCCGGCTGGGCGGCCGATACAGTGGGCCCACCCGATCGTGGTGGCCGCTAGGTCCCGAAGGCCACCGGCCCGCTGCCCCGACGAGAAACGGACCGCTCGGTGAAGAAGCTCGCCATCGCCCTCGTGATCATCGTCGGACTCCTGGTGGGCGCCGACTTCGGCGCTGCCGCGATCGCCGAGTACCAGGTGTCGAAGCGGCTCGCCGAGCAGATGCGGCTCCGCGAGAACCCGGACGTGCGGATCAACGGGTTCCCGTTCCTCACCCAGGCCATCGCGGGGAACTACCGCGACGTGCAGCTGGCCGCCAACGCGGTGCAGGTCGGGCAGCTCAACGAGGTCGGCATCGAGGCCGACCTGCACGGCGCGCGGGTGTCCACCGCCGACGTGATCTCCGGCACCGCCGACCACATCACCGTCGACCAGCTCATCGGCCGGGTGAAGCTGAAGGCCTCCGACATCGCGCGGCTGATCGGCATCCAGGACCTGACGATCGAGCCGGCCCCCAAGGACGCGCTGGCCGACGACGACGGCAACATCAGCAGCGCCGACGAGCAGCTCGCGGCGGGCACCGACGACACCAAGGCCGTGGTCCAGCTGGACGGCACCGTGAACATCGCGGGCTCCGACAACAAGGTGCGGGTCATCGCGGTCTTGTCCCTGGTCGACGACAAGATGAAGATCGAGCCGCGGAAGCTGGACCTGAACAACAGCGCGCTGGGCCGCATCGAGCTGCCGAAGCTGTTCGAGCAGTCGGTGCTCAAGCAGTTCAGCACCACCCTCGACCCGGGGATGCTGCCGTTCGAGATCAAGCCGACCGCGGTGCGCGTCGAGCGGGGCGCGCTGGTCATCGAGGGCATCGCCGAGAACGTCACCATCAACGCCGGCGGGGTGAGCACGGGGTGAACGCGGGTACCTGGGCACTGCTGATCGCCGTCGCCGTCGCCGCGGTGTTCGGCCTGGTGTGGCGGGCCAGGGAAGGCAAGGTGCGCAAGGCGACCGGCGGCGAGGAGAGCATGTTCGACAAGCTTCCCGAGGGCCTGCGGCAGCAGCTCGCCGACGCCCCGGACACCGACGCCAAGGTGACGCTGCTGCAGCTGTCCACCACGTTCTGCGCGCCCTGCCGGCACACCCGCATCCTGCTGTCCGACTTCGTCGGGCGCACCGAAGGCGTGCGCCACGTGGAGGTCGACCTCACGGATCACCCGGAGTGGTCGACGCCGCTGGGGGTGCACCGCACCCCGACGACGCTCGTGCTCGACGACGCGGGCCGGGAGCTGTTCCGCGTCGGAGGAGTCCCGCGCCGAGACGAACTCGCCACCGCCCTGCAACCCCACCTCGCGTGACCTCTGGCCCGCCTGGAGCTTCGCGGTTCGCGCTGGTCACGGGGCCGTGAGCGCTTTGGGTGCCATAGCGCCCCAAAACACTCACGGCCCCGTCCTCAACCGCCGCTGCGAAGCCGAACGCTGCCTGTCGAGGGCTGCCGCAAGCGGCGAAGCCGCTTAGCCCACCTACGCAACTCGCACCGCCGCGGGTTCTCAGACGTCGTCTGGCGAGGACAGCCCCGATGCCGTGTATTGGGCATACATAAATCGGGGATTCCACAGTCCAGACGACGTCTGAGGTTCCGCTACCCGCACCGCCATGCAAAACGAGCCTGGAAATCGATCCACGGCGTCTCACCCTTTGAACGACCTTCCCGCCGATCGGTCTAGCCGGTAACCTCCGATCCGTGCATGTACTGCTGACCCGGAGGCGCGCGGTGGATCTTTGCCGCGTGGGTAGCAGCCTGTGTTGCGGGCACTGACCGGGCGGTAGTACGTCTTGCACATCGCACGGCCGCGCCGCGGCTGGGGTGTGCTCTCCGAAACCGCCTGACGGACTCGGCAGTCGAAGTCCACTGAGTCAGGAGGCCCCATGTCCGCCGCAACGCTCGACCCGCGTGGCGTCCGCTTCACCGCCGCGATGACCAGCGTGATCCTCGCGCTCGGGCTGGTCACCGCGAGTTGGCGGGTGCTCGCAGCACAGATGGTGCTGTTCGGGATGTGCGCGTTCCTCGGAATGCGGCTCAACCCGTGGGGTTACGTGTTCCGGCAGGCAGTGCAACCGCGCCTCGCGCCCGTCGATCCGGCCGAACGCGAAGAACCGGCACCGGTCCGGTTCTCCCAGGGGGTCGGTTTCGCCTTCGCGCTGGTGGCCACCATCGGCTACGCCGCCGAGTGGACGGCGCTGGGCCTCGTCGCGAACGCGTTCGCCCTGGTGGCGGCGCTGCTCAACGCGGTGTTCGGCTACTGCCTCGGCTGCCAGATGTACCTCTTGCTCCGGCGCGTCGCGCCCGCCGGGGCGTCCACATCAGACACCCGCTGAACCACCGAAGATCAACGAAGGAGTCGCTCGATGAGCCGCGCAGAGGTCCTGGTTTCCACCGAGTGGGCCGAACAGAACCTGAACACCGCCGGCGTGGTGTTCGCCGAGGTGGACGAGGACACCACCGCCTACGACGGCGGGCACATCCCGGGCGCCATCAAGCTGGACTGGAAGAACGAGCTCCAGGACCACGTCCGCCGCGACTTCGTCAACCGCGAGGGCTTCGAGAAGCTGCTGTCCGCCAAGGGCGTCAGCAACGACGACACGGTGATCCTGTACGGCGGCAACAACAACTGGTTCGCCGCGTACGCGTACTGGTACTTCAAGCTGTACGGGCACGGTGACGTCAAGCTGCTCGACGGCGGCCGCAAGAAGTGGGAGCTCGACGGCCGCGAGCTGACCAAGGACGAGCCGAACAAGGCCGCGACCACCTACAAGGCGCAGGAGCCGGACACCTCGATCCGCGCGTTCCGCGACGAGGTCGTGGACGCCATCGGCAACAAGAACCTGGTCGACGTCCGCTCGCCCGACGAGTTCGCGGGCAAGCTGCTGGCCCCGGCGCACCTGCCGCAGGAGTCGGCGCAGCGCGCCGGGCACATCCCGTCGGCGATCAACGTGCCGTGGAGCAAGGCCGCGAACGAGGACGGCACCTTCAAGTCCGACGACGAGCTGACCGAGATCTACCAGGACGCCGGGCTCGACACGTCGAAGGACACCATCGCCTACTGCCGGATCGGCGAGCGCTCCTCGCACACCTGGTTCGTGCTCCGCGAGCTGCTGGGCAACGCCAACGTCAAGAACTACGACGGCTCGTGGACCGAGTACGGCTCGCTCGTCGGCGTCCCGATCGAAAACCCGGCCGAAGCGGCCAAGAACTGACCATCCCGGTCTCGTTTTCCAGGTGAGGAGAGTTGAGCATGAGCGGATGCGGAGCGCCGCAGCAGTCGGGCACGGCGGTCGCCGAGGACACCGACCAGGTCATCGTGACGGGCAAGGTGCGGGCCGGTAGCGCGCCGGTCGGCGGGGCTTTCGTCCGCCTGCTGGACTCCTCGGGCGAGTTCACGGCGGAGGTCGTCTCCTCCCCGGAGGGTGACTTCACCTTCTACGCCGCCCCGGGCGACTGGACGGTCCGGGCCCTCCACCGCGAGGGCAACGGCCAGGCCGCGGTCACCACCAGCGGACCGGGCGTGCACGCGGTGGACATCGCCGTCGCCTGAGTTCTTCCCAACGCGAAGGGCGCCCCGCACCGGTTCGGTGCGGGGCGCCCTTCGTCCACTGTGGTCAGCGGGCGGACTTGGACCGGAGGAGGGCGAAGGCCCGTTCGTCGCGGTCCTGGGAACGCGGGTCGGAGTCCTCCTGGCAGCCGACCGTCGTGAAGTCCACGACCTCCCAGCCGGTGCGGTCGAACAGCCGGCGCAGGCCCGTCTCGCTGAAGATCCAGAAGTTCGTCGCGTCGTTGTTGGCCTCGGCCGGGTCCAGCAGGTACGCCACCGGCAGCTGCTGGATCCGGGTGCCGTCCGGCGCGACCTGCGCGACCCGGGTCGACACGAAGCACAGGTCGGCGCGCTTGGCCAGCTCCTCCAGCACGAAGTACGGGTTCTTCAGGTGGTAGAGCAGGCCGAGGAAGAACACCGCGCCGTAGTGCTCGGCGGGCAGCCGGAACTGCGCGTCCAGGTCGATCTCGTGTACCTGCACGCCGGAGTCCAGCTCCTCGACGAGCCGGCGGGCGCCGCGCAGCCCGTTGAAGTTCGTCGGCGCGTTGTCGATCACGTCCACCTGGCAGCCCAGCTCGGCCTCCAGGAAGAAGCCGAAGTCGCCGTCGGCCGCGCCGATGTCCGCGATGCGGGTGCCCGCGATCCGGTCGAACACCGAGCGCTGCTCGCCGGTCAGCAGCACGTCCAGGTGGAAGATGTTCGCCATCGTGTCGTACGGGTACCAGCCGAAGTCGGCGGGCGCGATCTTGTCCTTGCGCGCCAGCAGATCCTCGCGGAAGGCCAGCGCCCGCTCGCGCAACGTCTCGAAGTCCATGTGATCCCCGTCCCTGCTGTCGGCCCGTCGCAGTTCGGCGCGGTATCCGCCCGCAGATCATGCCCGACGCCACACTCCGGACGGGCGCCGCGGTGGTTATCCTTTGCGCGTGGAACTTATCGACTTCCTGCACTACGGTCTCGTCACCCTCGTCGGGCTCGCCGCGCTGGCCACCATCTGGTTCGCCTGCTACGTGGTGTACCGCCTGCACAGCGACTGATCCGGGGCTCCCGGTAATCTCGACGCGATGACTGCTACGCCGAACGAACCACAGCGCGGCAGCGGCGACGCCGCGGTCGCCGCGGCCGAGGAGCGCGCCAAGCTGACCCGGGACCGCAACGTCCCGGAGTACGACGACCTGCCCGGCGTCGGCGACACCGCCAACCTGCGGATGGGTCCGTCGCTGAACGACGCCTGCCTCGCACTGCTGCCGCTGGTCGGCGTGTGGCGCGGCGAGGGCGAGGCGTCACACCCGTCGCTCGACGAGTCGTACTGGTTCGTCCAGCAGGTGACCATCGCGCACGACGGCCGCCCGTTCCTGACCTACGAGAGCCGCGCGTGGCGGCTCGACGGCGAGGGCGGCAAGGTCGTCGCGCCCGCGTTCCGCGAGGTGGGCTTCTTGCGCCCCCAGGCGGACGACACCATCGAGCTGATGATCCTGCACGAGACCGGCGTCGCCGAGATGTTCTTCGGCAAGCCGCAGGGCCAGACCACCTGGCACTTCGGCACCGACGCGGTCCTGCGCACTCCGACCAGCGAAGACGTCACGGCGGCCACCCGGCTCTACGGCGTCGTCGAAGGCTCGCTGGCCTACGTCGAGGAGCGGGCCACCTCGGAGCACGAGCTGCAGCCGCGCCTGTCGGCGAAGCTCGACCGCATCGTCGGCTGACGCTCCCGCTCGGCCGTTCCTTGTCAGACCCCCGGGCTACGTTCTGGTCAGCTGACCGACGAACCCGAGGCAGGCAGAGCATGACCAGCACCCTCACCGGCGAGCGCGCCGACATCCTGGAACTCCTGCGGGCGCACCGCGGCTTCCTGCGGCACACGGTGCAGAACCTCACCGACGAACAGGCCCGCCTGCGGCCGACCAAGAGCGAGTTGTGCCTCGGCGGGCTGATCAAGCACGTGACCGAGGTCGAGCGGAGCTGGGCCGACTTCATCCGCAACGGCCGCAAGTTCGACGCCTACGACGAGGCGGCGTTCGCCGAGCAGGCGGCGACCTTCCACCCGACCGACGAGGAAACGCTGGAATCGCTGCTGGCGGAGTACGCGGAGGTGGCGGAGCGGACCGACGAGATCGTCGCGACCCTGCCGGACCTGGACCTCTCCCACCAGCTGCCGGACGCCCCCTGGCAGGAGGAGAAGGGCCAGCGCTGGACGGTGCGCCGGGCGCTCCTGCACATCGCGGCGGAGACCGCCCAGCACGCGGGCCACGCCGACATCATCCGCGAGACCATCGACGGCCAGAAGACCATGGGCTGACCTAGTTGGACCGCAAGTTCCATTGAAATCGAAGGTCCAATTTCAATGGAACTTGCGGGAGTCATCCACAACCTTCGGCGTGTCGCGGACCGACACGCCCTCCAGCCGCAATTTCCATTGAAATCGAAGGTCTGATTTCCATGGAAATTGCGGCCGGTCGGCCACCGGTGCCGGTGATCAGTAGTTGGACTCGTAGAGGCGGTTGATCTCGGCGTGCAGGTCGGCATCGGTCTTGACCGCGGTGCCGTCGATGGTGTGCACCTGGGTCACCAGCCGGACGCTCGACGCCAGCCACACGCCGTCGCTTTCGAACAGCGCCGAGGCCGGGAACTTCGCCACCTCGGTCTTCCAGCCCGCCTTCTCCGCGGCGCGGAACAGCGCGCCCTGGGTGGTTCCCTTGAGGATGCCCGAGCTGGGCGGCGTGGTCAGCAGCGTGCGGCCCTGTGCGAGCACGACCGTCGAGGTCGGCCCCTCCAGCACCGAACCGTCGGTGGCGGTGAAGATCACCTCGTCCGCGCCGCGCGACTCGGCCTCCCGCATCGCGGCCATGTTCACCGCGTACGACAGGGTCTTCGCGGACAGCAGCAGCCAGGGCGCGCGGTCCATCAGGTCCGGCGCGTAGCCCCGCTCCAGCGTCACCGCCGCGACGCCCTCGGCGCGCTTGCGCAGCGTGTCGGGGCCGATCTGCATGCCCATCGCGAAGCCGTTGGGTGTGCCGTCGCCGCCGTCGACGCCGCGGGTGCACACGAGCTTCAGCGCCATCTGCGGGTCGGTGTCCCACGGCCAGTTGTCGATGACCGCCTGCACGACGCGCTCCCACGCGGCGCGCTCGGGCAGCCGCATCTGCATCAGGCCGGCGGAGCGCTCCAGCCGGTCGAGGTGTGGCCCGAGTTCCCTCGGCTTCCGGTCCGCGACCAGGATCGTCTCGAAGATGCCGTCGCCGCGCATCACGCCGAGGTCGTCGGCGCGGAACAGCGGCGCCTCCGGATCAACGAGGGTCCCGTCCAAAAGTGCCAGTACGCGCATGCCGGAAGCCTAGAACCTCCATGCCGACGACAACGGCCGCCCCGCGCCACGCGGCCGGCAACATCACCCGCCCCGCTCAACGAGCCGATCCGAGCATTCCGGCACGGAGTTACGATCGAAGGAACTACAAGCGCGCCGAGCACAGGAGCGGGCATTGAGCGACCAGGGATCGCTGCGCAGCACCTTGCACCAACGCGGCATGCGGATGACACCGCAGCGCCAGCTGGTGCTGGACGCGGTGCGCGAGCTCGGGCACGCGACGCCGGAGCAGGTCTGCCGGCGCGTGCAGGGCACCGCATCGACGGTCAACATCACGACGATCTACCGCGCCCTGGACCTGCTCGAGGAGCTGGGCCTGGTGCGGCACACGCACCTGGGGCACGGCGCGCCGACCTACTCCGTCGAGGAGCACGAGCACGTCCACCTGGCGTGCCACCGCTGCGGGACCATCGACGAGGTCTCGACGGAGCTGCTGGACGACCTGTGCCGCGACCTGCTCGCGCGGTTCGGGTTCGCCCTGGACGCCACCCACCTGGCCCTGTCCGGCACATGCCGGAACTGCCGCAACGCCGACGCCGCCGAGGAGCGCAGATGAGCTCACCCCTGTTGGACCTGCCGGGTGCGGTGCCCGCGCCGGACGATGCGGTGGACGCCGGTGTGCCCTGGCACTTCGGCGACCCGTTCGCCGAGCAGCGGTCGGCGACCCGCTCCGCGGTGCTGGTGGACCGCTCGCACCGGCAGGTCATCGCGGTGCCCGGCGAGGAACGGCTGAGCTGGCTGCACCTGGTGCTCTCGCAGCACCTGACGGAACTGCCGGACGGGCAGGGCACCGAGGCGCTGGTGCTGGACAGCCAGGGCCGTGTCGACTGCCACGTGCTCGTCGCGCACCTCGACGAGGTCGTCTACCTGGACGCCGATGCGGGGGCCCAGGCCACCAGCGCGTTACCGACGATGGGCGTGGACGGCAGGCAGTCGCTGCTGGAGTACCTCGACGCCATGCGCTTCTGGTCCAAAGTGGAGCCTCGGGACGCCACCGAGGAGTTCGCGGTGCTGACCGCCGTCGGCCCGGACGCGGGCGGCATCCTCGCCCAGTTCGCGCCGGTGCCGTCGAAGCCGTACGAGGTGAAACCCCTGCCCGGCGGCGGTTTCAGCCGGTACGTGCCGTTCCGCGCGCTGCCCACCATCGACCTCGTGGTGCCGCGCGCATCGCTGGTGGAGTGGTGGACGAAGCTGACCGACGCCGGCATCCGGCCCTCCGGCACGCTCGCCTTCGAGGCCCTGCGGGTGGAGGCGCTGCGGCCGCGGGTCGGGCTGGACACCGACGAGCGCGCGATCCCGCACGAGCTCGGCTGGGTGCACGTGGCGGCGCACGTGGCCAAGGGTTGCTACCGCGGTCAGGAAACCGTCGCCAAGGTGCACAACGTCGGCAAGCCGCCGCGGCGGATGGTGCTGCTGCACCTGGACGGCTCGGCGGAGATCCTGCCGGAGACCGGTGATCCGGTGTGGCTCGGCGAGCGCAAGGTCGGCCGGGTGGGCAGCGTGGTGCAGCACCACGAGCTCGGGCCGGTGGCGCTGGCGCTGCTCAAGCGGTCGGCGCCGGTGGACGGCGAGCTGGTCGCCGGCGATCCGGAACAGGATCGCGCGGTGGCGGCCGCGGTGGATCCGGACTCGGTGCCGCCGGACACCGGCGAGCCGCCGGGACGGATCGCGGCCCAGGGGCTGCGCGGCCGGTAGTTGACGAGGCGGGTATGCCTGGAGGCGCCACCCCTCGCGTGATCCAACGCGGCGGGGGAGCACCGTTGTTGCAACAACATCACCCGAACTGTTGGCGAACTGCACAGAATTGCCGGAGGATGGCCACGTGATCGAAGTCCGCCCGGGTGGACGGCGCCGAATCGACAGGGTCCTGGCCCCGGACTACACCAGCGAAATCGAACAGCGCACGCTCGGCGAGGTGCGCGCGTTGCGGGACGAGGCGGCGCAGGAGGAAACGGATCTCTCCTACCTGCGCCGGGTTCTGCATGCGCGGATCGACATCGTGCGCGCCGAGCAGCGGCGGCGCCGCGAGGGCGGATCCGCCTCGGTCGTCGAGCAGCTGGTGAACATCCTGTCGGACAACGCCGTCGGGCCGGCGGCCGGTTCCGGCCGCTACCAGACGACCGAGCCGTCGCGGGCCGAGGCGCACCGCAGGCACGTCGAGGCGCTGATCTCCGATGTCGACCTCTCGGACGTGATGTCGCTGTCGGAGGCCAAGCTCGACCAGGCCCTCGGCGCCTACACCGCGGAGGAGGACTCGGTGTCCCAGCGCCGCCGGGAGGTGCAGGGCGTGGTGGACCGGTTGAACGCGGAGATCGCCCGCCGCTACCGCGAGGGCGCGGCATCCGTGGACGACCGGCTCGCGGAGGAACGCGACCGGCCCTGACCGCCGAACGGCGTCCTAAGTAGACGCTCGGAACGCAGCTCGTGAGCGTTCGATCCGGTTCTTACCGGATCGAACGCTCACGAGTTTTTTTCTTCCCAACTGGGATTTCCCTGGAGTACGCTCACATATTGGTACTGATCTCCCATATGTTGAGATGGATGTCATGAGTGCGCAGCCGGACACCTACACCCACGGACACCACGAGAGCGTGCTGCGGTCGCACCGCTGGCGGACCGCCGAGAACTCCGCCGCCTACCTGATCCCGCACCTGCGGCCGGGCACCCGCGTGCTCGACATCGGCTGCGGGCCGGGCACCATCACGCTGGACTTCGCCGCCCTGGTCGGCCCCGGCGAGGTGCTGGGCATCGACAACGTCGACGAGCCGCTGGAGATCGCCCGCGCCGGAGCCGCCGAACGCGGCCTGGACAACATCGCCTTCGCCAACGCCGACGTCTACCGCCTGCCCTACGCCGACGACTCCTTCGACGTCGTGCACGCCCACCAGGTGCTGCAGCACCTGACCGATCCGCCCGCCGCCCTTCGGGAAATGCGGCGCGTGTGCAAGCCGGGCGGCGTCGTGGCGGCCCGCGACGCGGACTACGGCGGCATGCGCTGGTCGCCGGACAACCCGGGCCTGGACCGCTGGCTGGAGCTGTACCGGCAGGTGGCGCAGAGCAACCAGGCCTTCCCCGACGGCGGCCGGTACCTCAAGGCTTGGGCGCTGGAGGCGGGCTTCGAGGACATCACATGCACGGCTTCGGCGTGGTGCTTCGCAGCGCCCGAAGAGCGCTCCTGGTGGGGCAACCTGTGGGCGGACCGCATCCGCCGGTCGTCCTTCGCCGAACAGGCCCTCACCCACGGCCTGACGACGCGCGAGGAGCTGGAGGAACTGGCGGCGGCCTGGCACGCCTGGATCGCCGCCGAAGACGGCTGGTTCGCCGTCCTGAACGGCGAGATCACCTGCCGCCCCTGACCTTCGTCCGTGAGCGTTTTGGCTTGCTGTAGCGCCCCGAAACGCTCACGGACCCGCTAGCGCCGCCGCGAGGGAGGCGCGTGGTGCGTTCGTCGTCAGTTGTGGCGTTCGCGGGCCGCGAATTCCGCCCAGAAGTCCCGCAGGGTCTCGTAGTGGGTCGCGACGTCTTCGGCGTCGTCGGCTTCCATCGCGTCGACGATCGCGTGCACGTCCTCCGCCGACGTGTCCGCGTCCAGGTCGCTGGACGTCATCAGCTGCACCAGGCCGCCGTAGTCCAGCTCCACCGCCGAGTGCGGGTGGAAGCGCTCCAGCCAGCGGCCGGTCTCCCGCAGGATCCGCGTCGGCCCTTCCTCGCCGATGGACTTCCGGCCGATCGAGTGCGCCCGGGCGACCCGGCGCCGCGCGTCGGCCATCGCCGCCCGCCAGCACACCCGGCGCCGGCCCGGCTCGGTGAACACGCAGCGCTCCGCCGGATCGATCAGCACGAACCACGGCAGCGGGACGGTCCAGGTGGACGACAGCACGTGCACCCCGCCGCCCGCGAGCTCGCTGACCACCGCGGTGGCGCGCACCTTGGCCTTCTCCGCGGGCACCTGCAGCGCCGCGGTCCGCAGCGGGACCTCCGCATCGCCCAGGAAGCCGACCAGCGCCGCGGCGGACCGCCCGCGCAGGTCCAGCGGGCAGACCAGCGGGCCCGGCCCCACCGTGGCCGACGGCGCGCTCGGCACGTCCGCCGGATCGAGCACCAGCACGTCGCCGACGCCCGCGACCGCGCCGTCGGCGGTTTCGCCGGGCAGCAGCCGGGGCGGCGAGGCGAGCTGGCTGCGCAGCCAGACATCCTGCTCCCGCACTCCGGCGTCGAACGGGTCGACCGGCCCCTGCTCCACGGCCGCCTCGAGCTCCTCGCGCAGCGGCGAGTCGAAGGCCGACAGGGGCTCGTACACCCTCAGGTAGGCGACGAACGGCTCTGGCACAGCCAGCATCGTGTCATGCGTCCCGGGACCGCCTGCGGCTGGCTCTCCGGGCAGCGAAAACAGGTGCGGGAAGGGCCCTCGGAGGGGGAGAGTTGGACGTCACCCAAGACACGGGCACTCAGTCATGGCACCACGTCGCGTTGAACCGCCTCGACACGGTACGGTAGTTACAGGAAAAGTTGTCGAGATCATGCGGGGCCGACATTCCCCTGTCCGCCCCGCAACCCTGTGCGAGGGGGTCGAGCCATGGGGCGCGGCCGGGCTAAGGCCAAGCAGACGAAGGTGGCCCGCGAGCTGAAGTACAGTTCCCCGTCCATGGACATAGAGGCGTTGCAGCGCGAGCTGTCCGTCTCGGAGTCCGGCGAGTGGTCCCGTGAGGACCGCGATGACTCGCGCGACGATGGGTACGACGACTACGACTACGACCGACGTTGAAGCACTTCTCCACGGGGACAGCGGTTGAACGCTGTTCGCTCGATGGCGAGGTATGTCGGAGTCGTTCGTCTGACCCGATGTCAAGGAGCGGGTGGGGTTGACGAGTTCGCAAGTCCCACATAGGAGGAGCACCGCGAGTGGCGTTGCCGGGTTCACCGGCGACGCCACTCACGTCTGTGTGCTGCCGTCCGAAAAGGCCTGAGCGAGAAGGCGAACGCGCGCGCGGAAGTCCGGCGGGCAAGACGAAGCCGACGCGCGCGGGCCGCCTCTCGGCGGGTGACACTGCTGGGCTCCAGCCGAACGGTATTCCCAGCAGGCGATAGTTGGAGCCCGGGGGCACACGCGCACGCCGGCAATCGGTTCAACGACCGAAACCCCATCAGGATTCCCGGCCGCGATCACATGTTTCGGGCGCGGCCCGGGACAGAACCCGAACCGCGCCCGGCGTCAGCTAGATCTTTGAAGCGGCGTAGCCGCTTAGCTCACCTACGCAGCTTGCACCGCGCAAGACGAGCCTGGAAACAGGCTTTCTCAGAAGCGCGGGTGGTTGCCGCGGAGGATCACTCGGTCTTCTTCGGTGGTGCCTTCGACGGCGGGCTGCTTGGCGATCTCGCCGAGGACCCAGGCTGGCACGTGGCGGGCCGTGAGCACCGCGAGGGCGCGGTCCACGTCTTCGGCCGTCACCACCGCGACCATGCCGATGCCCATGTTGAAGGTGCGTTCCATCTCGTCGGCCTCGACCCGGCCGCGCTGGGCGATCAGCCGGAACACCGGGTCCGGCGTCCAGCTGCCCCGGTCCAGCACCGCGGTCAGGCCCGACGGGATCACCCGCGCCAGGTTCTGCGCCAGCCCGCCGCCGGTGACGTGCGCGAACGTCCGCACGCCCGCCTCCGCCGCCAGCGCCATGCAGTCCTTGGCGTAGATCCGGGTCGGTTCCAGCAGCTCCTCGCCGAGGGTCCGGCCGAACTCCTCGACGTGGCCCTCCAGCGGCATCCGGGCGATGTCCAGCAGCACGTGCCGGGCCAGCGAGAAGCCGTTGGAGTGCAGGCCCGACGAGCCCATCGCGATCACCACGTCGCCCGGGCGGACCTTGTCCGGGCCGAGCATCGCGTCCGCCTCGACCACGCCGACGCCGGTGGCCGAGATGTCGTACTCGCCGGGCGCCATCATGCCGGGGTGCTCGGCGGTCTCCCCGCCCAGCAGCGCGCAGCCGGCCTGCACGCAGCCCTCCGAGATGCCCTTGACGAGGTCGGCGATGCGGTCCGGCACGACCTTGCCGACCGCGATGTAGTCCTGCAGGAACAGCGGCTCGGCGCCGCACACCACCAGGTCGTCCACCACCATCGCGACCAGGTCGATACCGACCGTGTCGTGCACGTCCATGGCCTGCGCGACGGCCAGCTTGGTGCCCACGCCGTCCGTGGAGGAGGCCAGCACCGGCTCCTTCCAGCGGTCGAGCTTGAGCTGGAACAGCCCGGCGAAGCCGCCGAGCGAGCCGATCACCTCCGGCCGGGTCGCGCGCTTCGCCCACGGGCGCATCTTCTCGACCGCCTCGTCACCGGCCTCGATGCTCACGCCCGCGGCGGCGTAGGTGGCTTTCGGACTACCGGTCTGGGCAGACCCTGCGAGCAGGTCTTCGGACACGACTGGCTCCACATCTTGGTGCGAGTTTCGGTTCGCCGGACGCGCATGTGTAGCACGGACAACGCTACGCGCCGATGGCGAACCCGGGTGCGGGAACGGTGCGATTCTCAGGGCCGCTGCAGCGCGTCGGCCGCGCCGTAGCTGCTCGGCAGCACCGGTTCGGCCGGCCCTGCGACACCGCGTTCGGCCTGGCTGAGGCCCTCCAGCAGGTACTTGCCGATCCGGGCGTCCTCCGGCAGCGGGATCGGGTATTCCCCGTCGAAGCAGGCCGCGCACAGCCGGGTGCGGGGCTGTTCGGTGGCGGCGACGAGCCCGTCCAGCGAGACGTGGCCGAGGCTGTCCGCGCCGATGGAGCGGCGCACCCCGTCCATGTCCAGGCCGTTGGCGACTAGTTCGGCGCGGGAGGCGAAGTCGATGCCGTAGAAGCACGGCCACTTCACCGGCGGCGAAGCGATCCGGACGTGCACCTCGATCGCGCCGGCCTCGCGGAGCATCCGGACCAGGGCGCGCTGGGTGTTGCCGCGGACGATCGAGTCGTCCACCACAACCAGCCGCTTGCCGCGGATCACCTCGCGCAGCGGGTTCAGCTTGAGCCGGATGCCGAGCTGGCGGATGGTCTGCGACGGCTGGATGAAGGTCCGGCCGACGTAGGAGTTCTTCACCAGGCCGTTGCCGTAGGGGATGCCGGAGGCCTGCGCGTAGCCGATCGCGGCGGGCGTGCCGGACTCGGGCACCGGGATCACGAGGTCGGCGTCGACCGGGTGCTCCTTGGCCAGCCGGCGGCCGATCTCGACGCGGGTGCCGTGCACCGAGCGGCCGGAGATCGTGGTGTCGGGGCGGGCCAGGTAGACGTACTCGAAGATGCAGCCCTTCGGCTTCGGGCTGGCGAAGTGCTGGGAGCGCAGCCCGTCCCCGTCGATGGCGAGCAGTTCGCCGGGCTCGACCTCGCGGACGAACGACGCGCCGACGATGTCCAGCGCGGCCGTCTCGCTGGCCACCACCCAGCCGCGTTCCAGCCGGCCGAGCACCAGCGGGCGGACGCCCTGCGGGTCGCGCGCCGCGTAGAGCGTCTGCTCGTCGCAGAAGACCATCGAGAACGCGCCGCGGACCGTCGGGAACAGCTCCATCGCGGCCTGTTCGAGACCCTTGTCCACGGCGAGCGCGGCCAGCAGGCCGGTCACCAGGTCGGAGTCGCTGGTGGCCCGCTCGCAGCCGTTGGCCGGCGAGGACGTGTTGGCCGTGGTGTCGACGCCCTCGGCGACGACCCGTTCCAGCAGCTCGGCGGTGTTGACCAGGTTCCCGTTGTGCCCCAGGGCCAGACCGTTGCCGGTGGCCGTGGTGCGGAAGGTCGGCTGGGCGTTCTCCCAGCTGCCGCCGCCGGTCGTCGAGTACCGGGCGTGCCCGACGGCGACGTGGCCGCGCAGCGACGCCAGGGTCTGTTCGGTGAAGACCTGACTGACCAGGCCGAGATCCTTGTAGACGAGCACCTGCGAGCCGTCGCCGACGGCGATGCCGGCGGCTTCCTGCCCGCGGTGCTGGAGGGCGAAGATCCCGTAGAAGCTGAGCTTGGCTACTTCTTCGCCGGGTGCCCAGACGCCGAAGACGCCGCATTCCTCGCGGGGGATGTCGCGCTCGAGGCTGGAGAGGTCCGTTGGGGTACTTGCGTTTGCCGGTTCGGGCCGGTCGGTGACCACCGAGAACTCCCTGAAGGACGAAGCCGGAGTTACACCTCAGTGTAAACAGGTGGCAACCGGCCCAACTCCGCCCCGATGCGTGTCCGCCATCTCATCCTCGGACCGGCCGTTGACGCGACGTGCAGGTTCGGTCACGGCTCGTCGATCCGGACCAGCGGAAGCCACTGCGAGACGTCCGAGCGGGAACCGGAGGCGGTGAGCGCCCCGCGCTCCAGGGCGGCGGCCCAGTCGAGCCGCCCGGTCGCCAGCAGCAGCCAGGTGCGCGGGTCGGTCTCGACGACGTTCGGCGGCGTGCCACGGGTGTGCCGCGGGCCGGTGACGCACTGCACGGCCGCGAACGGCGGCACCCGGACCTCGACGCTGTTGCCGGGCGCGACCTGCTCCAACGTCCGCAGGCTCAACCGGACGGCGGCGGCGAGCTCGGCGCGCGCCGGCTGCGCCGCCACGCCGTCCAGCCAAGACCGAACGGCCAGCACGGCATCGCGCATTTCCCCGGGATCAACGGCACGGCGACTGGGCATGCCCAAAGCCTACGAACGCACCCGATACCCAAACCCCCGACTCCAGGCCCGGGACCCCACGCACCCCGACTCCCGACTCCAGGCCCGGGACTCCAGGCGCCAGGCACCCGACTCCGGGCCTCGGACTCCGGACTCCCGGCACCGGGCACGGGCCTCCTCGGGACCGGGGACACGCAATTTCAATGGAAATCGAAGGTCCGATTTCCATTGAAATTGCGGAAGTTGTCCACAGGCGTCGGCGTGTCGGGGTGCGACACGCCGATGATCCGCAGTTTCAATTGAAACTGCGGATCACCCCGGGCTCAGAGCCAGCCGAGCTTGACCGCTTGCATGCCCGCCTGGAAGCGGGTTTCCACGCCCAGCCTCGAGATCAGCTCCCGCACCCGGCGATGCGCCGTGCGCGCGCTGAAGCCCATCAGCCTGCCGATCGTGTCGTCCGTGGCGCCGGAGGCGAGCAGCGACAGGATCCACCGCTCCTCCTCCGTCGGCTGGAGCTCGTGCCCCGACAGGTCCTGGTCCGCGGTGAACGGCGCCGCGAAGCGCCACAGGTCTTCGAAGATCCTGGCGATCGCCGCCAGCATCGCCGAGCTGCGCACCACCACGGCGCTCTCCACCGAGGTCTCGCTCACCGTCAGCGGCAGCAGCGCGATCTCGTTGTCCACCATGATCAGCTTGGTCGGCGCCACGTGGATCACCCGCGCCTGCTCGCCCATCGCGACCAGCTTGGTGGTGATGTCCAGCTGCGGCGGGCGCGCCAGCGCGGACCGGTCGTAGAGCACTTGGTACTGGACGCCCTCGGCGAGCTTGCGCGATTCCAGCGAGTCCAGCGGACCCGTCGTCACGTACGGCGGCTTCGCCACGCCCTGGACCAGCTGCGTCGCATTGCGCTGCAGCTCGTACGCGGCCCAGCCGACTCGCTTGGCCCCGTGCACGACCTGCAGCACGCCGCCGTTGCCCGACTGGGCCCGGGCGGCTCGCGTCACCGACGCGACCTGCGCCCGCACGGCCCGCTCGGTCAGCGGCTCGGTCGTGGCGGTGTCCCTGGCCGGCTCGTCCACCGCAGTCGGCGACTGCGTCAGCTCCTCGGTGTATCCGGGTAACACGGCACACCCCTCCTCGATGTGCCCCCAGCAGCACCGATTAGGCATCGGCACCGCGACGGACACTGAAACACCCCCGTGTTGGCAACGTATCCACCGGGAACGACCGCAGGAACCGACTTTCGCCGGATGCAGCGGATCGACCTTCGATTGACCCCTTTTGGCCGCATCCCAAGATCACCCGAATGGAGCAATCGACGCCAGGCGGCCACTCGGCTGGAAAGCTCCCCGTGCGGCTCGACGTCAAGCGCGGACGGGCCCTTCCTGGCGATCCAGGAAGGGCCCGCGTGTCGCACTGCTACCGGATCAGAGGTCGCCGATCTGCAGCAGGTCGGTGATGGTGCCGTCCGGGGCGCTCTGGATCACGCCCTTCGAGGCCTGGCCCTGCAGCCCGGTGATGACGTCCGCGGGCTTCGCGTCCGGGTTGGCCTGCAGGAACAGCGCGCCGACGCCGGCCACGTGCGGGCTGGCCATCGAGGTGCCGCTCATCGTCTCGGTGCCACCGCCGGGCACGGTCGACACGATGTCCACGCCGGGGGCGTAGCCCTCGACGCTGGCGCCGAAGTTGGTGAACGAGGCGGAGCCGTCGGCGTTGTCCGAGGCCGCGGTGGTGAACACACCCTCCGCGCTGGCCGGGGACACGTTCTCGGCGTCCTGACTTTCATTACCGGCCGCCACCGCGAGGAAGACACCGCTGTTGACCAGGTTGGTCGCGGCCTCGTCCAGCGCCGGGTCCTTCGGGCCGCCCAGCGACATGTTCGCCACCGACGGGCCGGAGTGGTTCTGCGCGACCCAGTCGATGCCGGACACGACCTGCTCGGTGGTGCCGCTGCCCTGGTCGTCGAGCACCCGGACACCGACGAGCTTGGTGCCCTTGGCGACGCCGTAGGTGTCGCTGCCGATGGTGCCGGCGACGTGGGTGCCGTGGCCGTGCTTGTCGGAGCCGTCGCCACCGGTGGCGTCGAAGCCGATCTCGGCGCGCCCGCCGAAGTCGGGGTGCGACGGGTCGATGCCGGTGTCGATGATGTAGGCGGTGACGCCCTCACCGGTGCCCTTGGGGGCGTAGCTGTCGTCCAGCGGGAGCGCCGGCTGGTCGAGCCGGTCCAGGCCCCACGAGCCGACGGCTTGCTTCTTCGCCGGCTCGACCTGGATGCGGTAGCTCTGCGAGATGTTCTCGACCTTGCCGCTGGCGCGGACGGCCTCGAGCGCCTCGGGGCTCAGCTTCGCCGAGAACCCGTTGATCGCGGTGTTGTAGACGACGCGCGGCTGAACGCCGAGCTCTTCGGCGACGCCCTGCGCCGCGATGCCGTCCTTGAGGTTGACGATGTAGACGTCCGACTCCGCGCCCTGCACCTGTGCCTGCGGGTGCAGCGCCAGAGGCGCCAACTCGATCTGCGGCTGCGCGCCTGCCGGTGCACCGGCGAACACGAGCGCCGCCGCGGCAACCCCTGCCCCGGTGCCGTAAAGCAGCTTCCTCATGTGTCCCCTCCTACGTTCATTCGCTCGGGTGGGGCCGAGCGAAAGGCGGTTCACGGCGGAACGTAACCAGGGAAAACACTCGTCCGGGTGATGTTGGCGATTTGTCGCCACACAATCGGGCGACGGGGTGAACGAATTCCCAGCTCTGGGCGGACTACCGGGAATGAGCAGGTAAAACCGCACCCGCCGGGATTTCCGACGGGTGCGGCGATTTGTTCCCTCAAGCCTGATTTGCGCGTTTACGTAGCGGCTACCCAGCGTCGCAGGCGGAGGCGAACGGCCTCGACGTACTCGGGTTCGACCTCGGAAATCTCGTCGATCGACTCGGCGCCGTCGGGGGCGACGCCGTAGGTCATGCCGTAGTAGAGGTACAGCGCGCGCTCCTGCTCCAGCGGGAGATCGCCCTGCAGCAGGCTGACCCGCGGCGCGCGCCGGACCGCGTCCTTGTCGACCGCAACGGTGAGCGTGTCGCCGTCGAAGGCCGCGCCCTCCAGCGGCGCGAAGCTCTCGTTCGTCCCGAAAAGTCCAGTTTGGACGGTTATCCAAGCGGGCTGCTCGGTGTCGTCGTCGATGAACAACTGGCCGACGATGCCGATCCGCTGGCCCTCCGGATCGAAGACCTCGCACCCGAACATCCGCAACGCTTCCCGCTGGCCGATCATCGCCGCCTCCTCCCCCTCGCCCTCCCAGGTCAGTCTGCGCCCGGAACGGTCGCGGCGGCACCTCGGAACGGCTGCATCTCCGACCGTCCACCGAGTACTCCGCCGGGGCTGGCACCCTCGGAGGCGAGCCCCGGCACTCCCGCCGGGACCCGAACAGACCTACGGAGCTCCCGATGTCCCAGCCCGCCGACCGTCCCGCCCCGCCGATCAGCGCCGAAATGCGGGAGCACGCCAAGCAGAACCCCAACAGCTGGCTGTACATCGCCGATCCCGGCTACGCCGCCGACGGCGAGGAGGTCCCGCCGGAGGGCATCGTGGGCGCCTACCGCATCGACGCCGACGGCGAGATCGACGAAGACTTCCAGTTCAACGACAAGTACCAGCCGTCCGAGATGACGGCGAACCAGCTGGAACCGGCCAACGAGCTGGAACACGTGCTGGTGCGGATCGCCGCCGGCCAGCTGCCGGAGTCCGAGCTGCCCGCGGCGGTGCTCGACGGCGAGGTGCTGCTCTACGCGCCGAGCGCGGACGACCCGATGCTCTACACGGCGGAGCTGTCCGACGGCAGCCAGCTGGTGCCGGCCTGCACCTCGGCCGCCCGGGTTCCCGCGGACTGGCCGGGATTCCGCCGGGTGCCCGGGTCCGCGCTGCCGGACCTGCTCGGCGGGCTCGACTTGGGCCTGAACATGCACGACGCGATCCAGGCCGTGATCCCGAACCGCGTCCTGACCGAGGCCGCCGAGAATCGCGGCTGAGAGCGGTGGCCAAAGCCGGGTGAGATGCCTAGCCTCGGCAGGGTGACGGGCGATCAAGGACCAGGGCTCATCGAGGACTACGCCCTGCTGTCCGACCTCCGCACGGCCGCGCTGGTCGGCAAGGACGGCTCGATCGACTGGCTCTGCCTGCCCCGCTTCGACGCGCCGTCGTGCTTCGCGCGCCTGCTCGGCGACGGGCGGGACGGCCACTGGCAGATCGCGCCGACCGCGCCGGTGCACGAGGTTCGCCGCCGGTACCGGGACAACACCCTGGTGCTGGAGACGGAATTTCACACCGACGGCGGCGCGATCCGGTTGATCGACAGCATGCCGCCGCACGAGAAGAACCAGCACGACCAGCCCTGCCTGGTGCGGATCGTCGAAGGCATCGACGGCGAGGTGGACATCAAGCTCCGCTGGGTGGTCCGCTTCGCCTACGGCGACGCGGTGCCCTGGGTGCGCCGGGTGCGCGAAACCGAGCCGGTGCTGGACGAATACATCCTCGCCGTCGCCGGCCCGCACACCGCGGTGCTGCGCGGCGACGTCCTGCCGCAGCGCGTCGATCACGAGCGGGCGCACGAGGTGGTGCTCACGGTGCGCGCCGGGGAGCGGCTGTCCTGGGTGATGCAGTGGTCGCCGGACGCGTGGGACCTGCCCGCGCCGATGGATCCGGAGCAGGAAACCCAGGACAGCGAGGACTTCTGGCGGGAGTGGACCGGGAAGATCGATTACGACGGGCCGCACTCGGCCGCGGTGTACCGGTCGCTGGCCACCCTCAAGGCGCTGACCTACGCGCCGACCGGCGGCGTCATCGCCGCGTCGACCAGCTCGCTGCCGGAAGCCTGCCGGGCAACCGGAACTGGGACTACCGCTACTGCTGGCTGCGCGACGCCACCTTCGTCCTGCTGGCGCTGGACAACTTCGGTTGCTCCGAGGAGGCCGCGGCGTGGCGCGACTGGCTGGTGCGCGCGGTCGCCGGCGATCCCGCGGACCTGCAGATCATGTACGGCGTCAACGGCGAGCGGCACGTGGTGGAGTGGGAGGCCGACTGGCTGCCCGGCTACCGCGGCACCGGGCCGGTGCGGATCGGCAACGCCGCCTTCCGGCAGACCCAGCTCGACGTCTACGGCGAGGTGCTGGACATGCTGCACCTGGCCCGCGAGCGCGGGCTGCCGGAGAACGAGGAGACCTGGGCGTTGCAGCGCGGCATGCTGCGGCACCTGGAGAAGATCTGGCAGCAGCCGGATCGCGGGCTGTGGGAGGTGCGCGGCCCGGACCGGCACTTCACGCATTCGCGGGTGATGGTCTGGGTGGCGTTCGACCGGGCCGTCCGCGCCGTGGAGGAGGACGGGCTGCCGGGGCCGGTGCAGCGGTGGCGGACGATCCGCGACACGGTGCGCGCGGAGGTCCTGGAGCGGGGCTGGAACCCGGAGGTCGGCGCGTTCACCCAGTACTACGGCGGGACGACGCTGGACGCGGCCACGCTGCTGATTCCGTCGGTCGGGTTCCTCCCCGGCGACGACGAGCGGGTGGTGCGCACCGTCGAAGCCGTGCAGCGCGAGCTGCAGCACGACGGGGTGCTGGTCGACCGGTACAGCACCGATGATCGGCGCAGCGAGGTCGACGGGTTGACCGGGCGGGAGGGCGCGTTCCTGGCCTGCTCGTTCTGGCTGGTCGACGCGCTGGCCTACTGCGGGCGGCGCGCGGAGGCGGAGCGGATGTTCGCCGAGCTGCTGGACCTCACCAACGACTTGGGCCTGTACGCGGAGGAGTACGACGGTGCGAACGGCCGGTTCACCGGGAACTTCCCGCAGGCGTTCAGCCACCTGGCGCTGGTGAACTCGGCGGCTATCCTCTTCGGCGGCATCACCCGGGACCGCAAGAGCCGCCGCAACGGCCCCGCCACGACCACCTGAGCCCCGTACCTCGTGCAGTTTCAATTGAAACTGCGGATCATCGGCGTGTCGACCACGACACGCCGGTGCTTGTGGACGACTTCCCGCAATTTCAATGGAAATCGAAGGTCCGATTTCCATTGAAGTTGCGGCAGAACCCGGGGTGGCGGGACTCGGGTGGGGTGTCAGTCGAGGTGGTCGGTGATGAACGTCGTTATCTCCGCTGGGGATCCCGGTCGGGCGAAGAGGTAGCCCTGGCCCGTTTCGCAGCCGATGTCCGCCATCCGGCGGGCTTGGGCCTGGGTTTCCACACCTTCGGCCGTGACCGTCAGCCCGAGCGCGTGCGCCAGGTCCACCAGCGTTCCGACGATCCGCGCGTCGACCGGGTCGGCCCGCTCCGCGTCCCGCAGGCCCTCCATGAACGAGCCCGCGATCTTCAACTCGTGCACCGGGAGGTGCCGCAGGTAGGCCAGGTTCGAGTACCCGGTGCCGAAGTCGTCGATGGCGATCCGCACGCCCATCCGGGACAGCGCGCGCAGCGCGTCCAGCGGCTCGTCGGCGGTGCCCATGATCGCGCTCTCGGTGAGCTCCAGCTGCAGCCGCGACGGTGCCAGCCCGGTCTCGGCCAGGATCTCCGCCACGTCGGACACCAGGTTCGGGTCCCGCGACTGCCGGACCGCCAGGTTGACGCTGACGAACGGCGCCGCCGCCCCGAATTCGTCCTGCCACTGCTTCGCCTGCCGGCAGGCCTGCCGCAGCACCCAGCGCCCGAGCGGCACGATCAGCCCGGTCTCCTCGGCCAGCCCGATGAACCGGTCCGGCCCCAGCCGTCCCAGCTCCGGGTGCGCCCAGCGGACCAACGCTTCGACGCCGACGACGTTGAAGTCCCGCAGCCCGATCAGCGGCTGGTAGTCCACGTAGAACTCGTCGCGCTCCAGCGCGGCGGGCATCTTCGCCGACAGGTGGAACTGCGCGACCTCGGTGGCGTTGCGGTCCGGGTCGAACAGCGCCCACCGGCCCTTGCCCTCGGACTTCGCCCAGTACAGCGTCACGTCGGCGTCGCGCATCAGCTCGGCCGCGGTCTGCCCGGCCACCGGCCGCTCGACGATGCCGATGCTGGCCGACACGGACAGCTCGTGGCCGCCGATGCGGATCGGCCGGACCAGCGCGTCGAGCACGGTGTCGGCGACCTCGACGGCCTGGTCGGTGCCGAACGAGTTCTGGATCACGATCACGAACTCGTCGCCGCCCATCCGCGCGACGAGCCGGTCATCGCCGTGCACCGCGGTGGCGAGCCGGTCGGCGACCGCCCGCAGCAGGTCGTCGCCGACGTGGTGGCCGAGGCTGTCGTTGATGACCTTGAACCCGTCGAGGTCCATGTAGCACAGCGCCACCCGTTCGTCGGGTTCGTGCTGCTCGAGGATCGTGGTGAGCCGCTCCAGGAACAACGCCCGGTTGGGCAGCCCGGTCAGCGGATCGTGCATCGCCTGGTGACGCAGGCGTTCCTGCAGCATCCGCCGATCGGTGACGTCCTCGATCAGCGCGACCTGGTACAGCGGGAGGCCGTCCTCGCCGCGGACCAGGGAGACGATCAGCTCGGTCCACACGGTGCCGCCGTCGGGGCGGACGAACCGCTTCTCCACCCGGAACTGGTCGCGTTCGCCGCGGACCAGTTCCTCGTACAGCCGCCAGGTGCTGTCGGGATCGTCCGGGTGCATCATGTCCTGCACCAACATCCGGCGGAGTTCCTCGCCGGGCCGGCCCATGATCCGCACGAGCGAGTCGTTCACCTCGAGGATCCGGCCGTTCATGTCGCCGATCCCGATGCCGATCGCGGCCTCGGCGAAGATCGCGCGGAACCTGGCTTCGCTGGTGCGCAGCGCCTGTTCGACGGCATCGCGCGCGTCCAGCACGGCCTGCCGGATGGCCTCCTGCTCGTCCAGCGTCCGCTTGCGCGCGGCCTGCACGAAGCCGGCGCACAGCGCGCCCTGCAGAGCGGCGACGCGTTCGCGCCAGACCGGGCCGTCGTCCAGGTGAAGGACGTCGAGGATCTCGTCGCCGATGAGGTCGATCGTGCGGCCTAACGACTCCGCGCTGGTGAAGTGCACGGCGACCAGGTCGACGCCGACCGACCGCGCGGGGGGACGGGTCGAAAGGCTCGCCGAGCAGCACGTCGACCAGCCGGTCGGTGTAGCCGTACAAGCGGCCTTCGACCTCCGCGCTGGTCATCGGTACGTAACTGGTGCCCATCATGGCCTGCGCCCAAACGGCGGCAAAGCGTCGTCGATCGGCTCGGTTCACCTCGGCGACCACCTCGTGAGCGCTGGGCACCGGCGCTGTCCAGCCAGTCATGCCTGGGGCGCCCTCCACTCGTCCTACTCGCCTGGGCCGTTCGTTCGGAGCATACGACCGGACCGGTCCGGCGGTCGAACATCAGGTACGGCACCCGGGGTAGGCGCTCACCTCATTCGAGCAGGCCATACAGGGGGCCTCACCCGACGGACGACTACCGTCCGCAACCAGTCGATCACCGAAGCGCGGCTGCCGTGATACATCTGATGTTTTCGACGCACAGCCCCGCCGAGAGGTTGTGCGCGGCCCGGAACTCAGCCCCGGAGACCGCTCGGTTCACTCGCGGTGTCCGGATTGAGCCATTCTGGTTAAAAACTAACACAAGATCTACATCTTTGGAAAACCATTCGCCACACTTTCGGGGCAGGACGCGTGGTCCCCCGACGACGCACCGCAACTACACCCCCGAGAGGTATCGATGAACCTTCCGAGTGGACGTGGTCGCCGATTACCACTGGTCTCCCTAATATCGGTTGCCTGCGCAGGCGTTCTTCTCCTGTGCTCGCCCGCGCAAGCCAGCACACCCCTTCCGGGAAGGGAAAGCGCGATGAGCACGCAGGTGACCGGCGAACCACCGAGCGGAACCGAGACCGACACCCCGATGGGCTCGCAGATCCGCAAGCACGAGGGCGGCGGCGATGATCCGCTGCTCACCCCCGTCGTCGATCCGCTGGCCACGGTTGCCGGCATGGACGTCAGCGGCCACCAGGGCAACGTGGACTGGAACTCCTGGTGGGGCCAGGGCATGCGGTTCGCCTACGTGAAGGCGACCGAGGGCACCGGCTACAAGAACCCGTACTTCGCCCAGCAGTACAACGGTTCCTACAACGTGGGCATGATCCGCGGCGCGTACCACTTCGCGCTGCCGGACCGCTCCAGCGGCGCCGCGCAGGCCAACTACTTCGTGGACAACGGCGGCGGCTGGTCCAAGGACGGCAAGACGCTGCCGGGCGCGCTGGACATGGAGTACAACCCGTACGGCTCCACCTGCTACGGCAAGACCAAGAGCGGGATGACGGCCTGGATCAAGGACTTCAGCGACACCTACCACGCCCGCACCGGGCGCTGGCCGGTCATCTACACCAGCACGAGCTGGTGGAACCAGTGCGTGGACGGCGACTTCAGCTCGACGAACCCGCTGTGGGTCGCCCGCTACGCGAGCACCGTCGGCCAGCTCCCCTACAAGTGGGGCATCTGGACGATCTGGCAGTACACGTCGTCGCCACTGGACAAGAACACGTTCAACGGCGCTTACGACCGCCTCCAAGCGCTGGCCAACGGCTGACGCCATCACCCGCGCGGTGCCGGCGAGCCCGGCACCGCGTCGTGCGGTTCGGGACGGGTGGCGGTTTCGCGCGAAACCGTCGTTCGTCACGCGTGCCGGTGGCGGTTTCGCGCGAAACCGCCGCTTCTGAAACCCAGGCGAGGCACTGATTCCGCGCAATCTCCGAGTGTTGCGCTCCGCGCAGGGCAGAATCCCTCGCATGGGTGAGCGCAAGATCGGGTTGGTCGCGACCATCGCCGTCGCCGTCGTGGTGTTCGCCGGCGCCAGCGTCGCATTGCTGATCTTCGACCCGCGGACCACCGGCGCCGATGCCCTGCGAACCGGCGGGTTGGCGGCCGGATCGGTGGTCGCGCTCTACGCCCTGTGGCTCAACGACCGGCGCCGACGCGTCGAGGAGAAGCGGCAGGAGCTCGACAGCCAGCGGCAGGAGCTGGATCGGCAGCGTTACGCGCTCGAACAGCAGCGGCAGGCCCTGGAGGACCGGCGGACCGACCAGGATCGGGACCGCGCCGCCGATGAGCGCTTCGCGCGGTCGGTCGAGCTGCTCGGCAACGACGCCGACCAGGTGCGGGTCGGCGCCATGCACGCCCTCGCCGGGCTCGCCCGCAGCAACCCCGGCTACACCCAGACCGTGCTCGACGTGCTCTGCTCCTACCTGCGGCGACCGTTCGAGCATCCGAAGTGGACACCGGCCTCGGAATTGCCGGCGGATCCTGGCGAATGGCCGGAGGCCGGCCCCGAGCTGGAGGGCGAGCGGTACGTCCGGCAGACGGCGCAGCGCCTGATCCAGGACCTGTTGCCCAGCACCGCCGACCCGGATCCGAAGATCTACGAGCTCGACCTGACCAGGGCTTGGCTGGAGCGGTTCAACCTGTCCGACCGGGTCGTGGGCCGCATCGCCGCCTACCGGTGCCGGTTCCGGTACACGACGAACCTCAGCCGCGCCGTCTTCCACGGCCCGGTGCACCTCCGCGACGGCGTCTTCGTGGGGCGGATCAGGGCGGAGGAGACCAGGTTCCGGCATAAGCTGGAACTGCGCGGGATCGTCGCGCACGAGCCGGTCGGTTTCGACCGCGCCGAGTTCCACGGCACGGTGGAAATGCAGGAAGTCCGCTGCTCCGCGCATGTTTCTTTCGAGCGCGCGTCCTTCCACACCACGCTCGACCTCCGGCGCACGCACTTCGACGGCGGCGTCGACCTCCGCATGCGCGAGCCGTTGCCCAGCGTCTCGCTGTACCACACCGAGGTCGACACCTCGGTTCACGCGCAAGTGCCGGATGACTGGTTGCTCGTACCCCAGACGGATACGAATCGCGCTCACCTCTGGGTCCATGAGGTCAGGCAGAATCCCTCACGTGGGTGAGCGCAAGATCGGATTAGTCGCGACGATCGCCGTTGCTGTCGTGGTGTTGGTCGGCGTCAGCATCGGTTTGCTGGCCTTCGATCCCAGGACAACCGGCGCCGACGCGCTGCGGACCGGCGGGCTCGCGGCCGGTTCCGTCGTCGCGCTGTACGCGCTCTGGCTCAACGACCGGCGGCGGCGCGTCGAGGAAGAGCGGCACAAGCTCGAGAACCGCCGGGCCGACCTCGACCGCGACCGGGTCGCCGACGAGCGCTTCGCCCGCGCCGTGGAACTCCTCGGGCACGACGCCGACCAAGTTCGGGTCGGCGCGCTGCACGCCCTCGCCGGGCTCGCGCGGAGCAATCCCGACTACACCCAGACCGTGCTCGACGTGCTCTGCTCCTATCTGCGGCGACCGTTCTGGCACCACCGCCACACCGATGACGCCCCGGCGTCCGCCGGAACCCCCTTGAACACCGACGACGACGGGCCGGTGCAGTGGTCCCGGGACGCGAAGGACGGGGCCGAGCGGAAGCTGCAGGTGCGGCTGACCGCGCAGCGGCTCATCGCCGACCTGCTCCCGGCCGCCGGTGACGAGGCCGCTCCGGCCTACGACCTCGACCTCACCAACGCCTCGCTGGAGTACTTCGACCTGAGCGACCGGAAGGTCGGCACGTTGATCCTGCGGTACGGGATGTTGTTCAGCGACAACAACTTCAGCCGGTGCGAGTACCACGGGGATGTGTGGTTCACCGGCACGGCGGTCGGCGCCGGGCGGTTGTACGGGCGGTTCCGCTGCGACGACGCGGTCTTCCACCAGCGCGCCTGGTTCCCCGGGGTCGAGTTCAACGGCCGGTCGAGCTTCCGGCGGACCCGCTTCCACGGCCGGACGAGGTTCGCCGACAGCCGGTTCGCCGACTCGGTGGCGATGGAACGCGCCGAATTCCACGGCCCGGCCGACTTCCGCTCGGTCCGCTTCGAGCACGACGCCGATCTGAGCGGCACGACGTTCCACGACGAGGCCCAGCACACCGACATCACGACCAGCCCGGACCGCGAGGTCGTCCTCCCCGACGGCTGGAAGGCCGTGCGCGCGTAGCGCGAGAAGGGGTGGCCGGGCGCCGGGTCGGGGGCGGGGCGCCCGGCCACCATGCGGCCCGGCGAGGGGAGGGGGTTCGCCGGACCTGGTCTCGGGGTCAGATGCGCAGGCGCGCAAGGGTTTCGGCGTCCAGGAAGTGCCGCCCGGTGGACTCCGCTTCCCGTTGTCGCTCGGCCTCGACCTCTTCGATCAGCTGCCACACGTTCAACGCGCCATCGCCCGCGCCGGCGTGCTGCGCGCGCGGAGCGCGGACCAGCAACATGCTCGCGATCAGCACGTTCACCAGAACCAGAGTGCTCACCTGAAGCCAGAACATGGTTACTCCCTACCGTTGAAGTTGACGTTTCCGCTGCTCAGGTCTCGTGCGCACTTTGGATCGCCATAGCGCTCCAAAACACTCACGAACCCGGGGCCCACCGGCCGCTGACGCGCCGCCAGCAGTCCATGCAGGTGTCCTCGTTGATCCACTCCAGCTCCCGAGGCAGCCGCTGCACCTGCCACGCTTCGACCTCCACGCCGCAGAAGGAGGTCACCGCCGCATACGGCTCCGCCCGCTTCGCGGCCACGCCGAACGCATGCCGCCCAACCCCCACCGGCCGCCAAAACCAGTCCACACCAGCACTTTCGAACATCCCCGCCTCCTAGTTTGTTCTGAGACAAAGCTATGTCACCAGGTCTAGAAATAGTCCCAGGGACAAGCTGGGTTGACCACATCGAGTGATCACTGCACGACATAGGGTGAAGACATGGCGAACACCGCGAAAGCTCGCGTACTCGGCGCGGAACTTCGAGACCTCCGCAAGCAAGCTGGCCTCACCGTGCGCGGACTAGAAGAGCGCCTCAACTTCTCGCGTTCAACGATCAGCCGGATCGAGTGCGGTGAAAAGGTGCCGAGCGCCGAGGACCTCGGCGCCATGCTCGCCATCTATAAAGTCACGGGCACACGCCGAGACGAGCTGGTCGAGGCCGCCAAGGAAGCGGACCAACCGAACTGGACCGAGGTCGGCCCTACCGGGATCCCGCGTCAGCTCTCCGCGTTGCTGGAGTTCGAACGCGAAGCCACGCGTATCAGCGACCTTTCTTTGATCAGGGTGCCAGGCCTCTTGCAGACCGCGGATTACGCACGGGCCGTGTTTCGTGGAGGCGGGGTTTCGCCCGAGCGAATCGAGATGCTCGTCGCGATCAGGATGGGGCGGCGGGAAGTGCTGACACGGGCTTCGCCAGTCAAATTCGTTGCCCTCATTGACGAAGCCGTGCTCCGACGGCCGGTCGGCGGCAAGGAAGTCATGGCAGACCAGCTCAGGCACATCCTGAAGACCGCCGAGCTCGACACCGTCACGGTTCAAGTCCTGCCGTTTGAGCTGGGTGCCCACATTGGACAAGACGGGTCGCACATCTTGTTGGAGTTCGCGAAGGCCGACCCGATCGTTCATCTGGAGCATCGCCGCTCGGGACAGTTCCTAGACAAACCGGAAGACACGATCGATTTTCGCGACCTCACGGCTACGCTCCAAGCGGATGCGCTGGGAGCGGATCAGTCTGCGGCGTTGATCCGCTCCTACCTTGATGGTTTGGAGGCGTGATGACTGAAGAATTCATGCACTGGCGTAAGTCCAGCTACAGCGGTACGCAGTCCAGCTGTGTCGAGGTCGGCTGGCGAAAGTCCAGCTACAGCTGGCCGAACAACAACTGCGTCGAGATCGGCCTCGGGGTCGACGCCGTTGGGGTACGGGACACGAAGGATCGCGACGGTGGGCACTTAGCCGTGCCGGTGCCGAGCTGGCACCGGTTCATCGGCGCCGTCAAAGACGGTGCCTTCGACCGCTAGTGGATGCGCGAACGGCCCGTTCGCCTCGGTAGACGAGGTGAACGGGCCGTTCGCTTCAGCTCTGGATCAGCCGAACAGCTTGGGGAGGGTGCCTTCCCAGGCTTCGCGCAGCTCCGTCAGCGGGATGTCCGCCACGTCCTGGATGTCGAGCGACTGCGCGCCCGCGTCCGCGACGCCGACCTTGGCCCACGGGAGGCCTCGGGCCGAGCACATGTCCGTGAAGCGGAGCTCCTCCGTGCGCGGCACCGCCACCAGGATCCGGCCCGCCGACTCGGAGAACAGCCAGACGAACGGGTCCACGCCCTCCGGCAGGACCACCCGGGCGCCGCACTCGCCGATCAGCGCCGTCTCCACCAGCGCCTGCGCCAGGCCGCCCTCGGAGAGGTCGTGCGCCGCCGAGATCATGCCGTCGCGGGAACCCGCGAGCACGATCTCCGCCAGCAGCTTCTCGCGCGCCAGGTCGACCTTCGGCGGCACGCCGCCGAGGTGGTCGTGGGTGACGCGCGCCCACTCCGAGCCGCCGAGCTCCTCGTGCGTCTCGCCGAGCAGCAGCAGCGTTTCGCCTTCCTCGCCACCGATTCCGGTGGGGATGCGGCGGGTCACGTCGTCGATCGTGCCCAGCACGCCGACCACCGGCGTCGGCAGGATCGGCTTCGCACCGGTCTGGTTGTAGAAGCTGACGTTGCCGCCGGTCACCGGGATGCCCAGCTCCTGGCAGGCGTCGGCCAGGCCGCGCACCGCCTGCTGGAACTGCCACATCACCGCCGGGTCCTCCGGCGAACCGAAGTTCAGGCAGTTGGTGACCGCCACCGGCGTGGCACCGGTGGTCGCCACGTTGCGGTAGGCCTCGGCCAGCGCCAGCTGCGCGCCCGCGTACGGGTCGAGCCGGGTGTAGCGGGCGTTGCAGTCGGTGGCGACCGCGATGCCGCGCCCGGTCTCCTCGTCGATGCGCAGCACGCCGCCGTCCGACGGCTGGGCCAGCACGGTGTTGCCGCGCACGTACCGGTCGTACTGGTCGGTGACCCACGCCCGGGAGCACAGGTTCGGCGACGCCGCCATCCGCAGGATGGTCTCCCGCAGTTCGTCCGATGTGGACGGCCGGGTCAGCGTGTTCGCGCTGTCCGCGACGATCAGGTCCTGCTCGGCGGGCCGCTCGACCGGCCGCTCGTAGACCGGGCCCTGGTGCGCGACGGTCCGCGGCGGCACGTCCACCACGAGCTCGCCGTGCCAGAAGATCTCCAGGTTCTCGCCGTCGGTGACCTCACCGATGACGTTCGCGGTGACGTCCCAGCGGCGGCACACCTCCATGAACGCGTCCACGTTGGACGGATCCACGACCGCGCACATCCGCTCCTGCGACTCGCTGGAGAGGATCTCCGCCGGGGTCATCCCGGTGGCGCGCAGCGGGACCTGGTCCAGGTCGACCCGCATGCCGCCGTCGCCGGCCGACGCCAGCTCCGACGTGGCGCAGGACAGGCCCGCGCCGCCGAGGTCCTGGATGCCCACGACCAGTCCGGCGTGGTACAGCTCCAGGCAGCACTCGATGAGCACCTTCTCGGCGAACGGGTCGCCGACCTGAACGCTGGGCAGCTTCTTGCGGCCGCCGCCGCTCTCGTCGCCGTCGAACGTCTCCGACGCGAGCACCGACACGCCGCCGATGCCGTCGAGGCCGGTGCGCGCGCCGAACAGGATGATCTTGTTGCCCTTGCCGCTGGCGTGCGCCAGGTGCAGGTCCTCGACCTTCATCACGCCCACGCACATGGCGTTGACCAGCGGGTTGCCCGCGTAGCACTCGTCGAAGACGACCTCGCCGCCGATGTTCGGCAGGCCCAGGCAGTTGCCGTAGCCGCCGACGCCCGCGACCACGCCGGGCAGCACGCGCTTGGTGTCCGGCGCGTCGGCCGGGCCGAAGCGCAGCGGGTCCGCCACCGCGACCGGGCGGGCGCCCATCGCCATGATGTCGCGGACGATGCCGCCGACGCCGGTGGCCGCGCCCTGGTAGGGCTCGACGTACGACGGGTGGTTGTGGCTCTCCAGCTTGAACGTGACCGCCCAGCCGTCGCCGATGTCGACCACGCCGGCGTTCTCGCCGATGCCCGCGAGCATCTTCTCGCGCATCTCGTCGGTGGTGGTCTCGCCGAAGTACTTCAGGTGCACCTTCGACGACTTGTAGGAGCAGTGCTCGCTCCACATCACCGAGTACATGGCCAGCTCGGCGTCCGTGGGCCGGCGGCCCAGGATCTCGCGGATCCGGGCGTACTCGTCGTCCTTCAGCCCGAGCTCGCGGAAGGGCTGGTCGACGTCGGGTGTGGACTTCGCGTGATCGACGCTATCCACGTTCACGATGTTGGTCACGCTGCCACCAGTGCATCCAGAACGGACAGGAACATGCCGAGGCCGTCATCGGTGGGGCCGGTCAGCGGGTCGATCGCGTGCTCCGGGTGCGGCATCATGCCCGCGACCCGGCCGCGCGCGTCGGTGATGCCCGCGATGTCGCGCCGCGAACCGTTCGGGTTCTCGCCCGCGTAGCGGAACAGCACCCGGCCTTCGCCTTCGAGCTCGTCGAGGACGGCCTCGTCGGCCACGTAGTTGCCCTCGCCGTGCTTGATCGGGATCAGCAGCTCGACGCCCGCGTCGTAGCGGGTGGTCCAGGCGCTGCTGTTGTTCTCCACCTTCAACCACTGGTCGCGGCAGACGTAGTGCAGGCCCGCGTTGCGGGTCAGCACTCCGGGCAGCAGCCCGGACTCGCACAGGATCTGGAAGCCGTTGCACACGCCGAGCACCGGCATGCCCTTGCGGGCGGCCTCGACGACCTCGGTCATGACCGGGGCGAACTTGGCGATCGCGCCGCAGCGCAGGTAGTCGCCGTAGGAGAAGCCGCCGGGGACGACCACCGCGTCCACGCCCTTGAGGTCGTGGTCGGCGTGCCAGAGGGCGACCGGTTCGGCACCGGCACGGCGCGCCGCGCGGGCCGCGTCCACGTCATCGAGGGTGCCGGGGAAGGTGATGACGCCGATCTTCGCGCTCATGCTTCCACCCGGCGGACGGTCCAGTCCTCGATCACCGGGTTGGCCAGCAACGTCTCGGCGATCTTGGCGAGCGTGTCGTCGTCGACATCGTCGGCGACCTCCAGCTCGAACCGCTTCCCCTGGCGGACTTCGGTGATGCCGCCGAAACCGAGACGGGGCAGCGCGTTCGCCACCGCCTGTCCCTGCGGATCGAGGATTTCCTGCTTCGGCATGACGTCGACAACGACTCGGGCCACGGGTGCTGCTCCCGGTTTCCGTGCAGATCCGCCGGGACCCCGGCGGATGGCCAGCAGTACCGCCAAAGGGTAACTGAGCTGGGCGTTCACCCTGCCGGGTAGGGGCCGGAGGTGCGGCGTGGCTCACGACACCCTTCCCACTATGTGTCTTGCGCCACATTTTTCCACGTTGTCTAAACCTTTGGGCCGGTTGGCCGTCTATTACGACCGGGGCACCGAAAACCCGGGCCCCGCTTGCAGTTACCTAGGGGGAACGCACACCGATGCGCACAATCAAGACGCTGATGGCGGCCGGCCTGCTCGCCGGCCTCGCGCTGACCACCACCGTGCCGGCGACGGCAGCGCCGAGCCCCGGCCCGGCGGCCGTGGCAGCGGCCGAGGACGCACTGCTGACCGCCGACAAGTCGCAGGTCCGGGCGGGCAACACGCTGGTCCTGCGGCTGGAGCACGGCGCCGAAGGCGTCAACTGGATCTCGTCGGCGGCGTTCGTGCGCAACGGGGAGCACCCGTTCGGCGCGGACGAGGGCCTGGCCCAGGTCGTGAACGACCGCGACGGCAACGCCGAGGCGGTGGCCACCATCGCCGACGTCGCACCCGGCGAGTACATCGTGCACACCCGCATCGGCGGCGGCGCGGGTCCGACAATGAAGATCACCGTCACGAAGTGACAAGTCGGAAGATCACCGTCACGAAGTGACCGCTCGATGAGAGGGGCGTCGGGGACGCCCCTCTCGGGATTCAGCTGATCGCATAAACCCGTTCACCCGCAGCGAGAACCGTCGCGGTGCCCTAGCCGGCCGGGGCAGGGTGCCGATATGCGGATCCTGGTTCTGGGCGGAACGGTTTTCCTCGGGCAGGCGGTGGCGGCCGAGGCTCTCCGGCGGGGGCACGACGTCGTCTGCGCGGTGCGCGGCACGAGCGGCGACATCCCCGACGGCGCGAAGCTGGTGGTGGCGGACCGGGAGCAGGGCCTCGGCTCGCTCGCCGGGGAACGGTTCGACGCCGTGGTCGACGTGGCGCGGAACTACCGGTGGGTGCGGGACGCCCTCGACGTCCTGGGCGCGACGGCCGGGCACTGGACGTTCGTGTCCACCATCAACGTCTACGCCGACAACGAGACGCACGGCCTGAGCACCGACGCCGAACTGCTGGAGCCGATCACCGACTCCGACGACGTGAGCACGTCCGAGTCCTACGGCGGGATCAAGGTGGCCTGCGAGAAACGCGGTGCGCGCCGCGGTCGGCGACCGGGCCTTCGTGCTGCGCCCAGGCCTGATCACCGGGCCGAACGACCCCTCGGACCGGTTCGGCTACTGGCCGGCGCGGATGGCGCGCGGCGGTCGCGTGCTCGTGCCGGACGCCGGCCACCCGACCCAGCACGCCGACGTGCGCGACCTAGCGGCGTGGATCGTGGACGCCGGGGAGCAGGGCCTCACCGGCACCTTCGACGGCACGAGCCCGACCACGCCGCTCAACGAGCTGCTGGCGCAGATCGCCGAGCTGGTCGCGCCGCCGGGCACCGAACTCGTGGCCGTTGCGCCGGAAGACCTGACCGAGGCGGGGGTGCAGCCCTGGGCAGGCCCGAAGTCGCTGCCGTTCTGGCTGCCGGAAAGCCACCAGGGCATCGCCGCGCGCAACGCGCGCCCCAGCCTGGACGCGGGCCTGCGCATCCGGCCGCTCGCCGAGACGGTGTCGGCGGCGCTGGAGACCGAGCGCTCGCTGGGCCTGGACCGAGAGCGTCGAGCGGGGCTCACCCCGGAGGAAGAAGCCGAACTCCTCGCCACCCTCCCTCACCAGACCCGGTGATCTCGGCACCGTGCCAGACGTCGTCACCTCACCGCAGGTTCAGACGTGATGATCCCGGTGCAGTTTCAATTGAAACTGCGCATCATCGGCGTGTCGCACTCCGACACGCCGACGGCTGTGGACAACTCCCGCAATTTCAATGGAAATCGAAGGTCCGATTTCCATTGAAATTGCGGTCCACCGGGGGTGGGGAGTCGACGTGGGAGGTGGGTCGACGGCCTTCCTTCCGAGGTAGGTCGAGCGTGGAAGAGTGGACCTGCTCGCTCATCTAGGAGGAAACACCGTGCAGATCACCCACTTCGGACACGCGTGCGTGCTGATCGAGACCGACTCGGCGCGGCTGCTGATCGACCCCGGCACGTTCTCCGCCGACTTCGAAGACCTCCGCGACCTCGACGCCGTGCTGATCACGCACCAGCACTTCGACCACCTCGACCTCGACCGGCTCCCGGCCCTGCTCGCCGCCAACCCGAACGCCCGGCTGGTGGCCGACCCGGGCTCGGCGCCCGCGATCGCAGAGAAGGGCTTGGCCGCGACCACCGCGCGCCCCGGCGAGTCGCTGGAGCTGGGCGGCGCGTCGATCAACGTCGTCGGCGGCACGCACGCGGTGATCCACCCGGACATCCCGGTGATCGACAACATCGGCTACGTCGTCGACCACGGCGCCTTCTACCACCCCGGCGACTCGTTCTACGTGCCGGAACAGCGGATCGACGTGCTCGGCGTGCCGACCGGGGCGCCGTGGCTGAAGCTCTCCGAGGCGGTCGACTTCCTGCGAGCGGTGGCGCCGCGAGCTGCGGTGCCGATCCACGAAGCGGTGCTGGCGAACCCGAACATGCACTACCGCATGTTCGAACAGCTCGGCCCGAAGGACACGGCCCTCGAAGTCCTGGCCAAGGGAACCCAGACCTCGGTCTGACCCGGCAGCGGACGCCGGAGCGTCCGAGGCGGGCCCGCCGCAGGAGGCGCCGCTTTCGCGCGAAACCGTCACCCACCACGCGTGAGACCGCCGTTTTCGCGCGAAACCGGCATCCGGAGAACCGCTGCGCCCCGCAACGGGAGCGACCAGAGCGGCGATTTCGCGCAAAATCACCCCCGGCGTGTTGCGCCTCGTGGCGGGCCTCAGGTTCAGTCGTCGTCTCGGTCGTCGTTCTGGTCGGCGATGTCGTGGTGGTCGCCGGGCTGGTCGTCCAGGTGGTCGTCGTGGTCGTCGAAGCGGTCGTCCAGGTCGAGGCGGTCGTCCAGGTCGAGGCGGTCGTCCAGGTCGAGGCGGTCGTCCAGGTCGAGGCGGTCGTCGCAGTCGTCGAAGCGGTCGTCGACATCGTCGCGGTCGTCGTCGAACCGGTCGTCCGGGTCGTCGTCGAAGCAGACCGGGGCCGGTTGGGCGACCGGGGGCTGGTCGACCGGGGTCGCCGCCCGCGGGGTTTCGACCGTGCCGGTGCCCGCGGCGAGCGCGGCTCCGGTTCCGCCGAGGCCCACCAGCGCTACCGCCGCCACCGCCGCGAGCCAGGTCCGCTTCGTGTTCCGAATCCGCATCGTCCTCGTCCTCCATTGGCCGCTTTCGCCTGACGAGAACCAGCTTGGGCGCCCACCGTGAGGCGACCCTGAAGGTCGAATGAAGGGGTTCTCATCCGCGGGCCGACGTCGCGGAACGGCGGGCGAACGAGGCATAGGTGACCGGACGCGCGCCGTGGTGCAACGCCAGGTCCACGGCGTCCAGGAGCGCCTGCCTCGCGGCCGGTTTCCGCAGCTCGGCGGCGTCCATCGCGAGCCGGACCGGTCGCCCGCGGCGCGCCGCCCGCTCGACGCCCAGCACCAGCGCCCGGCACCACCACGGCTCCGCACGCTCGCCCGGGCCGAGCATCCGGATCCGCGCCCGGTGCACCTGGCCTGTCGTGAGATCCCGGACCCCTATCGCGTCCGCGCAGACGGAGAATCCACGCCGCTGCAGCGCGGTGACCGTGCCGGGTGAGGCGAGCCAGCGCGGCGGGATGAAGCTGTTCGTCCGCAGCCCGACCTGTTCGAGCACCGCCGACGCAGCCGCCAGCCGCAGCCCGGCTTCGTGCGCTGGCAGCTGGGCGGCCGGGGCGAGGCGGGCGCGCAGCCCCGGGGACAGGCGGGCGAAGCCGTGCAGGCTGATGGCGTCGCGCCGCGTCAGGCGCTCGGCCACCCAGTGCAGCAGCGGGGATTGCGGGTTCCGCGCCTCGAGGTGATCCGGGCGCGGCGAGATCAGCAGGGACAGCGGGACCTGGCGGCGGTCCAGTTCCGCGGCGAATTCCGCGCACTGGTCCAGCACCCGGAGCCCAAGGCCGGACAACGACACGACGAGCGGCGTGCTCACGGTCCCTCATTCCGCCTGGTCCGGGTGTCCACGACCTGACGGCCAGGTGTCGCCCCGGCGCAAATCCGGCGAACCTCCACGCCGCCACTTTCGGCAGGCCAGGCCCCGGCACGACGCCGACACGCCGACGCATACTCCGACCGGGGAAACCGGGCCTCCCGGGTGATGCGGGGTTACGGCGTGGGGGCGAGCCAGTCGGCGAAGGAGCGGCCGGTGATCCGCTCGTACGCCTCGACGTAGCGGGCGCGCGTGGCGTCGAGGACGTCGGCCGGCAGCGGGGGCGGCGGGGTGTCCGAGGCACGGTCCCAGCCAGACGTCGGCGAGGTCAGCCAGTTGCGCACGTACTGCTTGTCGAACGACGGCTGCACCTTGCCCGCCTCGTACCCGTCCGCCGGCCAGTACCGCGACGAGTCGGGCGTGAGCACCTCGTCGCCGAGCACCAGCGAACCGTCGCGGGCCAGGCCGAACTCGAACTTGGTGTCCGCGAGGATCACGCCGCGACCGCGTGCGTGCTCCGCCGCCCGGCGGTAGACCAGCAGCGTCAGGTCGCGCAGCTCCGCTGCGCGCTCCGCGCCCAGCTGCGCGGCGACCGCCTCGAAGCTCACGTTCTCGTCGTGCTCGCCGATCTCGGCCTTCGTCGCCGGGGTGAAAATCGGCTCCGGCAGCTCGGACGCCTCGACGAGCCCGTCGGGCAGCTGCACGCCGCACACCGCGCCGGTGCGCTGGTAGTCGGCGAGCCCGGAGCCCGTCAGGTAGCCGCGCGCCACGCACTCCACCGGCAGCATCTCCAGCCGCTTCACCAGCAGCGCGCGACCGCGCACCTCGCTGGGGATGCGCGGATCGTCGGCGGCGACCAGGTGGTTCGGCATCACGTCGGCGAGCAGCTCGAACCAGAACACGCTCATCGCGGTCAGCACCCGGCCCTTGTCGGGGATCGGGGTGTCGAGCACGTGGTCGTACGCCGAGATGCGGTCGGAGGCGACCAGCAGCAGGTGTTCGTCGTCCACGGCGTGCAGCTGGCGAACCTTGCCGGCCGCGATCTGGGGGTAATCGGCGAGTGCAACCACGTGCGGATTGTCTCGCACCGGGGCCAGGGCACTCGCACGCGGGCCGGTGGTAAGAACCGGCGTGGGCCGTCCGGACCAGCCCCGATCGAGCACAGGAGGACTTCGTGACCGAGACATTCACCGACTGGCTCCGCCAGCGCAGCGAGCCCGACTGGACCGCGGTCGTCACGCACCCGTTCACCGGGGCCCTTTTCGACGGGCTGGTGCCGGTCGAGTCGATGCGCTCCTACCTTGTGCAGGACTACCAGTTCGTCGACGACTTCCTGGCGCTGCTGGGTTCCGCGCTGGCCAAGGCGGATCGCTACTCGTCGCGGCTGGCGATCGCGGGCAGCATCGCCGTGGTCACCAGCGAGGAGAACACCTACTTCCAGCGCTCGCTCGACGCGCTGGGCGTCGGCGAGGCGGACCGGGTGCGCCCGGTGCTGGACGAGGCGACGGTGGCCTTCCGGGACTTGATGAGCGACGCCAACGCGAACGGCAGCTACGCCGAGGTGCTGACGGTGCTGACCGTCGCGGAGTGGACCTACCTGGAGTGGGCGATGCGCGCGCCGGCCTCGCTGCCGGAGAACTTCGTGCACGCGGAGTGGATCACGCTACACAATAACCCCGGTTTCCAGGGCTGGGTGCGGTGGTTGTGCGGCGAGCTCGACCGGATCGGCGCCGACCTGGACGAGCGCGAGCGGGCCCGCTGCCTGCGCGTGTTCCAGCAGGCGACCCGCTGCGAGCTCGACTTCTTCAACGCCCACTGGAAGTGACGGCCTGATCGGGGCCCGCGCGGTGTCGCCACCGGGTCTGCCCTGAAAGTGGCGTGGGCCTGCGGTGTGGGGTGGCGATTTCGCGCGAAATCGCCATCTCTCAGGCGTGGGGAACGTCGATTTCGCGCGAAATCGCCGCACAGAACAAGCACCCGAAAGGCTCACGCGAAGGCTCGTTGCAGGCCATCGAAGGCCTGCTCGGCGAGGGGTTCGATCGCCGCCGCGATCTCCTCGTGGTCCGCACCGTCGAGCGTTCTACGGAAGATCTCCTCCAGCAGCACGCGGTACACCGTCGTGGCCTGTGCCGCCAGCAGCTTCGCGGTGAACTCGGCGAGTTCCGGCGCCAACACGTCGGTCAGCGCCCGTTCCCGCTGCTCGTGGATCTCCCGCAGCCGGGCCTGCAGCGTCGGGCTTCCGCTGATCACGCGGACGAACTCCGCCCCGGAGAAGCCGATCAGCGCGTCGCGCCGGGCCAGCGCCTCGAAGTAGGCGCGGCGCAGCGCCGCCGGCGCCGACTCACCCGGCTCGCGCTCCAAGACCGCCTGCGCCGGCCCGGCGACCAGTTCCTCGTGCATGTCGAGGAGCAGGTCCTCCTTGCGCGGGAAGTGGTTGGTGACGGTCATCTTCGCCACCCCGGCCGCCGTCGCCACCTGCGCGATCGTCACGTTCTCGAAGCCGTGCTCGATGAACAGCCGCGTCGCGACGTGCGAGATCTCCTGCCTCGTCTGCCGCTTGCGCCGTTCCCGCAGTCCCTCCGTGCTCATGACTGGTCCGCCTCTCCGCGATCCACAGTGGTGGTTGCGTTCAGCCCAATCTCCCGTTGCGTGGTTTCTCGTGGCTGGTTTGCGTCACGGTCCCCTGGGGTGCGGTTGAGGAGGACTGAGGTTGACACAGGGCTACTCATGCCCGCCAGCCTAGTCGTCTAATTAGGTCACGCCCAAATAATATGCTTGACCTAATTATTGGTCCAACCTAAGTTGGCCTCTCGATGCGAGGAGGTGCGATGACGGTTGCGAAGGCCGCCCCGGCGGCGCGATCGGATGACGAGGTTCCAGCCCAGCTGTGGCGGATGGCCGGAGTCCTGCTGCTCGGCGCGGTGCTGGGCGGGCTGGACGCCACGATCGTCAACGTCGGGATCGACGCGATCGCCGCCGAGCTGCGCAGCCCACTGAGCACGATCCAGTGGGTGACGACCGGATACCTGCTGGCCGTGTCGCTGGTGATGCCGATCTCCGGCTGGGCGTCCGAGCGGTTCGGCGCCAAGCGGATGTGGCTGGTCTCGGTGGCCCTGTTCGTCGGCGGGTCCGCGCTCTGCGGCATCGCCTGGTCGACCCCGGCGCTGGTCGCGTTCCGCGTCCTGCAGGGCATCGGCGGTGGGATGATGCAGCCGATCGGCCAGTCGATGGTCGCCCAGGCCGCCGGGTCCAAGATCGGCCGCGTCATGGGCGTGACGTCGATCCCGGTGATGCTCGCGCCGGTGGTCGGCCCGATCCTCGGCGGCGCGATCGTGCAGAGCCTGGACTGGCGCTGGATGTTCCTGATCAACCTGCCGATCGGGCTCGTCACGCTGTGGCTCGCGGTGCGGGTGCTGCCGTCCGAGCCGGGCACCGCGAGCGGCAACCGGCTGGACGCCGTCGGCCTGCTGCTGCTCTCGCCCGGGCTGGCCGCCGTGGTGTACGGGTTCACCGCGGCCGGAGCTTCCGGCGGTTTCGGTTCAATGTGGACGGTTGCTTCGCCGGCCGCAGGCGCGGCTTTGCTGATCGGCTACGGCGTGCACGCACTGCGGGGCCGGGGCACGCCGCTGATCGACCTGCGCCTGTTCGCGCGCCGGGGATTCGCCGCCGCCACCGGCAATTCGTTCCTGCTCGGCGCCTCGCTCTACAGCTCGATGCTGCTGATTCCGCTTTACTACCAACAGGTCCAGCACGTCGGCCCGCTCGCCGCCGGGCTGCTGCTCGCGCCGCAAGCGCTGGGCACCGCGATCACCACGTTCGCGGCCGGGCGGCTCTCCGACCGGATCGGATCGCGACCGCTGCTGGTCACCGGCATCCTCGTGGCCCTGGTCGGAACGGTGTCGTTCACCCAGCTCGCCGCCCAGCCGCCGGGCTGGTTGCTGACCGCTTCCCTGCTGCTGCGCGGGATCGGCATGGGCATGACGATGGCCCCCGGCATGGCCGCGGTCTACCGGAGCGTGCAGCGGCACGAGGTTCCCCGCGCGGCCAGCGCGTTGAACGTGCTCAACCGGATCGGCGGATCGCTGGGCACCGCACTGCTGGTGGTGGTGCTGCAGGGCTCGTCGGCGCCGGAACCGGCGGCCGCGTTCGGCGACACCTTCTGGTGGGCGTTCGGCATCACCGCGTTGAGCCTGGTCCCCGCATTCCTGCTGCCCGCCGCGAAGAAGGAGCCGAAATGACCTTGCGCCTGATGAGCGTGCACGCCCACCCCGACGACGAATCCAGCAAGGGCGCCGCCACCCTGGCCCGCTACGCGGCCGCAAGAGCGGAAGTGCTGGTCGTGACCTGCACCGGCGGGGAGCGCGGCGACGTGCTCAACAAGCGGCTGGACCGCCCCGAGGTGCGGGCGGACCTGGCCCAGATCCGCAAGCGGGAGATGGCCGCCGCCGCGGAGATCCTCGGCGTGCGGCAGCGGTTCCTCGGGTTCGTCGACTCCGGGCTTCCCGCCGACGGCGAGCCGCTGCCGGACGACTGCTTCGCCGTCCAGCCGCTCGACGTCGCGGCCCGGCCGCTGGTCGCCGCGATCCGCGAGTTCCGGCCGCACGTGGTCATCACCTACGACGAGACCGGCGGCTACCCGCATCCCGATCACATCAGGACACACGAGGTGACCGCCGCCGCCTTCGAGGCCGCCGCCGACCCGGCGCGCTACCCCGGCGACGGACGACCGTGGCAGCCGCTGAAGCTGTACTACCAGGCCGCGCTGTCCCGGGCGTGGTTCGAGGCGCTGGACGAGGCGATGACGGCGCGCGGCCTGGAGTCGCAGTCGCGCCGGTGCTCGCCGACTGGCCGGACACCGCGCCGAACCTGGCCGTCACCACCCGGATCCGGTGCGCGGAGCACTTCGAGACCCGGGACCGGGCGGCGCTCGCGCACGCCACGCAGATGGACCCTGACCACCCGTTCTTCGCGCACCCGCGCGAAGTCGAGCGGGAGGTGTGGCCGACCGAGGACTACCACCTGGCCCGCAGCCTGGTCGAAACGACGTTCCCGGAAGACGACCTGTTCGCCGGGATCACGTTCCAGGCCAGGTCTCGTGAGCACTTTGGATCGCCATAGCACTCCAAAGTGCGCACGAGCGGTGCGTCCGGGCCGGTCGGGGCCGCAATTTCAATGGAAATCAGAGCTCTGATTTCCATTGAAATTGCGGTGGGGGACCCGGCGAAGGGTTCTTCAGCCGGATTCACCTGCCGTCGGAGTGGATTCGCCGCCGTCAGAGGATGTCGGCGGGGGTGTAGGCCGCCGCCTCCGGGTGGCGGGTCGTGATCTTCTCGACCTGGTCGACGATGGCGCCGACCTGGGCCGCCGCCGCTCCCGTGAAGGCGAGGCGGTCCGCCAGGAGGGCGTCCAGCTCCGCCCGGTCCAGCGGGAGGCGGTCGTCGGCCGCCAGCCGGTCCAGGAGGTCGTTGCGCTCCGCGCCCTGCTCGCGCATCGCCAGCGCGACCGCCACCGCGTTCTCCTTGATCGCCTCGTGCGCGGTCTCCCGGCCGACACCGGCCCGCACCGCCGCCATCAGCACCTTCGTGGTGGCCAGGAACGGCAGGTAGCGGTCGAGCTCGCGGGCGACCACGGCGGGGAACGCGCCGAACTCGTCGAGCACCGTCAGGAACGTCTCCAGCAGGCCGTCGAAGGCGAAGAACGCGTCCGGCAGCGCCACCCGGCGCACCACGGAGCAGGACACGTCGCCCTCGTTCCACTGGTCGCCGGCCAGCTCGCCGACCATCGACACGAAGCCGCGCAGCACCACCGCGAGGCCGTTGACCCGCTCGCAGGACCGGGTGTTCATCTTGTGCGGCATCGCGCTGGAGCCGACCTGGCCCGGCTTGAAGCCCTCGGTCACCAGCTCGTGCCCGGCCATCAGCCGGATCGTGGTCGCCACGTTGGACGGCGCGGCGGCGAGCTGGGCCAGCGCGGTGAGCACCTCGAAGTCCAGCGAGCGCGGGTAGACCTGGCCGACGCTGGTCAGCGTGCTGCCGAAGCCGAGGTGGCCGGCCACCCGGCGCTCCAGCTCGGTGAGCTTCGCCGGGTCGCCGCCGAGCAGGTCGAGCATGTCCTGCGCGGTGCCGACCGGGCCCTTGATGCCGCGCAGCGGGTAGCGCGCGAGCAGCTCCTCCAGCCGGTGGAAGCCGACGAGCAGCTCGTCGGCGGCGGTGGCGAAGCGCTTGCCGAGCGTGGTCGCCTGGGCGGCGACGTTGTGCGAGCGACCGGCCATGACCAGCTCGCCGTACTCGCCGGCGAGCTTGCCGAGCCGCGCCAAGACGGCGACCGTGCGGTCGCGGACCAGCTCCAGGCTGAGCCGGACCTGCAGCTGCTCGACGTTCTCGGTGAGATCCCGGGAGGTCATGCCCTTGTGGATCTGCTCGTGGCCGGCGAGGGCGTTGAACTCCTCGATGCGGGCCTTGACGTCGTGGCGGGTGACGCGCTCGCGGGCGGCGATGGAGTCCAGGTCGACCTGCTCCAGCACCCGCTCGTAGTCGGCGACCGCGTTCTCGGGGACCTCGATGCCGAGGTCGGCCTGGGCGCGCAGCACCGCGAGCCACAGCTTGCGCTCCAGGATGATCTTCTGCTGCGGGGACCACAGCTCGACCAGCTCGGGCGAGGCGTAGCGGGCGGCGAGGACGTTCGGAATGCTGGGCTTGACCGTCACGAACAGCCAGGATACCGGCGCCCCGCCTCCGTTCGGCCCACCCGGTCGCGCTGCGCCGGAAGCCGTGTCCGACCGCGACTCGTGGGACGCGTGAGACGAGGCGGAGGCACCTCGGGGGACCGCAGTTTCAATTGAAACTGCGGTCCCCTGGCGCCATTCGGGCGGTGGGGGGTCAGTGCAGGGCGAGCTCGGGGTCGGTGGCGAGCACGTCGAGCTGCTCGTAGGGCACCGCGACCTCCGGGCGCGTCGTCGGGTCCTGCTGGTCGTCGATGATCGGGTCGTAGTTGTAGCTGCTGACCATCGTCACGCTGCCGTCGAGCATGTAGTGGTCCGCCGACGCGACCACATGGCCGTCGCTCTCGAAGCGCCGGTGCACCAGCACCGAACCGTCTTCGAGCAGCCGGCCTTCGCAGAAGGTCACCGGCGTTCCGCCCGGGTTCTCGCACGACTCCTTGGGCGACTTCTGCACCACACCCGGCGCGTTGTACTGCATGGTCACCCCGGTGCGGCCGATGGAGTCGCGGAAGACGGTCGTGCCGTGCAGGAACTGCGTGTCGCTGAGCTGCTGGGGCTTCGGCGTCACCGGGTCCACGGCGTGCGGGACGACCGTCGGGAACACCGCCTCCATCCGCTTCTGCAGGGCGGTCGCGTGCTTGTCCAGCTCCTCCGGCGGGTAGTTCGGCGGGGTCGTTCCCGCCGGGGGCCACTGGATGTCCGGGACGTCCGCGGCGCCTTCGGCGGTCGCCGAAAGCGGCAGCGCCAGCAGCGAGGTGGCGGCCAGGGTGACAGCGGCGGCCAACCGGCCGAGCCGGGAACCGCGGTGGGTCGTGGTGCGCATTCCTGCATTTCCCTTCATTTTTCGGACGAAGTCCACCCGATCGGACATTTCTGCCGAGCCGGCGATTCGAATTGGAAAGCGGTTCGCCGGACGTCAGTCCTTCAGCGCGATTTCCCGATCGGTCGCGATCAGGTCGAGGCGATCCACGTGCAGCTGCCGGTAGGCCCCCAGGCCTGCGGCCTCCGGGCCGGCGGTGTGCGACGCGGTGGCCGAGACAACGGTGCCGTCGGTCCGGAAGTGCCGGACGATGTGCGTCGTCGGCCCGTCCTCACCCACGGAGGCGAGGGCGGTCGCGCCTTCCACGAGGATCGATCCGTCATCGAGGACGCGCGTGGTGCAGCCGAGCAACACCTGCGTCGGCTCGCCGTCTCCGCACGACTGCGCGAGCTGGACCGGCGCCGTGCCCGGTCCCTGCACCACCACCGTCAGCTGCATCGGCAGCCGGACCTCTTCTCCCATCGCCACCAGCGCGTACTGGAAGCCGGCCCGCACCACGACGGTCGCGGGCGCCTCGGTACCGAGGCCCGGTCCGAGGCCGTGCGGCTGGGTGGTCGTGACGTTGAAGGCCGCGGTGTCGACCTTGGGGATGATTTCGGCCAGGTGGCCGCGGATCCGCTCGCCCTCGGCGATCAGCTGCGATTCGGGCAGGTTCATCGGCGCAATGCCCTTCGGCGGCCACTCGATCGGCTTGACCGCACTGACCTGCGGTGCCGCCGGGACGATCGGCGTCGGGCCGGTCATCATGCCCGGCACGGCGGCCGCGCCGGCCAAGACGACGAGGGTCGCCGCCACGGCGCCGATCGTGGCGCGCCGCCTGCGCTGCCGGCGCTTGCCCTCGGCGACCAGGTCGTCCGGCGAGAAGCCCAGCGGTGGCTCGTCGTCGACGGCGGCCCGCATTCCCTCGCGCAGCAGTTCTTCCTGCATCACTCGCTCCTCCTCGCGGCCGTCGAGGCCAGGTCGGGATCGGATGTGGTGATGGCCGCGCGCAGGTTCTCCAGTCCACGCGACGCCTGGCTCTTGACCGTGCCTTCGGAGCACCCGAGGGCCGCGGCGACTTCGGCGATGGACAGGTCCTCCCAATAGCGCAGGACGAGCACCGCCCGCTGCTTCGGCGGGACCTCGGACAACGCTCGCAGCAACAACTCCCGGCTCCACGAGCGCAGTCCCGCCTCGGCTGGATCGGCCGTGTCATCACCGGTTTCCGGCAGCGAGCCATCCCGCCGCTCCGCGCGCCGCCACGGCCGGCGGCTCTCGTCGAGCCACACCCGCAACAGGGTCTTGCGCGCATACGAGTCCACTGTGGACATGTTGACCCGCTTCCAAGCCCGGTAGAGCTTGAGGAGCGTGTTCTGGGTGAGGTCTTCGGCGAAGTGCCAGTCCCCGCACAGCAGGTACGCCGAGCGGCGCAGCCACAGCGCACGCGCCGCGGCGAACTCGCGGAACTCCTGTTCCCGTTCGGCCCGCATGGAATCGGTCCCCTTTCGCGCTACCGCCGTTGTCTACGGAGCCGGGCCGCGCGGGGTTGCACGAACGCGCAACCTGATTTCGATCCCCGAGGATCACCACGACCGCATCCTGGCCGCCGCCCCGATCGGTCCAGCACCGCACGTGCGACCGCTCCGCGCCGATGCACGTGCACTCGCATTCCGGCAGGTAATCCCGTTGCACGGCACGAAATTCGCGATCGATACCGGATCGGTGCATTAATTCGGCCCTAAATGACCCAACCCCCGCTGGACGGCGGCAAATCCCGACCATATCGTTGGTGCACCACCGGGTTGATGCGAACAAAGGGACTCCGAACGGATGGCCATCGACGTGTACCGCGATGAGCGGCAGGACGTGTTCTGGATCGTCGGCATGGGCCTCACCCTGAGACACGCCACCACGTTTCGCCCCGGCGCCGTGTACGCGGGGCAGTCGATACCGGCGCTGTGCGGCGCCGCGCTGAAGGTTCCGCAGCCCACGCCGAGCGGGCGCGAACCGAACTCGAAACCGGTCACCGACAAATGCCGGGAATGCTCGCGGGAAGCCGCCGAGGGCGATTTCGCGGAAACGACCTGGGACTTCTGACCGACCCGCGGACCGGCGGAAAATCGGTCGACCGGGCCCCACGGCGCGAACTACCGTCGATGTCACCATGGCTTCGCGCGGTTCGAGTGCACCCCGGTTCCTGTGGTCCCTGCTGGCGCAACGGCCGGGACTGCTGACGCTTGCGACCATTTCCGGTGCGTTGTGGATGCTGCCGACGGCGCTGATGCCGCTGGTGGTCGGCCGCGCGATCGACGAGGGGATCCGCGACGGCGTCGACGGCGCGCTGCTGGGCTGGGTGCTGGTCGTGGTGGCGCTCGGCCTCACGCAGATGGCCACCGCCGGCACGCTGAACTGGGCCTCGCACACGCTTTGGCTGCACGGCGCGGCGGGATCCCAGCGGATCGTGCTGGGCCACGTGATCGGACTCGGCGGCACGCTGACCCGCAAGGTCCGGGCGGGCGAGGTGGTCACGGTCGGCGCGACGGACATCTACCGCATCGGCGGGGTGTTCGAGGTGATCGGGCGGGCCACCGGATCGCTGGTCTCCTTCGCGGTCGCCGCCGCGGCGGTGCTGTGGATCTCGCCGGTGATGGGCGTCATCGTGCTGATCGGCGTGCCGCTGGCGACCGTGGGCATCGGGCCGCTGCTGGCCCCGCTGCGCCGCCGCGAGGAAGCGCAGCGCGAGGAGTTGTCGCAGGTCAGCGCACAGGCCGCGGACATCGTGTCCGGGCTGCGGATCCTGCGCGGCGTCGGCGGCGAGTCCCGCTTCCACGCGCGGTTCGTCGACGCCTCCCAGCGGGTCCGGGTCGCCGGGGTGGCCGCCGGGCGGATCGAGGCGCTGCTGGCCGCCGCGGAGATCCTGCTGCCCGGCCTGGTCACGGTGCTGGTCACCTGGATCGGCGCGCGGCTGGCGCTGGACGGCGACATCAGCGTCGGCGAGCTCGTCGCGTTCTACGGCGTGTCGGCGTACCTGGTCATCCCCGTCCGCACCGCCACCGAGGCCGCCTACGCGTTCGCCTCAGCGCAGGTCGCGGCAGGTCGGATGGGCTCGCTGCTGCAGTTGGAGCCCGAGCCGGCGCCGCCGGAGCACCCGAAGCCGCTGCCGCCAGGTCCGCTGGATCTGGTCGACGAGGCGAGCGGCCTGCGCATCCCGGCGGGCGAGCTGACCGTGATCGACGCCGGCGAACACGCGGAGGCCCTCGCGGAACGCCTCGCCGGTGCGGCGATCGCCGGCGGCGTGCCACTGCGCGACGTCGAGCCGGACGAGGTGCGCCGTCGAATCGTGTTGGCGCACAACCAGGACCAGCTGTTCTCCGGACCGGCCCGCACCGAGATCGACCTGGAGTCCGATGTGGACGTCGAAAGCGCGTTGCACGCGTCCGATGCGCACGACGTGATGTCGGCCCTGCCCGCCGACGGGCTGCTCGACGAGCGCGCCCGCTCGCTCTCCGGTGGTCAGCGGCAGCGCCTGCTGCTCGCCCGCGCGCTGTGCTCGGACGCCGACGTGCTGATCCTGGACGAGCCGACCTCGGCGGTCGACGCGCACACCGAGGCGAGGATCGCCGAGCGGGTCGGCGAGTTGCGCCGCGGACGCACCACCGTGGTGCTGAGTCAAAGTCCGTTGTGGATGGCCGTGGCGGATCAGGTGCGGTACGCGGGAGCCGACGCATGAGCACGAAACTGCCGCTGGCGGGCGGAGCCGCGGTGCGCCGCTGGATGTGGCGCACGCTCCTGGTGCACCGCCGCCACTTCGCCGCGATGATGCTGCTGTTCGGCCTGACGACGCTGGTCGGGCTGATCGGGCCGCAGATCCTCGGTTCCCTCGTCGACTCGGTGGTCACCGGCACCACCACCGGATACGTCGACCTGCTCGCCGCGGTGTTCCTCGTGGTGCTGGTGGTGCAGGCGCTGCTGGCTCGTTCGGCCCGGCTGCGCGCGACGATGCTCGGCGAGCACCTGCTGGCGGAATCGCGCGAGAGCATGGTCGGTCACGCGCTGCGCTTGCCGCTGGGCACCGTCGAGGCGGCCGGCACCGGCGACCTGCTCAGCCGCGCGACCACGGACGTCGACCGGCTCGACTACACGATCCGCAACGCCGCGCCCGAGATCACCACGGCGCTGATCACCATCGTGCTGACCGGCACAGCGATGATCATCACGTCGCCGCTGCTCGCCTGCGGGATGCTGATCGCGGTGCCGCTGATGGTCTTCAGCACCCGCTGGTACTTCCCGCGTTCGCTGCCGAACATCGAGCAGATCGCGGCGAACTGGTCGGATGTCCAGTCGAGCACGCACGAATCCGTCGAGGGCGCGCGGGCCATCGCGGCCCTGCGGCTGGGCGCGCGCCGCCGGGCGCGCAACGAGCAGGTGCTCGGCCGGGCCGCCGCGTCGGAGAAGCGGCACCGGTACCTGCTCACCGTGTGGCTGCCGTTCCTGGAACTGTCGTACGTGCTGCCGATCGGCGCGATCCTGCTCATCGGCGGCTGGGCGTACCAGGCGGAGCTCGTCGAGCTCGGCACGATCATCACCGTCGTGCTCTACGCGCAGGCGATGTCGAACCCGTTCGACGAGCTGTTCATGTGGCTCGAAGAGCTGCAGACCGGGCACACGGCGCTGCAACGCATCCTCGGCGTCCGCGAGATCCCGGTGGCTGACGACGACGCGTCCCGCCCCGGGGAGGAGCCGGGTCGCGACCTGGTGATCCGCGACCTGCGCTTCTCCTACCGGGAGGACCGGGAGATCCTGCACGGCGTCGACCTGACCGTCCCGGCCGGTCAGCGGCTGGTGATCGTCGGCCCGTCCGGCGCGGGCAAGTCGACGCTCGGCAGGCTGATCGCCGGCATCAGCCGGCCGGACTCCGGATCGGTCGCCTTCGGCAGCACGGAGATCACCGACCTGCCCGCCGCGCGGCTGCGCCGCGAGGTGGTGCTGCTGACCCAGGAGCACCACGTCTTCGCCTGCTCGCTGCGGGAGAACCTCGCGCTGGCCGACGGCGACCCGAACGACGACCAGCTGACCGACGCGCTCAAGGCGGTCGGGCTGCACGACTGGGTGTCGGCGCTGCCGGACGGGCTGGACACGGTCCTCGGCGCGGGCGGGCACCCGGTCCCGGCGGCCCGCGCGCAGCAGCTCGCGCTGGCCCGGGTGCTGCTGGCCGACCCGCACACGGTGGTCCTCGACGAGGCGACATCGCTGCTGGACAACGTCACGTCGCGGGAGCTCGAACGGGCGCTTTCGACGCTGCTGGCGGGGCGCACGGTGATCGCGATCGCGCACCGGCTGCACACCGCGCGCAACGCCGACCAGGTGGCCGTGATGTCCGATGGGCGCATCGTCGAGCTGGGCAGCCACGAGGAGCTGCTCGCCGCCGACGGCTCGTACGCGAGGCTGTACCGGGTGGCTCAAAGAAGGGTTTAAAAGTGGTTTCCGTAGCGGTGCGGGTAGCGGAACCTCAGGCGCCGCCTCGCTGTGGGATCCCCGACATCATGTATGCCCAATACACCACGTCGGGGCTGTCCTCTCCGAGAGCCCTTTCGGGCGGGCACAGCCTGAGAACCCGCGGCGTGCAAACTGAGTCCCACACCGCAAGCGGCTACCGCCGCTTATAGAAAGTGCATCTCAGCCGAGCTGAGAGCGCAGCATCCGGCGCGCCGCGCCGCGGGGATCCGGGTCGCTTTCGATCAGCGCGTTCACCACCGCGCCGTCCACCAGCGCGATCAGTTCGAGCAGCCGTTCGCGGCCGACCTCCATGCCGCTGCGGGCGAAGATCTCCGCGAGCAGTTCGTGCAGTTCGGCGCTGAGCTCGCGCATCAGCGGCGCCAGGTAGGGGCGGCGGGGCGAGCCGACCAGCCGCTCGTAGCGCAGCAGCACCGGCTCCGCGCCGCCGTCGCGCGATCCGGTGCCCAGCAGGAGGTCCAGCAGCAGCTCGATCACCGCGTCGGTGCCGCGCGGGCGCTCGGCGAGCTCGTCGAGCCGGGCCCGGCCGGTGGCGAGCTCCTGCCGCGACTCGTACTCGACGGCGGCGCTGACCAGGTCGTCCAGCGACGAGAAGTAGTAGGTGGTGGAGGCCAGCGGCAAGCCGGCGCGCTCGGCGACCGCACGATGCCGCACGGCTTCGAAGCCGCCCTCGGCCAGCAGCTGCGCGGCAGCCACGACCAAGGCCTGCCGCCGCCGCTCGCCCTTCGGAGTACTGGCCGCTGTCATATCTGCCGATCCTATTCGTCAGCGAGCACGGCGTGGTCACGCGAACGGTCGTGAGCGGCAATGGCCGCCTGGGCGACCACAACCGCTCACGACCACCGGCGCGATTTCGCGGGAACCCGTCCGTGGGGTCAGTGGCCGCCGCCCGCGAGGTTCAGGCCGATCACGCCGGCGACGATCAACACGATCGAGACGAGCTTCATCGCGGAGACGCCGTCGCCCAGCCAGACCATGCCCACGATCGCCGTCAGCGCGGCGCCGATGCCGGTCCACACCGCGTACGCGGGGCCCGCGGGCAGCGTCCGCATCGCGTACGCCAGGCCCGCGAAGCTGATGGCGGCCAGCACGAAGAACGACACCGTCGGGATCAGCCGGCTGAAGCCGTGCGAGAGCTTGAGCGAGATCGCCCAACCCGCCTCGAAAATTCCCGAAACCATCAGAATGATCCAGGCCATCATTGCTGGTCGCCCTTCCCTCGATCCGGCAGCCGGGCCGCTTACCCGCTGTCTGGTACTAACGTACCGATAATCTGGTACATCCGTACCGTTCTGGTGAGCGATACCACCACATACCGGACACGAGGGACGCGCGGAGAACCGTTTCCGCAGTTCAGAGCCCGTGTGTCGTTCGTGCTGCCATAGCCGCACAAAACGCGCACGGGCGCTGATCAGGCCGAACGATCGCGCTGCCGAACGATCAGAACTGGTCGGCCAGGCCGCCTGCGATCGACGCGATCCGCGCGCCGTACGGCGCCGCCGGGGAGCCGGCGTCCGGATCGCTGAGCACGACCACCAGCTTGCCGCTGCGCGCCTTGCGCACCGACTGCTCGGTGCCGTCCGGGCGCCGCACGTCGCCGGGCGTCGCCTGCTCCGGGGACACCGCGCCAACCGGGCTCACGATCACCGTGACGCTGCCCGACGAAGACCCGTCGCGCAGCATGAACGAAGCCGTCTTCGCGCCGGACGGGCACGGGTCCGGGGCGACCGGCGCCATCCCGGCGGCCTCCGGCAGCTGCTTGGTCACCGCCGCCGCGAGCTGCGCGTCCGGCCCGCACCGGCCCGAGCGGTCACCCAGGACGCCCGGCCCGTCGACGCGCGGGGAGATCGACGCGGTCTCCGGCCGGCTCGCGACGTTGCTGCTCGACGACGAGCCGAACATGCCGGTCCCCAGGCCGACGCCGCCCACCAGCACGGCGGCCGCGACCACCGTGCCGCCCAACGCCGCCATCCGGCGGCGCGCCGTGATCCGCCGCGATGCCTGCGCCACGTCGCTCTCGTCGAACGACGCCGGAGGCACGGACCGCACCGAATCGCGGAACAGCTCCTCGAGCTTGCGTTCGTCCACCTACCCGCACCTCCTCACGCCGACCGCAGGTCGCCGAGCTCATCACCCAGCGCTTCCCGCAACGCCGCCAGCCCCCGGGCGGACTGGCTCTTCACGTTGCCTTCGCTGCACTTCATGACTGCCGCCACCCCCGCGACGTCCAACCCCTCCAGGAATCGGAGCACCAACACCGCCCGCTGCTTCGGCGGCACCTTCTGCAGGCCCGCGAGCAGGGTCTGCTTGGTCGCCACCGAGTTGTCCACGTCCGGCGAGTCCACCGGCCGGTCCGGCAGCACCTCCGCGGCGCGCTCCCGCCGCCACGGCCGCCTGGACTCGTCGATCACCGCGCGGGTCAGGGTGCGACGCACGTACGCGTCCAGTGCGCCCTTGTCGCGGACTTTGCGCCAATGCCGGTGCAACGCGATGAACGCGGTCTGGGCGAGATCGTCCGCGCGGTGCCAATCACCGCACATCATGTACGCCATTCGACGCACCGCCTCCCGCCGAGCCGCGAAGTACTCCGCGAACTCCTGCTCTTCGCGCTGGTCCACGCGGAACTCTCCGCTCGTTGTGCCTGCACCTGTACGGACGGAATCGCCGGCCGCGGCCGTTGCACGGCCCCGGCGATCCACCTGTGATTGATACCGCAGCCGCCGCAGCGATGTCAGCAGGGTTGCTCCCCGAACCCGGTGCCGATGTGGTGTGATCTGTTCGTGACCAACACGGCGCCGATCGACCTCCGTTCCGACACGGTCACGCGTCCCGACGAGCAGATGTCCGCGGCCATGGCCGCGGCCGAAGTCGGCGACGACGTGCTCGACCACGACCCGACGATGCGCGCGCTGGAAGAACGCGTCGCGCAGCTGCTCGGCACCGCTGCCGCCCTGTGGGTGCCCAGCGGCACGATGGGCAACCTGATCGCCCTGATGCTGCACCTGAAACGCGGGGACCGGTTCCTCGCGCCGCGCGGCGCCCACGTGCTGAACCACGAGCTCGGCTCCGCGGCCTGGCTGGCCGGCGGCATGCCGGAGCCGCTGGACTGGAGCGCCGGACCGGGACGCCCGACGGCCGAGGCGGTGCGGGCCCAGCTGGGCGGCGCAGCGGCCTACGACATGCTGCACACCACGCTGTTGTGCCTGGAGAACACGCACAACGGCGCGGGCGGCGCGGTCGTCCCGCCGGATGAGCACGTCATGCTCGCGGCGGCCGCGCGCGAAGGCGGACTGAAAGTCCACCTCGACGGCGCCCGGCTCTGGAACGCCTCGGTCGCGCTCGGCGTCCCGCCGGCCGCGCTGACCGTCGGCGTCGACACCGTGCAGGCCTGCCTGAGCAAGGGGCTCGGCGCGCCGGTCGGCTCCGTCGTCGCGGGCAGCGAGGAATTCATCGGCGAGGCCCGCCGGGTGCGCAAGATGCTCGGCGGCGGCGTCCGGCAGGGCGGCGTGCTCGCCGCGGCCGGGCTCGTCGCGCTGGACCGGCTCGACGCGCTCGCCGAGGACCACGACAACGCCCGCGCGCTCGCCGATGGACTCACCGAGCTCGGCTGGGACGTCACCCCACCGCAGACCAACATCGTTCTCGCGGCGGTTCCGGACGTGCAGCTGACCCTGCGACGCTTGCAGGCGATCGGGGTGCGGGCGGTGCCGATGAGCGGGCAGGTCCGGTTCGTGACGCACCGCGACGTGTCCAAGACCGACATCGAGGAAGCGCTCCGCAGGATCGGCGGAGCCCGGCTGTAGGACTCCCGTTGGAGGGCTCGTGGTGCGTTGGATCGTGTTCGACTACGGCGAGGTGATCAGCCGGCGCACGGCTGCGCTGCCCGACATCGCGGCGCTGCTCGGGGTCGAGGCGCCGGAGTTCGAGCGGGCCTACTTCGCTGAGCGCATCGCCTACGACCGGGGTCTGTCCGATGTGGAGTACTGGCGGGCGGTCGCGGCGCGGCTGGGCAAGGAAGTCGACGCCGAGCTGTCCGTGCAGCTGACCCGCGCCGACGCCGGCGGCTGGCTGGAGACCTCACCGGAAACCCTGCAGCTGCTGGAAGACCTGCACCGGCAGGACGTCACGATGGCGGTGCTGTCCAACGCGCCGTCGTCGTTCGGGCGCGCGGCGGAGCAGGAGAGCTGGGCGAGGCTGTTCAAGCACCTGATCTTCTCGGGTGACCTGCGCCTGGTGAAGCCGGACGCGGCGATCTACCGGGTGCTGCTCGAAACGCTCGACGCGCCGGCCGCGGAGTGCCTGTTCTTCGACGACCGGCAGGAGAACGTCGACGGCGCCCGCGAAGCGGGCCTCCACGCGGAGCGCTGGCAGGGCGCGGACGCGGCCCGCGCAACCCTCCGGGCCCACGGCATCCTGCCCTGAACGCGCGAAGGGCGCCTTCGTCCAGATCGAAGGCGCTCTCGCTCCCCACCGAGTGGTTCAGGATTTGATCTGCTTGCGGTCCCGGGCCCAGCCGATCGCGGCGGTGGCGACGAACAGCACGCCGCCGATGACGGCGAGCCAGAACAGCCCCTTGATGACGAAGCCCGCCACCGAGATCACCAGCCACAGCAGCAGCAGTCCGCCGATCACTTTCCACACCATCGCACGCACCTCAGCTCGACCACGCTGTTCCCCGTCCTGACTCCAGCCTGCCAGATCATCGGCCCGAATCGGCCTGCCGAAGCCGATACCGGGGAAAACTCAGGGGTTCCCGGAGGCCGCCGGACCCTCCGCCCGGTCACGACGCCGCAATTTCCATTGAAATTGGACCTTCAATTTCAATGGAAATTGCGGCCCTCCTGACCAGGGTGGTCGGCCCGGACGGGTGGTGGTCAGCGGGGGAGCCAGCGGGCCAGGCGGTCCAGGGCTTCGGCGATGTCCTCGGTGCTGCCCGCGAAGGACAGCCGCACGAAGCGGTTGCCGAGCACCGGGTCGAAGTCGACGCCCGGCACCACCGCCACCCCGGTCTCGTCCAGCAGCCGCCGGCAGAACGCCGTCGCGTCGTCGGTGAGGTGCCCGATGTCCGCCCAGGCGTAGAACGCGCCGTCGGCCGGGGCGACCCGGGTGATGCCGAGCTCGCCGAGGCCGCTCAGCAGCAGCTCGCGGTTCGTGCGGTAGCGCTCGACGTGCGCGTCGACCTCGGCGTAGGCGTCCGGGGAGAACGCCGCGACCGCGCCGTGCTGGGACAGCGCGGGCGGACAGAGCGTGAAGTTCCCGGTCAGCGAGTCGACCGCGCGGCGCAGCCGCGGCGGCACCAGCATCCAGCCCAGCCGCCAGCCGGTCATCGACCAGAACTTGGAGAACGAGTTCACGACGATCGCCTCGCGGGAGAACTCCCAGGCCGAGTGCAGCGGATCCCCGTAGCTGAGGCCGTGGTAGATCTCGTCGCTGATCAGCTGCACGCCGTTGGTCCCGCACCACCGAGCCAGCCCGGCCAGCTCGTCGCGGGAGAGCACCGTACCGGTCGGGTTCGCCGGACTCGCCACGATCAGCCCGTGGATCGGCTCGTCGAGCGCCTCCAGCATCTCCACGGTCGGCTGGAAGCGGGTCGTCTCGTCGCACGGCAGCTCGACGACCTCGCAGCCCAGCGCCGCCAGGATGTTCCGGTAGGCCGGGTAGCCGGGTCGGGCCAGCGCGACGCGGTCCCCGGCGTCGAATGCGCTGAGGAACGCGAGCAGGAAGGCACCGGAGGCGCCGGTGGTCACCACGACGTCGTCGGCCTGCACCGCGAGCCCGTAGGCGCGGTCGTAGTGCCCAGCGATCGATTCGCGCAGCTCGGGCAGGCCGAGCTGCTCGGTGTAGCCGAGCGCGTGGTGCTGCACGGCCTGCGCAGCGGCGTCGCGCACGGCCTTCGGCGCGGGCGTGGCGGGCTGGCCAGCGGCCAGCGAGACCACGTCGCCCTTCGTCCGCTGCCGCGCGGCGGCCGCCGACAGGACCTCCATGACTTGGAACGGAGCGACGTCGGCGCGCTGTGCGACGCCCAGAACCGCAGGATCGAGCATGCGCTCAGCGTGCCAGGCGCGGGAGCGACTCGGACACCCAGGCCCCGGTCACTCGGTCTTGGTGAACGTCCACAGCAGGAAGTAGGCGATCAGACCGGCACCGCCCGCACCGGAAGCCAGCACGAAGAGCAGCCGCACCAGAAGCCTCGGCAGCCCCAGCCGGTCCGCGATGCCCGCGCACACCCCGGCGATCCACGATCCGCGCTTGGGACGGGTGAAGCGTTCAGCCATGCCCACCACGCTAGGGGGACGCCCCGAGAACTCGATCAGTAGCCCTGGTAGCCACCGCCGTCGGCCATGGACTTCAGGCCCGGGTCCCCCTCGAAGCCGCCGTAGCGGTCGAAGGTGTAGCGGACACCCGCGATGATGTTGTCCACCGGGTTGTAGATGTCGTCGTGACCGGGCAGCTTGTGCGCCTGGAACGTCGGGTCGATGCACTGCCCCCCTGGGCGTGCTCCTTCATGGCCTTGGTGATGGCGTCGTCGCGCTGTGCGACGCCCGGAACCGCGAGATCGAGCATGCGCTCAGCGTGCCAGGCCAATGTCCGACGTAGACCTGATAGCCCTGGTCAGCGTGGCTAGTGAGGATCAACGCATTCTGCCTGGACGAGTTCATAACGATCGTGGGACAGCACGATCAGGCTCTTCGGCCCCGGTTCCTCTGGCCCCCTGGGGTCTCTGATAATGCCTTCCAACTCTGCCGGAATTGCCTCCGGACTACCGTCGTAGAACGACACGATCTGGTCGTTGTCGACGTCCAACGGCGCTTGCGCAACAGTTCCCTGGCTGTAGAACCGATAACGCAGCGAAAGCCTGGTGCATTCGGATTCGATTTGCTGCGCGTTGGTGAACTTCGACGCCATCGGTACATCTGGAATCGCATACTCGGTCACCGTGACGTCTGAGAATCCGTCTGCACCCGTACCCGGCACCGGTGGCCAAGAGCAGGAACCGAACTTTTTCTCGACGACACCAGGCGCGACCTCTCGACCACGGACGTACGGCGCAGCGTACTTATGCTGGCATTCCTGGACATGCTCGGCCGGGCTACTCGGTTCCACCAACTGAGCGACCGCCACCGCAGCACTGATGACCGCAACCAGCAAACCGGCCAACCCGATCACCACGTTGGAACGGTCGCGTTTCGCCTTTTCAACTCGGGCGGCACGACTCCATCCGGCGACCTTAGGCCGACGTCTTCCCCCCCGGTTCTCTTGCACAACCAGAAGTTTCGCAACGCAGCGAGCGTAGCGGGACCGCCATCCGGACTCGCGCCAGTAGCCCTGTCGGCTAATGGCTTACGCGTCGGGGATGGCGATCTCGCCCTCGACCGCGCGGAGCGCGATGTCGGTGCGGTAGTGCGAGCCGGGCAGGTGCACGCCGGCGACCCGGCGGTACGCCGCCTCGCGGGCCGACGCCAGATCCTCACCGGTGGCCACGACCGACAGCACGCGGCCGCCGGCGGACAGCACCGCGCCGTCCTCGCGGCGCCGGGTACCGGAGTGCAGGATGCCCTGCGCGTCGCCGCCCTGGATCACGTCGTCGACGCGCGGCCGCCCGGGATAGCCCTCGGCGGCGATCACGACGGTCACCGCGGCGCCGGGCTCCCACTCCAGCGGCGGCTGCTCGGCGAGCTCACCGCGCGCGACGGCGTTGAACAACGACGCCAGCGGGGTGTGCAGCAGCGACAGCACGGCCTGGGTCTCGGGGTCGCCGAAGCGGCAGTTGAACTCGATCACCTGCGGGCCGCTGGAGGTCAGCGCCAGCCCCGCGTACAGCAGTCCGGAGAACGGCGTGCCGCGGCTCGCCAGCTCGTCGACCGTGGGCTGCACGATGGTGCGCACCACGTTCTCCACCAGGTCGTCCGGCGCCCACGGCAGCGGCGTGTAGGCGCCCATGCCGCCGGTGTTCGGGCCCGCGTCGCCGTCGCCGACGCGCTTGAAGTCCTGCGCGGGCAGCAGCGGAACCACCGTCGTGCCGTCGACCAGGCAGAACAGCGAGGCCTCGGGGCCGTCCAGGAACGACTCCAGCAGCACCGGGTGTCCGCCGTCGAGCAGCTTGAGCGCGTGCGCGCGCGCCGCGTCGAAGTCGCCGGTCACCAGCACGCCCTTGCCGGCGGCCAGGCCGTCGTCCTTGACCACCCAGGTGGGGCCGAAGTGGGCCAGCGCGGCGTCCAGCTTCGCCGGGTTGTCGACCACTTCGCTGTGCGCGGTCGGCACCCCGGCCGCGAGCATGACGTCCTTGGCGAACGCCTTCGAACCTTCGATGCGCGCGGCCGCCTTCGACGGGCCGAAGCAGGCGATGCCCGCCGCCCGGACGGCGTCGGACGCGCCCGCGACCAGCGGCGTCTCGGGGCCGAACACGACGAGGTCGGCCTTCCACCTGGTGGCCAGCTCGGCCACTTCGGCCGGCTTCGCGACGTCGACGCCGTAGGTCTCGGCGAGCGCAGCGGTGCCGGCGTTGCCCGGCGCGCAGGCCAGCGCGGTCACGGACGGGTCGCGGGACAGCGCCAGCACGATCGCGTGTTCCCGGCCACCGCCACCGATCACGAGGATTCGCACAAGCCGTGAGCGTAGAGCGTGCGGCACGCCACGTTGGCGGTGCCCCCGCCGTTTTTGGCGCGAATGCCTCGCCGGGGGTAGCTCATCCGGTCGATCCCGGTAGTTCACCCGGCCGTTGTCGCGGGGTTGCCCGGTCTTGCGCGAATGGTCGATTGCGGCGGTCAGTGTTTTGCCCGAATGTGCAGCGTTGATCGACATGCTGCGCGAGACACAGGAGGGCACATGACCATCCGGGTACGCCTGACGGCGCTGTCCGTCGCGGGCGCAGCGGCGCTCGGGCTGATCACCGCGCCCGCCATCGCCGCACCGAGCCGGCCGCAGGACACCGACCAGGTGGCGGTCTTCGGGCACCGCGGCGCCTCCGGGTACCGGCCGGAGCACACGCTGGCCTCCTACGAGCTGGCCGCCCGGATGGGCGCCGACTACATCGAGCCCGACCTGGTGTCCACAAAGGACGGCGTGCTGGTCGCGCGGCACGAGAACGAGATCGGCGGCACCACCGACGTCGCCGAGCACCCCGAGTTCGCCGGCCGCAAGACCACCAAGGTCATCGACGGCAGCTCGGTGACCGGCTGGTTCACCGAGGACTTCACCCTCGCGGAGCTCAAGACGCTGCGCGCCAAGGAGCGCATCCCGGACGTCCGGCCGAACAACACGATCTACGACGGCCGCTACGAGGTGCCGACGTTCCAGGAGGTCCTGGACCTGCGCGCCCGGCTGTCCCGGGAGCTCCGCCGCGACATCGGCGTCGCCCCGGAGACCAAGCACCCCAGCTACTTCGCCAAGCTCGGCCTGGCGCTGGAGCCCGGCGTCGTCGAGGCGCTGACCCGCAACGGCCTGAACCGGCCGGACGCCAAGGTCGCCGTGCAGTCCTTCGAGGTGGCCAACCTCAAGGAGCTCGACCGGTCGCTGCGGGTGCAGCTCGTACAGCTGATCAGCAACTCCGGCGCGCCGCAGGACTTCGTCGAGGCCGGCGACCCGCGCACCTACGCCGACCTGGTCAAGCCGGCGGGCCTGCGGGAGATCGCGGCCTACGCCGACGTGATCGGCCCGGACACCAAGGTGATCCTGCCGGTGAACGCCGACGGCTTCCTCACCGCGCCGACCACCGTCGTCGCCGACGCCCACGCGGCCGGCCTCGAGGTGGTGCCCTACACGGTCCGGGCGGAGAACAAGTTCCTGCCCGCGGACTTCCGCTCCTCGGCCGACCCGGCCGCCTTCGGCGACGTCTTCGGCTTCTTCCGGGCGCTGTTCGAGCAGGACATCGACGGCATCTTCAGCGACCACCCGGACATCGCGGTCACCGCCCGCGACGAGTTCGCCGACCGCTGACGGCCGCCCCGAACGCCTTCGGGGACCGCAGTTTCAATTGAAACTGCGGTCCCCCTGGTTTCGGGGCCGGTTTCAATTGAAACTGCAGTCGACACCGCCACGAGCCGCCGGCCGCGCCGGGCCATCCGGACGCCTAACCTGTCCATGATGGACGGGGGTGCCCGGTGGCCCAACTGCTGCTCGTGCTGATCGGCGCGCTGCTGGTCACCGCGGTCGCGCGCAGCCGCGAGATCGCCGCCCCGCTGCTGCTGGTCCTGGTCGGCCTGGTCGTCTCGCTGATCCCCGGCACCGCGCGGCTGGAGATCGATCCGGAGCTGCTGCTGACCGTGGTGCTCCCGCCGCTGCTGTACGCCGCCGCGCTGGAGAGTTCCTACACGAACTTCCGGGCCCGGATCGCGCCGATCGTGCACCACGGCGTGCTGCAGGTCGTCGCCACGTCGTTCCTGGTCGGCTGGCTGGCCTTCACGCTGATCCCGGAACTGCCGCTGAAATCGGCGATCGTGCTCGGCGCGGTCATCGCGCCGCCGGACGCGGTCACCGCCGCCGCGATCGGCCGCCAGCTGAAGCTGCCGCGCGGCATGATGACGGTCCTCGGCGGCGAAAGCCTGATCAACGACGCGGCGGCGCTGACCATCTACCGGATGGCGATCGCCGCGGTCGTCGGCACCACGCCGACCCTGGCGCAGGGCGCGCTGGTGTTCGTGCTGGCCGTGGTGGCCGGCGTCGGCCTCGGGCTGGTGTTCGGGATGCTCGCGCAGGTCGCCCGGACCCGCGTGCCGGACGTGCAGGTGGCGACCGTGCTGGGCGTGCTCGTGCCGTTCATCGCCTACCTCACCGCCGAGCAGCTGTACGGCTCCGGCGTGCTCGCGGTGGTCACCGCCGGGCTGTACGTCGGCCACAACCAGCCGCGGGCGCGGGCCGCCGGACGCCTGCAGGAGCACACCGTCTGGGCGTCGATCAACCTGCTGCTGGAAAGCCTGGTGTTCGCCTACATCGGGCTGCAGCTGCAGACCGTCATCACCACCATCGTCACCTCCGGCCGCAACCTCGGCCTGGTGCTCGCGTCCGCGCTGATCATCCTGGCCACGACGATCGTGGTGCGGATCCTGTGGATGTTCGGCTCCAACTACCTGCCGGGCCTCGCGCACCTGCTGGCCACCAGCACCAAGCACGGCGTCCGGTGGCGGCGCACCGCCGTGCTGTCGTGGGCCGGGATGCGCGGCGTGGTCACGCTCGCGGCCGCGGGCGCGATCCCGCACACCACCGGCACCGGCGAACCGTTCCCGGCGCGCGAGCTGATCCAGTTCATCGCGTTCGTGATCGCGGTCGGCACCATCCTGCTGCAGGGCACCACGCTGCCGTGGCTGATCCGGAAGCTCGGCATCGCCGACCCGGAGGAGGCCGCGCGCGACGACCAGGCGGAGGCGGAGGCGCGGGTGACCGCGACCAACGCCGCCCTGCGCTACCTGGACGGGCTCACGCCCGAGGACCTGCACACCAGCCCTGAGCACTTCGACCGGATGATCGGCCGGATGAAGGCCCTGGTGGAGCACCAGGGGATGGCCGCGGCGGAGCAGGTCGGGCGCACGCCCGACGAACGGGCGGACACTGCGAGCAAGGCGTTCTCCGACCTGCGCCGCGAACTGATCGAGGTGCAGCGTTCGGCGATGGCCGACGAGCGGGACGCGGGCAACGTCGACGACGAGGTGCTGCGCCGCGTCCTGCGCGAACTGGACCTCCAGGAAGCCGCCATCGACAGCTCCTGGCGCAACCGCTGACCCGGGTTCCCGCAATTTCAATGGAAATCGAAGGTCCGATTTCCATTGAAATTGCGGTTCAACTCACGCCATCGTGTGGCGGACGATGGTCTGGTCCCGGCCGGGGCCGACGCCGACCGCCGAGATCCGTGCCCCCGCGAGCTCCTCGATCCGCGCGATGTAGGCCTGCGCGTTCGCCGGCAGGTCCTCGAAGCTGCGCGCCCCGCTGATGTCCTCCCACCAGCCCGGCATCTCCTCGTACACCGGCACCGCGTGGTGCACGCCGGTCTGCGTCATCGGCATTTCCTCGACCCGCTCGCCGTCCACGTCGTAGGCGACGCAGATCGGGATCGTCTCCAGCCCGGACAGCACGTCCAGCTTGGTGAGGAAGTAGTCGGTGATCCCGTTGACCCGGGTCGCGTAGCGCGCGATCACCGCGTCGAACCAGCCGGTGCGCCGCGAGCGGCCGGTGGTCACGCCGAACTCGCCGCCCTGCTTGCGCAGGTTCTCGCCGGCCTCGTCGGTCAGCTCGGTCGGGAACGGGCCGGCGCCGACGCGGGTGGTGTAGGCCTTCAGGATGCCGATCACCGCGTTGATCTTCGTCGGGCCGATGCCGGAACCGGCGCAGGCGCCGCCCGCGGTCGGGTTCGACGAGGTGACGAACGGGTAGGTGCCGTGGTCGACGTCCAGCAGGGTGCCCTGCGAGCCCTCCAGCAGCACCGTCTCGTCGCGGTCCAGCGCCTTGTTGATCAGCAGCTTGGTGTCGGCGATCCGGCTCGCGAACTGCTCGCCCTGGGACATCACGGTGTCCACGACCTCGTCGACGTCCAGGGCGCGGCGGTTGTAGACCTTGACCAGGATCTGGTTCTTGATGTCCAGCGCGGCCTCGACCTTCTGCCGCAGGATCTTCTCGTCCAGCAGGTCCTGCACCCGCACGCCTACCCGGGCGATCTTGTCCTGGTAGCAGGGCCCGATGCCGCGACCAGTGGTGCCGATCTGCTTCTTCCCCAGGTACCGCTCGGTGACCCGGTCGATGGCCACGTGGTACGGCATGATCAGGTGCGCGTCGGCGGAGACCAGCAGCCGCGAGGTGTCGACGCCGCGGCCCTCCAGCCCGGCCAGCTCCTCCAGCAGGACGCCCGGGTCGACGACGACGCCGTTGCCGATCACGTTGGTCACGCCGGGGGTGAGGATCCCCGACGGGATGAGGTGCAGGGCGAAGTCCTGCCCGTCCGGCAGCACCACGGTGTGACCCGCGTTGTTGCCGCCCTGGTAGCGGACGACCCACTGCGCCTGCTCGCCGAGCAGGTCGGTCGCCTTACCCTTGCCTTCGTCGCCCCATTGGGCGCCGATCAGCACGATCGCCGGCATGTGAAACTCCAACCTGGACTGGGTGGTCGCCAGCGTGACCGCACGCTTCGCCCGCTCCCACCACGGGGTATGCCGGTCGATCAGGGTAAACCAGGAGCGAAACGTGAGTACCACCGCATTGTCCTGCGGAAACGTCGAGCGCGCAGCGCGCCCGTCCGGTGACGGTGTGCAATGGTTCGACGTCCCGGCGGCACCGGCCCGCGCCGACCTGGACCCGCTGCTCGCCGACGCCCGGGAACGGCTGGTGGTGCACGGCACCGACATCGACTTCGCGTCGGTGGTGCTGCGCCTGCTCCGCAAGAACCGGCTGGCCGACCTGGTCGTCGGCTACGTCCCGGTCGCCGACTCGCCGGCCGCCCGGCTGTGGGGGCTCCGCCCCGGCGACTTCGACCGCGCGCTGACCGCCGCGCCGCGACCGGCGGCGCTGATCCGGGACGACTCGGGTGGCGTGCTGCTCGGCGAGGGCTCGATCGAGCCGATCACCGGGCAGGTGTACTGCGACGACGAGCAAGTGCTCAACGGCGCCGCGACCAGCATCACGATCTCGCCGGACCCGGAGGCCGCGCCGCTGCCGGAGCCGACCTCCGATCCGATGAACGCCATGCTCGACCCGGCCGCCGACGGGATCCTGGTCACCACCGTCCGCCGTGGCCTCCTGCGCAGCCGGCGCACCGTCGCGCGGGGGCGCGCGGTGCAGGCGTCGTTCCGGTCGGCGACTGTGCACCACGACGGCATCACCCACCCGCGCCCGATGGAGAAGTGGGTCTGGTACCGGCACACCGAGGACCTGCGACTGGCCCGCTGACCGCCGGGGCAGATTCCAATTTTGCCTAAAATCGGAATCCGTCATTTCCGACAAAAGAGATTCCCGATTCCGCCTGGAAACGGGCGTCCTCGACCCGCCGCGGGCCCTCCGGTCGGTGCGAAATTCACCAGTAAGTGGCACGATCGGTGGCGATTTCACGCCAAGTCACCCGTTCGCCACTCTCCGGCATTGTCCCGGCCAACTGCGTGGGCAATGGTCAGCACGGACATCGGCGAGACGCCCATGCGGAGGGAAGCCATGACAGGCCACCGATCGTTGCGCGCCACCCTGACCGCCCTACCCCTGGCTGGAATCCTCGGCCTCGCGCTGGCCGTGCCCGCCGGCGCCGAGCCGCCCGGCATCCCGGACCCCGCGACGGCGAAGTCCGAGCTCACGAAGCTGACCGTCGCCCCCGAAGGCTCGATGGACGGCTACAGCCGGGAGAAGTTCCCGCACTGGATCGAGGGCCCGGACAGCTGCAACACCCGCGAGGCGGTGCTCAAGCGCGACGGCAAGGACGTCGAGACCGGCTCGGACTGCTACCCGACCTCCGGCAGCTGGCTCAGCCCGTACGACGGCGAGACCTGGACCCAGCCGTCCGATTTGGACATCGACCACATCGTGCCGCTGGCCGCCGCGTGGCGCTCCGGCGCGGCGGAGTGGACCCAGGACCAGCGCCAGGCGTTCGCCAACGACCTGGAGGGCCCGCAGCTGATCGCGGTCACCGACAACGTCAACCAGGCGAAGGGCGACCAGACGCCGGACGAGTGGCTGCCGCCGCTGGCCGGCTACCACTGCACGTACGCGTCGATGTGGGTCGGCACCAAGCACAAGTACGGCCTGACCGTCACCGACGCGGAGAAGTCGGCGCTGCAGAAGGCCCTCGACGGCTGCTGATCCGGCCGCGGTGCCCCGTGCGGGAGCGGGGCACCGCCGGTTTCGCGCGAAACCGGCGCCCCCCACGCACGCCCGGTGCCGGTTTCGCGCGAAACCGGCGACCGACCGCGCCGCTGCTGGCAGGACATACTGGGGCAGCCGCGAGGAGGGCCGTTCCATGTCAGACCACGCAGAGCCGGACCGCTCGACCGCACCGGAGCCTGCGGTGCGGCGCTCCGAGGTGACCGCGCCGCCGGGCGGGGTGATGACCGACGAGGTCGGGGTCATCACCGGCGACCTGGAGCTGGCCACCGAATGCGCCGGCGGCGACGTCACGGTATGGGTGCGCTACGCGGGCGCAGCGGAGTGGTACCGGCTCTCGGCGGCCGACTGCCACCTCCACGACCCGCGCGATCACGAAGCCCTGCACAACGCCCTGATCGCGGTCCTGAACCGCCCCGCGGGCTGACGCTCAGCCGGACTTCTCCTCCGGGTGCAGGGGCGGCAGGGCGGCGATCGCCTCGGTCCGGCTGAGGCCGGTGGCCTGCAGGAGGTCCACCGCGATCGAGCGGACCTGCAGCACCACCACCTGCATCGAGAAGTCCCCCTCGCCGAGGAGTTCCACTGTGGACTTCTTGGCGACGGATCTGGCCGCCGCGCGGGTCTGCAGCGGATCGACGCCGCTGGCCAGCTCGTCGCGCAGCAGAACCACGGCGCCCGCCAGCTCCTCCAGGAGCCCCGGCAGCGGGCGCGGCACCGGCTCGCCGTCCCGCAACGCGGCGAGCGCCCGGCGCGCGAGCACGCGCGTGTTGCGCAGCGCGCGGTCGATCGGCGTCGCCGCGGTCTCGTAGCGCTCCAGGTCGCCGCGCCGCCGCCACCGGATGGGCGCGAACCGCGCGATCTCCTGCCCGGCCTCCAGCGCCGCGCGGAGCTCCTCCACGTCGTGTTGACTCTTGCGCGCCTTCGCCAGCACGTCGGCGGCGAGTTCGATGTCCTGCCGCGCCACCGCGTTCCCGACGCCGCGGAGCGCGTCGGCGAGGGCGCCGAGCACGAGCCGCCCGTTGCGGTGCGCCACGGCGAGCGGGTTGGCGGGCAGCAGCGCGGCGACGATGAAGCCGACCAGCCCGCCGATCGCGGCGTCGAGCATCCGCGTCAGCCCGCCGGCGGTGGCCGGCGGCAGCAGCGTCGCGACCAGCACCGACGACGACGCGGCCTGCAGCACGATCACGACGCCGCTGTCCAGCAGCACGGCGGTGCTCATGGCCAGCGCAACGACCAGCGCGATCTGCCAGCTCCCCGTGCCGATGAACGAGATCAGGATGTCGCCGACCCCGACGCCGATGCTGACGCCGACGACGAGTTCCAGGGCGCGCCGCATCCGCTGGCCCAGCGAGACGCCGAGCGAGATGACCGCGGCGATCGGCGCGAAGAACGGCGCCGGGTGGCCGAACAGGTGGTGGGCCAGGAACCACGCGAGACCGGCCGCGATCGCGCACTGGGCGATGGGAACTCCGGTGCGCATGAGGCGGCGCAAGCGGCGGACGAGTTCCTCGCGCAGTCGGTGCACGCTCCGCATTGTCCGACAGATCGCGGTGCAATCCGAGTGCCGCCGCAGTGATCCTCACTCGATCTGCGCGACCGGGCGCGGGGCCCGGTCGCGCAGCGGCTCAGGCCAGGCCGGTCGCGTCCAGGGAAGCCGGGTCGCTGTCGGCGAGCAGCTGGCGGCAGCGGTCGAACTCGTCGGCCTCGCCGATCGCCCTCGCGGCCTTCGCCAGCGCCGCGATCGAGCGGAGCACGCCCTGGTTCGGGGCGTGCCGCCACGGCACCGGGCCGAAGCCCTTCCAGCCGGCCTTGCGCAGCGCGTCCAGGCCGCGGTGGTAGCCGGTGCGGGCGTAGGCGTAGGCGGCGATGTGCTCGTCGGCGTCGAGCGCGGCTTCCGCGAGCGCGGCCCACGCGGCGCTGAAGGTGGGGTGGTGCGCGGCGACCTCGGCCGGGTCAGTGCCGGCGGCCAGCTCGCCCTGCGCGGCCTCGTTCTCCGGTAGCAGGGTCTCCGGCGGTTCCAACAGGTTCCTCGTCATGCCCCAATCCTTCCAGGTACGACGACGGCCCGTCCGCCACCAGGCGAACGAGCCGTCGCAGTCCGAGGGGTGCCGACTTCTCGCGAAATCGCGCGCCCTCCAGGTGAAAAGATCAGCCGGCGAGCATGCGGCCCGCGGACTTGAGGTTCTCGCAGGCGTGGGCGACGCGGGCCGCCATCGCCTGCTCGGCGACCTTCAGGTAGCTGCGCGGGTCGTAGGCCTTCTTGTTGCCGACCTCGCCGTCGATCTTCAGCACGCCGTCGTAGTTCTTGAACATGTGGTCCGCGACGGGGCGGGTGAATGCGTACTGGGTGTCGGTGTCGATGTTCATCTTCACCACGCCGTAGGAGACCGCCTCGTGGATCTCCTCCAACAGCGAGCCGGAGCCGCCGTGGAAGACCAGGTCGAACGGCTTCGAGCCGGCCGGCAGGCCAAGCTTCTCCGTCACCACGTCCTGACCCTGCTTGAGGATCTCCGGGCGCAGCTTGACGTTGCCCGGCTTGTAGACGCCGTGCACGTTGCCGAACGTGGCGGCCAGCAGGTAGCGGCCCTTCTCGCCGCTGCCGAGGGCGTCCACGGTCTTCTCGTAGTCGCCGGGCGCGGTGTAGAGCTTCTCGTTGATGTCGTTGGCGACGCCGTCTTCCTCGCCGCCGACGACGCCGACCTCCAGCTCCAGGATGATCTTGGCCTTGGCTGCGGCGGCCAGCAGCTCCTGGGCGATCTCCAGGTTCTCGTCCAGGTCGATGGCCGAGCCGTCCCACATGTGCGACTGGAACAGCGGGTTCTCGCCGCGGTCGACCCGCTCCTGGCTGATCTGGATCAGCGGCCGGACGAATCCGTCCAGCTTGTCCTTCGGGCAGTGGTCGGTGTGCAGCGCGATGTTCACCGGGTACTTCGCGGCCACCACGTGCGCGAACTCGGCCAGCGCCGTCGCGCCGGTGACCATGTCCTTGACCTTGGTGCCGGAGGCGAACTCGGCGCCACCGGTCGAGAACTGGATGATGCCGTCACTCTCGGCCTCGGCGAACCCGCGCAGCGCCGCGTTGAGCGTCTCCGACGAGGTCACGTTGATGGCCGGGTAGGCGAATTCGCCCGCCTTCGCCCGGTCCAGCATCTCCGCGTAGACCTCGGGGGTCGCGATGGGCATCGGTCGTCCTCCTCGGGGTGGAGTTTGGTCTTGGTGACGGGAAGTCGCGCAGCATCCTACGAGCTCATGCCCGTTGTCAGCGGGCCCGTTCGGCCCGGTGCCACACTTTCGCGTCACAGTGCCCCAGACGGGGCTGTCTTGGAAAGCCGGTGACAGGATTCAGAACGGGACGAATCCTGTGGACATCCTCACACGCTGCAGGTTCGGCGGCCAGAGAGCCCGCCGATTCGATCTTGGTAGCGGCTAGGCCCAGGCGCCGGTGAGCAGGTTCCACTCGCGGACGGTGGTCTTGGCGATCACGCCGGCCTCCGTGTAGGGATCCGCGGCGAGGACCCCGCCGAGCTCGTCGGCGTCGGCGGTCTCGTAGATCAGCTGGGCGCCGAGGTTGTCGGCGAACGGGCCGCCGGCCAGCAGCACGCCGCGCTCGGCGAGTCCGCGGCAGTACTCCCGGTGCGCGGGCCGCACCTCGAGGCGGCGCTCCTCGTCCTCGCCGTACACCAGCTCGACCACGAACTTGGCCATGTTCCCGACACCTCCGCTGCAGATCACCGATCGATATCGACGCTACCCGGTCGTGTTATCCGCGCCAGTGGCCAGCCGGTAGGTTGTTCGATCATGGCCGGTGATTCGCACAGCACCGAACGGAGCGTGGAGCAGACCCTCGGACATCTGCGCGCGCTGGACAGCGCGGCGGTGGACACCACGGCGCAACCGCTGACCCTGGAAGACCTGTACCGCCAGCAGCGCATGCGGATGGTGCGGCTGGCGATCCTGCTGGTCGACGACCCTGCGACGGCCGAGGACGTGGTGCAGGAGGCGTTCACCGGGCTGTACCGGAACTGGTCCGGGCTGCGCGACGCGCGCGCCGCGATCGGGTACCTGCGCACCGCGGTCGTCAACGGCAGCCGCTCGGTGCTGCGGCGCCGCAAGACGGCCCGCGAGTACCAGCCGCCGCACCAGGCCGACGCCCGTTCGGCCGAATCGCTGGCGATGTTGACGGCCGAGCACCAGGCGGTCGTGGAGTCGCTGGGCAAGCTGCCGCGGCGGCAGCGCGAGGTGCTGGTGCTGCGGTACTACGGGAACCTCACGGAAGCGGAGATCGCCGAGGCCACGGGCGTTTCGAAGGGCACCGTGAAGTCGACCGCGAGCCGCGGCCTAGAGGCCCTGCAGAAGCTGATGGGCAACTGATCGACGGGGAAGTCCGCGAAATCCCAGTCGAACGACACACCGATTTGGTGTAGACCATTGGGTGGCCGGTAGCGGAGGATCGTCGGCGTGACCGCACACGCCATCGCCGTAGACGTCGGCGGTACCGACATGAAGGCCGCCCTGGTGGCCGTCGGCCGCGATACCGCTCGGCAGTTGCGCCATGCGCGCCGCCCGACCCCGCGCGGCTCGGACGGCGCAGCGACCGCCGACCTCGTCGTCGAAGCCGTGGCCGAACTGGTGTCCGAACTGCGCTCCGGCGCTGACTCGGTGGACGCCGTCGGCGTCGTGGTGCCCGGTGTGGTCGACGAGGCGCGCGGTGTCGGAGTGTTCTCCGCGAACCTCGGTTGGCGGGACGTGCCGCTGCGCGACCGGCTCGCCGCCCGCATCGACCTGCCACTGGCCTTCGGCCACGACGTCCGCGCCGGCGGGCTCGCCGAGGCGCGCCTGGGCGCCGCCCGCGGCATGCGCGACGTGGTCGTGCTGCCGATCGGCACCGGGATCGCCGCGGCGCTGGTGCTCGACGGCCGGCTCTACTCCGGCGGCGGCTTCGCCGGCGAGATCGGGCACATCGACGTCGGTCACGGCGAGCCGTGCGGCTGCGGTAGCAACGGCTGCGTCGAGGCCATGGCTTCGTCGGCCGCGGTCGCCCGCCGCTACCGGGCGCGCACGGGGCGGGACGTCTCGGGCGCCGACGTCGCCGCCGCGGTGCGGACCGGCGATCCGGACGCCCAGGCGGTTTGGCAGGACGCGATCGACGCACTGGCCAGGGGGTTGCTGGTGCTCATAACGGTCGCAGCGCCCGAGTGCGTCGTGCTCGGCGGCGGGTTCGCGCAGGCCGGCGATTTGCTCGTCGACCCGCTGCGCGCCCGGTTGGACGGCATGCTGGCGGCATACCACCGCCGCCCCCACCTCAAATTGGCCGAGCTCGGTGACACCGCGGGCTGCCTCGGTGCAGCGCTGCTGGCGACGGAAGGGTTGAAAACACCGTGAACGCTCCCGAACTGATCCTCGCCGGTGGGCAGGTCGTCACCGCCGACGGAGTGCTGGACCGCGGTTGGGTCCGGGTCTCAGGCGGCCAGATCGCCGCGGTCGGCAGCGGCCCCGCGCCGGACGGCCCCGCCGTCGACCTGGCCGGCCGGTGGCTGGTGCCCGGCTTCGTGGACATCCACTGCCACGGCGGTGGCGGCGGCTCCTTCACCGGCATCGAGCTCGACCAGTCGCACGCCGCGATCAACACCCACCGCGCGCACGGCACGACGACGATGCTGGCCAGCCTCGTGTCGGCGCCGCTGCCCGACCTCGCCAAGCAGATCAGCGCACTCAGCGAGCTGGTCGTCGACGGCGCGCTGGCGGGCATCCACCTGGAGGGGCCGTTCCTGTCGGCGGCGCGCTGCGGCGCGCACGACCCGGCGATCCTCCGCCCGCCGGAGGCCTCCGCCGTCCAGCAGCTGCTGGACGCGGGTCGGGGCGCGGTGCGGATGATCACGCTGGCGCCGGAGCTGCCGGAGTCGTCGAGCGCCATCCGGCGGCTGGTCGACCAGGGCGTGATCGCCGCCGTCGGGCACACCGACGCCGTGCTGGACCAGGTGGTGCCTGCGGTGGAGGCGGGCGCGACGGTCGCCACGCACCTGTTCAACGCGATGCGCCCGCTGCACCACCGGGAGCCGGGCCCGATCGGCGTCCTGCTGGAGGACGAGCGGGTGACCGTCGAGCTCATCTGCGACCTGGTGCACCTGCACCCGGCGGTGGTGAAGCTGGCCGCCTCGCACGCGGGCACCGGGCGGACCGTGCTGGTCACCGACGCGATCAGCGCGACCGAAGCGGGCGACGGCACCTACGAGCTGGGCAAGCTGCCGGTCACGGTGACCGACGGCGAGCCGCGGCTCGCGGACGGCTCGCTGGCGGGCAGCACGCTGACGATGGACGTGGCGTTCCGGAACCTGGTCCGCAGCTGCGGCCTGACGGTGCCGGCGGCGGTGGCGGCGTCGTCGACGAAGCCGGCGCAGCTGCTCGGCCTCGGCGACCGGATCGGCGAGATCCGCCAGGGTCTCGCGGCGGACCTGGTCGTGCTGAACGCCGACCTGCAGCTGGACGCGGTGATGAAGGACGGCACCTGGGTGACCGAACCGAGCTGAGCACCGTGCCGAGGGGTTTGTCCGCAATTTCAATGGAAATCGAAGGTCCGATTTCCATTGAAATTGCGGAAGTTGTCCACACCTCCCGGCGTGTCGTGGCCGGACACGCCGGAGAACCGCAACTTCCATTGAAATTGCGGCCGGTACGCGAAGTCCCAGCTCCGCCGCTCCGCCGCACCGCTCGGCTTCGCCGCAACGGTCCGGCTCCGCCGGGCCCCTCGCTTACGCTCGGGGGGTGACCCGACCCGACCCAGCACACCTCCTGTCGGCGGCGCTGCGCGCCCAGGCCGGGGGCAGCCCCGGCACGGCTCCGCAGCCTCCGCCCGCTCCGCCGCGCAAGCGCCTCCCGGTGGTCGGCGTGCTGTTGTTCGCGCTGATCGTCGGGCTCCTGGCCGGAGCCATCGCCGGAGCGCTCACGCTGTTCCCCGTGGCGATCTGAGCCGATACCCACTTCCGGGTGATCATGGGATTGCCCAGCGTGTTCGGCGGGCTTGCTCGCCCGGGGGTTGGCGCAGGGGCGGTCACGGTACCGTTGGCAAGCGTGACGACCGAATTGCCCGCGATTGTCGACGCCGCCGCGAACACTCCCGCGCTCGCCCTCCTGCCGGACTGGCTCGATCCGGAGCACATCATCCAGTCGATGGGGCCTTTCGCCCTGATCGGCGTGTGCCTGATCATCTTCGCCGAGTGCGGCCTGCTCATCGGGTTCTTCCTGCCCGGTGACTCCCTGCTGTTCGTGACGGGCCTGTTCGTCGCCACCGGCGCGATCGACACCCCGATCTGGCTGGTGTGCGTGCTGCTAGCGGTGTGCGCGTTCGTGGGCAACGTGACCGGGTACTGGATCGGCCGCAAGGTCGGGCCGTCGATGTTCAACAAGCCGGACTCGAAGCTGTTCAAGAAGGAGCACGTGGACAAGACCCACGAGTTCTTCGAGAAGTACGGCGCGCGCGCGATCATCCTGGCCCGGTTCGTGCCGATCGTGCGGACCTTCATCACCGCCGTCGCGGGCGTCGCGCAGATGGACCAGAAGAAGTTCTTCAGCTACTCCGCGGTCGGCGGCATCGCGTGGACCGTCAGCATGACGGTGCTCGGCTTCTTCCTCGGCAACATCCCGTGGATCAGGAACAACCTCGAAGCGATGGCCATCCTGATCGTGCTGGTCTCGGTCGTCCCGATCATCATCGAATACCTGAAAAGCCGCCGCGAGAAGGCCCGCGGCGCCGCGAGCTGACGAGTCGCCACCTTCGCGCGGATCCGGTGCTCCGGATCCGCGCGAACTGCTTTCCGGGCCGGATCAGGCCTCGCCGTAGCGCGCGGCGATGTCCTCGGAGCTGGCCCACCGGCTGTAGGTGGGCTCCTGCGGCCAGCCCTCGGGCGAGTCCTGCCACTCCTCCCGCCGCCCGTACGGCAGCAGGTCGATCAGCGCGAAGGTATGGCTGAGCTGCTCGCAGCCGCGGCCGTTGGTGTGCCAGGTGCGGTAGACGGTGTCGCCGTCGCGCAGGAACACGTTGACGGCGAATCCCCCGCCGGGCGGTGCGCCGACGTCGGCGCCGAACGGGCTGTTCGCCGTGGAGTACCAGGTCATCTGGTTGCCGACGCGCCGCTTGTAGGCGAGCGCCTCGTCGATCGGGCCCTGGGTGACGATGACGAACCGGGCGTCGTAGTTGTGCAGGAATTCCAGCCGGGTGAACTGCGAGGTGAACCCGGTGCAGCCCGAGCACTGCCATTCCTTGCCGGCGAACCACATGTGGTTGTAGACGATCAGCTGCGACGCGCCGTCGAAGACGTCCGCCAGCCGGACCGGCCCCTCCTCGCCTTCGAGGGTGTAGTCGGGCATCTCGACCATCGGCATGCGGCGGCGCTGCGCGGCGATCGCATCGAGCTCCCGGGTCGCGGCCTTCTCCCGGGCACGCAGCTCGTCGAGCCGGCGCTGCCAGGTCTCGGCATCGACGACGGGCGGTAGGGCGTTGGTGGTCATGGGTTCCCCCCAACCGATCGGGGTCTACTCGCGGTACACCGGAACAGACCCCGCCAGGCCGGAGAACTCATCGGTGGACGCCGCTGGTCACCAGGCGTCGGCGAGATCGGCGTGCTGCTCGATCCAGGTGTGCATCACGACGCCGGCCGCGACCCCGGCGTTGATCGAGCGGGTCGACCCGAACTGCGCGATCGACACCACCAGGTCCGCGCCGAGCCGCGAGTCCTCCCGCAGGCCGGGGCCCTCCTGGCCGAACAGCAGCACGCAGCGGCGGGGCAGCGCCGTCCGCTCGATCGGCACCGCGCCCGCGGTGTTGTCCACCGCCACCAGCGCCAGGTCGTGCTCGGTCGCGTAGCCGCGCAGCGACTCCAGGTCCGGGTGGTGGTGGATGTGCTGGTACCGGTCGGTGACCATCGCGCCGCGCCGGTTCCACCGCCGCCGGCCCACGATGTGCACGGCCTTCGCGGCGAAGGCGTTCGCGGTGCGCACCACCGTGCCGATGTTGTGGTCGTGCTGGAAGTTCTCGATGGCCACGTGGAAGTCGTGCCGCCGCAGGTCCAGGTCGGCGACGATCGCCTCGCGCCGCCAGTACCGGTAGTGGTCCACGACGTTGCGCCGGTCGCCGTGCTCCAGCAGCTCCGGGTCGTAGCGCTCGTCCGCCGGCCACGGGCCCGGCCAGGGCCCGACGCCGACGGTGGTGCCCCACTCGGTGGGACCGAGCTCCTCGCTCACGCCAACCCGAGGTCGGCCAGGCCCAGCAGCGAGCGGTACGGCAGCCCGGCGGCCTCGATGGCCTCGCGCGCGCCGGTGTCGCGGTCGACCACGGTGGCCACCCCGACGATCTCGGCGTCGGCCGCGCGCAGCGCCTCGACGGCGGTGAGGACGCTGCCGCCGGTGGTGGAGGTGTCCTCGACGGCGAGCACCCGGCGCCCCGTGACGTCGGGGCCCTCGATCAGCCGCTGCATGCCGTGCGTCTTGGTGCTCTTGCGGACGACGAAGGAGTCCAGCCCGGGGCCTTCGGCGTGCATCATCGCGGTGGCGACGGGGTCCGCGCCGAGGGTGAGGCCACCGACGGCGACGTAGTCCCAGTCGGCGGTGAGCTGGCGCAGCAGCGTGCCGATCAGCGGCGCCGCCTGGTGGTGCAGCGTCGCTCGGCGAAGATCGACGTAGTAGTCGGCTTCCTTGCCGGAGGAGAGGGTGACCCGACCGTGCACGACGGCGAGCTCCCGGACCAGGCGGGCGAGCTCGGTGCGCTGCTGTTCATCCACTTTGACCACGAGTTTTCAGCATACCGGCCGGGTACCGGGCCACTTCCGCGACGGGGTCCGTGAGCGTTTCGGGGCGCTATTGCACCCCAAAGCGCTCACGGCCCGACGCCCTTCGAATACTCAGGTGCGGCCCGGGACGGTGCGCTTCACGATCATCCGCTGGAGCTTCTGCGGCACCAGCCGGCCGATGGCGACCAGCGCCTTGTACTGCACGCCCGGCACCGACACGCTCTTGCCCTCGCGCAGGTCGGACAGCGCCGCGTGCACCACCTGGTCGGCCTGCAGCCAGAACGCCCTGGGCAGGCGGCCCATCTCCAGCCCGGCCCGCTGGTGGAACTCGGTCTGGGTGAAGCCCGGGCACAGCGCCATGACCCGCACCCCGGTGCCGGTCAGTGACACCGACAGCCCCTCGGAGAAGGCGGTCACGTAGGCCTTGGTCGCCCCGTAGGTGGAACCGGCGACCGGGAAGAAGCCGGCGACGCTGGACACGTTGATCACGTCGCCCTGGCCGCGCTCCCGCATCCCGCGCACCGCGGCGTGGGTCAGCGCCAGCACGGCGGCGACGTTGACGTCCAGCTGCCGCTGCAGCTCGGCGGCGGTGGTGTCCCAGAACGCCCCGGCCGTGCCGAACCCGGCGTTGTTGACCAGCAGGTCGACCGGCCGGTCGGGGTCGGCGAGGCGCCGCTCGACCTCGGCGCGCTGCTCGGGGTCGGCGAGGTCCGCCGGGAGCACCTCGACCCGGACGCCGTGCCGGGCCTGCAGGCGATCGGCGAGTTCGGCGAGCCGTCCGGCGTCGCGGGCCACCAGGACCATGTCGTGGCCCTCGGCGGCGAGTCGGCGGGAGAAGGCGCGCCCGATGCCCGCGGTGGCGCCGGTGACGAGTGCGGTAGCCATGGCCCGAACCTACCGAAGAGTTCGCCCGCCGCGACCACCCGCCGGGGGCACCGCAATTTCCATTGAAATCGAACCTTCGATTTCAATGGAAATTGCGGACTACCGAGGTCAGCGCGAGCGTTCCGACGGCTCCCGCTCGGCGTCGACGAGCTCGTCGTCCTCCACCGCGGCGTCGGCGCCGTCGCCCTCGTTCGGGTCGGTGTCGAAGGGGTCGATCAGGTCGGCGAGTTCGCCGAGGTCGCGCAGCAGCCGCTCCAGGCGCGCCGGGTCGGCGTCGTCGGGGTGCAGCGCCGCGAGCACCCAGTCGTTCTCCAGCCACACCACCGTGACGTCGTGGCCGATCTCCTCGGTGGCGTCCACCAGGTCCGGCGTCACCAGCGGCCGGGCCGCCGCCACCTCGGTGACGAACGCGTACCGCGAGCCGACCGGGCCGAGCAGGTCCAGCTCGGAGTCCTGCGGCACCGGGACGTCGGGCAGCCACAGCTCGATGGTGGCCGGGGCGGACCGGCGGCAGCGGATGGCGGCCAGCACCGCGGCCGCCTTGCCGTTGACATCGAGGTCGAGGACGTACACCTGGCGCCGCCCATCGGCGGTGAACGTGGACCCGGCCACCACGTCGGTGGCCGTCACGCCGCCGAACTGGGCCAGCACGCCGCGCTCCCACCTGGTCGGCAGGACCTGGTCCACCTCGGCGAACTGCCAGCCGCGCAGCGCGGCCCAACGGCGTCGCTCGCGGTTGTTCGACGCGCGCTGGGATCGGTCGGCGATCAGCAGCACGACGCCCGCACCGATGGCGACGACGGCGATGACGAACCAGAGCCACGCAGGTATGCCCACACAGCGCAGGGTAGTCCGATCATCGCCGAACACGAAGATCACCTGGGCATCCGGTGCGGAACCGCTCCATCGGCTGATATTGACCTGGGAAAACACGTCACGGAAAGGTGCGGTCGGGGCGGCGCGCCCCGGCCGCACCTCCGATCAGGTGGTTCAGCCGCCGATCGTCTGGCCGATCCAGTCCCGGACCGCGACCGGGTCGGCGAAGATGTCGGGCTCGCCGCCGCAGACCGCCTCCTCCGCGGTGCCGCCGAACCGGCTCGTGATGCCGATCTGCTCCCAGCGCCCGGCCGCGTCGCGGATCAGCGCCGGACCGCCGGAGTCGCCCTGGCAGACGGAGTCGCCGGTGGCGGGCGGCCGAACGCAGGTGTCGACGCTGCCGTCGGTCTTGGCGCACTCGGCGTCGTCGCCCACCTCGGCGTCGTACTGCTTCAGCTGGCGCGGGAAGGCCGGGACCTCGCCGCAGTCGAACTCGCTGCACTCCCGGCCCCAGCCGATCAGCCGGGTGTCCTTGCCCGGCACCTGCCCGGCGTCCGCGATCCGCACCGCCGGCAGGTCGACGGGCCGGTCGAGCTTCAGCAGCGCGAAGTCGTACTGCGCCAGGTACTCCTTCTTGTACTGCGGGTGCAGGACCTTCTCGGTGATCCGGCGCTCCTCGCCGCCGGTGGTGCGGTCCGGGCTGCCGATGCGCGCTGTCAGCTGCCCCGCGTCGAACGAGTCGACGCAGTGCCCGGCGGTCAGCAGCCAGTCGTCGTCTATCAGCGTCGCTCCGCAGTGGAACCTGGGCTCGTCCGGCACCTGCAGCGACGCCATGAACGGGTACTGCTCGTCCGCCGGAACGCCACCGACGATCGCGCCGGCGCTACCGGCGGTCGCGATCCCGACCAGCGCCGCGCCGAAGGCGGCAGCGAGCAACTTGGTGATGCGCATGGTTTTCCTCTCGATTCGGTGAAGGTCCCGGGCAAGGCCGGGAAGATCAGATCGCCTTGCGGCGCAACAGCCAGCAGGTCAGCGCGATGCACGCCGCGCCGAGCACCAGGAACACCCCGGCGTCGACGAACTGGAACGTCCAGAACCGGCTTCCGGGCTGGACGAGCAATATCCGGGTGTAACCGGCCGCGCTGAGCTGGTCCATCTCGGCCGAGCCGACGGAGTTCGGCGCATGCGGAACGCCGCTGGCCCGGAGCGCCCCGAAGATGTCGAACTCCTCGCCTTCCGGGCTCCGGTAGACGGACTCGGTCACCCAGCCGCGAGGCCCCCGGTAGTACTCGTCGGCTGTGAGGCGCTGCGGTGACATGTAGTGCGGTCGCAGCCACGCCACGACGGGCAGGAAGACGGCCAGGAAACCGACCAGCGACAACGCCATCCCGACGAGGAGGTGCTTGGTCACCGTTCCGGCCAGGACGCCGAGCGCGAAACCGAACACGCACGTCGCGGGGAAGGACGGCAGCACCATGCCGAAGGCTTCGAACCAGCTCCACTCCGGCACGGCCGGCTGGAAGTACCACACGTACGCCGCCGAGAACACGGTGCTGAGCACGGCAACCGCGCCGCCGAGCAGGAACACCTTGCTGAACAGCCAGTGCTCGCGGGAGATTCCCTGCGTCCAGGCGTAGCGGAAGGTTCGCTGCTCGATCTCCCGCGTCAGCATCGGCGCGCCCAGGAACGCGCCGATCAGCGCCGGCAGCACGGGAAGCAGTGTCCCCTGCAGGTTGCTCAGCATGCTGAGGGACGACGTCCACTCACCGCAGTCGATCCCGATACCGATGCAGTCGACCAACTCGGCCCGACCCAGCCAATCCCGCATTCCGTTGCCCAGCAACAGGAACCACGTGGCGAAACCGATCAGGACCGCGCCGACCAGGGCGACCATCAACCGATGTTGCCGCCAGGTCAACCAGATCATTCGTACCTCCGGTTTTGGGTTTTTCCGGGCAGCATCGGTCGGGGCGCGATTCGCGCCCTCGTCTCGCCCGGAATCAGGTCAGCTGAATTTGCGGCGCAGCCAGTAGAAGGCCAGCGCCAGACAAGCGGTGGTCAAAGCGAGGTAGATCCCCGCTTCGATGAACTGGAAGGACCAGAAGCGGTCCGCCGGGTGGTAGGTGACGATGCTGACCGGCGCGGGTTCGCCTTCTCCCCAGACCGCCGAATCCCCGGCCCTTCCCGAGCTGTCGCGGAAAACCGCACCGAGGTAGTACACATCGTTGAGCACGTCGTCGGATCCGGATTGCCCGTCGACCGGGTCGAGCGGCCGGGCGAGGGTCATCGGCTCCATGTAGTTCGGCCGCAGCAGCCTGGCCATCACCACGAAGACGGCGGCGCCGCCGAGCAGGGTCGCGGCCATCGCGGGCACCGTCCGCTTGAGCAGCGTTCCGGCGGCGACGCCCAGCGCGAAGGTGAACAGGCAACTCATCGGGAACACCGGGATCGACTGGTTGAAGAACCGGAACCAGCCCATCTCGGGAACCATCGGCCTGAACCAGCTCATGTGCACGAGGGAGAAGATCGTGCTGAGCACCAGAACCGCGGCCCCGACCAGGAGCACCTTGCCGCACAGCCAATGACTCCGCGAGACGCCCTGGGTCCACGCGTAGCGGAACGTGTGCTGCTCCAGCTCCCTGGACACCAGCGGAGCACCCGCGAACATGCCGACCAGCAGCGGCAACGGCAGCAGGATGCTGCTGACGTCCTCGCTGAACTTGACCAGGCGCGAGAACCCGTGCGCCGCGGTGTAAACCGTCGAGGCATCGGCGCCGAGCGAGCCGGAGAAGAGGTAGATCGCCGCCACACCGAGGAAGACGACGGCGAATCCGGCCAGCCCCAGCCGGTGCTGCCGCCAGGTCAACCAGGTCATGCGGCGGCCTCCCGGATGCGCTGCGGTGCCGAGGCCGTCAGGTAGTGCATGACGAGCGTTTCCAGGTCGACGCGCTGCACGTCCCACGAAGAGCCGGCAGCCGGGGGATTCCCGCGCACCAGCAGGGAAACCCGGTCCTCGCGCTCCTCCCGGTGCACGATCTCGCCGGTCACGCCCACCGCCGCGCCCTTCGGCCCGATCAGGACGTGGTGCTGCTCCAGCAGGTCGTCGATGTCCTCGGAGAGCTTGACCTGGCCGTGGTCCAGCACGATCAGGTGGTCGCAGAGCCGCTCCAGCTCGGAGACCACATGCGAGGACAGGACCACGGTGCAGTCCCAGTCGGCCTTCGTCTCCATCAGGACGCTCATCAGCTCCCGCCTGGCCAGCGGGTCGAGGCTGGCCACCGGCTCGTCGAGGATCAGCAGCTCGGGCTTCTTCGCCAGCGCCACCGCGAGCGCGACCTGCGCCCGCTGGCCGCCGGAGAGCCCGCCGATCCGGCTCTCCAGCGGGATGTTCAGCTCGGCGAGGCGGTCCAGCGCGATCTGCTCGTCCCAGCGCTTGTTCAGCATCCGCCCGGCCTTGAGCATCTCGCGCACCTTGAAGTTCCGGTACAGCGAGTGCTCCTGGTCGAGGTAGGCCACGCGGTCCAGCACGGTGCCGGGGCCGACGCGCTCGCCGAGCAGCGTCAGCTCGCCTTCCGTCGGTGCGAGCAGGCCGACCATCAGGTTCAGCAGCGTGGACTTGCCCGCGCCGTTCGGGCCGACGAGGCCGACGACCCGGCCCGCGGGCACCTGCAGCGAGCAGTTCCGCAGGCCCCACTTGCGGCCGTACCGCTTGCCGAGGCCGGTCGCCGTCATGGCGGTTTCAGTCATTGGTTCCCCTCAGGACGGAAGTCGTGCAGCACCGTCGCGATCAGCGCGGAGATGCCTTCGGAATCCATGCCGGCCCGGTACGCCTCGCTCAGCCACCGCTCCAGGCCTGCGCGCAGCTCGGCCTGCTTCTCCGCGGGCAGTCCGGTCAGGCCCCGTTCGATGAACGTGCCCGCCCCGGGACGGCCCTTGGCCAGTCCCTTGTGCTCCAGCTCGCGGTACGCCTTCAACACCGTGTTCGGGTTGATGACGAGGTGCTTCGCGACTTCCTTGACGGTGGGCAGGCGGTCGCCGACCTGCAGCTGCCCGAGCCGGAGGGCGTGCTCGACCTGATGCACGAGCTGCCGGTAGGGCGGCACCCCGGTACCGCTGTCGACGCGGAACTCGATCAAGCACTTCCCCTATCACTCTATTTACCTACGACCATAGGATAACTATTGGATGATCTGGGTCAAGCGGAACCCCGAAAATGCCCCTGAACAGCGAAAAGCGCCCCAGCTGAACGCTGAGGCGCAGCGGAGCAGGACGACTTCCCCCATAGACCAAGACGGGAAAGACCTATGGCCAAGGTTCCGCAATGCAGAACTCGGGTCCCGCAGTGTCCGATTTTGCCTAAAATTGGGCGGGTTCCGAAGGACCCAATTTTAGGCAAAATTGGGGACCCACCAGGGGAAGCCGAACCCGGGGCGATCGGTCAGGACATGGCGAAGTTGTCGCAGAGGGCCTGCCACTCCGCTCGGTCCGGGGGCGGCCCCGGCAGCTCCGCGCCTCCCGCCCGCAGGCCTTCGAGCACCAGGGCCAGGTAGCGGGCGCGGAACTCGGCCCGCCGAGCCTCGCTAGTCGGAAGCGCCGGGTTGAGGTGCTTGAGCAGCAGCAGGATGTCCGTCCAGTCCACGTCCGCGCGCAGCTCGCCCGCCCGCTTCGCCGCGTCGACCAGGGCCTCGATCGCCCTCGCGACGCCCCGCTGCAGCTCGCGGAACTCCGCGGAATAGGTGTGCTGCTGGTCCATCGGCGGCAGCACGGTGCCGATCCCGGAACCCTCCCGCAGGCAGCGGCGCATGAACCGGACCAGGGCCTGCCACGGGTCGGATTCCTCGGCGCGGGCCGATTCCGCCTCGCCGATGATCCGCCGGAACGCGGTGATGCGGACCTGCTCGACCAGCTCCTGCTTGCTCGGGTAGCGCCGGTACACGCTCGCCACCCCGACTCCCGCGCGCTTGGCGACCTCCGACATCGGCGCCGCGAACCCCTGCGCGGCGAACACCTCGCGCGCGGCGGCGATGACCTGGTCGTCGTATCGCGCGGACCTGTCCGGTGTGCGCATGGCCACAGCATACGCGGACAGCGGAATGATCCATTCCGCTGCGAGGTTGGACCCGACCGGAATCACTCATTCCGCTGCGGCCCGCTGCGAGCAGGGCGATCCGCGGCCGTTGGAAGCAGAGGAAGGCATGACCACAACGGAGCTCGTCCAGCCCCGCAGCGGAATCCTCGGCCGCGGCGCGCTGTCCCGGCCCGCGTCGTTCTGGTTCATCGGCGGGGTGTACGCCCTGTTCCTGATGGCCTCCACCGCGCCGTCCCCGATGTACTCGATCTACCAGCAGCGATGGCACTTCACCACCACGGTGCTCACCGAGGTCTTCGCCGTCTACGCGGTCCTCATCCTGCTCGCGCTGGTGCTGTTCGGTTCGCTGTCCGACCACATCGGCCGCAGGCCGGTGCTGCTGACCGGGCTCGTGCTGGAGATCGCCTCGATGCTGGTGCTCGCGATCGCGCCGAGCGTCGGCTGGCTGCTGGTCGGCCGGGCGCTGCAGGGCCTGGCCACCGGGATCGCGACCAGCGCGATCAGCGGCGCCCTGCTGGACTTCCAGCGCCCGGGCACCAACCGCGGATCGCTGATCAACGGCGTCGCCGCAGGGCTCGGCATGGCGCTCGGCTCGCTGCTGGCGGGTGCTCTGGTGCAGTTCGTGCCCGGGCCCACGCTGACCAGCTACCTGCTGCTGATCCTCGGCTTCCTGCTCGCGATCCCGGGCGTGCTGCTGATGCCCGAGCCCGTCACGCGCCGCAGCGCGCTGCGCGAGGTGCTGCGCCCGCAGCGGCCGACCGTGCCTGCCGGGAAGGGCGCGACGTTCGCGCTGATGGCGACGACGCTGCTGGCCTCGTGGATCGTCGGCGGCATGTTCATGTCCCTTGGGCCGTCGGTGGCCAAGGGGCTGGTCAGCGGAAATCCCTACCTGGTGGGCGGTTTGGCGGTCGCGGCGCTGGCCGGGTTCGGCGGGTTCGCGCAGCTGCTGCTGGGCGGCTGGGAGGCGCGGCGCGCGGTGCGGGTCGGCGCGCCGCTGATGCTCGCCGGGCTCGCCGGTGTGGCGGCGGCCGCGCTCGGGCAGGGCGCCGTGGTGTTCTTCGTCGGGTCGGCGGTGCTCGGCACCGGCTGGGGCCTGGTGTTCATGGGCGGATTCCGGATGCTGACCGGCTTGGCGGCACCGGAGCACCGGGCGGGCACCGCGGCGCTGATCTACGTCGTGGCGTACCTGTCGGCCAGCGTCCCCAGCGTCGCCCTGGGCTTCCTCAGCACGGCCTACGGCCTGACCGCGGCGACGCTGGTCTTCACGGCGACGGCCGCCGTCTTAGTCACCGTCGCGGCCCTCTCCACCTTCGCCCGCCACTGACCGCAGTTTCAATTGAAACTGCGGAAAACCCGGGCACCCTGGTGTGCAGTTTCAATTGAAACTGCACACCCAGGGGTTCGGTCAGGGCCCGTGGGGCGAGGTCAGGCGGCTTCGACCGTGAGGGATTCGTTGTCGTCCGCGGTGTCGACGCGGATCTTGTCGCCCTCCCGGATCTCGCCGGCCAGGAGCTTCCGGGCCAGCTGGTCGCCGATCGCCGACTGGACCAGGCGGCGCAGCGGGCGCGCGCCGTAGACCGGGTCGAAACCGTTGAGCGCCAACCAGTCCCGCGCCGCGGGCTGGACGTCCAGGGTCAGCCGGCGCTGCGCCAGCCGCTGGGCCAGGTGGTCCACCTGGATGTCCACGATGGACGTCAGCTCGTCCGTGGTCAGCGAGTGGAAGACCACCACGTCGTCCAGCCGGTTCAGGAACTCCGGCTTGAAGTGCCCGCGCACCACCGACCGCACCGCCTCGTCGCGCTCCGGGTCGGTGAGGTTCGGGTCGGCGATCACCTGCGAGCCGAGGTTCGAGGTCAGCACCAGGATGGTGTTGCGGAAGTCCACCGTGCGGCCCTGGCCGTCGGTGAGCCGCCCGTCGTCGAGCACCTGCAGCAGCACGTCGAAGACGTCCTGGTGAGCCTTCTCCACCTCGTCGAACAGCACCACCGAGTACGGGCGCCTGCGCACCGACTCGGTCAGCTGCCCGCCCTGGTCGTAACCGACGTACCCGGGCGGCGCGCCGACCAGCCGGGCCACCGAGTGCTTCTCTGCGTACTCGCTCATGTCGATGCGGATCATCGCCCGCTCGTCCTCGAACAGGAACCCGGCCAGCGCCTTGGCCAGCTCGGTCTTGCCGACGCCGGTCGGCCCGAGAAACAGGAACGAGCCCGTCGGCCGGCCCGGGTCGGCGACGCCGGCACGCGTCCGGCGCACCGCGTCGGACACCGCGCGCACCGCCTCGGACTGCCCGACGACGCGCGACTCCAGCGCGTCCTCCATCCGCAGCAGCTTGGCGGTCTCGCCCTCCAGCAGGCGGCCGGCCGGGATGCCGGTCCACGCGCTGACCACGTCCGCGACGTCGTCCGCGGTGACCTCCTCCTGCAGCATCGCCTTGCGCTCGGACTGCGTCTGCGCGGCCGCTTCGAGTTCCTTCTCCAGCTTCGGGATCCGGCCGTAGCGCAGCTCGGCGGCCTTGCCCAGGTCGCCGTCCCGCTCGGCGCGGTCGGACTCGCCGCGCAGCTGCTCCAGCTGCGTCTTCAGGTCGCGGACCTTGTCGATGGACTCCTTCTCCTGCTGCCAGCGCGCGGTCAGCTCGGAGAGCTTCTCGCGGCGGTCGGCCAGTTCCGCGCGCAGCGCGGCGAGCCGCTCCAACGAGGCCGGATCGTCCTCTTTGGACAGCGCCATCTCCTCGATCTCCAGCCGCCGCACCGCGCGCTCGACCTCGTCGATCTCCACCGGCCGGGAGTCGATCTCCATGCGCAGCCGGGACGCGGCCTCGTCGACCAGGTCGATGGCCTTGTCCGGCAGGAACCGGGCGGTGATGTAGCGGTCGGACAGGGTGGCCGCGGCGACCAGCGCGCCGTCGGTGATCCGCACGCCGTGGTGAACCTCGTAGCGCTCCTTGAGGCCGCGCAGGATCGCGACGGTGTCCTCCGGGCTCGGCTCGCCGACCAGCACCTGCTGGAACCGGCGCTCCAGCGCGGCATCCGTCTCGATGTGCTCGCGGTACTCGTCGAGCGTGGTCGCGCCGACCATGCGCAGCTCGCCGCGCGCCAGCATCGGCTTGATCATGTTGCCCGCGTCCATCGCGCCCTCACCGGAGGCACCGGCGCCGACGATGGTGTGCAGCTCGTCGATGAAGGTGACGACCTGCCCGGCCGAGTCGGTGATCTCCTTGAGCACCGCCTTGAGCCGCTCCTCGAACTCGCCGCGGTACTTCGCGCCCGCCACCATCGAGCCGAGGTCCAGCGCCACGACCCGCTTGCCGCGCAACGATTCCGGCACGTCACCGGCGACGATGCGCTGGGCCAGGCCCTCCACGATCGCGGTCTTGCCGACGCCGGGCTCGCCGATGAGCACCGGGTTGTTCTTGGTGCGGCGGGACAGCACCTGCACGACGCGCCGGATCTCGGCGTCCCGGCCGATCACCGGGTCGAGCTCGCCCTGACGGGCGCGGGCGGTGAGGTCCTGGCCGTACTTCTCCAGCGCCTTGTAGGTGCCCTCGGGGTCCGGGCTGGTGACCCGGGCCGAGCCGCGCACCTTGCCGAACGCGTCGGTCAACGCCTCCGGCGTCGCGCCGTGCCTGCGCAGCAGGTCGGCGACCCGGCCGCCTTCGGCGGCGAGCCCGACCAGCAGGTGCTCGGTGGAGACGTACTCGTCGCCCATCTCCGTCGCCAGCCGCTGGGCGTGCGTCAGCGCCTTGACCGCGTCGCGGGAGAGCTGCGGAGCGGACAAGGTGCTGCCGCTGGCGGTCGGCAGCTTGTTGACGAGCTGCTCCAGCTCGCGCCGCACGTCCGCCGGGTCGGCTCCGACGGCGGTCAGCAGCGGCGCGGTCAGCCCGTCGCCCTGGGCGAGCAGCGCGCCGAGCAGGTGACCGGGGTCGACGTCCGGGTTGCCGGCCACCGTCGCGGCCTGCACCGCGGAGGAGATCGCCTGCTGGGTCTTCGTCGTCGGGTTGAACGCGTCCATTCCTCACCTCGTGGCCGGGGGCGCTGGTCCGGGTCGTGTGCACCCACCATGTTACCCGGACAACGTGAGGAAAGTTGAGCGAGTTCCACTCAAGAATAGTCAGCTGGCTCACTTCGGGTCGCGACAAGATGTCGATTCGTCCGAAACGTCATCGAAGCTGCTTGATCGAGTGATTTCACCCTATTCAGCTACACGGCCATGACCTACAGCACCTCGTCGCCGAGTGGACAGCTCGTCTCCGGCGAGCCGATGCACTACCTGCGCAAGGCATCCCGGAGCGGATCCCCGGAGCGTTCGGCGCGGTGCTGGGCAAGGTGCTCGCCGTGCTGGCCGCCATGGTTCCCCTACGTCCTCACGCTGGCCGTCGCGATGTTCGCCATCTCCACGATCATCACCTGGGGCTACTAAGGCCAGCGGACGTGGCTGGCGTCCTACCGGGAGAAGATGCGCACCGGCGAGGTTCGAGGTTCGAGGTTCCGCAATTTCCATTGAAATTGCGGAAGTTGTCCACAGCCTCCGGCGTGTCGCGTGCCCGACGCGCCGGAGGTCCGCAATTTCAATGGAAATCGAAGGTCCGATTTCCATTGAAATTGCGGTGAGACCTCAGTCCTCGCGGACGGCCTGGATGTCGATCTCCACCTTCAGGGTGGTGCCGATCGCGGCGATCCCCGTTTGCAGGGCCTGGTTGAACGTCATAGCGAAGTCCTCGCGGCGCAGCTGGGTGGTCGCCGTCGCCGAGGCCCGGGTGCCGCCCCACGGGTCCGGGCCCACGCCGGCGAAACGGGTGTCCAGTCGCACCGGCCGGGTCACCCCGCACAGCGTCAGCTCACCGTCGAGGTCCCAGCGGTCGCCGCCGCGCGGGCGCAGCCCGGTGGACCGGAAGGTGATCTCGGGATGCCGCTCCACGTCCAGGAAGTCCGCGCTGCGCAGGTGGTCGTCGCGCATCCCGTTGGCCGTGTCGATGCCGGCCGCGGCGATCCGGACATCCACTGTGGACGATTCCACCGGGTTGCCGATGCGCACCTCGCCGCCGAAGTCGTTGAAGCGGCCGCGGATGCTGCTGATGCCCAGGTGCTTGGCGGTGACCTGGATCGACGAGTGCACCGGGTCGATCCGCCACAGCCCGGGCGCCGGCAGGTCGGCCCCGCCGACCCGGCGCAGCTCGACCTCGCCGAGGGTGGCCGCCGTCCCGTCGTGCACCAGCGTGGTCCGGGCGAGCGGCTCGTGCCCGACCGCCGTGACGATCGCGGTGTAGGCGCCGGCCCGCAGCCCGGCGGCGACCACCGAGCCCTGCGCGTCGCCCTGCACCCTCGCGACCTGCGTGCCGGTGCCGTCGATGACGGTCAGCACCGCTTCCGGCACCGGCCAGCCGTCGCCGCCGCGCACCGTCGCGGTGACCGCCCCCGATGCGGCGGCGACACCGGGCGCTTCGGCCTGTCGTTGGCCGAGATCCATCTAGAACATCTCCTCTAGCGCGTTGAACGTCCTGGTGAGCGACCCCATCCGCCCGGGGTGGTGGAGCGAACGGACCGTTGACTCACATCAACGAGGCGAACAGTCCGTTCGCTCCACTCACGACCGGTGGTCAGTCGCCCTGCGGGTAGCCGAGTTCGACGTCGTGGGTGCTCTGCTCGCCCGACAGGCGCAGCGAGGTGGCGATCGGCGGGTAGCCGGTCGCGATCACCGTGTACTCGCCGTCCGGCAGGTCGGTGAAGGTGTAGTTGCCGTCGATGTCGGTGGTCGCCGCGCCGACGACCGCGCCGCCGGAATCCAGCAGCGTCACCCGCGCATCCGCCACCGCGACACCGAGGTTGGCCGACCGGACCACGCCGCTGAGCTGCGCGCCGGACTGCAACGCGACGTCCAGTGCGGACTGATCGCCGTCGGTCACGGTGACCGAGTTCGCCACCGGCCGGTAGCCGGGCGCGGTGACGGTCAGCGCGTAGGAGCCGCCGACGAGGTCCGCGAACAGGTAGTGCCCGTCCGGCCCGGTGCCCGCGCTGGCGACCACCTCGCCGCGGACGTCGGTGAGCACCACCATCGCCCCGGCGACGCCCTGGCCGCCGACGTGCACCAGGCCGGTCAGCCGCCCGGCGCCGAGCAGCTGCACGTCGTGGCGCACCGGGCGGTCGCCGACCACGACCATCGACGCCGTCGGCTGGTAGCTGCCGCCGGAGGCGATCAGCACGTAGGTGCCGCCGTGGCCGACCGCGAGCTGGAACTGCCCGTCCTGGTCGGTGCGGGCACGTTCGACCTGCCGGCCGTTGGCGTCGGTGAGAGTGAGCACGACGCCGGAGACCGGCGTGCCGACCGAGTCCTGGACAGTGCCGTGCACGAACAGCCCGCCGCCGTCGACCGGGCTCCTCAACTCGCCCGCCAGGTGCTTGCCGTTGGTCGCGTAGCGACGCGGCGCAACCGGCTCTGACCAGGCATCCGAGCGATCATCCACAGAGTTGTCCACAGGCTCGGCGGTCAGCTGCGCGGGCCGCGGCCCGACGCCCCCAACCTGGGCAGAACCGTTCGTCGCGGGACGCGCCACGGCCGAGTTGTCCACAGGCCGGGTGATGTTGTCCACAGCGTCGTCGTGCGCGGCCACGGCTGCCGCCTCCCTTTCCTCGTGACTGTCGATCGTGGTGCGCAGCGGGGTCTCCCGGATGAAGATCACCGCGAGGAAGGTGACCACCGCGATGCACGCGGAGACGAAGAAGATGTCGCCGATCGCGTCGCCGTAGGCCGCCCGCACGATGGTCTGCACGGGTTCCGGCAGGTGGTCGACGTCGAGCGAGCCGCCGCCCGAGCCGGCCCCCTTCGGCACGCCGGGGATCTTCGCCAGGCCCTGCACGATGTAGTCCGACACCTGGGTGGCCAGCACCGCGCCCAGCACCGAGACGCCCGCCGAGCCGCCGAGGGTCCGGAAGAACGTCACGACCGAGGTCACCGACCCCATGTCCTTGCCGCTGGTGGTGTTCTGCACCGCCAGCACCAGGTTCTGCATCAGCATGCCGACGCCGACGCCCATCAGGAACAGGTAGACCCCGACCAGCACCAGGTTCGTCTCGTGGTCCAAGGTGCTCAGCAGCCACATCGACGCGATCATCACGATCGAGCCGATCACCAGGAACGGTTTGATCTTGCCGGTGACCCTGGAGATGATCTGCCCGGACACGGTCGAGGAGATGAACAGGCCGCCGACCATCGGCAGCGTCATCAGACCCGCCGTGGTCGGCGTGAAGCTGCGCGCGATCTGGAAGTACTGGCCCAGGAACACCGAGCCGCCGAACATCGCGGTGCCGACCGCGACGGTGCCGATGGTGGACAGCGTGACCGTCGGGTTGCGGAACATCCGCAGCGGCACGATCGGCTCGCTGACCTTGGTCTCGATGATCAGGGCGATGATCAGGGCGAGCAGGCCGCCGCCGACGTAGGTCGCGGTCTCCACCGACCACCACTCGAACTGCTTGCCGGCCAGCGAGACCCACACCAGCAGCAGGCTCACGCCGCCGACCAGGAACAGCGCGCCGAACCAGTCGATCCTCACCGGCCGCTTGATGACCGGCAGCTTCAGCGTCCGGCCCAGCACGATGAACGCGATCACCGCGATCGGCACGGTCACCCAGAAGCACCAGCGCCAGCCCAGCCACGAGGTGTCCACGATCAGGCCGCCGACCAGCGGGCCGCTGACCGTGGCGACCGCGAAGGTGGCGCCGATGTAGCCGCTGTAGCGACCGCGGTCGCGCGGCGAGACCATCGCCGCGATCACGACCTGGATCAGCGCCTGCAGGCCGCCCATGCCGATGCCCTGCAGGGCCCGGAAGCCGATGAGCGTCTCCATGGACTGCGCGAAACCGCCGAGCACCGAGCCGACCGTGAAGATCGTGATGGCCAGCTGGTAGAGCAGCTTCTTGCTGAACAGGTCGGAGAGCTTGCCCCAGATCGGGGTGGATGCGGTCGAGGTGAGCAGCATCGCCGTGACGACCCAGGTGTACTGCCCCTGGGTGCCGTCGAGGTCGGCGATGATCCGGGGCAGCGCGTTCGACACGATCGTCGAGCTGAGGATGGCGACCAACAGCGCCAGCATCAGGCCCGACATCGCCTCGAGGATCTGCCGATGCGTCATCGACGATCCCGCGGCGGGCTCGTCGCGCCCGTCCCGGCGGGCCGGCGCTGTGGCGTCCGGCGCCGTCTCCGTCGAGGTGGTCATCGAGTTCCTTCCTTGGTCACGGGGCTGGTGAGGCAGGCCCCGTCGTTGAACGTGTTGCGACGGATGTCGTCCATCGCTTCCCCCAGCAGTCCGGCGAGTTGGCGCACCTTGGCGTCGTCCCAGTGGGCCAGCGCCTCGCCGATCCATTCCGCCTTCCGGCGTTCCAGCTCTGCCACCGCGCGTTCCCCCTCGGCCGTGGCGCGCAGCAGCGCTACTCGCCGGTCGGCGGGGTCGGGGCGGCGGGTGATCAGGCCGGCTTGCTCCAGTTGCCCGACCTGGCGGCTCACCACGGACGCGTCGACGATCCGGTGGTGGGCGAGGTCGGAGGCCCGGCACTCACCGCGGAAGACGAGTTCGGTGAGCAGCCCGGCGGCGGCGTAGGGCACCTGTTCCGCCGTGAACTGCCCTCGCTGCATGGCCACCTGCTTGAGGCCGAGCATCGCTCGAAGCGGTCGGAGCAGCTCGGCGCAGGTCTCGAGTGTCGGTCCCATGAGCCCAATCCTTTAGTTGCTGCACGCAACTATAAACTTATTTAGTTGCACCGCACAACTTGTCTCGCTGTGACGCCACCCACCGCTCGCGCGATCAGCGGAAAACGAAGGGCGCCCCCGGCCGGAAAGATCGGCCGGGGGCGCCCCTGATCTGGAAGAACGAGCTCACATCATGCCGTTGAGCTTGCCCAGCAGGCGGGCCAGCTCCTTGAGGTCCTGGGTGGTCCAGCTGGCGAACTGGCCGTGCAGGTGCTTGCGGCGCTCCTCGCGCACCTGGGCCAGCCGCTCGCGGCCCAGGTCGGAGAGCTGGATCCGGCGGGCCCGGCCGTCGTCCGGATCCGGCACCCGCTCCAGCAGGTCCAGGTCCACCAGCGTGGCGATCTGCCTGCTCACCGTGGACTTGTCCAGCCCGGTGCGATCCGCGACGTCCATGCCGCGCAGCGGCCCGGCGTCGTCGACCATCAGCAGCAGGCTGTACGAGGCCGGATCCAGGTCGGGGTGCACGTGCGCGGCCACGGTGGTCGACAGGTTCCGGGCGCGGCGGAACATCATCACCAGCTCGCGCTCGACGGACTCCGCCGCGGTGCGCCGGTCGACACCCTCCTCGCGCACCCCGCCGATAGGCCCGCGCGCCTCGTCCTCGATCACAGCTCTCCCGCCCGCGCCGCCGACGATCGTGGCGGCACCACCCGTCGGCCCGCTCCTCGCGAGGTCAACGCTAGTCCGTTTCGCCCCACTTTAAGTGCACGTCTCGAACACATTTCTCGTGGCAGTGCGGGCGGACCGCGCGGGCCGGGCTCAGCAGTCGCGGCTGCCCACCGGTTCGGGCCGATGCCACGGCCGGGGCATGCCCTTGGACTCGAAGTAGTCGCCGCCCTTGCGCTTGACGTCGTCGGTGCCCCAGCTGCGCGTGCGCAGCACCGGCACCATCCGCGGGATGTGCTTGCGGCAGTGGATGTAGGCCTCCTCGACCTGCACCACCACCCAGCGCTCCGGCGTGCGGCCGCGGTCGAACTCGGCGGGCAGCGCCGGGTAGATCGAGCGCAGGTCGGCGTCCTCGACGATGCGGGCCTTGCCGTTGACGTGCAGGCCGATCAGGTCGGTGACGAAGTCCACCAGCAGGATCCCGACGTGCGGGTTCTCGCTGATGTTGCCCAGGCCGGCCAGCACGCCGTTGCCCCGGTACTCCGGGTAGCACAGGTGCCGGTCGTCCAGGACCTCCATGAAGCCGGGCGGCCCGGCGCGGAGGCTGGAGTCGCACTCGCCGCGCGAGTCGGAGGTGGCCACGAACGCCATCTCCATCCGCCCGATGAACTCCTTCATCTGCGGGTTCAGGCGGTCGAGCACCTGGTCGTCGTAGAACTTCCGGGCTCGCTTCTCGGTGCCGTAGGCGCGTTGCAGCAGGTGTTCGCCGGCAGAGCCGGGCAGCGGGACGGGCCGCTCCTCGACGAACGGGTCGCGCGGCGGCGCGGCCGCCGGTCCGTGGTGCTGGAGCGGGGTCACGACCTGCCAGGCATCGTTCGGGGTCGGCGGGTCGGACAGCTCCAGGTCGAGCAGCGCCGCATCGGCTGTTCCGGTCGGCGTCGGGTGATCGGGGGTCACGCGGGTCACCGTGTCACGCCTCCCTCTTCCGTCACAACGGTGGATACTAGGTTCCCCCAACAGGTCGATGCACGATCTACGAGATGTAGTTGAAAAGCACTCAAAAGTGGCATCAAGGCAGACGTGTCGCTAGGCACGAGTTAGGGTCCTCCCTGTGTCGGGGGACGCTTGGAAGTAGTGGTGTGCCTGCCTTGGGTACGACCGCCAACGTGGAGAAACGCCCCGAACCATGACAGCGAACGCCGTACTGAGCCCCGGACCACCCCCGAACAACGAGCCGTCGAACTCCGGTGTGAGCAAGATGGTCCGTCTGATCCGCGAGAGCTTCGCCGTCGTCGAGCCGCACACCGACGAGGTGTCCAGGTTCTTCTACGGCATGCTCTTCAGCCTCTCGCCGGCCACCCGCGACCTGTTCGCGGTCAACATGGAAGTGCAGCGCAGCCGCCTGCTGCGGGCGCTCGTGCACGTCATCCAGATGGTCGACAAGCCCGACGAGCTGCTGCCGTTCCTGCACCAGCTCGGCCGCGACCACCGCAAGTTCGGCGTGGTCGCAGCCCACTACGAGGCGGTCGGCACCGCGCTGCTCGCCGCGATCAAGAAGTACGCCGGCGACGCCTGGACCGACAGCGTCGAGCGCGCCTGGGCCGAGGCGTACACCGTGATGGCCTCCGCGATGACCGAGGCGGCCACCGCCGACGACGGCCCCGCCTGGTACACCGGCCAGATCGTTCACCACGAGCGGCTGAGCTGGGACGTCGCGGTGCTCCGCGTCCAGTCCGACCACCCGGTGCCGTACCAGCCCGGGCAGTACGTGAGCGTCGAGGTGCCGCAGCGGCCCCGGCTGTGGCGCTACCTGACCCCGGCCAACGCGCCGAACGACGACGGGATCATGGAGTTCCACGTCCGGTCCGTCGAGGGCGGCTGGGTCAGCCGGGCGCTGGTCGGTCACGCCCGCCCTGGCGACCAGTGGCGGATCGGCTCGCCGATGGGCCGGCTGACCGTGGACCGGGAGAACACCCCGGACGTGCTGATGATCGCCGGCGGCACCGGGCTGACCCCGATGCGCGCGATCATCGACGACCTCGCGCAGTACGGCGAGAACCCGCGCGTGCAGATGTTCTACGGCGGCCGGACCCGCGAGGACCTCTACGACCTGGAGAACCTGCAGCGCATCGCGATGCACAACCCTTGGCTGACGATCACGCCGGTGCTGGAGGACGAGCCGGGCGTCTCGGGCACCGAGCACGGCACGCTCGCCGAGGCGGTGACCCGCTACGGCGCCTGGAAGGACTGGGACGTGCTGGTCAGCGGCTCGCCGGGGATGATCCGTGCGACGGTCTCGAGCATGCTCGTCGCGGGAACCTCCCTCGACCACATCCGCTATGACCCGTTCACCCTGGACTGACCTGAAGCAAAGAGACGCCTCCGACCGAACCGGTCGGAGGCGTCTCTTTGCTTCGTGTTGTCGGCGAGGCCATCTCCGTGTCCCCGCGAACAGCGAACGAAATGCGATGCGCTTGTCGTCATGAACGGTCACAAGCGGCGCAACCGCTTTCCGGTGGTAGACCGACACCGCGACGCAAAGCGCGAGTTGCGCTTAAAGCCGCCGCAAGCGCCGGAGGCGCTTAGCCCACCCCAGCAACTTGCACCGCCGCGGGTTCTCAGAAGCCTTCTCGCGAGGACAGCCCCGACGCCTCGTATTTGGACATACTCAAGTCGGGGATCCCGGAGTCGAGAAGGCTTCTGAGGTTCCGCTACTCGCACCGCTACGCAGAACGAGCCTGGCAGCCGATCATCTGCGTTTGCGGTCTGGTTTCCAGACGACTAGGGCCGTCTCCTGGCGGATCGGGACCAGGTCCCGGCGGTAGGAGGCGTGCACCGCCGCCGCGGCTTGTTCCGCCGCCGCGTGCGCCGCCGCCACCTCCTCGGCCAGCTCCTGGACCTTCGCGCGGAGCGCGTCGACCTCGTTCTCCAGGTCGATGATCCGCTTGATGCCCGCCAGGTTCACGCCCTCCTCCTGGGAGAGGCGCTGCACCTCGCGGAGCAGGGCGATGTCGCGCAGTGAGTAGCGGCGGCCGCCCGCCGGGGTTCGCCCGGGCGAGACCAGGCCCAGCCGGTCGTAGCTGCGCAGGGTCTGCGCGTGCAGCCCGGACAGCTGTGCGGCCACCGAGATCACGAACATCGGCGTGTCCTCGTTGGCCCCCGGCGGGAACCCGAAGCCCGGATCGGTGGGGCGACCGGCCATGACTACCTCCCGAGCAGCTCGTTCAGGTCGCGGCGCGGATCGTGGTCGGCGGTCGCTTCCGCGTAGTCCGCCAGCGCCTCGGCCGCCTTCTCGTCCAACTTGGACGGAACCACGACCTGCAACGTCACCAGGAGATCCCCGCTGCTGCCGTCCTTCTTGCCCACGCCCTTGCCACGCACCCGGAAGGTGCGGCCGCTGCCGGTCCCGGCCGGGACCTTCAGCGAGACCTTCCCGTCCAGGGTCGGCACGGTCAACGTAGTGCCCAGCGCCAGCTCGGGGAAGGTGACCGGCACCGTGATCGTCAGGTCATCACCAGAACGTCCGAACACCCGGTGCGAGTTGACGTGCACCACGACGTACAGATCGCCCGAGGCGGCGCCCTGCCGACCGGGTTCGCCCTGACCCGCCAGCCTGATCCGCTGCCCGTCGGACACCCCGGCCGGGATCCGCACCGTCAGCGTCCGGCTGCGGGTGCTGACGCCCTCGCCGCGGCAGTCCGGGCACGGGTCGTCGATCAGCTGGCCGCGGCCCCGGCAGTCCGGGCACGGCTCGCTGAACGCGAACGCGCCCTGGTTCCGCGTCACCAGCCCGGTACCGGTGCAGGTGGCGCAGGCGCGCGGCCGGGTGCCCGGCTTGGCGCCCGAACCGTGGCAGGTCGGGCAGCTCACCGGGCTGGACAGCCGCAGCGGAACCGTGGCCCCGCGCACCGCTTCGGCGAAGTCGATGCGCACCTCGGTCTCCACGTCGGCGCCGCGCCGCGGCCGGTGGGACGTTCCGGCGCCGGAACGGCGGTTGCCGAACAGGCCGCCGAACAGGTCGCCGAGCCCGCTGCCACCGGCACCGGCACCGGCGCCCCCGAAGAGGTCGCCGATGTCGAAGCCGCCGCCACCCGGGCCGCCGAAACCGCCGAAGCCGCCCTGGCCGCCGCCGAACGTGCCGCTGCCGAACAGCTTCCGGGCCTCGTCGTACTGCTTGCGCTTGTCCGTGTCGGACAGCACGCCGTAGGCCTCGGAGACGGCCTTGAACTTGGCTTCGGCCTGGGCGTTCCCGGGGTTGGCGTCCGGGTGGTTCTCCCGGGCCAGCTTCCGGTACGCCTTCTTGATCTCGTCGGCCGAAGCCGTGGAGGAGACGCCCAGTTCGGCGTAGAAATCCTTCTCAAGCCATTCCCTGGCGCTCACCGGGCGCTCCTCCCTCCGTTCCCGATCAACCCTGCTCGGCTTGCTTCTCGTCGGCCGCCGGCTCGGCGGATCCGGCGGGCTCGGCGGCCGGCTCGTGATCGGTCACCGCGACCATCGCCGGGCGCAGCACCCGGTCGGCGAACCGGTAGCCGCGGCGCAGCACGGCCGTGACGGTCGGCCCGCTGACGTCCGGGGAGGTGCTGTGCTGCACCGCCTCGTGCACCGACGGGTCGAACTCGTCGCCTTCGGCGCCGAACGCCTCCAACCCAGCCGAGTTCAACGCCGTGATCAGCTTGTCCGCCACGGCCTTGAAGGCGCCGTTGAGGTCGCCGTGGGCCTCCGCGCGCTCGAGGTCGTCGAGCACCGTCAGCAGGTCGCCTGCCACCGACGCCTTCGCGGCGGCGATCACCGATTCGCGGTCGCGTTCCACCCGCTTGCGGTAGTTCGCGTACTCCGCGGTGACCCGCTTGAGATCGGCGGTGAGCTCGTCGACCTGCGTCTGCAGCCCGGCCTGCTCGCCGGCCGCCTGCTCGCCCTCGGGCTGCTCGGCGGTCGGCTCCGCGGCCTCCTGCGCGGCGCCCTTGACGATCTCCTCGTCGAGGGTGCCGGAGATGCTTTCGGCCACCTGCGCCTCTTCTCCGTTCGGAGCAGGCGTCCGGCGCTGGCCGGTCACGGGGTCGATGCGCCGCCGATCCCGGACCACCACCGGCTCCTGCTCGCCTTCGTTGCGCGACATTTCCGGCCTGTCCGCGGTCACTTCTTCTTCTCGTCCTCGTCGTCGACGATCTCCGCGTCCACCACGTCGTCGTCCTTCGACGCACCGGCCCCGGCGGCACCGGCACCGGCGGCGCCCGCGTCACCGGCGGCACCGGCCGCGGCGTTGGCACCCGCCTCGGCGTACAGCGCCTGGCCGAGGGCCTGCGACTCGGTGGCGAGCTTCTCCACCGCGGCGGAGATGGCGGGCACGTCGTCGCCCTTGAGCGCCTCGTTGACCTCGCCGATCGCGGCCTTCACCTTGTCCTTGACGTCGGCGGGCAGCTTCTCGTCGTTCTCCTTGAGGACCTTCTCGGTCTGGTAGACGAGCGTCTCGGCCTGGTTGCGGGCCTCGGCCTCCTCGCGACGCTTCTTGTCCTCGTCGGCGTGCGCCTCGGCGTCCTTGACCATCCGGTCGATGTCGTCCTTCGGCAGCGCGGAGCCGCCGGTGATCGTCATCGACTGCTCCTTGCCGGTGCCCAGGTCCTTGGCGGAGACGTGCACGATGCCGTTGGCGTCGATGTCGAAGGTGACCTCGATCTGCGGCATGCCGCGCGGCGCCGGCGGGAGACCGGTCAGCTCGAACATGCCGAGCTTCTTGTTGTGCGCGGCGATCTCGCGCTCGCCCTGGAAGACCTGGATCTGCACCGACGGCTGGTTGTCGTCCGCGGTGGTGAAGGTCTCGGAGCGCTTGGTCGGGATCGTGGTGTTGCGCTCGATCAGCTTGGTCATGATGCCGCCCTTGGTCTCGATGCCCAGGGACAGCGGGGTGACGTCCAGCAGCAGGACGTCCTTGACCTCACCGCGCAGCACGCCGGCCTGCAGGGCGGCGCCGACGGCGACGACCTCGTCCGGGTTGACGCCCTTGTTCGGCTCGCGGCCGTTGGTCAGGTCCTTGACCAGGTCGCTGACCGCGGGCATCCGGGTGGAACCGCCGACCAGCACCACGTGGTCGATGTCGTCCAGCTTCACGCCGGCGTCGCGGATGACCGCCTCGAACGGCTTGCGGCAGCGCTCCAGCAGGTCGGAGGTGATCCGCTGGAACTCGGCGCGGGACAGCGTCTCGTCCAGGAACAGCGGGTTCTTGTCCGCGTCGACCGTGATGTACGGCAGGTTGATGCCCGCGGTGGAGGAGCTGGACAGCTCGATCTTGGCCTTCTCAGCGGCTTCCTTGATCCGCTGCATGGCCATCCGGTCCTTGGTCAGGTCGATGCCCGAGGAGGACTTGAACTTGTCGACCAGCCACTCGACGATCCGCTCGTCCCAGTCGTCACCACCGAGGTGGTTGTCACCACTGGTGGCGCGGACCTCGACGACGCCCTCGCCGATCTCCAGCAGCGAGACGTCGAAGGTGCCGCCACCGAGGTCGAAGACCAGGATGGTCTGTTCCTTCTCGCCCTTGTCCAGGCCGTAGGCCAGCGCCGCCGCGGTGGGCTCGTTGACGATGCGCAGCACGTTGAGGCCGGCGATCTGGCCGGCTTCCTTCGTGGCCTGCCGCTGGGCGTCCTCGAAGTAGGCCGGGACGGTGATCACCGCGTCGGTGACGTCCTCGCCCAGGTACGCCTCGGCGTCGCGCTTGAGCTTCATCAGCACGCGGGCGCTGATCTCCTGCGACGTGTAGGGCTTGTCGTCGATCTGGACCTTCCAGTCGGTGCCCATGTGCCGCTTGACCGACCGGATGGTGCGGTCCACGTTGGTGACGGCCTGGTTCTTCGCGGGCTGACCGGTGAGGATCTCGCCGTTCTTCGCGAAGGCCACGATGGACGGGGTGGTCCGCGAGCCCTCGGAGTTGGCGATCACCGTCGGTTCACCGCCCTCCAGGACGGAAACGACGGAGTTGGTCGTCCCCAGGTCGATGCCGACCGCTCGCGCCATGCTCAATTCCTCCCGACTTGAAACCTGCTCAAGCGCCATCCCCGGCCCTTGAGCCTTGCTCACTCAAGTTTTACCCACTTCGCATCATCACCGTCAATCCGGATTGAGCGCGGGTCACTCAAGCTTTCTGCCAGCACAACGGCTGACCAGGGACGGGAGTTCCCGGGCGTGACATGGCCGACACCTCGCCGTGATCGAATCAGCGGCATGGGCGAACGCCGACACATCGCCTTGTCGACATGTCGGCGCCGGGGGAGGGGTCAGGCCGACCGGACGGTGATGCCCCAGCTGCCGGTCGACAGCGTCAGGCGCTTCGCGGCCGCCGGGTCCTGCACGACGCCCACGTCGACGCCGCCGGAGCCGGTCTCCGTGTCAACGCGGTAGTGGTCGTTGGGCACGGTCAGCTCGATGCCGCCGCTGCCGGTGGACGCCTCGACGGTCTGCGGACCGGTCAGCCGCAGCTCGACGCTGCCGGATTCGGCCTTCGCGACGATGTCCGCGCCGCGCAGGTCCTCCCCCATGATGCCGCCGCTGCCGCTCTCGACTGCGACCCGGCCGCCGATCCCCGCCAGCGTGATCTCGCCGGAGCCCGCGATCGCGTCGACCGAGCCGCCGACCTGGGTCGCCGACACCCCGCCGGAGCCGGTGCTCATCCTGACCTCACCGCTGACCTCGGCCAGCGTGATCTCGCCGGAACCGGTTTCCGCGTCGACCGGGCCGTTCACCCGGGCCACCGAAACCCCGCCGGAGCCGGTGCGCACGGCGACCGGGCCGCCGATGTCGCGGATCGTCATCTCGCCGGAATCGGTCTCCGCCTGCACCGACCGCATGCCGGCCACGTTCAGCCCGCCGGAGCCGAGGTTGCCCTGCACGGGCACCGAAACCGGCAGCGTGACCTGGTAGTCGACGGAGCAGTTCCAGCCGCAGTCGGTCGGCAGCACCAGCGCGCCGCCCTCGACGCGGTGCTCGATCTCGTCGGTGGTGTCGCTGCTGCCCCAGAACAGGCCTTCCCAGCGGTGCACGCGCTGCACGATCTCGCCCCGGCCGCCGGGCGCGTGGCGCACCTCGACCTCGCCGCTGCCGCCTGCGAGCTCGACGCGTTCGATCCCGTCCAACGCGGTGGTGCGCTCCTGCACGGACGAATTCGGCCACCAGAACAGTGCCGCTCCCCCGATCAGCACCAGCGCCGCGCCGCCCACCGCGAGTCCCACCCGAGCCATCGTGATCCCCCTGAATCCGCTTGATCGCGCCCACGAAATTACGCACAACGCCCGGCCCACGCCTCAGGGACACCCCCGAAACACCCCGGAACTCTCCCGAAGACGACGTTGGTCGGGGGCCGCGCAACTTTCGGCTTCCGCCATTCGGCGGCGTTCCCCTCGACTGTGACGCGGCGCACCCGACGCAACCCCTTGTGCGCCAACGCGTCTCCTGATCGGGCGCAGCGAACGAAGCAAGGAGATGCACCAGTGTTCAAGAACTCTCGGGGTATTCGGGTCGGCATGTTCGTCGCGGGCGCTTTCGTCCTCGCCGCCACGACGGCCTGCAGCCCGCAGCAGTCCGCTCCGCAGCCGGGCACTCCGGACGCGATCGCATCGAGCTCCGCCGGGTCGGACCAGGGCGTAAGCGCGGTCGAGCCGGGCGGCAACGGGTCGCCCGTTGCCTCGAACACCCAGGGCTCCAGCGGATCGGCCGGCTCCAGCACTCGCCAGGACTGCGGCGTCGACGTCCTGAAGCTGACGCTCGGCGAATCCGACGGCGCCGCCGGGCACATCTACGCGCCGCTCCAGTTCACCAACACCGGCCCGACCACCTGCACGCTCTCCTCCGCGCCCGGCGTCTCCTACGTCGGCAGCGGCGGCCGCCAGATCGGCGAGCCCGCCAAGCGCGTGATCAAGGACCGGCCGGTCATCAGCCTGGCGCCGGGCGAGACGGCGTCCGCGCCGTTCCTGTTCAGCCCGGTCGCGCACATGAACCCGGAGGACTGCGGCGCCGAGGCCGCCGAGGGCCTGCGGGTGTACCCGCCGAACAGCAAGGCGGCGATGTTCCTCCCGCTGCCCAACGCGATGGGCTGCACGACGTTCACCCAGGACGCCGACTACGCCAAGGTCGGCGTCGTCCAAGCAGGCCCGAACAACACCACCATCGGCTAGAACCTGTTTTCCAAGCTCGTTTTGCATGGCGGTGCGGGTAGCGGAACCTCAGAGGCCTTCTCGCTGTGGGATCCCCGACTCATGAATGCCAATTCACCACGTCGGGGCTGTCCTCGCGAGAAGACCCCTGAGAACCCGCGGCGGTGCAAGCTGCGTAGGTGGGCTAAGCGGCTGCGCCGCTTCAAAGACAAAACCCGCCCTACCATCCCCAACAGCTGCCAGGGCGCTCCAAAACGCTCACGAACTTTCGGTGTCCGTCCACTTGGGACGATCGGTCAGGTTCCGAAGACCTCGTCGTAGGCGGCCTCGAAAGCGGCCAGGGACTTCGCGTCGAAGAGCACGAAGCGCACCTCGGCGACGTCGGTCTCGGCGTCGCGCACGGTGCGCAGGGCGATCCGCGCCGCTTCGTCGAGCGGGTACCGGTAGACGCCGGTGGAGATCGCCGGGAACGCGATGACCTCGGCGCCGAGTTCGTCGGCGACCCGCAGGGATTCCCGGAAGCAGGACGCCAGCAGCCCGGACCGGTCCGCCGCGGCGGTGTAGGTGGGCCCGACGGTGTGGATCACCCAGCGCGCCGGGAGCTCGCCGGCGGTGGTCGCGACCGCCTGCCCCGTCGGCAGCCCGTCCGGGTACCGGCTCGCGCGGATCAGCCGGCATTCCTGGAGGATCGCCGGGCCGCCGCGCCGGTGGATCGCGCCGTCCACGCCACCTCCGCCGAGCAGCGACGAGTTCGCCGCGTTCACGACGGCGTCGACGTCCTGCTCCGTGATGTCGCCCCTGACTAGCGTGACCCGCATGCGAGGAGTGTGCGCCGCCCCCTCGAAGCCCGCTCACCGCGTCGACCGCAGTTTCAATTGAAACTGGACCTTTGATTTCAGGGCGAACAACACGACCTTCAGCTGATCAGCCGCGCATCCCGCAGGTAGTCCACCGGCTGCAGGAGGAAGCGCACCGTCGGTTCGAGCTCGTCGGCGGTGGGCGGCTCGTCGGCGATGAGCGCCTGCATGAGCAGGCCGTCGATCCCAGCGAACAGCGCCCGGATCACCGGCTCGTCGCCGCCCGCGCCGCCGTTGAGGAAACCGGTGGCGACCTCGATCCAGCGGCGGGCCGCCGGGCGCAGCGCCGGGCGGCGGGCGGCGAGCAGGTAGAGCTCGTACTCGCCCAGGGTGCGTTCGCGCTGGTCGCGCACCATCGTCGCCAGCGCCTCGGCGATCACCCGCGGCCAGTCCGAGTTCTCCCGGACCTGCCCGCTCAGCCGGTCGATCTCGTTGATCAGGGTTTCGCAGCTCTCCAGCAGCGTGGCCACCAGCAGGTCGTCGATGCCCGCGAAGTAGTACGCGATCGACGCGGGCGGCACCCCGGCCTCGCGGGCGATGTTGCGGTGGCTCACCGCGGCGACGCCGTCGCGGGCGACCACCCGCAGCGTCGCGTCGATGATCGCGCGGCGACGGCGCTCACCCTTGAGGCGGCGGCCGTCGGTCTCCGCCTCGTCGGGGGTGCGCCGTGGCGACGTCAATGCGCGCCGCCCAGTTCGAGCGCCAGGACGCCGCCGATGATCAACGCGATGCCGGCGACCTGCACCGTCGTGATGCCCTCGCCGAGGAACACCGCACCGATGATCGCCACCAGCGCGACCCCGGCCCCGGCCCAGATCGCGTAGGCGACGCCGACCGGCAGGCCGAGCTTGAGCACGGCGCTGAGCGCGCTGAAGGCCACCAGGTAGCCGACCACGACCAGGATCGACGGGACGGTCTTGTTGAAGCCCTCGGACAGCTTCAGCGAGACCGTGGCGAGCACCTCGCTCAAGATCGCCACCGCCAGCAGCAGGTAGGCCACGCTTCCTCCCAGAAAAACTTGTACGAGTGCCCTACTTTTTCAGCATACGGATGCCCGATCACGCGTGCACCCGGTTTTCCCTAGTGGCCCGAGTCGCCCTTGTGCTTCTTGCCGCCGCTGTCGCCGGAGATCATCGAGGCGACGTTGATCGCGGCCCAGATGCCCATCGGGATCATCGGCCAGAAGAACTTCAGCTCACCGGAGCTGATCGAGGTCACCGCCCAGATCGCGATGAGGATGAAGGAGACGCCCGCCCAGTCGCGCCACTCCTTGATCAGGTTGCGCTTCTGCCGCTCGCGCTTGACGACCTCCGGCGACGGCTTCGCGGGCACCGGCTCCGGCAGGTCGGCCACCAGCGGCTGCAACTGGCCGAGCGTCGTCGCCGCGTACGCCTTCTGCAGGCGGTCGTCGTACTCGGTGATGGTGAGGCGGCCTTCGTCCTGCGCCGCGCGCAACCGCTGCGCGATCGCCTCCCGATCAGCGTCCGATGCGCGCATCGCTTCGCCGCCCGACCCACCCATGCCGATCCCCCTGTTTCGACGCCACCCGCTGACTTGACCGAACAGATCGTTCGCCCGAACGAATACGTGGCGAAAATCGCACCACGGCCGCAATTCTGCCGCGATCGACCGCGGCAGTGCCCGGAGCTGGGTGAAATCGTGATGCGACGTCGCACACGTCTAACAGGAACAACTCCCGAAACGCCCACAACGGCATCGCGCCCTCAGGGGACCGGTTGATCGCCCTTGGAGCACGCAAGACCGAAAAAACTTGGACGACCGCACAACTAGTTTTTCGTCCAGTGGTCTCGCAGAATCACCGTCTGTTCCCGACATGGGCGGCGGCCGTATAGTTACCGATGAGTAACACGGCGTACGCTGCTCACACCACCGCCCCCGGAGGAAAGGCACCCGAACCAATGGGCGCTGTACAGATCACGCTCGGCGGGATCGCTGTCGTGCTCGGCATCGTCGCTTGGGGCATGTTCGCCGCGACGATCGCCAAGTTCGTGCGCATCATCCGCCTCGGGCAGCCGGACGGTACCCGAAACGGCCCCGTCATGGCCCGCCTGGCCACCCTCGTCAAGGAGTTCGCCGCCCACACGCGGATGAACAAGTTCCGCAACGTCGGGATCTGGCACTGGCTGGTCATGTGGGGCTTCCTGATCGGCTCCCTGGCGCTGTTCGAGGCCTACGGCGAGGTCTTCGTACCGACCTGGGGCTGGCCGATCCTCGACGACCTCGCGATCTTCCACCTCCTGATGGAGATCCTCGGCGTCGGCACCGTGGTCGGCATCCTGGTGCTGATCGTGATCCGCCAGCGCAACCACCCGCGCCGCGCCGGCCGGGTCTCCCGCTTCCAGGGCTCGAACTTCGCCTGGGCCTACTTCATCGAGGCCGTGGTCCTGATCGAGGGCGTGGGCATCCTCGGCGTCCGCGCCGCGAAGTCCGCGCTGGGCGTGCACGAGATGCCGCTGTGGGCCGAGTTCGTCTCCGGCCCGATCGGCGCCCTGCTGCCCGCCAGCCCGAACCTCGTCTCGTTCTTCGCCTTCGTCAAGCTGATGAGCGCCACGATCTGGCTGATCGTGATCTCCAGGACCATGACGATGGGCATCGCCTGGCACCGGTTCAGCGCGTTCTTCAACATCTACTTCAAGCGCGAGGCCGACGGTGGGGTGGCGCTGGGCGCGGTGAAGCCGATGACGTCGGCGGGCAAGCCGCTGGACTTCGAGGAGGCCGACCCCGACACCGACGTCTTCGGCGCGGGCAAGATCGAGGACTTCTCCTGGAAGGGCTGGCTGGACTTCACCACCTGCACGGAGTGCGGTCGGTGCCAGTCTCAGTGCCCGGCGTGGAACACCGGGAAGCCGTTGTCGCCGAAACTGCTGATCACCTCGCTGCGGGATCACGCGTATGCGAAGGCGCCGTACCTGCTGGCCGGGGGCCGCAAGGACATGGCCGGCGACGAGGTCGGCATCACCGGCGACGACGCCGAGACCAAGCTGGCGGGCATCAACGTGCTCGCGCTGGCCGAGGCGGAGCGCCCGCTGATCGGCGGCCCCGAGGAAATGGGCGTCATCGACCCGGACGTGCTGTGGTCGTGCACCAGCTGTGGGGCGTGCGTGGAGCAGTGCCCGGTGGACATCGAGCACGTGGACCACATCGTCGACATGCGCCGGTACCAGGTGATGATCGAGTCGAACTTCCCGACCGAGCTGGGCGGGATGTTCAAGAACCTGGAGAACAAGGGCAACCCGTGGGGCCAGAACGCCAAGGACCGGCTGGCGTGGACCGAGGGCCTGGACTTCGAGGTGCCGGTGTTCGACGGCGAGCTCGCCGACGACGTGGAGTACCTGTTCTGGGTCGGGTGCGCGGGGGCGTTCGAGGACCGGGCGAAGAAGACCACGCGGGCGGTGGCGGAGCTGCTGCACCTGGCCGGGGTGTCCTACACGGTGCTGGGGCCGGAGGAGTCCTGCACCGGTGACCCGGCCCGGCGGGCGGGCAACGAGTTCATCTTCCAGATGCTGGCGCAGCAGAACGTCGAGGTCCTCAACGGCGTGTTCGAGGGCCGCGAACGCGGCAAGCGGAAGATCGTCGCCACCTGTGCGCACTGCTTCAACAGCCTGGCGAATGAGTACTCGGAGCTGGGCGGGGATTTCGAGGTGGTGCACCACACCCAGCTGCTGAACCGGCTGGTGCGGGAGAAGCGGCTGGTGCCGGTCGCGCCGGTCGCCGAGGACGTCACCTACCACGACCCCTGCTACCTGGGCCGGCACAACAAGGTCTACACGCCGCCGCGTGACCTGGTCGGGGCGTCGGGGGCGACGTTCCGGGAGATGCCGCGGCACGCGGACCGCTCGATGTGCTGCGGCGCCGGCGGGGCGCGGATGTGGATGGAAGAACGCATCGGCAAGCGCATCAACGTCGAACGCGTCGACGAGGCACTCGGGACCGCGCCGACGAAGATCGCCACCGGCTGCCCGTTCTGCAAGGTGATGCTCTCCGACGGCCTGACCGCCCGCCAGAGCGAGAAGGTCGCCTCCGAGTCCGTCGAGGTCGTCGACGTCGCCCAGCTGCTGCTGTCCGCCGTCAAACGCGGCGAAACCACATCGGACAACGCAGACGCGGCGCCCACCGGCAGCTAGTTCGCCAAGACGAAGGGCACTTCCCGCCGATTCGGTCGGCGGGAAGTGCCCTTCGTTCTTTCCGGCTCGGCGTCGAGAAACGAGTGATGCCAACCACTTTCGAACGCGAGCCGACTGCGCCGCCGTCGCGCTGTTTAAACTCCCCCGGAGCAATGCGCCACTTGGCGGAATCGGAGAAACATGGACGGCAACATCCTCGATCCGGACGGCGCACGCGAGCGCCTGGCCGCATGGAAGGGCCGGATCGACAAGCTGGCCGCGGACACCCAGACGATGAGCGACCGGCTGCAGCAGGTCCGCGCGACCGCGAGCGACCCGAACGGACTGGCTGAGGTCACGGTCGACTCGACCGGCGCGCTCGTGGGCCTGCAGCTGACCAGCCGGATCCAGCGGGTGGCGCCGGATGTCGTCGCGCAGGCGATCATGGCCACGCTCGGCGACGCGAAGAACAAGCTGGCCGACCAGTCCCAGGAGATCATCGCGGACACGGTGGGCACCGAATCGCCCGCGGCGCGGGCGATCGCGGACAGCGTGGAACGGCACCTGCGCACCGGTCCGGCCCCGGAGCCCGCCGCCCCCGACTCCGACTCCGACTCCGACTCCGACTCCGAGGACTACGACGAGGGCTACGAGATCAACACGCACCGCGAGCGGTGGTGAGCATGGGCGACGGGTACAACGTCAACATCGAGCAGCTGCGCTCGCACGCCGCCAACGTGGACGCGATCAAGGACCGGTTCGCCGCGGTGAAGTCCGCCAGCGCGAACATCGCGCAGGACGACCAGGCGTACGGGCTGCTGTGCGGCTGGATCTCCGGCGTCCTGGAGGGCCGGCACACCAAGCAGGACGAGCTGATCGCGTACGTGGAGGAGAACCTCTCGCTCCTCTCCGAGGAGCTGCGCGCCAGCGGCGACGACTACCAAGCCCTCGACGAGGAGCACGCCGGCCTGATCCGTTCGAGCGGCGGGGAAATGCCATGACCGACAACTCACTGGTCGCCCCGGTCGAGTCGTCCCGCGAGGCGTGGACGGGCGCCGGGCTCGCGGACAGCATCGAGGGCCTGGCCGACGCGATCAAGTCCGAGGGCTGGGTCGACGACGCGCTGGCCGGCGCGGGCCTGGCGGTCGAGGTCGCGGCGAGCGCGCTGGACCCGATCAGCGCGCTGCTGTCCAACGGCCTGGGCTGGGCCATGGAGTACTTCGAGCCGCTGCGGGAGATGCTCGACGAGCTGACCGGCGCGCCGGACGTGGTCCAGTCCCACGCCAAGACCTGGAACAACATGGCCACCGAGCTGGGCGCCATGGCCACCGATCTCGAAGCGCACCTCAAGGAAGATCTGCCCGACTGGACCGGCGCGGCCTCGGACGCCTACCGCGGCATGATGGCCAACAACGTCGAGGCCATCGGCGGCCTGGCCGCGATCTCGGCGGCGATGGCGGCGGCCACCGAAGGCGCGGGCGGCCTGGTGGAGCAGACCCGCGAGATCGTCCGCGACCTGATCGCCGACCTGGTGGCCAGGGTGATCGTGTGGGCGGTGGAGGCCGTCTTCGTGGTGACGATCCCGGTCGTCGCCGCGCAGATCGCCGCGGCGGTGGTCAAGTGGGCCGCGCGGATCCTCACCTACACCACGGCGCTGATCACCAGCCTCACCAACCTCACCAAGCTCCTCGACGAGTAGGCGTCCATGGCGAAACCCAAGAATCCGCACGGGGACGGCGGAGACGGTGGCACCACCGGAAAACCCCCGCAGAAGCACGGCAACATCGACGCGGGCAAGGGCATCTCCAGCGCGCAGCAGGCCACCGCCCAAGCCGCGCAGAACGGCCGCCCGGGAGGCTCCGGCGGCAAGCAGCCGAACAACCCCACCAACCCGCCGCCGAACAAGCCCACTCCGCCACCCAAGCCGACCACCCCGCCCAAAGCGGACGACATCCACCACAGCGACGCCTCGGAAGCGCACATCGTCGGGGGCGACGGTGGCCGGCAGGGCGGCCACATCGCGGGCACCGGGCTCTCGAAGAAGACCGAGTTCCCCCAGAGCTGGGATGGGCCGAAGATTCTCGACGCGTCGCACCAGGTCACGCAGCAGGGGCCGCCGGCGAAGGGCCCGTACCTGACCAAGGACGTCAACGGCAACAAGGTGTGGGCCTACGACTACACCGGCACGGTCGACGGCGTCACCGTCAAGACGACGGTGCTCGCCGACGGCGAGATCCGCACCGCGTACCCGCCGAACAGCGCCGACCCCGGCGTGATCACCAACCCGCCGGCGCCGAACCCGCAGCCGAAGGGCGTGCCGGTGAGCGACCCGCCTCGCTACAGTCACCCCGACATCGGCGGCGATGGCAGCTGGACGTGGGAGGGCCCGAAGGGCAACAAGATAATCAGAGTCGTCCAGGACGCCCAGGGCAACGTGACCACGACCGAACTCGGCGACTACCAGAAGAAGAAGTGAGCGCCATGGATGCGAAGACCTACGCCGCGGTCACGGACGTGTGCGCGCGGCTCGCGGGCCGGCTGTCCGACGACACCCTGGGAGTCGTGCGCGACCAGTACGCCGCCGGCGAGTCGGACCTGGCCGAATCGACGCTCCTGCTCAACCTGGCGGGCGAGGGCGTCGGCATCACCCGCGAGGAGCAGGACCTGATCCGCGCCACCCTGGACGACGCGGCCAACCCGGACCTCGACGACGTGCCGGTCATCGACGCGGTGCCGCCGCTGCAGTACCGCTTCAGCCCGGCCGGCCCCGCGGACGCGCCCGACCCGAGCCGAGCGGACATCGTCCTGTCGACGGACGCCCCGCGCCACGGCGGCCACCGCCTGCGCCGCGCCTGGCGCGAGCCACTCGCGGGAGCGCAGGACGCGGCGACCTGGGTGTACGTGCTGCAGGTGGCCGAAGGCACGGACGAGCTCAGCGCGTACGCGGGCCTGTCCTCGCGGCTGTGGGTGGCGCTGAAGGAGAAGTGGCCGCTGGAGGTGGTGGTGGAGGGCAAGCAGCTGCCGCAGTACCAGGCGGCAGCCCTGACCGCCGCCCACCAGATCTGGCCGGCCTGACCGTCCGGGTCCGTGAGTGTTTGGGGTGTCATAGCGCCCCAAAACACTCACGGCCCCGTTCGCAACCTCAGCGCTCGGCAAACCGCCCCAGGAACGCCGACCACGACGAAGCCGAGAACGCCAACACCGGCCCACCCGGGTCCTTCGAATCCCGCACCGCGACCGCAGGCCCCGCGAACGCCACCTCGAGGCAGTTGCCTCCCTGCCCGCTGCCCACGCTGCGACTGCTCTTGCGCCAAGCCAAGGCTGGAAAAGAACTTGTGCTTCGCATGCTGAAGACGCCTCCTGCCTCAGAATTCGCGGGCGATCTGCTCAATAAAGTCGATGGACGGGCCAGAGTCCAACGCCGCGTCACGCACCTCCGCGAACACAACACTTGCCCGCTGCACGTCGTGGGTCTTGCCGGAGAAGATCGAGCCTGCCACGTGCTCAACGTAGACGACATCGGGTTCATCAGGATCTGCATAGCTGAGCAGACAGAATGCACTTTCCATACCGCCGTGTGCTCCCGCAGAGATCGGTAGGACACGGATACTGACGTTGGGAAGATCAGCGTATTTCCCGAGTTCAAGCAGCTGCTTCCGCATAGTGCCCGCTCCGCCGACCGGTCTCCGCAAGGCCATCTCATCGACCACTACCGAGTAGTCCAACGGATCCTGACCAGAGATCAACTCACGCCTGGCTGAACGCAGCGCAACAGCGTTGCCGATGAAAGATTCGCTACACCCGGGATTACCGACCTCAAACAGAGTGCGCATGTAGTCCTCCGTCTGAAACAAACCAGGTATGTACGCGAGGGTGAACTCGCGAACTCGGCAAGCTTCGGTTTCAAGGTCTGGATAGCCACGATCCTTGATGCCGTAGGCATGCCACCACGGCGTCTCCCGCGCTGCTCGCGCCAGGTCGAGCAGGTCCGGGTCGTAGCGGTCGTAGAGGTCCATCATCGAGCGGACCTCGTGCACCGATGTCGCCACCTCGCCGGTTTCCTTGCGGCTCAAGGCGCTCGTCGACATGTCCAGGCCTGCTGCGGCCTTCTCCTGCGTCATGCCCGCGTCCTCGCGCAGCTGGCGAATTCGGCGCGCGAGTCGGCGACGACGGAACGTGGGGCTCGTGCGTGCCACCGGGACCTCCCCGACCGGGATCCTGATCGATCCATGATCCCAGCGGGAATCCGGGATCGGGATTCCCGCTTCCGGTGATCCCGATGCCGGATTCCCATGTGGACGCTGGTGCCCACCACCAACCACCGGGAGGAACCGCCATGACACCGAAACTCTTCGGCCTGGCCGAGAAGACCGAGACCGGCGAACCCGACCCGACCCGCGTCCGCATTTGGGGCATGCAGCTCCCGGACCGCGCGATCATGTACTGGCGGGAGGACCACCGGAACCAGTTCGCGGTCTTCGACGACGCGGCGAGCGCCGAATCCCGCTTCGGCGTCCTCTTCGGCCTCGCCCTCATCTGGCCGTGACCTCGACCGGGGTTGGAGCGAACGGCCCGTTCGCCTCGTTAGGTGGAGTCAACGGACCGTTCGCTCCTCCGCGCTCCGTCCGCCGAGCGGCGCACGCCGTGCCGGATCGCGTGACCGTCGTGGATCCCGCGGGCGAAGTCGCGCACGAACCGCCCCAACGCCCGAACCACTCCTCGCATCGCAAGCTCCTCTACACTGGTCTGTGAAGTTCGATCCGAACCGTAAGGTACACAGACCTGTGAACACAAGGGGGTCGGCCGATGTCCGCGACCGCAGGCGATGAGGTGCGCCTGACGCCGGGCGCCAAGCGCATCCTCGACGTCGCAGCCGAGCTGTTCTACTCGCGAGGCATCAACGCCGTCGGCGTCGACACCATCGCCGCCGAATCCGGCGTCACCAAGCGGACCCTCTACGACCGCTTCGGGTCGAAGGACGGCCTGCTCGTGACCTACCTGAAGGCGCGCGACCGGCGCTGGCGCGAGCTCGTCGAAGCCCGCCTGGACGCCGAGGCCGACCCGGTCCGGCGCGCGCTGGTGCCGTTCGACGTGCTCCCCGAATGGCTCCCGCAGAGCAGCCGGGGGTGCAGCTTCGTCAACGCCTTCGCCGAACTCCCCGAGCCCGACCACCCGGGGCGGCAGCTGATCGTCGCCGAGAAGCAGTGGCTCCGAGACCTGTTCCGCGACCTGCTCGCCGAAGCCGGCGCCAAGAACCCGGAGGATCTCGCCGTGCAGCTGCTGAGCCTGCACGAGGGCGCCATCGTGAGCTACTCGATCGCCGGCGAATCCTCGGCCGCATCGATCACCCGCGCCGCCGCCGAAGCGCTCGTGCGGCAGGCGCTCGGCTGACGCGGAAAAGGCCGTCACAGGAAGATGTTCAGCGTGTAGCCGTAGTGGCGGCGGAGTCCGTCGGAACTCGCCGGACATCCGACCGGGAGCAGCTCGCCGCTGAGCGGCCGGATGACGATCGCGCCCCAATCCATGGCGCCGTCGACGCACACCGCGTCGAGGCTGTGCCCGGCTCGGGCGATTTCGCGCGAAATCGGCGTTCGCCACGCCTGGCGGGTGGCGATTTCGCGCGAAATCGCCTCAACGACCCGTCAGCCGCGCAGCGACGCGAAGAACTCCTGGACGTCTCGGACGTACAGGTCCGGCTGCTCCATCGCCGGGAACGTTCCGCCGCGGTCGTACTCCGTCCAGCGCACGATGTTGTTGATGCGCTCCGCGAACGGGCGGACCGGCGCGAGGATGTCCTTCGGGAACACCGCGACGCCGTGCGGCACGGTGCCGTTCTGCAGCTCCGCGATGACGCCTTCCTCCTCCGCCTTCGAGGAGTTGTCCGGAGTCTCCACAAAGGACCGAGCTGCCGAACCCGCCGTGTTGGTGAGCCAGTACAGCATCACCGTCGTCAGGATGCGGTCGCGATCGATGGCGTCCTCCGGGGTGTCCGCGCAGTCGGTCCACTCCTTGAGCACGCCGACGATCCAGCCCAGCAGCCCGATCGGCGAGTCCGCCAGCGAGTACGCCAGCACCTGCGGCTTCGTCGACTGGATCAGCTTGTAGCCGTACAGCTCGTCGGTGTAGCGCTGCCACGCGCCCATCCGCGCGTGGTCGGCCTCGGTGAGCCCGGCCATCTCCGCCGGATCGCCGCCCGGGAACGTGATCATCCCGTTGGTGTGCAGGCCGATCACGTTGTCCGGCGCGAGGATCGCCAGCTCGCGGGAGATCCACGTGCCCCAGTCGCCGCCCTGCAGGCCGTACCGCTCGTATCCGAGCCGGCTCATCAGCTCGGCCCAGGCCCGCGCGACCCGGCCGGCGCCCCAGCCGACCGAGCGCGTCGGCCCGGACAGGCCGTATCCCGGCAGCGACGGGATGACCAGGTGGAACGACTCGCCGAGCGGTCCGATGACGTCCAGGTACTCGGCGATCGAACTGGGCCAGCCGTGCGTGATCAGCAGCGGCAGCGCGTCCGGCCGGGACGACCGGACGTGCAGGAAGTGGATGTTCTCGCCGTCGATTTCGGTGGTGTACTGCGGGAATTCGTTCAGCCGCGCCTCCTGCGCCCGCCAGTCGTAGCCGCTGCGCCAGTACTCCGCCAACTCCCGCAGGTAACCCAGCGGCGGGCCGTAGCTCCAGCCCGGCCCGGGCACCTCGTCGGCCCAGCGGACGCGGGCCAGCCGCTCCCGGAGGTCGTCCAGGTCGTACTGCGGGATGTCGAGGCGGAACCGGGTGATGTCGCGAGAGGCCATGCACGCTCCTTCGTACGTTGTACGGTACTAGATACGCGCAGCGCCCCGGCTTTGTTCCCGAACCCGCGGAAAAAATTTCGAGGGGCGCCCCCACGGGGACGCCCCTCGAACATCAGACCAGGTCAGCGGCCCATTTCCTCCAACGAGCGCCCCTTGGTCTCCTTCAGGTACTTCACCACGAACACCACCGAGATCAGCGCGAACGCGGCGTAGATGAAGTAGGTGACCGGCAGGTTCCAATCCCGCATGCTCGGGAAGCTCACCGTCACCAGCCAGTTCGCGATCCAGTTCGTCGCGGTGCCGACCGCCAGCGCGGCGGCCCGGATGCGCGCCGGGAACATCTCGCCCAGCAGCACCCACATCACCACGCCCCAGGAGGCGGCGAAGAACAGCACGAAAGCGCTCGCCGACACCAGCGCCACGGCGCCCCACTGGAAGGGCAGGTGCGCCTCGTCGCCGACGACCTCGGCGAAGCTGAACGCCCACCCGGTCACGGCCAGCGACACGGCCATCCCGAGCGAACCGATCACCAGCAGCGGCTTGCGGCCGATCTTGTCGACCAGCGCGATCGCGACGAAGGTGCCGACGATGTTCACGATCGACGTGAACAGGCTCAGCAGCAGGGAACTGCTCTCGTCGATGCCCACCGAGTGCCACAGCGACGACGAATAGTAGAAGATGATGTTGATCCCGACGAACTGCTGCAACGCTGCGATGGCCATCCCGACCCACACGATCGGCAGCACCCCGAACCGGCCCCGCAGATCGCTCAGCCGCGGCTTGCGCTCGCCGCCCAGCGCCGCCTTGATCTCGGCGACCTTCGCATCCGGCTCACCGGAGTCGACCTGCGCCAGGATCTCCCGCGCCCGGTCGACCTTGCCGACCGCGACCAGGTACCGCGGCGACTCGGGAATCGTCGAAGCCACCACCAGGTAGATCACCGCGGGGATCGCGGCCACCCCGAGCATCCACTGCCAGGCCTGCAACGGCCCGAGCATCCCGGAAGCGCTGCCGCCGGCAGCCTGCGCCAGGGCGTAGTTGACCAGCTGCGAAACGGCGATCCCCAGCACGATCGCCAACTGCTGCAAGGACCCCAACCGCCCGCGGTAAGCGGCGGGCGCGACCTCGGCGATGTAGGCGGGCGCGATCACCGACGCGATGCCGATGGCGACGCCGCCGACGACCCGCCAGATGGCGAGGTCCCAGATCGCGAAGGGCACGGCCGAAGCGACGGCGCTGATGATGAACAGGACCGCGGCCAGCTGCATGACCCGGATCCGGCCGACCCGGTCGGCCAACCCGCCGGCGATCCCGGCGCCCACCGCGGAACCCAGCAGCGCCGAGGAAACGGTCAGGCCGGTCAACGCGGAACCGACGTTGAAGTGCCGCTGGATGGCGTCCACGCCGCCGTTGATCACCGAGGTGTCGTAGCCGAAGAGGAACCCGCCGAGCGCCGCGGCCCCGGCGATCATCACGACGTGCCCGAGGTTCTCGTTGGCAGTGCCCGAGGCGCGCGACTGCAATGCGGACATCGAGTACTCCTGCTGCCCGCTCGCCGACCCCGCCCCGTTGCGGGATCGTTCCAGAACGCCGGGCGAGGGGGATCGTAAATTCTGAATCCCCATCTTGCTTACTCGATTCAGGGTGAACTAGCTCACGGTCACCACAAGCCAGGACAACGCGGCACAAAAGAGACACAACCAGGGAAAATGCCACCCGGCGCGTGTTGAGATGATTACCTGTCGTGATCACGTGTCAACTCAGGAGCCCCGACATGGACACGCCGGAGAAGCTGCACGCGTGGCTGATCGAGGACCGCGAATACGCCCGGCACGAGGAGCGCCGCGGCAGGCGCTTCGCGTTCCCCACCCTCGATCCGCCCCGGACGGCGCTGGTGGTCATCGACATGGTGCCGTTCTTCGTGACCGGCAACCCCTACTGCCGAGGCATCGTGCCGAACATCGGCCGCCTGGCGCGAACCGTCCGGAAGACCGGCGGCACGGTGGCATGGGTGCTACCGGCGGCGATCGAGCCGACGCAGACGGCCCAGGAGTTCTACGGCCCGGAAGCGGCCGAGGTGTACCGCACCGCAGGCGGAACGGGCCCGCTGGCGCAGCGCCTGTGGCGGGAATTCACGATCCACGACAACGACGTGCTGGTCGAGAAGTCCGCGCCCAGCGCCTTCTTCCCCGGCCGGTGCCCGCTGCCGGAACGACTGGAGCAACGCGGAATCGACACGGTCCTGATCGCAGGCACGGTCACCAACGTCTGCTGCGAATCCTCGGCCCGCGACGCGAGCACCCTGGGCTTGCGCGTGATCACGGTCGCGGACGCCAACGCGGCGGGCCGCGACGCGGACCACAACGCCACGCTGCACACCATCTACCGGTCGTTCGGCGATGTTCGCGCCACCGCCGAGGTGGTGGCGATGCTCAGCGCCGGGTGTCGGTGCGCCGGAAGTTGAGGTACGCCCGCGACGGCGTCGGCCCGCGCTGCCCCTGGTAGCGCGACCCGGCCTCCTTCGAGCCGTACGGGAAGTCCGCGGGGCTCGACAACCGGAACAGGCACAACTGGCCGATCTTCATCCCCGGCCACAACGTGATCGGCAGATTGGCCACGTTGGACAATTCGAGGGTGATGTGACCCGTGAACCCGGGATCGATGAACCCGGCGGTGGAGTGCGTGAGCAACCCCAGCCGGCCCAACGAGGACTTGCCCTCCAGCCGGCCGGCCAGGTCATCGGGCAACCGCACCGACTCGAAGGTCGACCCGAGCACGAACTCGCCCGGGTGCAGCACGAACGGATCGTCGTCGGGCGTCTCCACCAGCGACGTCAGCTCGTCCTGCTGCTTCGACGGATCGATGTGGGTGTACCGGGTGTTGTCGAAGACCCGGAAGAAACGATCCAGCCGGACGTCGATGCTCGACGGCTGGATCATGGCGACTTCGAACGGATCAAGTTCGAGGCGGCCATCATCGAGCTCTTTGCGCAGGTCCCGGTCACTCAGCAACACGCCCTCAGCGTATCGGCAACCCGGTGATGATCTTCGCGCCCCACCGTGTTAGGCTGACGGCACTCTTCGGGAGAGCCGATGAGGTACGCGGATGTAGTTCAATGGTAGAACATCAGCTTCCCAAGCTGAGAACGCGGGTTCGATTCCCGTCATCCGCTCAGAGCTGGGAGCCCTGTGTCCACGGAATGCGTGGACCGGGGCTCTTCGCCTTTGCATGGGGGGCCGAGCCCCCCAAACCCCCCACGGTGCGGTGGTCGCCAATCGCCGGCTCCTTGCGGATGGAGCGTTCCCGGCCTGCTCGCCGACCAGCCTTTTCGTTCGAAGCCTCCAGGTTTTGCTTCAGCTCGTCCGAAGTGCTGAAGATCATCGAGGAATTCGGCGGAGCAAATAGACCAGGCCAACCGCGCTGGAGGTGGAGCACCGCTCCCTTGGTCATGAGGGCCTGTTCAGTCCATTAGGTCGGCGGCCTCCAGGAATCCGAAGATCGCCGCTAGGCCGAAGACCACCAACAGCCCGATCCCGACCGGCCCGCAGCCTGCGGCCTTCCCCAGCCGAGCCAGCGCCACGCCGCCCACGACGATGATGAGCAGGAACAGCATTCCGGCCACGGTTCACCCTTTCCCGGACGGCAGCATCCAGCCGATCACGACAATCGCGCAGAACGCAGCGACGATGCCCGCCGTCGGGTTTCCCCACCCGAGGACGAGCACGGTGACGACGGCTCCGACGATGATCAGGGCCCGGGTGGTGGCCGCGGCCCTGCGCCTGCGCTGCGCGGCTGCTTCAGCCGCCATCCGCGCCCGCATGTAGGCCATGTACTCGGCGTCGAACGAGGCCTCTTCGTCGGTTTTCGGCGATTTCCAGTTGATCGTGTAGTCGCCACTGACACGACCGATCTGTGACACCGGCCCCTCGAAGGTTCCCCCAGAAATCTCGTTCTCGACGCTCTCGTCCTCGTCGCGCCCGCCTCCCATGTTCCGATGCTAGGCCTTCCGGCCGTCGCACGAATCCGCTCATCAGCTCAACTTCGCGCAAGCGAGCTCAGACCTGACGGTGCCGTGCGGGTCATGCCGGCCGTTCGCGCGCCAGCCACCGCCTGGCCGCCGACCGAGGCGGGATGCGAGGCCGTGCTGGTGGCCTGCCGGTCCTCAAGGCCTCGCTTCCAAGGCCTCACGGCGTTCGTTGCCGCTCAGACCCCGGTCGGCTTGTTAGCAGACCAGAGCATTCGCTTTGTCGGGTAGACGAGAGATCATCACTAGCTGTCTGGTACTTGTCACCCACAGCAAGGGAGTCTGTGTGAGTCACATCGAAGAGCTGCGGGTTCGGCTCGCCGGGATCGCGGATGACCTCTACGCCGACCAGCTTGCCGAGATTTCCCAACGGCTGAACGAGATCTCCGCAGATGCGACGCCACACTGCCCGCGGCACCGCCGACGACAACGCGCGCACTGCCAGCGGTGCTAGGTCTACGAGGGAACGGGAGAAGGACTCCAGCGATGGCGTTCACCGTTATGTACCACCCCGACGAAGCCCCCGCCGAGGTCACCACGGTTGCCGAACTCGATGCTCTCCTCGACCGCGTGACCGCCGACGCCATCGAGGAAGATGTTCCCACCTACGCCGAAATCGTCACCGCCGACCGCCAGCACATTCTGCAAATCGGGCTCGGCCAGCCTGACTACAGCTCGCTGATCTACTGCGACAAACCCGCCGACATCCTTGAAACCAGCAAAGGCACAGTTCCAATGCCCGACGACTCCGGATTCGACTACGGCGGAACCTGGACCGACGCCCCGATCGACTCCGCAATCCCAATCCCCACTGCCCGGCAAGCCGCCCGGACCTTCCTCTCCAGTGGCGGGGACCGCCCCACCAACCTCAAGTGGCAAAAGCCCGAGTACGGCCAGCCGAACCAACTTGCCCCGAATGACCTGGCCTGACGTGACAACGAGGCTCGGGATCCATCCGAGCAGCGACTGCCAGCGACCTCGCCGCTTCGGCGCCACGTCCTCGTCTTGATTGCCTTCGCCGCCGTCTTTCCTGCGAACGTGACGATGGCCCTCGCCTGGCGGCGTCGGTCATTGCCTTGGAGGGTGGTCGGGTTCGCGCGGCTGCCGTTGCAGATTCCGCTTGTTCTGTGGGGTCGGCGGGTCGCTCGGGACGCCGGGGACTGAGCGGCAGGTCGCGATCAGAGGAGGCGGGTGCCGTTCGGGACCTGGTGGTCGAAGCCCGCTAGGACCACGCTGTTCTGCTCGTCGTGGGCTCCCGTTACCAGTACTTCCGACTTGACTCCCGCGATTCGCTTCGGCTCGAAGTTGCACACGCACAGCACTTGGCGGCCGATCAGGGCTTCTGGTTCGTAGTGGTCCGTGATCTGCGCGCTCGACGTCTTCAGGCCCATCTCGCCGAGGTCGACGGTCAGGACGTACGCCGGTTTGCGTGCCTTCTCGTTCGGCTTCGCCTGCACGATCGTGCCCACGCGCAGTTCCACCTTCTCGAAGTCGGCCCACTCGATCAGCGACATCTCGCACCCTCCTGTTTGGACAGTGGGCAGCGTACTCCGGTGGCTCAACGCGACCGGATGACGCACAGCACAGCCGGGATTCGGGAATGATCGCGTTGCGGCGTCGGTTGGGGATTGCACCACCATCGTTGGGAGTTCAGATGTCTGCTGACAGGCCTGGCCAGCACCGGAAGCTCAGCGCCGCCGAGCGGGAGGAATTCCTCGCGCGGCCGCACGTCGCCGTGCTCAGCGTCGGCAGCGACGACGACCGGCCGCCGTCGACGCTGCCGACCTGGTACAGCTACCGGCCTGGCGGGAACATCGCCGTGGTCACCAGGAAGGACAAGCGGAAGTCACGGCTCATCCGGCTCGCCGGGAAGGTTTCGATTTCCGTCCAGCGGGCGGAGGTTCCGTACCGGTACGTCACCGTCGAAGGCACCGTCGTCAAGCAGCAGCGGCCCACTCGCGACGAGCTCGTCGCCATCGGCAGCCGCTACCTCCCCGCCGATGCCATCGACGGCTGGGCCGACTGGGAACTCAGCGGCGGGAACACCGCAGGCGAACCTGAGTACGTCGAGATCCGGCCGGACCGCTGGCAGACCAAGGACTTCGGCTAGCGGCTCAGAAGTCGAAGACGACCCCGGTCTCGACCGTCAGGGCGCAGCTGTTCGGGTAGGTCTCGGTGAAGCTCACCGTCCGCCCGCGCCAGTTCCCCTCCAGCTTCGCCGTGACCGGCTGGTACTGGAGGGTGCACGCCATCGCCGGCTTCGCCGTCATCAGGCGGAAATCCGCCCCGACCGCGTCCAGGTCGCTGCACGCCTTCGCCGCGTTCTTGTGCGTGCCGCCCGCCGGGTGGCAGGTCAGGACCGCGTTGCCGAGCGCCGCTCCGCGGCCGTTGTCCAGCGAAAGCCGGACCGTGCTGGGGGTTTCGCCCTGTGCCGGGGCCACCGCCGCGACCGTCGCCATCGTTCCGGCGGTCAGGGCAGTGGCGAGCAGGACGCGACGGGTGAGTTTCGCCAACAACTTCCGCAACCTTTCGATCAGAACTGTGCGCGAACGCGCTGGGCATCGAGGAGTGCAGGCCGAGGTGCGCCTACCCAATAAGATCCGGGAAGTTTCCGGGTGAACGTCCGCCGGAGCGGATGCGGAGAACATTACTGGACTACTCGGCGTAATAATCATTAGACCAAAAGAGTTAATGATTGAATTTGTTCGGGTAAGGCTCTGCTCAGGAGGACCTGCATGGGTGGCGGACACCGCGACCGGTTGGGGACGGAGTGGCAGGAGCACCGGCCTGCCGTCTTCGGCGTGGCCTACCGGTTGCTCGGCAGCGTCGCCGATGCCGAGGACGTCGTGCAGGACGTGTGGCTGCGAGCCGCCGCGGCGGACCTGGGCGGCGTCGACGACCTGCGGGCCTGGCTGGTCACCGTCGCCGCGCGGCGGTCCTACGACATCCTCAAATCCGCCCGGGTGCAGCGGGAGAGCTACTTCGGGCCGTGGTTGCCGGAACCCCTGCTGACCGGGCCGGACGCCGCCGAGCCGGTGCTCGTCGACGAGTCGGTCGGCTCCGCGATGCTGCTGATCATGGAGGAGCTGAGCCCGCCGGAGCGGGTGGCCCTCGTGCTGCACGACGTGTTCGGGCTGGAGTTCGCGCGGATCGCCGAGGTGCAGGGCGGCTCGGTGCCCGCCGCCCGGAAGCTGGCCTCGCGGGCGCGGCACCGGGTGGCCGAGGCGAGGGGCAGCGCGCCGGACGTGCCGCGCGCCGAGCTGGATCGCCTGGTCATCGCGTTCCGCGCCGCCTACGAGACCGGGGACCTCGCCGCACTGGTCGAGCTGATGCATCCCGATGCCGTCTACCTCACCGACGGCGGCGGGCAGGTCAGCGCGGCCCGCGTGCCCATCCTCGGCGGCCGGCGCATCGCCGAGGTCCTGGTCCGGGTGGCTCGCCGGTGGCGGGCCGACCGCATCGACATCGTCGAGATCGGCGGCGAGCCGGCGCTGGTGCTCCACCGGGGAGGCGGGATCCACTCCGTCGACACGTTCGGGTTCGCCGATGGCCGGATCGTCGCCTACCGGCGGGTGCTCAACCCGCAGAAACTCGCTCACCTCAAGGCGGTCACATCCGAGTAGGCCCGCTCGTCTCCCTGGTGACAGCTCAGAACCACAGGGAGACAACGATGGCACGTCTGAACCTCGGCGAAGCGGCACCTGAGCCCTACAAGGGCTTCAAGGACGCCGACGCCGCGCTCCGCAAGGGGCCGCTGGACGACAAGGTGCGGGAGCTGGTCAAGGTCCGGGTTTCGCAGATCAACGGCTGCGTCTTCTGCGTCGACATGCACGGCCGGGAGGCGCGCCGGATCGGCGAGACCGAGGACCGGCTCCTCCAGCTGGCCGTGTGGCAGGAGTCGGAGCTCTACGACGAGCGGGAGCGGGCCGCGCTGGGCTACGCCGAGGCGGCCACCCGCCGCGAGCACATCGGCGACGACCAGTGGGAGGCGCTGCGCAAGGCGTTCCCGGACGAGGCCGAGCTCGGTCACCTGGTCGCCCAGGTAGCGCTGATCAACGCGCTGAACCTCATCGGTGTCCCGCTGCAGATGAAGCCGCCGCGCCGCTGACGCCGTGAGAGCCCCGTGTGCACTTTCTGCTGCTATAGCAACAGAAAGTGAACACGGGGACTTCACTCGCCGGTCGGGCCGCCGGCCTGTTCCACGACGATGTCGAGCTGGCCCAGGTGGCGGGCGTATTCCTGGACGAGGTGCAGCAGCACCCTTTCCAGGGTCGCCGGTTCCGCGCCCTTCCAGCGCGGTCCCGGCTCACCCGTCTTCTCCAGGGGCGTGATCGCCACGACTTCGGAGGTTCGCCGTCCCTGGCCGCGGAGGGCCGCCGCCAGATCGTCGCGGGTTTCCTCCGGGGCCACGTGCCAGCGGCCGTTCGTCCTGTCACCCCACGGGTCTTCGACCCGACGACCCTCGAATCCCCATTCGATCCAGCGCAGTTCGGCGAAGGTCAGGTGCTTGACCAGTTCCAGCGGCGTCCACCCCGACTGGACCCGGCTGGATCGCAGCTCCGCATCCGGCAGGGCCGCCACCTTGTCGATCACGCTGCCCCGGAAGAAGTCGAGGTAGCGGAGGAGCACCTCGCCGCGCGAGGCCGCGGGATCCGTGGGTTCCGGGAACATCCGACGAGTATGCGCTCAGTCGACGATCAGGTCCTCCGGGACGGGCTGGTCGGCGTTCACGGTCTCGAAGAGTTCGATGGCCTTCTTCTTGTCCCAGCTCTTCGCGGTGCCGTCGGTCACCGGAACCGTCGTCGTCACCACCTCGCCCGACGAGATGCCGCGCATCGCCCACGCCAGCGACAGCAGGTCGCTCAGGAACGCGGGGTCGCATCGCTGTAGCGCATGCGGACGAAGGTCAGGGCGTTCGCGCCGTCCAAGCGCTGGCAGCCCGCCTGCAGCGTCTGGCGGGTCTGGGTGTCGTGCATCTCCTGGTCCAGGCACATCTCGACGCCGCCCACCGCCTCGACGATCTCCGCGAACCCGCCGAAGCCGATCTCGGCGTAGTGGTCGATGCGCAGGCCCGTGGCCTGCTCGACCGTCTGCGCCAGCAGCTGCGGGCCGCCCTCCGCGAAGGCCGCGTTGATCATCGTCCGCCCATGGCCGGGGACCGGCACCCGCGAGTCGCGCGGAAGGCTGATCAGCGTCGGGGCCGTGGAGTTGTCCGGCAGGTGGGCGATCATGATCGTGTCCGTGCGCCGGCCCTCCGCCTCGCCGACGTGCAGCCCGGCCGCCGTCTCCGGATCCAGCCCCTCGCGGCTGTCCGAGCCCACGATCAGCCAGTTCGTGCCCGCGCCCGCCGCCGGGCGGCCCGGGTAGTCCGGGAAGGCGTCGACCCGCCGGATCGAGGAGTCGACGTGGAACCACAGCCATCCCCCGAACAGCACCGGTAACAGCACCAGGACCACCACGACCGCGAAGATCTTGCGGCCCCTCCGGCGTGGTCTTCCGGCACCGCGGTTCGGCGCGGCCCAGTCGTTCCGGAACTGATAGGTGTTCATATCCGCGAAGACGTTCCGCTCGCCGGAAAGTTGCTCCTGTCCACAAAAATGGACGGCCTCGTGGCCAAACTCCCCAGCCGTGGCCGAAGCCTCTTGCCTCTCCTCCAGCCGCGCAGGCCCACGTCATCGCCCGCAAGCTGTAAGGGGCGTTTCAGAGTGGTGCGCGGGAGCACAGGGCGTAGATTTCGCGCGAAACCGGCGATCTGCGTGGGGCGGGATGGCGATTTCGCGCGAAACCGCCACCTAGCGCCTTCGGAGGAGCGTTCCCGGACGCCGCCATCTGCCCATAGTCCACATAGGACGACCGTGCCCGCTGCGTCGAGGGTCGTGAGTGCTCGTACCGGTAAGAACCGGAACGAACACTCACGAGCACCTCACCGCAGACGTTGGGCCCGGAGGACGGTGTCGTGGGTATGGCCGCCGGGCGACGGGGGGTTCCGCAGGCGGGATTCGTCGACCAGCACGGTCCAATCGCCGTCGAGGAGTTCGGCGATCTCGTGGGGCTGGTAGAACTCGCTCGGCTCGAAGCCGTACGCGGCTTCCGGTGGCATGTCCGTCATGTCGTGGCCGACGAACAGGAACGTGCCGCCCGGGGCGACCGAGGCCAGCAAGCCGCGCAGGGCCGCGTGCCCGGGCTGCTTCACGAGCGGGAAGTAGTGCACCGACACCAGGTCGAACGCGAGGGCCGGCGGCGCGGCGGTGTTCAGGTCGGCGCGCGTCCAGGCCACTTCTGGACCGCCCGCCGCGACTCGGGCGGCGCGCTCCAGCGCGACCTGCGAGACGTCCACCGCGGTGACCTGCCACCCGCGCCGGGCCAGCCAGAGCGCGTCCGCGCCTTCGCCGCATCCCACGTCGAGCGCTTGCCCGGGCGGCAGGTCGGCCGCTTCGGCGACGAGCGCCCCGTTCGGCTCGCCGCTGAACAGCTGGTCCTCGCTGCTGTAGCGCTCGTCCCAGAACTCCTGCCCGGTCACCTCAGATGCCATGACGCCTGTCTCCCATGACGAGTTCGCAGATGCGCGCTTCCAGTTCGTTCGAGAAGGGATCCCGCGCGGCTTGTCGTTCGGTCATCTCGACCACCTCCGACACCAACATGGCCCCGCGATCCAAAATCCGGCAACGCTGTTTGCGGGAACAGCAAATGCATCAGGGAGTTCCCAGGTGGCGGCTCAGCACCGCGGCCTCCGCGCGGAGCCGTTCGGCGAGGTCGTCGCGCCCGGCCTGCTCGTACTCCTCCGCCGCGGCCGCTCGCTCCCGCACCTCGTTCGCCACGATCGACCGCATGTCGGACTCGGTGAGCCGACGGCGTTGCGCCTCCGCCGCGCCAACGCCCAGCGCCGCACCCGCGACGTGTTCGTTCCCGCTGCTCAGCGAGCGGCCCGCGGGCACGGCTTCGGCGTTGTCGATCGCCGCCAAGGCGGAGCGGAGCGCCGCGACGGCGACGTTGTTCCGGGCCTTGAGGGCCGTTTTCAGGTCGTCACGCAGGCTGGTGCGCATGGGACTCCAATCCGGGTGTCGCCGAGCTGCCTTCGATAGCAGTACGGCTGTACGATATTCGGGTGCCGCGGGTTGCCGATCATGATCAGCGTCGCGCCCAGATCGCGCGGGCCTTCCAGCGCCTGCTCGCCGCGGAGGGCTTCGCGGGCGTCTCGTTCTCGCGGGTGGCGACCGAGGCCGGGATCTCGGTCGGGCTCATCCAGCACTACTTCGCGGGCAAGGACGCGCTGCTGCACTTCGCCTACGAGGACGCCACGCGCCGCATGGGCGAGCGGGTGCGGATTCGCGTCCGCGACGGCGAGGCCGCCCGCCTCCCGATCGCCGAGGTGCTGCTCGACAGCCTCGTCGAACTGCTGCCGCTCGACGAGGAACGGGACGTCGAGTACCGCGTCCGGCAGGGCCTGCAGGCGCAGGCGCTGCACCACGCCGGCCTCGCCGAGGTCGCCCGGCAGTCGGGCGGCGCCATCCTCGACTACGTCACGAAGGCGGTCCAGGACGGCGTGGAGCGCGGCGAGGTCGAGCCGGGTGTCGACGCTGTGCTCGCTGCTCGCACGATCCTCGCGACCGTGCAGGGCCTGGCCGATCAGGTCGCGCTCTCGGGCGCGGACGCCTTCTCGGCGCGGGACGCGTTGCGCCCGGTCATCGCCGCGGTGTTCACCGGGCATCGCTGATCTCCTCACCGCGGGCAAAAGCTCGCGACGACAACATGGCCGTGCGGCTATCGTAGCAATATGCTCGTATTATTATTGCTCGTCGAGGGGCGCACACGATGACCGAACACGTGACCGTGCAGCTGAGCAGCGGCGCCATCCGCGGCCGCAGGCTCGACGAACACCTCTCATTCCGAGGCATCCCGTACGCCGCGCCACCGGTCGGCGAGCGGCGGTGGCGGCCGCCCGCGCCGGTCGAGCCGTGGTCCGGAATCCGCGACGCGACCGTCCCCGGGAATCCCGCGCCGCAGCTGGCGCAGTCCTTCGCGGACGTGACCTCCGTCGACGAGGACTGCCTGACGCTCGACGTCACCGCGCCCTCAACCGCGGGCACCGGACGCCCGGTGCTGGTGTGGCTGCACGGCGGCGGTGGGACGAACGGCACCGCCGCCATCTACGACCCGCGGCGGCTCGCCATCTCCGGCGACGTCGTCGTCGTGGCGCCGAACTTCCGGCTCGGCGTGTTCGGCTGCTTCGGGCATCCGGGCCTCGCCGACGGCGGCACCTTCGGCCTGCAGGACCAACAGGCCGCACTCCGCTGGGTGCAGCGGGAGATCGCGGGATTCGGCGGCGACCCGGCGAACGTGACGCTGATCGGGGAGTCCAACGGGGCCCTCGCGGTGGCGGCGCACCTGACGTCACCCGCCTCGGCCGGGCTGTTCCACCGCGCGATCCTGCAGAGCGCGTTCGGCGTGCTGGGCCCGACACCGGCGCACACCTTCATGCCCGGCCTTCCGACGCTTCCTCCAATGTGGACACCGGTGGCCGAGCTGGACCGGCTCGGCGCCGCCACCGCCGCCGAGCACGGCTGGATCACGCCCGGCAGCGATACCGAATCTGCGCTCGCGCAGCTCCGGCGGGTCCCGGCGGAGGAGTTGCTGCAGGTGTCGGGCAACTTCATCCGGCCCGCCTTCGGCGGCACCACGCTGCCCGAATCACCTGCGGAAGCACTGCTCGCCGGGCGCTTCCACCGGGTGCCGGTGGTGCTGGGCACCACGCTCGACGAGGCCCGGTTCTTCGTCGGACTCGCCGGAAACCCGGTCACCGCCGAGAGCTACCCGCGCCTGCTCGCGGAGGCCTTCGGCGACTCGGCGGAGGAAGTCGCCGCACGCTACGCGCTCGACCGCTTCCCGACGCCCAACCTCGCCTGGGCGCAGATCTGCACCGACCGGGCGTGGTCGCGACCGGCCTGGGAACTGGGCCGTGCCCTCGCCGCGCACACCGACACCTGGTTCTACGAGTTCGCCGACCGGGACGCCCCGCCGCTCGTGCCGCTCCCCGGAGCCCCGACCGGCGCGCAGCACTCCAGCGAGCTGGCGTACCAGTTCGACATCCCCGGCGCACCGCAGCTGACCGCGGCGCAGCGCGAGCTCGCCGACCGGATGAACCGCTACTGGACCGCCTTCGCGGCCAACGGCGACCCCGCCTGCGCCGACCTTCCAGCCTGGCCCGACGCCGCCACCGGCCACGTCCAGTCCCTGGCTCCGGAACGGATCGGCGGCACGGGTTACGCGGCCGGGCACGCCCTCGACTTCTGGTCGCGGATGCCCTGAAAAAGTTCGCGCCCGAGCGACGATTCGGCCCCACCGTCGCAGTCCCACCTGTGAGCGACCCGAAGCACAGGAGATTCAGCCGTGACCAGAGCAGAACCGACGACCCGCCGCGCGCCCGGAATCTGGCCGCTGGTGCACGCCGAGCGGGCGGCCCTGGCCGCCGACCTCGCCGACCTGACCGACGAGCAGTGGGCGAGGCCGTCGCTGTGCACGGAGCTCACGGTGCGCGAGGTGCTGGCGCACCTCACCGCGGGCGCGAGCCTCACCCCCGCACGGTGGTTCGCGGGCGTGATCCGCTGCCGGTTCGACTTCGACAAGCAGGTGGCCATGCGACTGGCGGAGCAGCTGGGCGCCACCCCGGCGGAGACGCTCGCGCGGTTCCGCCGGGTCACCACCAGCACCACCAAGCCGCCGCTGCCGGTCGTGGCGATGCTCGGCGAAGCGATCGTGCACGCCGAGGACATCCGGCGACCGCTGGGCATCCACCGCGACTACCCGATCGACACACTTACGCGGCTGGCCGAGTACTACCAGGGCTCCGACCTCGTCGTTCCCGTCAAGAAGCGGATCGCCGGGCTCCGGCTCGCCGCGACCGACGGCCCCTTCGCCACCGGCTCGGGCCCGCTGGTGTCCGGCACCACCCTGGCGCTGACCATGGCCATGACCGGGCGCACGGCCTACTTCGACGAGCTCGACGGCGACGGCGTCGCGACCCTGCGCGACCGCGCATGAACCAGGCGCCCGGTCGGCTGAGGTTCAGCTCCGGTCGACCAGGTAGTCCTCGCCGCCGACGTAGGCGGTGTGCCCGGTCTCCAGCGGGGCGGTTGCCGCGGACGCGATTTCGGCGGCGAACTCGGAGACCGTCGGCAGGGATCCGGCCTCCGCGCGGCGGGCGTCGATGATGCCGGGGCGGGCGCGCTCCAGGAGCGTCGGGGTGATCGTGCCCTCGATCATGTCCCCCGAGACGACCACCAGGCCGATCCCACGGGCCGCCAGGTCGGGGATCCGGTCGCGCAGCGCGTCCTCGCCGGCCCGCTTGCTCGCGGCCACCGGTTCGTACTCGTCGTAGGTGGGCCGCCTGCCGTGGAAGTGCGCCTGGTGGCTGGTGACGAAGACGATCCGCGCCGACGGCGGCAGCAACGGCATTGCCGCGTCCACAAGGGACACTTGGGCGTCGCGGTTCAACCGGAGCGCGTAATCGGGCGGGACGTCGCGCTCCATCCCGCCGGAGGCGTTGAGGACCAGCAGGTCCAGGCGGCCGCACAGGTCGCGGATCTCGCCGGTCATGGCCGCGACCTCGGCCCGGTCGGTGAGGTCCGCGCGCACGGCCGAGGCCGCACCGCCCGCGCGGGCGATCTCGTCGACGACTCGTTGAGCGCGCCTGGCCTTCTCCCGGTAGTTCACGAAGACCCGGGCGCCCGCGGCCCCCAGCAACCGAGCCGTCTCGGCGCCGATCCCCCGAGATCCTCCCGTCACCAGCGCGATCCGCCCAGCGAGGCTCGTGCTCATGCCGGTTCCGCCTCTCCGCGTTTCACAGTTGTGGTTGCGTCCGGCTCAATCCCGCGTTTCGCAGTTTCTCGTGGCTGGTTTGCGTCACGTTCCCCTGAGGTGCGGTTGAGGAGGACTCGGGTTGACACAGGGCTACTCATGCCCTCTCCATCCGCATGACCATCGCGTCCGCGCCGGCGGCCACGTCCGCGCTGCGCGGCACCGCGGTCCGCGACAGCCGGGTGCTCACGGCCGCTCCGAAACCGGCGATCCGCACCACGTCGTTGACGAACTCGTCGAGATCCTCGGGCCACGGCAGCGAAGGCTGGTTGATCAGCAGCGACACGCACCCGTGCATCGCGGACCACAAGCTCAACGCCAGCGTGCGGGGGTCTCCGCGCAGCACTCCGCCGTCCACGCACGCGGTGACCGCGTCCACCATGTGCGCGAAGCACTCCTCCGTCGCGGGCGAGAGCTCCGGACCACCGGGCCGGTGCAGCATCAGAACGCGGTACTGCACCGGATGATCGAGGGCGAACCGGACGTAGGCGCGTCCACATTGGCCCAGCGCGATGAACGGATCCGTCAGCCGCGCGCAGGCTTCGCGGATCCGGCTGCCCAGCCCGTCCCACGCCCGCAGGCACACCGCCTCGACCAGCCGGTCCTTGCTCGCGAAGTGCCGGTACACCGACGGCGTGGTGACGCCGGCGCGCTCGGCCACGGCCCGCAGCGTGAGCGCCTCCTCGGTGCCGGCCTCGACCAGCATCCGCTCGGCCACGAGGAGGATCTCCTCGCGCAGCCGCCCGCCCTCGCCCGGGTTGGCCCGCACCCGCCTGCCCGGCACCGGTTCGCACAGGTCCGACATCGGGTCGCATCCATCTGACACGAGATCACAGTGACAGCGTCACCCTGACATTGTCAACCACTCCGGACGCTCGCCCCGGTGGCCCGAAAGACCAGATGGCGGCCCTATCGAGCCAGGTCAGAACGATCGTCACAGATTCCCGATCGGATTTGTCCGCAGAGCATTGACCTCGACTTAACTTGAAGTTACAAGCTCTCGATGTTCGCCTCGGCGATAGACCGGGAGCGATTGGTTGGGAAGGAACCCCATGACGACAACGACAACCGACGACCCCCGCCAGGTCACCGTGCTCGGCCTCGGTGACATGGGATCGGCGATCGCCAGGACGCTCGTCGACCGCGGCTACCGCACGACGGTCTGGAACCGGACCGCGAGCAAGAGCGAGCCGCTGGTCGCCGCCGGTGCCACGGCGGCCGCGACGGCCGCGGAGGCGGTGGCGGCGAGCCCGTTGGTCGTGATCTGCCTGCTCGACAGCACGGCGGTCGACGAAGTGCTGGGCGCCGTCGAAACCGCGGTCGCGGGCAAGGTGCTGGTGAACGTCACGAGCGGTTCTCCCGCCCAGGCGCGGGAGAACGAGCGCTGGGCGACCGAGCGCGGCGCCGAGTACATCGACGGCAAGATCATGGGAGATCCGCCGTACGTCGGAACGCCGAACATCATGTTCCCGTTCAGCGGCTCCCGCAGCGCGTTCCAGGCCCACGAACCGGTGCTGCAGGAACTGGGCACCATCGCGTACCACGGCGAGGACGCCGGCCTGGCGGCCGTGGAGTTCATGGGCCAGGTCGCGATGGGCTACGAGATGCTCATCGGCTTCCTGCACACCCTCAAGCTGGTCCAGGCCGAAGGGGTCGACGTGGTGGCGTTCACCGAGCGCGTCGCCGGCTCGGTGGCCGCCTACCCGCCGCTGCTGACCATGATGGGCAAGGCGATCAAGAGCGGCGAGTACGCGCCGGATCTCGGCCCGCTCAACGTCCAGGCCGCGCTGATGGACGACATGATCGACCACCGGGAATCCATCGGCGTGGAGGCCGTGCGGATGCGGGAGGTCAAGGAGCTGATGGACCGCCGGATCGCCGAAGGCCACGGCGATCAGGGCTTCTCCAGCCTGTTCGAGTTGCTCCCGAAGCGCCGGTGACGCGCAGCGGGGTGCGGACGCCCGCACCCCGCTTTTCGCCGCACGCCCGAACCTGAAGCCGCCGCAGATGATCAGCGCGGCCGGCGCAACCCCGCGATGAGGAGCTCGACCAGTCGACGCGCGTCGTAGCGGGGATCGCTGTCCGTGCCTATGCAGAGGTTCCCGACGCCGCACATCAGCTCGCAAGCGTCCACATCGGACCGGATCTCGCCGGAACCGGCCGCGGCGTCGAGCAGTTGGGCGCACCCCACCCGCGCTGCTCGACCCGTCCCTGCGGCGCCGCTGACTACTGCGGCGCTTCGCCGAAGATCATGCAGTGCCCGCGCGCCGTGTCCGCGTACTCGCGGACCCGGTGGATCAGCCCGTCCCGGAGTTCGAGGACGAAGCAGTGGTCGTTGCTGTAGGGGTTGCCGTTGGCGAGGGTCGCCGTCATGGTCGCCTCCACGACCACCCGCTCGCCGTCGGCGTGCAGCCCGTGGAAGACGACGTCGACGTCACGGGCGTACAAGCGGGGGAAGTCCTCGGCGAAGAAGCGCACGATCGCCTCCCTGCCCACCATGTGGTCGGGCGCCCCGAGCGCGACGGCAGTGGCGTTCCCGGGTGGCGACAGCCATTCGGCGTCCTCGGTGAGAACTGCGGAGATCTTGTCGGGGTCGTTGCTGGCGAGCGCTTGGAAGGCGTTCTGGACGATGCTCATGGGCCCCACTGTTTCCCTTGGCGCAGGCCGATGTCTTGGACGAATGTTCCCGTCGATCCGCCCATAGCATGGGGTGATGCGATCCGCCGGGAACGAACGCGAGGCGGTGGCCAGGTGGTGCGTCGCGAGGCCGCCGAGGCCCAGCCGGCTGGCCGGCGTCAGCATGGCCGGGTTCCGCGACCGCGGCGCGGGCCCGGTCGACGTGCGGGTGGTCCCGCACCCGGCCGTCACGCTGGCGCTGGAATTCGGTGACGGCCCGCTCGTCGTGGATGCCGAAACCGGTCGGCAGCGGCGGGGAAATCTCGTCACCGGGTTCATGCACGGCGCTGTTCGCGTGCGGGGCGAGAAGGTCGAGTGCGTGCAGGTGCGCCTGTCCCCGGTGGTCGCGCACGAGGTGCTGGGCATCTCCCCGGCGGAGCTGGACCACGTGGTGGTGACCCTCGACGACCTGTGGGGCCGCGACGCGGCGCGGATCCGGGAGCAGCTCGGCGAAGCCCGGTCGTGGCAGGACCGCTTCGCGCTGGCGGACGCCCTGCTCGCCCGTCGCCGCGAGGCGGGGCGGCCCGTGGATCCCCAGGTGGCCTGGGTCTGGCAGCAGATCGCCGGCAGCCGCGGCCGGGTCCGGGTCGACGGGCTGGCGGCCGAGATCGGGTGGAGCCGCAAGCGCCTGTGGTCCCGGTTCCGGGCGCAGATCGGCCTCCCTCCCAAGCGAGCCGCGAAGCTGGTCCGCTTCGACCACGCCGCGCACCGCCTGGCGGCGGGCGGGAACGCGGCCCGGATCGCGGCGGAGTCCGGCTACGCCGACCAGTCCCACCTGCATCGGGACGTCCTGGCGTTCACCGGGGTGACCCCGGCGACCGTGGCCGGCGAGACGTGGCTGGCGGTGGACGACATCGCGTGGCACGGGCGCGACACGTCGATCGACTAGCCTTGTGCGGTGTTCGACTCGCCTGACTTCGATCTGGCGCCGTACGCGGAGTTCGACACGTCGGAGCTGGTGCGGCGCACCTACTGCAGCTGGGGCGACGCGGGCTGGCGGTCGCTGCTCGTGCAGTGCTTCGACCACGCGCCCGAGGCCCACCACGTCCCGATGCCCGGGGTGTCCGACCTGCATCTCGTGCTCTTCGTGGCCGGGGACGTGGCCACGCGGACGCGCGCCGACGGAAAACCGGTCCGCCGCCGCTGGGTTCCCGGCGATCTGGAGCTCATGGTTCCCGGCCGGACGAGCGTGCGCGACTACCGGGCGACGTCCGCGATGCGCACCATCCAGGTGCACATTCCATCGGCGACCGTCCAGCGGGCCGCAGCGCAACTGGGCGGTTCGGGGCCGGACTTCGAAGCGCTGTCCGCCGCGGTGGACACGGGCGATCCGGTCGTCGAGCAGATCATCCGCGCACTGCCCGCCGCCGGTGGCTCGAACGATCTCTACGCGGAATCCGCCGGGGCGTTCCTCGCGACGCACCTGCTGACCCAGGGCCGGCACGGTCGCCTGCCAGGGCCCGAACACGCCGCCGTCCGCGCGGGCATCGCCGTCATGCGGGACCGGCTGGCCGAGCCGCTGACGCTGGCCGACATCGCCGCCGAAGTGCACCTCAGCGTGTACCACTTCATCCGCGTCTTCCGGGCGGCGACCGGTGAAACGCCCCACCGGTTCCTCACCCGGCTGCGGATCGAGCGGGCGAAGCGGCTGCTTTCCGACGACGCCCTCACCGTCGCGCAGATCGCCGAGCGTTGCGGGTTCGCCAGTCCTGGTGCGCTGTCGACGGCCTTCCTGAGCCATGTCGGCGTCCGGCCGTCGGCGTACCGCAAGATCTGATCGAAGGTCGGCAATCCAGCGCATGTACCCGGCGGCCCGCGTCACCTAATTTCGGCCGTGCCAAGCAGCTTCGGCGTTGCCGCGCGCTCACCCCGGACGCGGTTCCCGCGATGAGAACGGTGGGTGCGGCGGCGAACGAAAGGATTCCGACCATGCTCCGCTACGACGCGACCGCGACCGCGACAGCGTCTCCGGCCGTCGTCTGGCGCCTGCTCGTCGACGCACGCACCTGGCCCACCTGGTCGACCGTCGACAGCCTGGTCACCGAACGTTCCAGCGGCCTCGACCCCGACGGCCGCGATCCCGTCGGCGCGGTCCGCGCGTTCCGCACCGGGCGGACGGTCACCGGGGAACGGCTGACCGGGCTCGTCGAGGAGAAGCAGCTGACGTACGAGGACGCCTTCAACTCGGCCATCCACGACTACCGGGCGGTCATCGACCTCACGCCCGCACCCGGCGGGGGCACGGCCATCCACTGGCACGGCACCTACTCCACCCGATGGGGAATGGGCTGGTTGATGAAGCGCGTCATGCGGCGGGTCATGCAGCAGATGGCCGACGGCCTCGCCTCCCACGCGGCGGAGCAGGCGCGCCAAGACCCGGCCGGCTAGGCGCGCTGGGGTTCCCCTCCGGTGAACAGTGGTCCGCATCACATCAAAAAAGTTGTGCGGATTTCCGGTGCAGCTGTCGAGAACAGCACGCCGGCTCCGTCCCTGGTGCACGATCGGCCTCAACGGGCCGTACCACCGAGAGGGAGCTCACCATGAAGTACCTGCTGCTCAAGCACTACCGAGGCGGACCGGCACCGGCTGTGGACTACCCGCCGATGGATCAGTGGACTCCGCAGGAAGTCGACGCACACATCCAGTACATGAACGACTTCGCCGCCCGCCTGGAGGAGACCGGCGAGTTCGTGGACGCCCAGGCGTTGGCCCCCGAGGGCGCCTTCGTGCGACACGACGGCGCGGGACGCCCGCCGGTGACCGACGGCCCGTTCGCCGAGACCAAGGATCTCGTCGCGGGCTGGATGATCATCGACGTGGAGTCCTGGGATCGCGCGGTCGAACTGGCCGGCGAGCTGTCCGCGGCGCCCGGGCCTGGTGGCGAACCGATTCACGAATGGCTCGAAGTGCGGCCGTTCCTCACCGAGCCGCCCGCGGTGGCCGAATGAACGAGCCGCAGCTGCGGGAGCTCGTGCCCGCGGTGATCGGCGTCCTCGTCCGTCGCGGAGCCGACTTCGCCGCGGCCGAGGACGCCGTGCAGGAGGCCCTGATCCGGGCGCTCGAAGCCGGTCCGGGGGAGCAGCCACGCGACCTGAAGGCGTGGCTGATCTCGGTCGCGTGGCGCAAATTCCTCGACGCCGCCCGAGCCGAGAAGGCCCGGCGCGAACGAGAGCTCGCAGTGGAGGCCGAACCGCCCGGCGGCCCGGTGCCCGCCGCGGACGACACGCTGCGCCTGTACTTCCTGTGCGCGCATCCCACCTTGCCGCCGAGTTCGGCTGTCGCGCTGACCCTGCGCGCGGTCGGCGGCCTGACGACCAGGCAGATCGCGGCGGCATACCTGGTCCCGGAAGCGACGATGGCCCAGCGGATCAGCCGGGCCAAACGGCGCATCGCCGAGGTCCGGCTCGACGAGCCCGGCGACCTCGCGACCGTGTTGCGAGTGCTCTACCTGGTGTTCAACGAGGGGTACAGCGGGGATGTCGACCTGGCGGCCGAGGCGATCCGGCTCGCCCGCCAACTCGCCACCCTCTCCGACGAGCCCGAAGCGGCCGGGTTGCTCGCGCTCATGCTGCTGCACCACGCGCGCCGGACTTCCCGCACCGGGCCCGACGGTCGCCTGGTGCCGCTGGCGGAGCAGGACCGCTCGTGCTGGGACACCGAGCTGATCACGGAAGGAGTGGCGATCTTGCAGACCGCACTGGCCCGCGATCGGCTCGGCGAGTACCAGGCCCAGGCCGCGATCGCCGCCCTGCACGCCGACGCCCCCACCGCGTCCGAGACGGACTGGGTGCAGATCGTGGAGTGGTACGACGAACTGCTGCTCCTCACCGGCAGCCCGATCGTGCGGCTCAACCGCGCCGTGGCGGTCGGCGAAGCCGACGGGCCGCAGGCCGGCCTCGCGGAGCTCGCCGAAATCGACCCCACCCTGCCCCGCTACACCGCGGTGGCGGCATACCTCCGCGAACGCGCAGGAGATCTCGGTCCCGCAGCCGACCTGTACGCCGAAGCCGCCCGCGCCGCCACCAGCCTGGCGGAACGCGACCACCTCACCCGCGAAGCAGCACGCGTGCGCCACGCCGAGCGGAAATCACCACCGCCGTGAAGGCCACCAGCTGCTGGCCGCGACATGTCGGCGCGGAGGAGGGTTCCGATTTTGCCTAAAATTGGAAAACCCCGGCACGGATCGTCTTGCGGCGGGCATCTTCTCCGCGTTCCCGGCGCTATTCCTCGTGGTTCCGAGTCGTTCGGCTGCCGGCGGCCTTTCCCGGATCGGGCTCCCCATGCTGTTTCCGTGGATGTTTCCGCGGTATTCGGTGCTGGTTCCGAGGCGGCGGGCGACGTTTCGCGCGTAGCGTGTGCCGCGGTCACGCAGCCGCCCTGGAGGTTGACGATGTCTTCGACGGTCCACTCGTTCCGCACGCCCGACGGCGTCACGCTCGGGGTCGAGCACTTCGGCGATGCGGCGGCGCCGCTCGTGCTGCTCGCGGGCGGCACGACCATGCTCTCCTGGCCCGACGCACTCTGCGAGGCGCTCGCCCGCGGCGGACGTCACGTCGTGCGCTACGACCTGCGCGACTCCGGCGCATCGACGACCGTTGCCCCCGAGGCACCGGCGTACACGCTGCGCGACCTCGCCGCCGACGCCGCCGCACTCGCCCGCGGACTCGACGACCGTCCGGTGCACCTGGCGGGCATCGGCGTCGGCGGGATGGTTGCCCAGGTCGCCGCGCTCGACCACCCGGACGCGTTCTCGGCACTCACCCTCGCCGGGACGCGGCCCGTCGCACCGGGCCCGGTCGACGACGACCTGCCAGACCACGACGCGGCGACGATGGACCGGTGCTTCGCGCTCCCGATGCCCGACTGGTCCGACCGCGCTGCCGTGGCGGAGTTCGCCGCCGCCAGCGCGGAGATCCTCGGCAACGACCCTGCCGCGGCACGCGCGACCGCCGAACGCATCTTCGACCGCACGCCGGGCACGGAGCCCGCGGTCCAGCTGGCCAACCAGATGGGCATGGTTTTCTCCAGGCTCGACTGCAAGCCGCGCTGGCGCGAGCGCCTGCCCGAGCTCGCGATGCCAACGCTCGTGGTGCACGGCCGTCGCAACATGTTCTTCCCAGTCGGCAACGGCGAGGCGCTCGCGCGCGAGATCCCTGGCGCGCGGCTGCTCGTGCTCGAACAGGCAGCGACCGCGATCCCCGACGCGGCCGCCGATGAGGTCGCCACGGCGATGCTCGCGCTGTAGGCGAGAACTCTGGTCGCAGGCTGCGGTAGCGACGTTGCTTGGCCGAGTTCGGCGCGGAGTGCGATCAACTCCGTCTTTGATCAGTCTCGGTTTCGTCGCCGGGCGGGATGCGGCGGCAGCCTTCTTCCCGAAGCCGGTCGACCGCATCGAGCGCCCGGGCGGAGGCGGTCGTCATGACGCCGCCTCGAGCCGCAGGCCATTGCGCCACACGGCGGCCAGGTCTTGTATCGGCAGGTCGAGCACCTCGCTCAGGCAGACGATCGTGCCGAACGCGGGAGTCGGGAGCCGACCGGTCTCGATCTTGCGCAACGTCTCCGGTGACATGCCGGCCGCGCGCGCCACGTCACCGAGATCGCGGCCTGCTCGCGCTTCACGCAGCAGCCTCCCGAGACGCCTGCCGGCCTCGATCTGTTCGAGCGTGAGCGGATTGCGGACCACGACACCAGGGTACGAGTGGTATTTCAATACCGCACGATGCTACGTTGGTATTATTATACCGATACACGACGTGAGGGTACCCATGATCGAGTTGAAGTCGCCCGCAGAGATCGAACGGATGCACACCACCGGGCAGTTCATCGCCCAGATCCTGTCCGAGCTCAGCGAACTCGCCGACGTGGGCGTCAACCTCCTCGACCTGGAACACCACGTCCGCAACCGGATCCGCCAACGCGGCGCGCAATCCTGCTATTGGGACTACGCCCCGTCCTTCGGCAACGGCCCGTTCCGCAACGTCACCTGCCTGTCGGTCAACGACGCGGTGCTCCACGGACTGCCCCACGACTACGCGCTGCGCGACGGGGACATCCTCACCACGGACCTCGCGGTCGGGATCGACGGCTGGGTCGCGGACGCCGCCCGCACCATCATCGTGGGCACGCCGGCCGACGATGACCTGCGACTCCTCCGCGCGACCGAAGAAGCGCTCGCCGTCGGCATCGAGGCCGCGCGGCCGGGCAACCGGCTGGGCGATATCTCAGCGGCGATCGAGGCGGTCGCCACCGGCTACGGCTACCCGATCAACACGGAGTTCGGCGGCCACGGGCTCGGACGGACAATGCACGAGGATCCCCACGTCCCCAACACGGGCCGCGCCGGCCGCGGCCTCAAGCTCCGAGCGGGCATGACCCTGGCACTCGAACCCTGGTTCGCCCGCACCACCGACCGGATCGTCTTCGACCCCGATGGCTGGACCATCCGCTCGGCCGACGGCTCGCGCACCGCCCACTCCGAGCACACGGTCGCGATCACCGAAGACGGCCCCCTGGTGCTCACCCAACGCCAGCCACACCACGCGGACTCGACCTCGGCATGAGCGGCCGGTCCGCGACGCGGTGAGACTTCGCAAGATCAGTTCGTCGGCGGACCTGTCATACCACCGGGCGTGGACTTCGATTCCGCTCGGAAGCCCACCGCGGAGTACGGGACCGCCACTAGGGTCGGCCCGTGTCCGACTGGGAGCAGTTCCTCGATCAAGTCCCCTGGTTCGTCCAAGGCGACGAGACCGCGGTCGTAGGCGAAGCGCAACCGTGGAGGCGCGGGCCGATCCCGGGGTTGCCCGTGCTCTCAGCCTTGCTCGAATCGGCGACTGTCACGCCGGTCTCCGTGGACGGAGAGACATACGAGCTACTGGCGTGGGAATCACGCGACGATCGGCGAGGATGGCTCTGCCACCCTCCCCGGCAAGAGGGAGGCGAGGAGGTCCACCCGGCTCACCAGGCTTTCTGGACCGTCTGCGGCGGGATCACCGCGTGGTTCGGCGAGCCCGGCGCCTGGTGGCTCAACCAGGACGAGGTGCTCACCGCTTCCGCTGCGGACATGCAGCTTTCAGAAGTACTCGCCGCCTGTACCTGGCTTTGGGACGACGAGGGGCTGGACCTCCCCATTCAGCCTGACGAGTACTACGTCGTCGCGATCGAAGCCAACGGAAACCTGACGCTGGCCCACCGCCAGAGCGGTCAGCTCCTGCTCTTCGCGCAGGACCACGCGTTCACCGGAGTAACACCCCTGCGGGGCTGCCCGCCGTACTCCTTGCTCACGATCGATGACGTGCCCGACCTCGCGACGTGGATCGAGACGTGCGCCGCCGCGCAGCGACCGTGACCCAAGGACGACCGACCACGACGGCGCCGAGCAGAGCCTCACAAGCCTTCTCCTGGCCCCGTTCAACCCCTGAGCTGCCCGGCCTGCATCTCCTCCCAAGGAAACGGCAGACCTGAACGCCCGGAAGCTACCCCCGGGCGACCGCGCGACATGGTCAGCGAAACAGAACCTAGACGGCTGAGCGGGTTGTTTCGTACGAGTCGACCAGCCGGGCCAGCTGCCGGCCCGCCGCCCGCAAGGGTTCTTCGCTGCGGTTGACCTGGGCCGTCACTTCGGCGCCTTCCAGGGTGCTGATGATCGTGGTTGCCAGATCTCGGGCGTCTTCCGCGCGGAGGCCCGAGCGCAGCAGCTTGTCGTGGACCAGCTGCTCCCAGCCGCGCAGTGCGGCTGCGCAAACTCGCTGGATCTCGGAGTCGGTGCCTAGCGTCTCCAGCGCCGCCGCGGTGATCGGGCAGCCGTCGACCCAGTCCGAATCACGTAGCGCTTCGGCGAGCTGGTGGGTGCAGGCGATCATCGCCGCGCTCGGGCTCTCCTCACTGTCCAGCGCCGCACGCAGGAAGGCCGCGAACTCCTGACCGCTGTGCTCGATAGCGGCGGCGGCGACAGCCCCCTTGCCATCCGGGAAGAAGTGGTAGACCGAGCCGAGGGTGGCCTGCGCCTCCCTGGCGATCTGCTTGATACCCGTGCCTACGTAGCCCTGGCGCTGCAGGAGGCGCGCGGCGGCGGTGACGATCCGGTCCCGGGTGCTGGTCTGGCCCATGCGCACAGCCTACTGGTTAGAACGTTCGTTTTAGCGATGTGCTAGCTTGCAGCCGCGCCCTAAATAGAGCGTTCTTTCTAGTCCTGTCACGTCGACAGCGGAGGTCTTCACCGTGAACAGCAAGCAGCCCGTGACCATGATCGGACTGGGCCCGATGGGGCAGGCCATGGTCCACGCCTTCCTCGACGAAGGCCACCGGGTCACCGTCTGGAACCGCACCGCGTCCCGCGCAGACGCCCTGGTCGAACGTGGAGCCGTGCGCGCCGGCAGCGTCGAGGAGGCGCTGGCCTCCAACGAGCTGGTGATAGTGAGCCTCACCGACTACAACGCGATGTACGCGGTCCTGGAACCCGCGGCGCACGCCCTGTCCGGTCGCGTGCTGGTCAACCTCAGCTCCGACACACCGGAGATGACCCGTGCGGGGGCGCGGTGGGTTGCCGAGCACGGCGGGACGCAACTCGCCGGCGGGGTCACCGTGCCGCCGTCGGGCATCGGACGACCGGGGTCGTCCATCTTCTACAGCGGCCCCCGCGCCTGCTTCGAGACGCACCGGCCCACCCTCGAAGCACTGACCAGCACCGAATTCCGGGGCGAGGACCCCGGACTGGCCGCGCTGTTCTACCAGATCGGCATGGTCATGTTCTGGACGTCGATGCTCAGCTACTGGCAGGCGATCGCACTCGGCGAAGCCAACGGCCTCACCGCGGCCGACGTCCTGCCGCACGCCATCGAGACCATGACGTCGATGCCGGACTTCCTGTCCTTCTACGCCGAACGCATCGACGCCGGCGAGCACGGCGGCGACGTGGACCGCCTGGCCATGGGCATGGCCAGCGTCGAGCACGTCCTGCACACCAACGCCGACGCGGGCGTGGACACCGCTCTTCCAGCTGCCGTCGTCGACCTGTTCCGGCGCGGAATGGACGCCGGACACGCGGCCGACAGCTTCTCCAGCCTCGTGAAGCTGCTGAAGAAGCCGGCGGCCTAGAGAGGGGCGCGCACCCGCCCCGCGGAACCCATTCGCCGGGGCGGGCAGCAGCGCCCAGAACAACTCCAGCTGAATCCCCGTGGCCTGCAATGTCGCCGAGAGCGTCATCAGCTCGGCGGCATTGCGCGCCAAGCGTTTCATCTCGTGCACGGTCAGGATCACCGGCTGATCCGGCGCCGCGGTCTCGATCTCGCGAGCCAGGGCGAGCGCGGCCTCGAACTCCGGGCGCACCCGGATCCTGGTGCTGATCTTCTCGGAGAACACCCGCGTGCACTTCGCCGCCGCGAGCGCGTCGAGCTGGCTTTGCAGCTCCTGGGTGGCCGTGGAGCAGCGTGCGTAGCCGATCCGGATCGGCACCCCGTTCGTCTCCGGCGCCGGCGGAGCGTCCTCCGGCCCTTGCGTCCATTTCTTGCCCGGTCCGCGGTCGGCCGGGACGGGCACGGTGAGTTCGTCGCGCAGTGACGGGATTGGCTAACCTATGCCCGTTTTCGGCGGACCTTGCCGAGTCTCGCGGCCTCGCACGACCTGGTGTGTAGTACTGGCAGGGCCAGCTATGCCCTTGGTGATCGGCTGGGTGACAAGCAGACTCAGGGCATGGGCAATAACGACTTGGGCGACTTCCTGCGGGCCCGCCGTGCTGGACTCACACCGGATGAGATCGGTCTGCCGGTCGAGTTCGGCGCCGGTCGCCGGGTCGCCGGTCTGCGGCGCGGTGAGGTCGCGCAGCTGGCCGGGGTGAGTACCGAGTACTACACCCGTCTGGAACAAGGCCGCGCCCGGCAGCCGTCCGAACAGGTACTGCATGCCCTCTGCGACGCGCTGCGGTTCGATGACATCGAGCGGCGGCATCTGTTCGCCCTCGCGGGCACCACAGCCGGGCGCAAGGACCGGGCCGAGCACTCGTCACAGCTACGACCGGCGCTGCGACAGGTGCTGGAGTCGATGGATCTGGCTTCTGCTTTTGTCAGCGACCGGAACCTCACTGTCGTCGGCGGGAACACGTTGTGGGCGTTGCTGTTTCCCGATGTGGCCGAGCTGCCGCGCCGGGAACGCAGCATGGCGCGCTGGACGCTGCTGGATCCGCGTGCTCGCCTGGTGTGGTGCGACTGGGAACGCGTCGCCCGCGACTACGTGCACGGGTTGCGGCTGGCCGCCGCCGCCCAGCCGCGAAACCAGCGCATCGCCAACCTGATCGGTGAGCTGATGATGCGCTCACCCGAGTTCCCGGCGTGGTGGTCAGAACACCGCGTCCAGGAACGCAGCACCGGCCTCAAACGCCTCCACCACCCTGTCGCCGGTGACCTGGAACTGCAGTACGAGATCTTCACCTCGGTCGCCGACCCGGGCCAATCGCTCGTCGTCTACTGCGCGCCGTCCGGCTCGCCATCTCAGGAGCGCCTGCGACTGCTGGCCAGCTGGGGCAGCGAACCCGCCACCGCGACTACCCGGGACACCGCCGCCGAGTCCTGACCACCGCCCGAACCGGGCGATCCAGCACCAACACCACCCAGACACGACCCCGCCATACCCGCGGGGTCGATGCCGCCGTGCCCACGCACAATCCCGCGGCCTGACACTCATCCACGAAAGGACACCCGTAGTGAGCAAGACATTCCTGATCACCGGCGTCAGCACCGGCCTCGGACTGGCCATCGCCCGACGAGCCCTGGCGGCCGGACACCGGGTTGCGGGCACCGTGCGCACCGAGCAGCACGCGGCCGCCTTCCAGGCACTGGACCCCGACCGCGCCCGGGCCTTCATCCTCGACCTGTCCGACGCGGACCGGATCGACCCCACGGTGCGGGCCGCCGAAGCGGAACTGGGCCCGATCGAAGTGCTCGTGGCCAACGCCGGCTACGGGCTCGAAGGCACCTTCGAAGAGTCATCGATGGCCGATCTGCGCCACCAGTTCGAGGTCAACGTATTCGGCACGGTAGCGACCGTGAAAGCGGTCCTGCCCGGCATGCGGGAACGGCGCGGCGGCCACATCTTCGTCATCACCTCGATGGGCGGGCACACCACCTTCCCCGGACTGGCGTTCTACGAAGGCAGCAAACACGCCCTGGAAGGCATCACCGACACCCTCGCCCAAGAGGTCACCCAGTTCGGCGTGCGGGTCACCGCCGTAGCTCCCGGCGCGTTCAAAACCGACTGGGCAGGTAGGTCACTGGTCCGCGCACCACGCAGCATCGCCGACTACGACGCACTGTTCGACCCGATCCGGGCCCGCCGCCAGGCCCTCGCGGGTCAGGGCATCGGTGACCCCGATCGCGCGGGCGACGCCATCCTCACCCTCCTAGACGCGGAGAAGCCTCCCGTGCATGTCCTGCTCGGCTCGGACGCGCTACGCCTGGTCACCGCCGGGCGCCAACGCGTCCAGGACGACTTCGACGCCTGGGAGGAACTCACCCGCTCCACCGACTCCACCGAAGGCGGAGTAACAGTCGCCTGACACTGGACAATTCACCAAGACAGCGGCCGGTAACGGCACTGTGGCTACCGACCCACCCGGAGACAGCGACAGCGCCACATCCGACACATGATCAACGAAACGCCACACGTCCGCTCATCAGCGCAAGGCGTTCTGTGTCAAGCAGATGGCCGGTGCCTCGTCCGGCGCGGTCCCCCCGTCAGCCGACCGCGCCGGACTTCTCCTGCTCGCCGTGGGAACCGATCTCCGAGGCACCGACTGCGGTGGGCCTCGGATCTTCGGGTCCGACCCGGACGCCGGCCCGAAGCGCAGGAACTCCACCGCGTCCAGCACCAGCGCGAACAACTCGGTGTTCGTCTCGGTGCGGATCGCGGAGACCATCTTGTCCAGCGTGGTGAAACCGGGCAGCTCGCGCCGAGCCCGGACCAGCTCCTCCAGCGCGACGTTGATCAGGTCGGCCGGGCTGTCCTCACGGGGATTGCGGCCATGATCAGCCTCAAGCTCGTGGCATTTCTTCGCCCCGGCGCAGCCGGTCGGGTTCGCGCCGGCCTCACAGCGTTCAGGCAGCGTTGCGTGCTGATCTAAGGTGCCGCCATGACGCTCAAGCTCCGGCCGCTCGCGCTCGACGACGTCACTGCCGTCCACGGCTGGGCCTGCTTGCCGGAATCGTGCCGCTACCAGGCGTGGGGACCCAACACTTACGAGCAGACGCAGGCCTATGTGCGGGCCGCGGTGGAGGCATCCCCAGACCGGCTGGTGTTCGCGGTGCTCGTCGATGGCGACGTTGTGGGCAGCGCCCAGCTGAAGCTGCGCGGCCCGAGCACCGGCGAGATCGCGTACGCGGTGCATCCACGGCTGTGGGGGCAAGGCATAGCTACGGCTGCGGCGCGGGAACTGCTGCGCATGGGCTTCAGCGAGCATGGGCTCCACCGCATATCCGGCACGTGCGACCCGCGCAACCTCGCCTCGGCAGCGGTGTCGCGCAAGATCGGCATGCGATACGAGGGCCGGATGCGCGGCACCGCGTACATTCGCGATGGCTGGCGCGACTCGGACCTGTACGCCATCCTCGCCGACGACTGATGCTGGCTCAGGCGATGGCCAGTTGGCCGGACACTGGCATCACGACTGAGAGTTGGACACCAGATTTGAGACCTGCAGAACTGCAGGGTCTCAAACCGCGTGACATCTTGATCTCATTTGACCTGCGTCTTTGCCGGCGTCTCGCTGGGTAGCCACTCGGGTTCCGTCTCACTTCGGTGGTATTTCTTCGTGGTTGAGACGTGGTGGTCCGGTGCAGCTGGACAGCTTTGTCCGAGCATCCGATCCCGCGGCGGCCAGCTCGGCGAGCGCCGGAGGCTCACAACCCACCGCACAAGTGCAGTCGAAATGCAGTCGCACACGAGAAAGTGCAGCCGAAAATGAGACCCTGCACCTACACGGAACTACTCCTGGGCCATGTCGACGAAGCGGCTGTAGTGCAGCTGGTGGGCGACCGTGATCGTGGCCGTCGGGCCCGCACGGTGCTTCGCCAGGATCAGGTCCGCCTCGCCCATCCGCGGGTCGTCCCGCTCGAACGCGTCCGGCCGGTGGATCAGGATCACCATGTCCGCGTCCTGCTCCAGTGAACCGGATTCGCGGAGGTCCGAGAGCTGCGGGCGCTTGTCCGTGCGCTGTTCCGGGCCTCGGTTCAGCTGGGAGATCGCGATCAGCGGCACTTCGAGCTCCTTGGCCAGCAGCTTGAGGTTTCGGGAGAACTCCGAGACCTCCTGCTGCCGGGACTCGACGCGCTTGCCGGAGGTCATCAGCTGCATGTAGTCCAGCACGATCAGCTGGATGTCGTGGCGCTGCTTGAGCCGCCGGGCCTTCGCGCGGATCTCCATCATGGTGAGGTTCGGCGAGTCGTCGACGAACAGCGGCGCCTCGCTGATCTCGCTCATCCGCCGCGCCAACCGCGTCCAGTCGTCGTCGGTCATCCGGCCACCGCGCATGTCGCCGAGCCGGATCCGGGCCTCGGCGGAGAGCATGCGCATGACGATCTCGGTGCGCCCCATTTCCAGCGAGAAGATGACGCTGCCGAGCCCGTGCTTCACCGACACCGACCTGGCAATATCCAGTCCCAGAGTCGATTTGCCCACACCAGGCCGGGCCGCGATGATGATCATCTGGCCCGCGTGGAGGCCGTTGGTCAGGGCGTCGAGGTCCGCGAAACCCGTTGGGATGCCTTGGGATTCTCCACCTCGCGAGGCGATGGCGTCGATCTCGTCCATCGTCGGTTGGAGGAGTTCTTCGAGGACGTGGTAGTCCTCGCTGGCCTTGCGCTCCGTCACGTCGTAGATCGCGGACTGGGCCCGGTCGACGACCTCCTCGATCGCCGCACCCTCGGAGCCGTGGTAGCCGAGCTGGACGATCCGGGTGCCCGCCTCCACCAGGCGGCGCAGGATCGCCTTCTCCGAGACGATCTCCGCGTAGTAGCCGGCGTTCGCCGCCGTGGGCACCGTGGCGATCAGGGTGTGCAGGTACGGCGCGCCGCCGACCTTGAGCAGTTCCTGGCGGCGTTCCAGCTCGGCCGACACGGTGATCGCGTCCGCCGGTTCGCCGCGGCCGTAGAGGTCGAGGACGCAGTCGTAGATCGCCTGGTGCGCCGGGCGGTAGAAGTCGTTGGGGCTGAGCACCTCGACGACGTCGGCGATGGCGTCCTTGCTCAGCATCATGCCGCCGAGCACCGATTGCTCCGCGGCGAGGTCCTGCGGGGGCTGCCGTTCGAAGGTGGTGCTGCTGCTCGACCCGCCGTCGCTGTCGAAGTACGGATCTTCCTGCTCGTCGGGCACCGCCACCGGACCCGTCACCTCCTCCGGCACAGGGCGTTCACGCGTGGTGTGCGTGAACGCCCGCGCGCGAAGCTAGATCGCCCGCCTGGAGCAGGCAAGTCAAGCTGTGGACAAAGCTCGGGACAACCTGTGGATAGATCGAATCGAGCTGGGGATAACTCGCGGCAGCCTTCCACGCAGCTGGGGACAACTTGGGGACAAGTCGGCATGATCGACAAAAAACCCCAGTTCAGCCCCTGTGTGAAGGCTGTGGAAGAAATCCGTGGAAAAGTCCCGGTGTGTCGCTCTCGTCGGCGTGTCGGGACTCGGCGGGGCTCGGCCACCGCCGTGACAACCGGGGCGCGCACCGGACGCAGCATCGTCCACCCGTCACACGAATGCCGGAGTGGACGATGCCGCGTTGTGGAAACCGGTACTACCGGGTCACTGCTCGCCGGCGACCTGGACGCTGACGTTGGCCGTCACGTCCGGGTGCAGCTGCACGTCGACGACGTGCTTGCCGAGCGACTTGATGTGGCCGCGCAGCTCGACGGAGCGCTTGTCCAGGTTCGGGCCACCGGCCTTGCGGACCGCGGCGACGATGTCGCCGCTGGTGATCGAGCCGAACAGCTTGCCCTGCGAGGACACCTTCGCGGTCAGCGTGACCGCGCCGAGGTCCTTCAGCTGCTGCTTGAGCTCGTGGGCGTGCTCCAGGTTGCGCACCCGGCGGTTCTCCTGCACGCGGCGGATCGTTTCGATCTGCTTCTGCGCGCCCTTGGTGGCCACGATGGCCAGGCTGCGGGGCAGCAGGTAGTTGCGCGCGTAACCGTCCTTGACCTCGACGATGTCGCCAGACTCGCCGAGACCGGTCACGTCAGCAGTGAGGATGATCTTCACGACGTGTCTCCTTCCGGGTCAGCGAGCGGTCGAGGTGTAGGGCAGCAGGGCCATCTCGCGGGCGTTCTTCACCGCGATGGCGACGTCGCGCTGGTGCTGGCTGCAGTTGCCGGTCACGCGACGGGCACGGATCTTGCCGCGGTCGGAGATGTACTTCCGCAGCAGCGTCGTGTCCTTGTAGTCGATCTGCGCCGCCTTGTCCTTGCAGAACACGCAGACCTTCTTCTTCGGCTTGCGCACGGGCGCCTTGGCCATCGGTCTTCCTCCTGAGCGAAAACTTCGTAAGCGTTGCTGCGCCGTTTAGAACGGCGGCTCGTCGCTGAACCCACCGCCGGAGCCGGCGGGCGGCGCGGAACCCCACGGGTCGTCGGCCGGGGGACCGGACGGGCCCCCGCCACCGCTGAAGCCACTGCCGCCGCGGCTGACCTTGTTCACCTTGGCGGTCGCGTAGCGCAGGGACGGCCCGATCTCATCGACCTCGAGCTCGACGACCGTGCGCTTCTCGCCTTCCTTCGTCTCGAAGGAACGCTGCCGCAGCCTGCCCTGCACGACCACCCGCATGCCGCGGGTCAGCGACTCGGCCACGTTCTCCGCGGCCTGCCGCCAGATGTTGCAGCGCAGGAACAGGGCCTCGCCGTCCTTCCACTCGCCGGACTGGCGATCGAAGGTCCGGGGCGTGGACGCGACCGTGAAGTTCGCGACCGCGGCACCGGAAGGCGTGAACCGCAGCTCCGGGTCGGCGGTCAGGTTGCCGACCACCGTGATTACCGTTTCACCAGCCATGACCTGGGGACTCCAGTCTGGTCGTTAGCGGAATCGGGCCGGTCAGGCGGACGCCTGAGCGGCGCGGGCCTTGGCGGCGCGCGCGGCCTTGCGGGGCTCGACGATCTTGCGGATGACCTTCGTCCGCAGGATCGACTCATTGAGGTTCAGCTGCCGGTCCAGTTCCTTGATGGTGGCCGGCTCGCTGTTGAGGTCCAGGACGACGTAGATGCCCTCGGCGTTCTTCTCGATCTCGAACGAGAGACGCCGGCGGCCCCAGACGTCGACCTTCTCGACGGTGCCACCGTCGTTGCGGACAACGTTGAGGAAGTTCTCCAGGGACGGAGCGACGGTGCGCTCGTCCAGGCTCGGGTCCAGGATGACCATGAGCTCGTAGTGACGCATGAAGACCATTCACCTCCTGTGGACTCACGGCCACGGGCTTTCCGTGGCAGGAGGGTCGTTCGCGTCGACGAACTGAACAAGGCTAGCAAGCGGCACCGACACCGCCGCCATCACCCCACCCCACCCCCGACGACGTTCGTGGTTCCGCAATTTCAATGGAAATCGAAGGTCCGATTTCCATTGAAATTGCGGAAGTTGTCCACAGCCGTCGGCGTGTCGGGGCGCGACACGCCCGTGTCCCGCAGTTTCAATTGAAAATGCGGGACACCGGGTGGGGTCGGGGGAGGCTCGGGGTCAGTGGCGGCGGAGGACCCAGCTGCGGACGAGGGTCGCCGTGACCACCGCCAGCGAGATCGCGGCGAGCAGCACCGGGGCCGCCACCCGGTCCGTCACCTCCGTCGGCAACGCCTCCGCCTTGCCCGCGGCGCGGATCTCCTCCTGCTGCTCACGTGCCTTCTGCTGCTCCTGGGACTGCTTCTGGAGGTCGCCGATGTCCGGCGTCAGGCCCGGCACCTGGCCGTAGCGGGCCTGCCCCCACGGGAGCGAGCCGCCCTGGAGGTCCCGCAGGCTGGGCGGCAGGACGCTGAGCGCTCCCGGCGCCCCGCCGCTGGGCGTCAGGGCCGGCGGCGGCGTCGTGGGCGCCGGCAGGGTGGGGCTCGGCGGCGCCGGGTTCGTGCTGGGTGGCGGGTTCGGCGTCGGCTTGGGCTGCTCGGGCGTCGGCTGCTGCGTGGTCGGCGGCGGTTCGACGGCGGGCTTCGCGACCTTCACCGTGAGGGCGTTGCCGAGGCTGACGAGGTTGGTGAAGTGCCAGGTGACCGCGTCGACCTTCTTCTCGGGCAGGCCGATCTCGGCGAGCCGCGGCGCGGCGGCGTCGGCGATGTCCTTGCCGGAGTAAAAGGTGCGGCCCTCCCGAGCGGGCCCGAGCGGGATCGGCGTCAAGGCGGCGAACTTCTTGGCGGCGTCGTCGGCCGGGCCGAAGGCCAGCGGCATGGCGAGCAGCACGGCCTCGCGGACCTTGAAGTCGAGCGTGGACGGCGCGATGGTGATCTGCTGGCCGGGTTCCGCGTCGACGATGGCCAGGGGCTGGTCGACGACCAGCGGGTCGGCCGCGTAGGCGGCGCCGGCGCCGAGGAAGGTGCTCGCCGTGATCGCTAAGCCGACCAGCCCCGCGGACACGGTCCGGCCGAGCGCGTTCGGCCGGACCAGCGGATTGGGTTTCCCCCGTGCTCCCATGTCTCGTCTCCCCACGGCCGTGCGAATGCCGATCACTCTCTCAAGATTAATAACGCCCGAACACCGCCATTGGTGACGGCCCGGGGGAAAACCCGTGGCTTCCCGCGCTGTGGGATCGGGCCGTTCACGCCGCCGGGAGGCGATCCGGTCGGCCGCCTAGACTTCGGGTATGCGTATCGGCGCCCACGTTCGCGATGATGACCCGTTGGCCGCCGCCGCCGAGCGCGGCGCGGAGGTCGTGCAGTTCTTCCTGTCGGACCCGCAGGGCTGGAAGGTCCCGAAGCCGCATCCGCAGGCGGAGCAGTTGCGCGACAGCGACGTCGAGGTGTTCATCCATGCGCCGTACGTGATCAACGTGGCCTCGCTGAACAACCGGATCCGGATCCCGTCCCGCAAGGCCGTGGCGCAGCAGGCGACGGCGGCGGCCGCGGTGGGCGCGACGGGCCTGATCGTGCACGGCGGGCACGTGACCAAGGACGATGCGCCGGCCGAGGGCGTGTCGAACTGGCGGAAGCTGTTCGAGCGGCAGGCCGCGGACGGCGGTTTCGACGTGCCGATCCTGATCGAGAACACCGCGGGCGGCGCCAACGCGATGGCGCGGCGGTTCGATGCGCTGGCGCGGTTGTGGGATGCGGTCGGCGAGTTCGGCGCGGGTTTCTGCCTGGACACCTGCCACGCGCACGCCGCGGGCGAGGAGCTGCTGGACATCGTCGACCGGGTGAAGGCGATCACCGGGCGGATCGATCTGGTGCACCTCAACGATTCGCGGGACGAGTTCGGCTCCTCGCGGGACCGGCACGCCAACATCGGCACGGGCAACATCGATCCGGATCTGCTGGTCGCGGTGTGCGCGAGCGCCGGGGCGCCGGTGGTGGTGGAGACGCCGGACGAGGGCCAGGCCGACGACATCGCGTTCCTCCGCGGCAAGGTCGCTTGAGCGCATCGACTTCTTCGCGGTATCGAACGGGAGTGATCGGCATCGGCGTCAAGACGGCCCGCAGGTTGACGATCTCCGGCTTGGTCGCGCTGTGCATGTTCACCGCGTTGGCGTTGGCGCTGGGGTATGCCAACAAGGCGCGGTGCACCGGCCCGCTCTTCGACGAGTGGGGGCGTTCGGAGCCCGCTTACCAGGAGCGGGCGTACGGCGACGTGTGCTACTCCGACATCCAGAACCTGTGGATCGGCCGGGACATCGACCGGCACGTCTTCCCCTACGTGCACGGCGGGATCGAGCCTGACGGGACGTTGTACGGCGGCGTGGTCGAGTACCCGGTGCTGACCGGCGTGCTGATCTGGGTGGGCGCGTTGTTCGCCGACACGGATGCGGGTTTCCTGGCCTCGTCGGCGTTGTTGATGGCGCCGTTCGGGTTGGCCGTCGCGTGGTGGCTGGGCCGGTTGAGCGGCTGGCGGGCACTGTTATGGGCGTTGAGCCCGCCGCTGGTGCTTTACGCCTTCCACAACTGGGATCTGCCGGTGGTGGCGTGCGCGGTGGCCGCGGTGTTCGTCGTGCACCGGTGGACGTCGGCGTCGTTGCGCAGGCGGGCGACGGCGGCCGCGGTGCTGCTGGGCTTGGGTTTCGCGCTGAAGCTTTACCCGGCGCTTTTCGTGCTGCCGCTGGCGTTGTACGTGCTGACCGAGGGCCGCGACGAGCGGCGGTTCGACGTGCGCGGCGCTCTGCAGGTGGTGGGGGCCGCGGTCGGGACTGCGGTGCTGGCGAACGTGCCGTTCATGCTGGCCGGGTTCGGCGGCTGGTTGGCGTCGTTCGACTTCCAGTCCCGGCGGCAGGTGGACATCAGCACGAACTCGATCTGGTACTGGGGTTTCCGGCATTGGACCGAGTACGAGGGTTTCCAGTCGGCGATGGGCGTGGTGTCGCCGCTGCTGATGCTGTTGTCGTTCGCGGTGGCTTGCGCGGTCGGCTGGTTGCGCTACGAGCGCACCGGGACGTACCCGTGGATCCAGGTGTCGGCGGCGATGTTGTGCGGTTTCCTGTTGCTGCACAAGGTGCATTCGCCGCAGTACACGCTGTGGCTGCTGCCGTTCTTCGTGCTGGTGGCGGTGCGCTGGGGCTGGATCGTGGCGTACCTGGTGGCGGACCTGGCGATGGGCATCAGCATCTTCCGCTGGTTCTACCTGAACATGGCGGGCGAGCCGAACGGCATCCACGACGGCTTCACGTCGCAGGCGCTGATGATCGGCGTCTGGGGCCGGGCGGCGCTGCTGGTGGGCCTGTTCGTGGCGTTCCTCGCCGCGCGCTCCACTGTGGACGATTTCGGCCCGGTGCGGAGCGCGTTCAGGTTGCGTAGCGAGTCGCCAGCGCGGTAACGGTTTCGGCGACCGCGGCGCGGAGTTCGGGCGGGCCGAGCACCTCGGCTTCGGCGCCGAGGCGGAGCACGTCGTGGACGGCGACGTCCTGCCGTTCGACGAGCAGGTCGACCTCGACCCAGCCGTGCTCGTCGGGCGGCCCGGCGGCGGCGAGGGCGCCGGTGCCGAGAGAGCCGAACTTCGCGGGCAGCAGTTTCTGCGCGAGCGGCGAGATCCTCAGGCGCGCTGTTCCGCGGTACATCTCGGCTTCCATGCGCCGGGCGGATTCCGCCCAGCTGGCGGCGAGGTCGAAGCCCGCGGGCCGGGCGAAGGCCTCCGGGGTGATCTCCACGGCCAGGAAGCGGGAGATCCGGTAGGTGCGGATGGCTTCGCCGGCCTGGGCCACGAGGTACCAGATCCCGCCTTTCAGGACGATGCCCAGCGGGTTGAGCTCTCGGTGCACCTCGCCACGCCACCGGCGGTAGTGCACGCGCAGGACGCGTTGTTCCCACACCGCCTGGGCGATCTCGGCCAGGTGCGGCACGTCGTCGGCGTCCCGGAACCAGCCCTTGGCGTCGAGGTGGAACCGGTCCTGGATGCGGCGGGCCCGCTCGGCCAGTTCGGCGGGCAGCGCGGCTTGGACCTTCAGCTGCGCGGTGGCCAGGACCGCGCCGAGGCCGAGTTCCCGGGCCGGTCCGGGCGCGCCGGCGAGGAAGAGGGAGCCGGCTTCGGCGTCGGTGAGGCCGGTCAGCCGGGTGCGGTAGCCGTCCATCAGGCGGTAGCCGCCGTCGGGTCCGCGGTCGGCGCAGACCGGGACGCCGGCCGCGCCGAGGGCCTCGATGTCGCGGTAGACGGTGCGGACCGACACCTCCAGCGCCTCGGCGAGTTCGGTCGCGGTCATCCGGCCGCGGTTCTGCAGCAGCAGGAGCACGGAGAGGAGCCGGTCGGCGCGCATGTGCCGGATTCTGCCCGGTGTACCTGACAGGAGATGTCAGGTACGGCGTTCAGGCTGGCCGCAAGACCGATCGAAGGGATGTCCATGACCACCGGCAGTTTCACCGTCGTCCGCTGGGACGAGAGCGTCATCGGCGACGGCGAGCAGCACCCGAAGCTCGCGCGCGCCGCGATCACCAACAAGTTCACCGGTGGCATCGAGGCTGCCGAGGTCGCCTGCGAGTACACCCTCGTGTACAGCACCGAGCTGACCGGTTCGTTCACCGGGATGCAGCTGATCCGCGGGACGCTGGACGGGCGCGAGGGCACCTTCGCCATCGAGGAGCGCGGTCACTTCGGCGGCGACGGCTCGATCCACTCGACCTTCGAGGTGGTGCCGAGCTCGGGCACCGGCGAGCTGTCCGGGCTGCGCGGAACCGGCCGCTACACGGCCACCAGCGGCGAGCTCACGGTGCCTTACGAGTTCGACTACGCGCTGGACTAGACGGATCGGGCCGTGTGCGTTTTGTGCTGCTATGGCGACACAAACGCACACGGCCCGTCAACTGCGGAAACGTCAGATCAGAAGACGGACTCGTCCAGCTCCATCAGGGAGTTGTCCGCCGCCTCGATGATCTTGCGGCGACCGGTGAGCTCCGGCAGCACGTTCTTGGCGAAGAACCGGGCCACCGCCACCTTGCCCTGGTAGAACGGCTGGTCCTTGGCCGAGGCGCCCGCGTCCAGCGCGGCGAGGGCGATCTCGGCCTGGCGCAGCAGCAGCCAGCCGATCAGCACGTCGCCCATGCTCATCAGGAACGACACCGCGTGCTGGCCGACCTTGTAGATGTTCTTGACGTCCTCCTGCGAGGAGGTCAGGAACTCGATCAGCGTGCCGAGCATGCCCTGGGCGTCCTGCAGCGCCCGGGCGACCAGCGCGCGCTCCTCCTTGAGCCGCTCGTCGGCGCCCTCGGCCTCCAGCGTCGCCTGGATCTCGGCGGCGATGTGGCCGATGGCCGCGCCGTTGTTGCGGACGATCTTGCGGAAGAAGAAGTCCTGGGCCTGGATCGCGGTGGTGCCCTCGTACAGGCTGTCGATCTTGGAGTCGCGGATGTACTGCTCGATCGGGTAGTCCTGCAGGAAGCCGGAGCCGCCGAGGGTCTGCAGCGACAGGGTCAGCATCTCGTAGGCCCGCTCCGAGCCGACGCCCTTGACGATGGGCAGCAGCAGGTCGTTGACCTGCTCGGCGACGCTGAAGTCGGTGCCCTCGTGCTGGCCCTGGAAGACCTGGTCCTGGAAGGTCGCGGTGTAGAGGTAGACCGAGCGCAGGCCTTCGGCGTAGGCCTTCTGCAGCATCAGGATACGGCGCACGTCCGGGTGGTTGGTGATGGCCACGCGCGGCGCGGTCTTGTCGGCGGCCCTGGTCAGGTCGGCGCCCTGCACGCGCTCCTTGGCGTAGTCCAGCGCGTTGAGGTAGCCGGTGGACAGGGTGCCGATGGCCTTGGTGCCGACCATCATCCGGGCGTACTCGATGACCTGGAACATCTGCGCGATGCCGTCGTGCACCTCGCCGAGCAGCCAGCCCTTGGCCGGTACGCCGTGCTGGCCGAAGGTCAGCTCGCAGGTGGCCGAGGCGTTCAGGCCCATCTTGTGCTCGACGTTGGTGACGAAGGCGCCGTTGCGCTCGCCGGGCTCGCCGGTGGTGCCGTCGAAGTGGAACTTGGGCACCAGGAACAGGCTCAGGCCCTTGGTGCCGGGCTTGGCCTCGATGCCGGGACCTTCGGGGCGGGCCAGCACCAGGTGCATGATGTTCTCGGTCATGTCCTGGTCGGCGGAGGTGATGAACCGCTTCACGCCGTCCAGGTGCCAGGAGCCGTCCTCCTGCTTGATGGCCTTGGTGCGGCCGGCGCCGACGTCGGAGCCCGCGTCCGGCTCGGTGAGCACCATGGTGGCGCCCCAGCCGCGCTCGATCATCAGCTCGGCCCAGCGGCGCTGCTCCTCGGTGCCGTTGCGCCACAGGATCGTCGCGAAGTTCGGGCCCGCCATGTACATGTAGACGGCCGGGTTGGCGCCGAGCATGAGTTCGGCGGCGGACCAGATGACGCTGGGCGGGGTGCCGTAGCCGCCGAGCTCGTCCGGCAGGCTCAGCCGCCACCATTCGCCGTCCATGACCTGCTGGTAGGACTTCTTGAACGCCTCGGGCAGCGTCACCGAGTGGGTGGCCGGGTCGAACTTGGCGGGGGTGCGGTCGCCTTCGACGAAGGAGTCGGCCAGCGGTCCGGTGGCCAGCTCGTTGAGTTCGCTGAGCACGCCCCGCACGGTGTCCTCGTCGGACTGCTCGAAGGCGCCCTTGCCCAGCCGTTCCTGCACCTTGAAGACCTCGAAGAGGTTGAACTCCAGGTCTCGGACGTTGCTCTTGTAGTGGCCCATCGAAGGCTCCCTCTTGCGCGCTGCTGCGGGCGGGCCCGGCCCGGCCCTTACTCGTCGGTAACAAGAGGGTATTACCTGACGGTAACTTCTGCCAAGCGGCCTTCCGGACGGCTTCCCTGAACCGGGCCGTGACCAGGGGCATTCCGCCGGAAAAATCCCGATCACGGGAGGTCGATCGCCCAAAAGCAGCAGCGGCGTGTCGGACCGGACACCTAGAGTTGCGCTCACATTCCGGCGACTACCCCAGCGGAGGCCCCGATGACGGCGGTGCGCGCGGAAGCCCTGGCGAAGACCTTCGGCGCGAACCGCGCGCTCGACGGCGTGGACCTGGAGATCCCGACCGGACAGGTGCTCGGCCTGCTCGGCCCCAACGGCGCGGGCAAGACCACCGTCGTGCGGATCCTCACCACCCTGCTCAAGCCGGACTCCGGGCGGGCCTTCGTGGCCGGGCACGACGTGCTCGCCGACCCGCAGGCGGTCCGCCGCTCGATCGGCCTGTCCGGGCAGTACGCGGCGGTCGACGAGAACCTCACCGGCTACGAGAACCTCTACATGGTCGGCCGACTGTACGGCATGACCCGCGCCGACGCGAGCGCGCGAGCCCGGCGGCTGCTGGACCGGTTCCGCCTGCAGGACGCCGCCGACCGGCCGTCGAAGGGCTACTCCGGCGGGATGCGGCGACGGCTCGACCTGGCCGGCGCGCTGGTCGCCGCCCCTGCCGTCGTGGTGCTCGACGAGCCCACCACCGGCCTGGACCCGCGCGGCCGGATGGACACCTGGCAGGTCATCGGCGAACTCGTCGCCGACGGCACCACCGTGCTGCTGACCACGCAATACCTGGAGGAGGCCGACCAGCTGGCCGACGGCATCGCGGTGATCGACCGCGGCCGGGTGATCGCCAGCGGCACCGCCGACGAGCTCAAGTCGCAGGTCGGCGGCGAGCGCCTCGAACTGGTCGCGCAGGACGCGGCCGACCTGCCGGTCGTCGCGCGGGTGCTCGGCGAGGTCGGCGCCGGGGAACCGGAGGTCGAGGAAAACCTGCGGAAGGCGTTCGTCGCCGTGGACAGCGGGCCGAAGTCGCTGATCGAGGCGCTGCGCCGGCTGGACGCCGAAGATGTCGCGGTGCACGACGTCGCGCTGCACCGGCCGACGCTGGACGACGTGTTCCTGGGCCTGACCGGCCGCCGCACCGAGGAGCAGGAGGGGCAGCCATGAGTAGCCCTGTGTCAACCCCAGTCCTGCTCAACCGCACCTCAGGGGAACGTGACGCAAACCAGCCACAAGAAACCGCGAAACGCGAGATCGAGCCGGACGCGGCCACAACTGTGAAGCACGGAGAGGCGGAACGGCCATGAGCGCGCTCGCCGCCAGCATCCGCGACAGCAGTGTCGTCGCGTGGCGGAACCTGATGAACATCAAGCGCAACCCGGACTGGCTGCTGTCCAGCACCGCGCAGCCGATCATGTTCGTGCTGCTGTTCGCCTACGTCTTCGGCGGCAGCCTCGGCGGCGAGGCGTACCGGGAGTTCCTGATCGGCGGGATCTTCGTGCAGACCGTCGCTTTCAACAGCGCGTTCACCGTGATCGGGCTGGCCAACGACCTGAACAAGGGCATCGTGGACCGGTTCCGGTCGCTGCCGATGTCGCGGATCGCGGTGCTGCTGGGCCGCACCTCGTCGGACCTCGTGATCAGCGTGCTGACCGTGGTGATCATGTCGGCGTGCGGGCTGCTGGTGGGCTGGCGGATCCGCGGCAGCCTGTTCGAGGCGCTGCTCGCGTTCTTCATCCTGCTGCTGTTCTCGTTCGCGATGTCCTGGGTCGGCGCGTTCATCGGGCTGATCTCGCGCAGCGTCGAGGTGGCGCAGAGCGCCGGGCTGCTCTGGCTGTTCCCGGTCACCTTCGTCTCGTCGGCGTTCGTGCCGGCGGAGGCGATGCCCGCGCCGCTGCGCGCCTTCGCGGAGTGGAACCCGATCACCGTCACCGCAGACGCGCTGCGCCAGCTCTACGGCAACCCGCTGCGGGTCACCGGCCCGCCGCCGGACAGCTGGCCGGCGCAGCACGCGGTGCTCTACTCGATCGGATCCGCGCTGGTCATCCTGGCGATCTTCATGCCGCTCGCGGTCGCCCGCTACCGCCGCGTCGCCAGCCGCTGACCGCTCACGAATCCTTAGAGAGGCTGTCTTTGAAGCGGCGCAGTCGCTTAGCCCACCCTCGCAACTCGCACCGCCGCGGGTTCACGGTGCCCACCCCTCCGGGGTTCTCCCAGCGAGGACAGCCCCGACGTGGTGAATTGGCCATTCATGAGTCGGGGATCCCACAGCGAGAAGACCGCAGCAACTCCCGCAGGGGGGCCGCCACCCGCACCGCCAAGCAAAACGAGTCCTCAAACGAGCTCGAGCAGGCCGGCGAGGAACTCCGTGACGAGGCCGTCCCGGTCGATCTCGGCCGCTACGTCGATCAGCGGGCCTTCGGGTTCGGCGAACTCGCGGCGGTCGACGACGAGCATGCCGCGGGTGTGCTCGCCGCGGAGCTCCACCCGGACCGGGGTCTTCTCGCAGCGCGCGAGATCGGGCCGCACCGCGAGCACGGCGGCGCTCGGGTCGTGCAGCGGGCAGCCGGGCCGGGCGTGCCTGCCGCGGTAGAACTGCAGGTAGTGCTGGAGGATCGCGTGCGCGAACTCGGCCTTGCGACCGGGCGCCGCGGCGATCCGGTCCACATCGGACTGGTCGAGCCAGGTGCGCATCGTGACGTCCAGGCCGACCAGCGTCAGGGGCCAGCCCGCGCCGAGCACCAGCGCGGCGGCCTCCGGGTCGTGCCAGATGTTGGCCTCGGCGAACGGGCTGATGTTGCCGGGTTCCCGCGTCGTGCCGCCCATGATGACCACGTTGCGCACGACTTCCGGCAGCCGCGGCTCGAGCAGCAGCGCCAGCGCCAGGTTCGTCAGCGGTCCGGTGGCCACGACGGTGCACTCGCCGGGCAGCTCCCGCGCGATCCGGACGAGCTGCTCGGCCGCCGACACCGGCTCGGGGCGCAGCTCGGACATGGGGCTCGCGTGTCCGCCGAGGCCGTCCTCGCCGTGCACGAGCGCGGAGATGTCCAGCGGTTGCGCCAGCGGGCGCTGCGCGCCGACCGCGACCGGGATGTCCCGCCGGCCGGCGACGTCGAGCACCTGCAGGGCGTTGGCGGCGGCAGCGTCGGCCGGCGCGTTGCCGTGCACCGTGCCGACCGCGACGAGCTCGACCTCGTCCCGACCCAGGAGGAACAGCGTCGCGAGCGCGTCGTCGATCCCGTAGTCGCCATCAAAGATGATCTTGGCCAAATCGCCACCTCACTCGGGTCGAATCACGGCAATCGTTATCCACACAGTTGGATCTAGTTCTATCAGCTGTTTCAACAAAAAGTTAGGCGAATCGTTGACGATCCGGTGACCGATGCCTACCTTCTACGGAAATCGATTCCATCACTACGGGAGTGATCATGGTCGGGTCCGTCGTGGATCGGCCCGCGGCAACGCGGCAACGCACCGGGCTGGTGCTCACAGCGCTGATCATCGGTGTGGTGAGCTTCCAGCTCAACGCCACCATGGTCACCCCGGCCATGCCGGACATCGCCCGCACCCTGGGCACCACCACCGACCTGGTCGGCCTGTCGCAGACCATGTTCCTGCTGATCGGCGGCCTCGCGGGCGTCGTGCTGTCGCGGCTGAGCGACCACGTCGGGCGGCGCAAGGTCCTGGTGATCTCGCTGCTGGTGATGTCCGCAGGCTCGCTGATCGCGATGCTCGCGCCGAACATCGGCGTGCTGATCGCGGCCCGGGTGCTGCAGGGCGCGTCCGGCGCGACGTTCCAGCTCACCTACCTGATCCTGCGCGACGTCCTGTCGCCGAAGCAGTTCGGCCAGGCCCTCGGCCTGGTCACCGCGATCAACGGCGGCGTCGGCGGCCTCGACGGGCTGGCCGGCGGCGCGCTGGCCGACACCGTCGGCTTCCGCGCGGTGTTCGCGGTGATCCTCGGCCTGGGCGTGATCGCCGCGCTGATGGCGGGCAGGTTCGTGCCCGAGACCCACGCCGGCACCGGCGGCCGGATGGACTGGGCCGGTGCGGTCGCGCTGACCGGCGCGCTCGCGGCCCTCAACCTCGGCATCAGCCAGGGCAATGACCAGGGCTGGCTCAGCCCGCTCGCGCTCGGCCTGCTGATCGGCGGCGCCGTGCTGCTGGCCGTGTTCTGGCGGGTCGAGAACCGCGTCGGCGAACCGCTGATGGCCGCCCGCCACCTGCGGTCCCGGCAGGTGTGGCCGCTGGTGGCGACCACGCTGCTCGCCCTCACCGGCGTGTTCTGCGCGATCAACTTCACCGTCGTGCTGCTCAGCCAGGACGAGCAGCTCGGCTACGGCATGAACGCGACGCTGTCGGCCCTGATGTTCCTGGCACCGCCCGCGGTGATCGGGCTGGCGTCCGGGCCGGTGGCCGGCTGGCTCGCGCCGCGCGTCGGCTGGCGGCTGGTACTACGGGTGGGGCTCGCGCTGAGCATCGCCTCGCTGGTCTTCGCCGCGGCCTTCGCCGACTCGCGGTGGCTGGTCTTCGCCGCGTTCATCGGGCTCGGCATCGGCTACAACGGCCTGGTCATGACGACGCTCAGCGGGCTCGGCGTGGTGCTCTCGCCGAAGGAGAGCCCGGGGGCGCTGCCAGGCATGAACGGCGCGGCGTTCGGCATCGGTGCCTCGCTGGGCATCGGCATCGTCGCGCCGACCGTCGACGGCGGCGACTACCACACGGCGCTGTGGATCTCGGTGGCCGTGACGGCGCTGGCGCTGGTCGCGTCGTTCCTCATCAAGCCCCCGTCGACGATCGAAGGCGAGAACATCTAGGGCGTTCGCCCCTCAGGCGGGGCGCCGGTTTCGCGCGAAAGCGGCGCCGCCAGGCGTGGCGAACGCCGGTTTCGCGCGAAACCGGCACACCCTCCCCGCAGAGAATCCGGGTTGACCCTCACGTCACGTGAGGCCGCATGCTCGGTGCCGAGGAGGCGAGGAGGCGAGGACCATGAGCTACTCGGTCGGCGAGGCGGCCCGGATCGCCGGGGTGACCGTGCGGACGCTGCACCACTACGACGAGATCGGCCTGCTGACCCCCAGCGGCCGGACGGCGGCGGGCTACCGCAGCTACTCCGACCCGGACCTGGACCGGCTGCGCCGCATCCTGTTCTACCGGGAGCTCGACCTCGGCCTCGACGACATCGCGAGCATCCTCGCCGACGGTGGCGCGCACGCGCACCTGAAGCGGCAGCACGAGCTGCTGCTGGCCCGCATCGAGCGGTTGCAGCGGATGGTCGCGGCGGTGGAACGCGAGATGGAGGCGAACACGATGGGGATCGACCTGACGCAGGAGGAGAAGTTCGAGCTGTTCGGCGACTTCGACCCGGACGACTACGCCGCGGAGGCCGAGCAGCGCTGGGGCGGCACCGACGCCTACCGGCAGTCCCAGCAGAAGATGTCCGGCTTCACCAAGGCGGACTGGAAGCGGTTCATGGCCGAGCAGGAGGACATCGGCCGCCGGCTCGCCGAGGCGATGCGGGCCGGGCACGCGCCGGACGGCGAGGCGGCGATGGACCTCGCCGAGGAGCACCGCGGGCACATCACGCGCTGGTGCTACGACTGCACCTACGAGATCCACCGCGGTCTCGGCGAGATGTACGTGGCGGACGAGCGGTTCGCGGCGAACTACGAGAAGCTCGTGCCCGGCCTCGCCGAGTACGTCCGGACGGCGATCAACGCCAACGCCACCCGAGCCGGCGCGTAGGCGGCCCGTCCCAGATCACCGCAATTTCCATTGAAATCGAAGGTCCGATTTCAATGAGCGTTTTTCATCCTGGTCGGCCCGCAGCCGCGGGTCGCAAAGCTGCACGTCGATGGGGTGCCGCATGCGCCGCAGGCGCATAACCCACCTACGACACCTGCACCGCCGCGGGTTCTCAGAGGCTTCCTGGCGAGGACGGCCCTGACGCCGTGTAATTGGACCAGGGCACCCACAGTCCAGGGAGCCTCTGAGGTTCCGCTACCCGCACCGCCACGCAAAACGAGGTTGGAAAAACCTCAATGGAAATTGCGGCCATCACCCACCCTGCCAACGGTGATCACCTGGCCACGGCGACGCCCGCTGAGGAGCGGGGTAGCGTTTCGCACCGGAACAGGTGAGGAGCGTGATGGGTTCGGCATTCCCGGCTGAGCTGCAGCCGCAGAGCAAGCCCCGGACCAGGGCCGCGTGGGACGTGTACGCGGTGGTCTCGGTCGGCGGCACGCTGGGCTCGCTGCTGCGCTACGGCGCGTCCCTGGCCTGGCCGGGGCCGTTGTCGACGTTGCTGGTCAACGTGATCGGCTGCGTGGCCATCGGGGTGCTGATGCACGTGATCACCGAGCTCGTCGTCGCGCACCGGCTGGTCCGGCCGTTCCTCGGCGTCGGCGTGCTCGGCGGGTTCACCACGTTCTCCACCTACGTCGTCGACGCGCTGCACCTCGTGCTCGACCACCAGCCCGCGCTCGCCCTGGCCTACCTGGTCGGGACCGTGCTGAGCTGCCTGCTCGCGGTGCTCGTCGGGGTGTTGGCGGCGCGCTCGGTGGCGCGCCTGTTCGGGCGGGGTGATCGGTGATGCGGCTGCAGGGCGAGGCGTTCCGGCTCACCGCGATCGTCGGCGAAGGCGACACCTACCAGCACAAACCGCTGTACCACGAGATCGTGCTGCGGGCCAGGCACGCCGGGCTGGCCGGCGCCTCGGTGTTCCGCGGCGTCGAGGGCTTCGGCGCGACCGCGGCGATCCACACCGCGCGGCTGCTGTCGCTGAGCGAGGACCTGCCGGTCGCGGTGGTGATCGTCGACGACGAGCAGCGGGTGCGGAGCTTCCTGCCGGAGCTCGACGGACTGGTCACCAACGGCCTGGTGCTGCTCGACGAGGTCGAGGTGATCCGCTACGCCGGCAACGAGCCGCGGTGACGTTCGTGCTGGTCGCGGTCGGTGGGGCGCTGGGCGCGTGCCTCCGGTTCCACACCGATCGCTGGGTGCAGGCGCGGCACGACACCGGCTTCCCGTGGGGCACGGTGACCGTCAACGCGATCGGCTCGCTGATCCTCGGCTTCCTCGCCGGCGTCGCGCTCTTCGGCGTGCCGATCCCGGTGCTCCAGGCCTTCATCGGCGTCGGCTTCTGCGGCGCGCTGACCACCTTCAGCACGTTCAGCTACGAAACCGTCCGGCTGCTGCTCGACGGCGCACGGCTGTTCGCGGTGCTCAACGTGGTCGTCACGACGCTCGCCGGGATCGGTTCGGGCGTGCTCGGCGTGGTGCTGGCCGCCGCGATCTGGGGCTGACCCGCCGCGCTGCCCGACTGCCCCGGCGGCGGGAGAATCGAGGCGAAACGGGCACGGGAGGGGGATCCGATGAGCGACACCACGATCATCAAGGTGGACGGCGCGCACTCACCGCGCGGCGCCCTCGGCCAGTACTACCTCGCCGAAGGCGTCGGCCTGGCGATGCGGCTGTGGCGCGACGAGCCGCCGGGCGTGGACAAGCAGTCGGCGGCCCGCGACTACGAGACGGCCGGATACGTGATCAGCGGCCGCGCGGAGCTGCAGAGCGAGGGCCAGACGGTGCTGCTCGAGCCGGGCGACTCGTGGATCATCCCGAAGGGCGCCGAGCACCGCTACAAGATCCTCGAAACGTTCACCGCCGTCGAGGCCACGCACCCGCCGGCCCAGGTCCACGGCCGCGACGAGAAGTCCGGCTGACCAGCGGGTGGTGTCATGGTCGCGGTGGAAGTCGTCGAGACCTCATCGCTCGGCGACCGCAGCTACCTCGTCACCGACGGCGCGGTGGCGGCCGTGGTGGATCCGCAGCGCGACGTCGACCGGATGCTCGCCGTCGCCGGTAGCCGAGGGGCCCGCATCACCCACGTGCTGGAGACGCACATCCACAACGACTACCTCTCCGGCGGCTTGGATCTGTGCCGGCTGACCGGTGCGGAGTACGGGGTGTCGGCGTCGGACGTGGTGTCGTTCGCGCGGCGCCCGCTGGCCGAAGGAGACGTGGTGGCGGTGTCGCCCGGGCTGCGGCTGCGCGTGCTGGCGACGCCCGGGCACACCTTCCACCACCTGTCGTACGTGCTCGAAGAGCCCGGCGGCGTGGTCGGGGTGTTCACCGGCGGGTCGCTGCTGTTCGGCTCGACCGGGCGCACCGATCTGCTCGGCCAGCAGCACAGCGAGGAGCTCGCCCGGCAGCAGCACGCGTCGGTGCGCAAGCTCGCCGAGGTGCTGCCGGACGACGCGGCGATATGGCCGACGCACGGCTTCGGCAGCTACTGCTCGGCCGACGCCGTGACCGGCGGCTCCGCGACCGTCGGCCAGCAGAAGAAGGTCAACGCCGCGTTCCGGCTCGGCGAGGACGAATTCGTCGACCACGCCTTGTCCGCGCTGGACGCGTTCCCCGCGTACTACGCGCAGATGGGCGCGCGGAACGCGGCCGGTCCGGAACCGGTCGACCTGCGGGAACCGGCCCGGGTGCGACCGGCGGAGCTGGCCCGGCGGCTGCGCGTCGGCGACTGGGTGGTGGACCTGCGGTCCCGCCGGGCGTTCGCGCACGCGCACCTGGCGGGCACGATCAGCCTCGGCCTGGACGGGCCGCTGGCCACCTGGCTCGGCTGGCTGGCCGACCGGGGCGCGCCGCTGACGCTGGTCGGCGAATCGCCGGAGCAGGTCGCCGCCGCGCAACGCGAGCTGGCGCGCATCGGCATCGAGCGGCCGATGGCGGCGGTCGGGCATCCGCACGAGCTCGCCGCGGACCCGAGCCTGGTCCGCAACCTGCCGTCCGCGACGTTCGACGACCTCGCCGAAGCCGGCCCGGGAACGGTCGTGCTGGACGTGCGGATGCGCCGCGAGTGGCGGGCCTGCCACCTCAAGAACGCCGTGCACATCCCGCTCTTCGAGCTGCGCGACCGGACGCACGAGCTCCCGGACGGGGTCGTGTGGGTGCATTGCAGCGCCGGGTACCGGGCCGCCGCGGCGGCGTCGCTGCTGGCGCGCGCGGGCCGCGAGGTGGTGCTGGTCGACGAGGAGTTCACCGCCGCGCACCAGGCCGGTCTGCCGCTGGTGTCCGACCGCTGAGGAACCGCCGGCGCCCGGCGCGAGTCTGATCGGGCGTGGACTTCGACTTCGGCGTGCTGCCCGTGCTCGTGCCGGTGGTGCTCGGCGCGATCTTCCTGGTGGGCGGCGCGCGGCAGGTCCGGCGGAACCGGCGGCTGGTCCGCCACGGCGGCCGGGCGCACGGGATCGTGGTCGCCCAGGACAGCAGGTGGTCGTCGTCGAACGACGGCTCGGGCGGCAGCTACCAGCACGCGCCGATGATCGAGTTCGTCGCCGAGGACGGCCGGACCCACCGGGCGAAGTCGGAGATCTCGAAGACCCACACGTCGTTCATCCCCGGTCGGCGCGTCCTGGTGCACTACGACCGCGCCGACCCGTCGAAGATCTTCCTCCCCGGCCACGACGGCGGGCCTGCGGTGATCTTCGCGCTGATCGGCGCGGTCGTGCTGGCCGTCGGCCTGGCGGCGCTCTGGGCGTTCTGGCGAGGCGTGACCGCCGACGACCTGATGGACAACGGCGTCCTGTTCGGGGCGGCGTTCCTGTGCGTCGGCGGCAGCGTGCTGGCCATCGGCGTCGCCGGGATCCTCGCCACGCTGCGCATCAAGACCGGCCCGCGCTCCCACGGCGTCGTGATCGGCGAAACCACCAGCACCGGCCCGCAGGGCATGACGCGGCACCACGCGGTGGTCCGCTGGACCGCCCCGACCGGCGAGGTGCTGGAGGCGCCCAGCGGGCGCGGGCGGCTGATCCGCCGCATCCCGGTGGGCACCGGGATCACCGTCCGCCAGCACCCGCACGACCCGTACCGGATCCTGCTGGCCGGCGACGGGCCGGAGCTGGCCGGCTTCGCGTTCCTGCTGTTCGGCGGCCTGTTCAGCGCGGTCGGCGGCATCATGACCTGGGCTGTGCTGCACTTCTGACGCCGTCGTTCGGGGGAGCCCGGGCCTACACTCGGTGTCGACAAGGCGTTCGGCGAGCACGGGTGGCCGCCATGACAACCCGGCGGGTGGGCAGACTTCCCGACGACCTGACGAGCTTCGTCGGCCGCCGCGGGGCGATCACGCAGGTGAAGCGGCTGGTCTCGGCCTCGCGGCTGGTGACCCTGACCGGGGTGGCCGGGGTCGGCAAGTCGCGCCTGGCGATCCGCGTCGCGCGCGATCTGCGCCGCGCCTTCCCGGACGGCATCTGGCTGGTGGAACTGGGCAAGGTCCTGCCCGGCGACGACCTCGCCCAGGTGCTGGTCACCAGCCTCGGGCTCGAACCCTCGGACCTGCCGCCGGAGGCGGTGCTCGCCGATCAGCTCGCCGACAAGCGGATGCTGATCCTGCTCGACGGCTGCGAGCACCTGCTGGACGAGTGCGTGCCGCTGGTCGGGGACCTGCTCGCCACCGCCCCCGAGGTGCGCGTCCTCGCCACCTCCCGCGCTCCGCTGGCGCTCGCCGCGGAGCGGGTGTGGCCGGTGCTGCCGATGGGCATGCCGCGGGTGGACCGGGAAGGCCACGTGGTGCAGCGCGCCACCGGCTTCGAGGTGCTGGAGCTGTTCGCCGACCGGGCCTCCGCGGTGCTGCCGGGATTCGCCATCGGCCCGGCGAACGAGGCGCTGGTGGTCCGGCTGTGCCGGCAGCTCGACGGCCTGCCGCTGGCCATCGAGCTGGCCGCGGTGTGGATGCGGTCGCTGTCGGTGGAGGAGATCCTCGACCGGCTCAGCGACCGGTACCGCTTGCTGACCTTGGGCGATCGCAGCGGCCTCCCGCACCACCGCTCGCTGCGCGCGGCGATCGAGTGGAGCTTCGACCTGTGCTCGCCGACCGAGCAGGCCGTGTGGGCGCGGCTGTCGGTGTTCGCCGGCGGTTTCGAGCTGGACGCGGCGGAGGCGGTCTGCGTCGGCGACGGCGTGACCGTCGAGGACGTGTTCATCGGAGTCGCGGGCCTGGTGGAGAAGTCCGTGCTGGTCAAGGAGGACCAGCCCGCCACCCGGACCCGCTACCGGCTGCTGAAGACGATCCAGGAGTACGGGCGCGAGCGGCTCGGCGGCGGCGCGAAGGAGGCCGCGCTGCGGCGGCGGCACCGCGACCACTTCCTACTGCTCGCCGAGCACGTCGACGCGGAATGGCTCGGCCCGCACCAGGTGGAGTGGCTGACCCGGCTGCGGCAGGACCGGTCGAACCTGCGCGCCGCCCTGGACTTCTGCCGCGCCGAGCCCGGCGAGGGGCACGAGGGCCTGCGGATGGCGGCGGCCCTGCGGTTCTTCTGGGCGGCCGGCGGTTCGCTGCGGGAAGGCCGGTACTGGCTGGACGAAATGCTCCGGGCGGTGTCCGAGCCGGATCAGCAGCGAACCCGGGCGCTGACGACGAACGGCCTGGTCAGCGCCATGCAGGGAGACACCGAAGCCGCCCGCGCGCTGCTCGCCGAGGCACGGGACGCGGCGCGGCGGGCGGAGTACGGCTCGGTGCTGGTGCTGACCGCGCACATCGCCGGGCTGGTCGACCTGCTGCGCAACGAGAACGCGGCGGCGACCTCCCGGCTGGCCGAAGCGCTGGAACGGCGGGAGATGCTGCAGCACGACGGGGTCGCGCTGCTCAGCCTGCCGAACCTGGCGCTGCTGGCGGTGTTCCGCGGCGACTACGAGCGAGCCGTCGAGCTGTGCGAGGAATGCAGGGAGATCTGCGAGGAGCACGGCGAGCTGTGGGGCCGCTCGTGGGCCGAGCTGGTGCTCGGGCTGGCCCGCTGGCGGCAGGGCGACTTCCCGGCCGCGCTGGCGCACGTGCACGAATGCCTGCAGATCAAGCAGCTGTTCAACGACGTGCCCGGGATGCTGATGGCGATCGAGCTCGAGGCGTGGGTATCCGCGGCCCAAGGCCGGGTGGCGCGGGCGGCCCGGCTGAGCTCGGCGGTGGCGCACCTGTGGCGGCCGCTGGGCCGCTACCTGTTCGGCCTGGAGCGCCACCTCGGCTGGCACGCGGAAGCCGACGCGCGCATCCGAAACGCCCTGCCGACGGCGGAACTCCGCGCTGAGCGCAGCCGTGGCGCGGAGTACGCGCTGGACGAACTGATCATGTTCGCGCTCGGCGAGCGCCCGCCCGCGCCTTCCGAGGAAGACCCGGTGCGGCTGACGCCGCGGGAGCGCGAGGTGGCGCGGCTGGTCGCGCAGGGGTTGTCGAACCGGCAGATCGCCGAGCAGCTGGTGATCTCGAAGCGGACCTCGGACAGCCACATCGAGCACATCCTCGCCAAGCTGGGCGCCACCTCGCGCGCGCAGATCGCGGTCTGGGTGGCCGAACAGCCGTGACGCGAGGGGCAGCTGAAGTGAACGGCCTGTTCACCGCGCCTATCGAGACGAACGGTCCGTTCACTCCATCCCATCGGGCATCCACCGAAGCCGGGCGAATGAGGCGAACAGGCCGTTCACCTCTCCTACCGAGGCGATTACGTCGTTCACTCCGCGCTCAGCCGCTCATGGCGGTCCGAGCTCAGGCCGTCATGGCGAGCTCGGCGTGGGCGCGGGCGCGGCGGGCCGCCGAGATGACGACCTGCCGGCTCGGCGCCGGGCGGTCCGCGCGCGGCGGGCTGATCCAGCTCGGGTCGTCCAGCGGCGGCAGGGCCAAGCGGGCGCCGGGCGGCACTCCGACGACCTCGTCGAGGTCCTCGGGCAGTTCGACGCGGCCGCCGGGCTGGGTGAGCAGCACCCAGTCGGCGCCGTCGACCAGCACGGGTCCGGCCTGGAGGTGGATGGCGAGCACCTGGTGCACGCGGGCGGCGAATTCGGCGGGCATCCGCAGCGCGCCGATGCGGCCGCCGACGATGAGTGTGGTGCGGTCGGAGTTCGGGTCGTGCTCGACCCACCAACCGTAGGAGCGGTATTCGGAAGAACTGTTCATCTCGACTTTTCGCGGGCCTTCGGGAGATCGGGGGGATGGTGAACCGGCGAGGTGGGTGCGGCGGCTCCGTTGCCGCCTAGTCGGACGGGTGGCACCCGCCTCGCCGGTGGGAGGGCCGAACAACAGGCAGCTGGGGCAAGTAGCTGCTGTCCGGTCAATGCAACCTCCTCCCTGGTGTGGGAACGCCGCTGGGGATCCGGGGTCGACCCTGGCCGGAACGAACGGGTGGGCCTCGGTCGCTCCGGCGGCTCATCGCCGTTCGACCACCGGTTTCCCGAGCGGTACGTCCGTTTCCGGACGTGTCGAAAGCATGGGCCGAAAGACCCTGGTGCCGAAGCGGGACATGTACCGAGGGCCATACCTAGATACCGCCCGTTCAGGGGATCACGACACGCGCACCCAACTCGCTTGGCTCCCCGCCGCCGCTCGGCGTGCTACCTAACCTGATCCGCACACCTGAGCGAGAGGAGCACGTGATGCGAACTGCTTTCATCCACGGCGAGGTCGGCCGGTTCGAGGCGGCGCGCGGCGAGTTGGTCGCGGCGTTCACCCGCAGCCGGCCGGAGTCCGACGCCGGCTGGTTGGCCGGGTGCCTGCTGGACGACAAGTTCACCAGGGACGGGCTGCTGGCCCGCTGGACCGAAGAAGACCTGGTGCGATTCCTGGTCGAAGTGGTGCCCCGCCGGTTGCTCGTGCCGAAGTGGTCGCTGGTGCCGGATTTCCTGCACCAGTGGCTGGATTTCCTGGCCGCGGCGGGCCTGCTCACCTCGCCCGGTTCGCTCGCCGAGCTGCACGGGGCGGTGGAGCGGGCCGTGCCGGACTACCTGGCGGCGATGGCGGAGCCGACCGAGTGGGCGGCGGCGAAGTTCTGGGACGCGACGATGCGCGAACTCGGCTTCGATCCGGAGGATCCGGGGTCGGCGGCGGAGTTCTTCGACGCGGTGGACGCCGGTGAGATCGACTTCGACGGCGAGATCCTGGAGGAGATCGAGCGCCGCGACGCGCAGGAGGCTCCGGACGAGCCCGCGCTCTGGTTGCCGCCGGTCGATCTCGTCCACGTGGAGCCGCACCGGGCCATCGCGGCGAATTCGCCGGTCATCCGGAAGATGCGCGCCGTCCTGGAGTGGCTCGGCACCGGCCGCGATCCGTCCGATGTGGACGATCTGGTCGCCGCCCTCGGCGAGGCGTCCGGCGCCGAGGAGGCCGACCTGCTGCTGGAGTGGGCCGAGCGGGCGGGCCTGGTCCGGCCGGCCGGAGACCTGCTGGTGCCCGCGCTGATCGCGGAGCCTCTGCTGGCGGAACCGGAACTGCTGTGGACCCGGCTCTGGCAGTGCTTCGTGCTGATCGACGACGTGTTCCACGCCGAGCTGGACGGGATAGCCGAGGACGAGGACGCACTGCCGGAGATCGTCCAGGCCGCGCTGAGCGTGCTGTACTCGCGGACCGACGCGGTGCCGCTGGAGCTCGTGGTGTCGATGGCCTGCGATCTCCTGGACGCGGGAGAACCGAGCGACCGGGAGGCCGTGCGCGGCGTCGTTCGCCGGATGCTCGCCCAGTGGGAGGCGATGCTGGCGGTCCGCTGCCACGTCACCACCGCCCCGGAGGAGATCGAGGCGCTGGAAGCCGCCGTGCCCGTAGGCGTCGCCCCCGATCGCACCATGATCGAGTTGATGCCACCGGGCCTGTGGGCGGCGCGGGAATCGTTGCGCGCCTTCGGCTTCCAGGTGCCCACTGTGGACGACCTGGCGCAGTACCCGGCCGAGTTGCTGGCGCTGGTGGCCGCGGACACCCCGGCCGACGTGCAGCAGGTCCTGATCCCGCGGTGGGTCGAGCAGCGCGGTGCGAAGCGGGCCAGCGCGGAGCTGGCGGAGCTGCTCCGGCGCGTGGACGATCCGGCGATCCGCCTGGCGGCGCTGGGCTTGCTGGAGCACACCGGCGCCGAGGGCGTGTCGGCGGTGCGCGAGCTGGCCGAGGATCCGGTGGCCGGCCCGGCGGCGCGGATGTGGCTGCAGTCCCGCCCGGCGAGCACCGAGAACGTGGTCCGCCCCGGCGATGAGCTGCTGTTCTCCCTGGACGGCATGGCGGCGGCGCTGGACGAGGACGTCGACCTGTTCCTCGCGGAGTTCAGCAGGCAGCCGGGGCCCGCGCAGGTCGAGCTGATCGCGGAAATCGCCGCGACGGAGCACAACAGCGCAGGCGAGATCCTCGCGGTCCTCGCCGCGCACCACGAGGAGGAGGTGATCGCGGCGGCAGCGCAGGCGGCCCTGAGCTCCTGAGCACCGCGATTCCGGCCCGGCCGGGCCTCCACCGATAGTGAGCTCGCTCATCGTCGTTTGTCCCGCTAACAAAAACTTGTTAGCATTGCGAACGAATTACTTTCGTCCAGCGAGGGGTGGCGACCGATGAGCGCCGGGCACGACGTTCGGTTACTCGACGTTTTCAAGGGACAACCGAAGGCGGTGTGGATCACCGCGTTCGCGGCCGTGATCGCCTTCATGGGCATCGGCCTGGTCGACCCGATCCTGCTCTCGATCGCAGAAGCGCTGAACGCCGGCCCCGAGCAGGTCACCCTGCTGTTCTCGTCCTACCTGGGCGTGCAGGTGCTGGCGATGCTGATCACCGGCGCGTTCAGCGCGCGCTTCGGTGCGAAGCGGACCGTGGTCACCGGGCTGGTGCTGATCGTGATCGCGACGCTCGCGTGCGCGATGGCCGGCTCGATCGGCGAGCTCGTCGCGCTGCGCGCGGTGTGGGGCCTCGGCAACGCGTTCTTCATCGCCACCGCGCTGTCGGTGATCGTCGGCGCCGCCAGCGGCGGCCAGGGGGCCGCCATCATGCTCTACGAGGCGGCGCTGGGCATCGGCCTGTCCACCGGCCCGCTGCTGGGCGCCCTGCTGGGCAACATCTCCTGGCGCGGACCGTTCGCCGGCACCGCGGTGCTGATGGCGATCGCGCTGATCCTCTCGGCGGGCTTCCTGCCCAAGGACGGCGACCGGGCCGACCGGACCAAGGTCCGGCTGCTCGACCCGATCCGGGCGCTCCGCCACGGCGGCCTGCTGCGCACCTCGCTCGGCGCCGCCCTCTACACCGCGGCGTTCTTCATCGTCCTGGCCTGGTCGCCGTTCGTCCTGGAGTTCGGCGCGATCGCGGTCGGCCTGGTGTTCTTCGGCTGGGGTCTGTGCGTCGCCCTCGCCGGCGTGTTCCTGGCCCCGCGGCTCGCGGGCCGGCTCGGCGAGGTCGGCGGCACCATCTTCGCGGTGCTGATCTTCGCGGTGCTGCTCGGTGTCATGACGTTCGGCTCGAAGCCCGTGGTGGTCGTCGCGGTGATCCTCAGCGGCTTGGCCTCCGGCCTGCTCAACACCCTGTTCACGGGAACCGCGATGAGCATCAGCGACGCGCCGCGCCCGGTCGCCAGCGCGGGCTACAACTTCCTGCGCTGGCTCGGCGGGGCGGCCGCGGCCACGCTGGTCGGACACGTGGCCCAGTGGTTCGGCTCGCAGCACGCCCCGTTCGCGGCCGGCGCGATCCTGTGCGTGATCGCCGCGGGCCTGCTGTTCGCGGAGCTGCGCACCCAGGCCAACACGCGCTCGGTTCCCGCCGAAGCCGCACTGGTCGGCGAAGAGTTCTGACCGGCTGTTCAGATGTGGTGGCGTGGGATGGGCGACGCGGGTTGTTGCCTTTGAAGCGGCGCAGCCGCTTAGCCCACCCTCGCAACTCGCACCGCCGCGGGTTCTCAGAGGTCTTCTCGCGAGGACAGCCCCGACGTGGTGAATTGGTCATTCATGAGTCGGGGATCCCACAGCGAGAAGGCCTCTGAGGTTCCGCCACCCGCACCGCCACCCAAAACGAGCCTGGAAACAGGCTTGCTTGCAAGCACTCTTCGAGAATTCGCCGAGTTTTCGAAGAGTGTTTGCCTTCTTTTGGTGGTGTCATACGCTCCTAGCCATTTCTCGATCAAGCTTGGGAGGTTGCGGTGGCACAGCCGGGCGAACGTCGACTACTACCGCTGTTGTCGGCCGGGCGGGCGCGGGTGACCTGCCGGTACCGCTGCGGCGACCAGTGCGCGGAGCACCCGCCGAACCCGACGGAGAACCAGTACTTCGGCGACCTGCTGCAGAACGTGCTGTCCCGCCGGGGTTTGCTGCGTGCCGGCGCGGTGGTCGCGGCCTCCGCCGCGGTGCTGCCCGGCCTCGCCGGACGGCCCGCCGTCGCCGCGCCCGGCCGGCCGCCGGGGCTGGACTTCACCCCGGTGCGGCCGAACAGCGAAGACGCCGTCGTCGTGCCGGAGGGCTACCAGCAGCAGGTCGTGATCAGGTGGGGCGACCCGATCCTGCCCGGTGCCCCGGAGTTCGACTTCGACGACCAGACCCCGGAAGCCCAGGAGCGGCAGTTCGGCTACAACAACGACTTCTGCGCGCTGCTGCCGCTGGGCGACGACCGACGGCTGATGGTGAACAACCACGAGTACACCTCCGAGGAGTTCCTGTTCCGCGGCTACGACCCGGAGAACCCCACCGAGCAGCAGGTCCGGGTCGCCTGGGCCGCGCACGGGTTGTCGGTCGTGGTGCTCGAAACCGGCGACGGCGCGCCGAAACCGGTGCTCGACCCGCTGAACCGGCGGATCACCCTCAACACCCCGTTCGAGCTGCGCGGCCCGGCGGCGGGCAGCGAACTGCTGAGAACTCCGGCGGATCCGACCGGCACGCGATCGTTCGGCACCATGAACAACTGCTCCGGCGGTGTGACCCCGTGGGGCACGATCCTCTCGGGCGAGGAGAACATCCACTTCTACTTCGCCAACGCCGACTCGATCACCGACCCGGCGACCAAGGAGCGGCTGGCGCGCTACGGGATCAAGGGCGCCGCCAGCGAGCGGAAGTGGGAGCGCTTCGACTCCCGCTGGGACCTGGCCAAGCAGGTCAACGAGCCGAACCGGTTCGGCTGGATCATCGAACTCGACCCGCACGACCCCGAATCGACGCCGGTCAAGCACACCGCCCTCGGCCGCTTCAAGCACGAAGGCGCCAACATCCGGGTCGCCGACGACGGCCGGGTCGTGGCGTACATGGGCGACGACGAGAAGTTCGAGTACGTCTACCGCTTCGTCTCGGACCGGCGGATGAAACCGGGCCGCAGCAAGCACGCCCGGCGGCACAACATGTCGCTGCTGGACTCGGGCACGCTCTACGTCGCGAAGTTCACCGGCGACAGCCCGGACGAGATCGACGGCTCCGGCAAGCTCCCGGCGGACGGCGAGTTCGACGGCTCCGGCGAGTGGATTCCGCTGGCGCACAACGACACCAGCTTCGTGCCCGGCATGACCGCCGAAGAGGTCTACGTCTTCACGCGCCTCGCGGCCGACAAGGTGGGCGCCACGAAGATGGACCGCCCGGAGGACGTGCAGCCGCATCCGAAGACCGGCCGCGTCTACGCGGCGCTGACGAACAACTCGGACCGCGGGGCGACCGGCAAGGCACCGGCCGACGAGCCGAACCCGCGCAACGGCAACAAGTACGGCCAGGTCCTGGAGCTCGACGACGACCCGGCGAGCACCCGCTTCGCCTGGCGCCTGCTGCTGGTCTGCGGCGACCCGAACGACCCGGCGACGTACTTCGCGGGCTTCGACAAGTCCCAGGTCAGCCCGATCGCCTGCCCGGACAACGTGGCCTTCGACAGCCACGGCAACCTCTGGATCACCACTGACTCGTCGGAGGCCCTGGGCGCCAACGACGGCCTCTACGCGGTGCCGCTGGAAGGCCCGGAGCGAGGCCACGTGATGCAGTTCCTCAGCGTCCCGCGCGGCGCGGAAGCCTGCGGCCCGATCATCGAGGACGACCTGATCATGGTCTCGGCCCAGCACCCGGGAGAGGTCGACGGGGCCAACGCCGACAATCCGGTCTCCCACTGGCCGGACGGCGGGACCAGCCAACCCCGCCCCTCCGTGGTAGCCGTCTGGCGCTGATCGTCCCGGCCGCGCCGCGCCGCTGACCGGCGGTGTGGCGCGGCCGGCAGGACGGCGGAACTGCGGCTCGTGGTGGCGCGTCTCAACCTCGGCATGCCGGCCCGCGGGGCGGTCGGCAGCGGGAGAGAGGCGACGGATGTACCCGACTTGGCTGACCGCCGACCTGGTGTTCCCGGAGGGGAACCTGGTGGAGCACCTGACCGCCGCGACGGAACTCGTACCGGAGTCGCTGCTCGACGACAGCGGGCAGGCCGTCGAGATCGCGGAGTGCATCGACGACGGGTACAACCACTTCTGGATGAACGCGCTGCACTTCGTCGGGCACTGGGCCGACGAGGCGGGCCGGGCCGACGAGCTGCCGACCGAGTTCTGGTTGCGCGTGGCGCAGGCGGCGCACGCCATGGAGTTCCCGGAGTTCGTGCCGTACTGCCACGGCAAGGCAAAGGGCCTCCCGCACCAGGACCCGGGCGACCTGATGGCGGCGTTCAGCACGATGCCGTCCGTCGTCGAGGTTTCCGGCGAGCTGCGCGAACTCTGCCTGGCAGCGGCCGAGCACCTCCTCGCCGACGACCCGGCCACGGCCCGGATGCTCGACGAGATCGACCTCGACGCGCTCGCCGCACATCTGCGCAACGGCGCGTACGACCGGCTCGGCGAGCACCTCAGCGAACTGTTCTCGGATGCCTTCGACGACCTCTTCGAGCTGGTCACCAGCCCGGACTTCCCGGCGGAGCGGGCGCGGCACGCCTGGGCGGTGATCGGCCCGAACCCGTTCCGGGTGGTCCTCGGCGACGGCATGTTCCCGACCACCGAAGCCCAGCCCTGGTGGCGGGCCATCTGAGGAATCACTGGATGGTGCGAAATTCCTGGGTTCCGGTGACCAACGAGATGTTCCGCAGCGACGAGTGCGCGTGCAGGTAGTCCAGCTCACGCGCGAGATCGCCGGCACCGTTGCTCCCGAAGTTCTGCGCGGAAATGTTCAAAGTGGACAGCACGCCCACCGCGCGCCCCGACGAATCCAGGACTCCGCTGCCGGAATCGCCGGGGATGCCCGGCGTGACCGTGAGGATGGTGTGGTTCCAGCCGCCGCCGGAATCGCCGAGCGAGGTGCCCGCCTTCGCGTTCAGGTCGCTGGCACTGGCCCGCAGCTTCGAACTGCCGTAGGTCACCACGACGTCGCCCTGCTGCAGCCCGCCGGTGTTCAGGCCGCTGGGGCCACCCCACACGGGCAAGCTCGGGTTGACCTTGCCGACATCGGCCGGGTCGAGCTGGATCAGCGCGAAATCGTTGTAGGCGCAGGTGTTGGCGTCCGTCTCCTTGATCGCCTGCATCGTCAGCCACGAGCTGTAGACCAGCACGCCCGGCTTGCTCGCGCCGGTGATCTGGACCTGGGTGCCGATGGGCAGCGACGGCGAAGTGCAGCCGTTGGTCTGCTCGACGCCGCCGGTCCTGGCGCAGTGCGCGGCCTGCCCGAGGTACACCTTCGACCCGCCCTGGAACACGAAGTTCGAGGTGCACTGCGCGGAGTTGGTCACGGTCTGCACGCCAGGATGCACGGCCGCGCTGGACGCGGCGGCCCAGCGCGGCTCAGCCGAAGCGACCCCGCCGGCCGTCAGAACGGCAACGGCGACCAACGAGACCAAGGAAGCGGAACGAGTCCTCACGATCACGGCCTCCTCCCTGTGCCGCGAAGGCCCGAGCGCCGTGGAACCGGCTCGACGAGCCCTGACCGCTACCTGATACCACACGCCGCCACCTGCGGCGATGCCGATCAGAAGCGCCCACGCCCCAGGCGGACCAGCCGCCCCAGACCCAACAATTCGTGAAAGCCTTCCACGAACGACCGGGTCAGCGCACCGCTCAGCGGCGGTCCCGCAACCCCGAGAGGAACGCCGCCCACTGCCGCCGGGGAAACACCAACACGGCACCATCCCGATCCTTGGTATCCCGAACGGCAACCACCCGAGACACCAAAGCCACCTCAACGCAGTTTCCCTGCCCGGCGCTTCGGCTTGACTTCCTCCAGTTGGCGAACGCTTCCATCAAGTTCTCCTGCCCGGCTACGCATGGCGTGCACTGAGTCGCCAGGATCCAGCGCGTGGGCCCGCAGGTGCTCGATCACGGTCCTGAACCTGCCGACCTGCTGCGGTTCCTCAACCCACTGCGCCCCGGCCTGGGTCTCCAGGTACACGACGTCCGGGTGCCACTCTTCCGCGTAGCCGAGAAGAACAAAAGGCCCAAGTGCCGGGTGGCCGCCTGCTGTGAAGGGCATCACCTGGACGACGATGTTGGGCTGCTCGGTCAGTTCGAGGATGTGGTCGATCTGCTCGCGCAGAACGGATTCGCCGCCAACCGGGCGCCGGAGGGTGGTCTCGCTCATGACCGCCCACAGCCGGAGCGGCTCGGGCGCGAAGAGCCGTTTCTGGCGCTGCATCCGAAGATCCACGCTGCGCTCGACTTCCTCCGGCGTCGCTTCTAGGAACGTCGCCCTGGTAGTTGCCCGGGCGTACGACTCGGTCTGCAGCAGTCCCGGGACGAAGTCCGATTCGTAGGTGACCACGGACGAGGCTTCGGCCTCCATCCCGACGAAGGTGTCGAACCACTCCGGGATCAGGTCACCGTACGACTGCCACCAGCCCTTCTTCTTCGAGTCGCGGGCGAGCATGACCAGAAGGTCCCGCTCCTCGGCGGCGACGCCGTAGAACGACGCAAGCGCGTGTGCGTCGGTAACGCTGACGCTCTGCTCGCGCGCTTCGATCCTGCTGACCTTCGACTGCCGCCAGTCGAGGCCCTTCGCGACGTCGGCCTGCGTGTACCCGGAGTCCTTGCGGAGTTCGAGCAGCCGCTTGGCCAGGACCTTGCCTCGAACGGTTGGACTGATCGCCATGCTGGGCAGTCTCCTGCCTGGTCGTGCTGTCACTCCAGCGTGTCCACTCGAACGATATCTAGTGGATCGCATAAATGCGATGCAAGCATTTATGCGAGTTGATGTTGTCATCGAAGGGAGCCCGGATGTTCGACTACTTGACCTACGTCTGGCGCCCGGTCACGGGAGGACGCCACGCATTCCCCATCACAGCAACGAAAACCCCTGCCGGTACCCCGGCGGTCGCGTTCTGCGGAGCAGAAGCGGACGCAGCAGAGCTACACGATCGCTCCGAAGTGGACTGGATCCGCGAAGACACCTGCATGCGCTGCTGGCACGCCCTCACCACCCGCCCCTGACACCTGACACGTCCGGGTGGAGGTGGCGTTTTCGCGCGAAAACGGCGCCCGCCACGCGTGCGAAACGCCGGTTTCGCGCGAAAACGGCGCACCCCAAGCCACGAAAGACATCCCAGGAGCTTGAATGTCAAGCAGCAGCCGAGTTGATGTGATGCGACCAGGCGGTCGTCTCGTCGTAGAGGGTGCCGGTTTTGAGGCATCCGTGGAGGATGCCGACGAGTCGGTTGG
>NZ_SMKW01000059.1 GCF_004348985.1 Saccharopolyspora elongata | reverse complement strand
ACGGCTCGATTCGCTCCCACAGCTCGTCGGACACGATCCATGGCGGCTGCTCACCCTTCTTCACACGATCATGATCAACCATCAGGGAATGCCAGTCACTACAAGTGATCATTCTGTTAGGAACTCTAAAGGATGACCCGACGCTGCGGGGATTCTGGAACTGGTATGAGCAGCTCTCCGACGCCGCCCGCGCTCAGTCCATCGCCCCGCTGCTGAACAAACTGCGGGCGTTCTTGTTGCGGCCGTTCGTGGTCAAGGCCATCGCGGCAGGTCCTTCCACAGTGGATCTATCTACTGTGTTGGATGGTGGCCTGTGCCTGGTGCGTATCCCCAAAGGCAGCCTCGGTGAAGACACCACCCGGTTGTTGGGCTCGCTCATCGTCGCGCGTGTCTGGCAAGCCACCACCGGCCGCGCGAAGCTGCCGCAACGCCACCGACAGGACGCAGCCCTTTACGTCGATGAAGCGCACAACTTCCTCAACTTGCCCTACGCCATGGACGACATGCTCGCCGAAGCCCGTGGCTACCGGCTCGCGATGACGCTCGCGCACCAGCATCTCAGTCAACTCCCACGAGATCTCAAAGAAGGAATCTCCACCAACGCCCGCTCGAAAATCTTCTTCAACGCCTCACCGGAAGACGCCCGCGAACTCGCCCGCCACACCGCCCCCCGGATCTCCGAACACGACCTAGCCCACCTCGGCGCCTTCCACGCCGCCACCCGACTGGTCGTCAACGGCGAGGAAACGCCACCGTTCACAGTCACCACCCAACCGCTCCCGCCGGCTATCCGCGGGCGAGCCAAGACGGTCCGTCAGGCAGCGGCACGCCACACCCGCCCCCTGGCCTCCAGTGCCGACCGCGCACACGACGACGAGCCGGACGCCAGTGGCTTCGACCCGCGCCGCGCGAGCTGAAACACCCAGTCCCAAGGCAACCCCGCATCACTGGGCGGCGCGCCGCTGTGCGTCTCTGCGATCCCGTTCGGAGGACTCTGCATGTTGGAACCCATTAGACCGCAACGTGATTTTCGCGCTCCGGTACCTGGTCGCGTCAGCTCACGGCTGGCCGCGTCCACCGAACATCAAGCCACCATCGCCGCACACCTCACCGCTCGCGACCGGTGGATCGCGCGCATGCTCGCCGAACACCGCGTACTGACCACACACCAGATCACCGCGATCGCGTTCCCGTCCGGCCGCGCCGCCAACCACCGGCTGCGCCGGCTCTACCAATGGCGCGTGCTCGACCGCTTCCAGCCCTACATCGGACGGGGACGAGCGCCGATGTACTACGTCCTCGACACCGCCGGCGCCCATGTCCTTGCCCACGAGGACGGCCTCGAACCGCGCGAGCTCAAATTCCGCGCTGAACGCTCCGTCGGCATCGCCTACTCACTACGCTTGGCTCACCTGCACGGCGTGAACAGCTTCTTCACCACACTCCTCGCGGACGCTCTCGCTAGGCATGACTGTGCAGTGACCGCATGGTGGTCCGAGGCCCGCTGCGCCCGCCATTTCGGCGACCTCGTCCGCCCCGACGGCTACGGCCGCTGGCGCGAAGGCGACCGTGAGATCGAATGGTTCCTGGAGTGGGACACCGGCAGCTACCAGTTGTCCCGCTTCGTAGCGAAACTGCCCGGCTACTTCGAACTCGCCACCACCACCCGCGTCATCACTCCGCTGCTGGCGTACTTCGCCACTCCACAACGGGAAACCCACGTGCGGAACTTGCTGACCGAGCACCTGAAAACCCATGCCAGGCCGCACGACCTACCGATCGCGACCACCAATGCCCAACACCTGCAGCACGTCGGCGCAGGCGCATCCCCCGAGATGTGGTTGCCTCTACGGAATTCTCGAGCCGGGCGCCGACGGCTGATCGAGCTGCTCGCCGCCTGGCCGCAGCTGGCGCTGCCAGCAACCGCCAGCAACACCCTCCCCGAGGCCATCGAGCCGACATCGCAGCCGCGCCTGAGCCCACCTGCACCGATGCCACCCTGGCACGCCAGGGATCTGACGTGGTCCCCAGCGTGGTGATCTGCGCATGCGCAAACTCATCACCACGGTGCTGGTCGGCGCCATCGCAGTGATCGTGCTTGCTGCCGCCGCGTTGTTGGGAATCGCAGCCACCCTCTTCAACAGTGGCGGTTCTACGAACTGCACTCCAACCGACTCAGCTACGGCGAGCCACGGGTACGGACCGGACCAGATCTCGAACGCTGCAATCATCGTCGCAATAGGGAAGCAGATGAACGTCCCAGAGCGCGGCTGGGTGATCGCACTCGTGACCGCGATCCAAGAATCCCGGCTGCGCAACCTCGATCACGGCGATCGAGACAGCCTCGGACTGTTCCAGCAACGCCCATCCCAAGGGTGGGGCGCCGACCAAGTCATGAACAGCACCTACAGCACCACCCAGTTCTATCGGCATCTTCTCGCAGTTCCCGGCTGGCAGAAGATGACCATCAACGATGCTGCACAAGCCGTCCAGCGCTCCGGATTTCCACACGAATACGCCCAACACGAACACGCTGCGCGCCAACTCCTCGGCAGCGTCCATGATGCTGCCTGCACCGGCACGCCCTCCGGGAACTGGACCGTTCCCGCGCAGGGGCAGTGCACCTCCGGTTTCGGTCGGCGAGGTAGCGAGTTTCATCGCGGTCAAGACATCGCCGCACCGATAGGCACACCCATCCTTGCCGCCAGCAGTGGCACGGTCATCGACTCCGGCCCCGCCCGTGGCTACGGACTCTGGATCCGCATACAACACTCAAACGGCGTCGTCACCACCTACGGGCACAACAACCGCAACATCGTCGAGAAAGGCCAAGGGGTCCACACTGGACAACCCGTTGCCGAGGTCGGCGATCGCGGGGAATCAACAGGCCCGCACCTGCATTTCCAGGTCGAAGTCGACAGCCAACCCGTCGACCCGGTCACGTTCTTCCGGCAACAGTCAGCATCACCGCTATGTGGCTGACGTCCGTACCGAGCCCGCACACCGCTACAGCACGGCACTGGTCGGCCTCTGCTCCACCGATACGGGACACTCGCGCAAAGCGTTCAGAGCTACGAATCGGAGGCGTTTCCGTCCTCCAGGAGCTTGTAGACGTTGCTGCGCTGCATTCCGACTTCCTTGGAGATCGTCAAACGCGGGATCTTAGCGGCGTCAGCGTCGAGAACCGCTTGATGCCGTTCCTTACGCGCCTCGCGTTGCCGTGCGAGGAGGTTGGTGATCCTCGCCTCGACCTCGGCTTGCTCCTCGCGAGCTTCCTGTAGGTCCCTCTTGATGCCATCGAGCTTGGATCTGCAAGCGCGTAACTGCAGGACCTCCTTAGGCGTTTCGTCCGGCTGGCTCACGTGGACGCCACCACCTATCGGGATCACCGCGGCGAGCGAACCTCGTCGTCGTCGCCTGTCTACCATGCATGTCTATCACTCCTCTCAACAGGACGCATGGTTGGACCCGACACCTGTATAAGGTGCGCGGCGCTGTACGCAGGATGCCCGTCGCTTCACTGATGAGGCCGGGCGACGCGTTGCCTCGCCACTTGTGGCGGATCAGGTCGGTTGGCAGTCGCCCATCCAGGCCCGTCGACCGGCCTGGGCCAATGCTTCCTTGCGCTGGCGCCAGTCGGGCATCCACAGGTTCATCTGGTGTTGCCAGGCTGGCCCGTGGGGCTGACCCGACGGGCGGGTGGCGTGGGCGAGTTCGTGAACGAGAACGTACTCGATCAGCTCGAGCGGTAGTCCGAATACCGGCCAGTGGAGGCTGACGAGGTGCTTGGCCGGGCTGTAGGCGCCCCAGCGGCGACGGCCGAGGCTGCGGACTTCATATCGCACGCCCTGGATGCCGCCGCGGCGTTCGTACCGCTCACCATGCTCCTTGGCCCACGTCAATCCACGGTCGCGGTAGAGCGTGATCACCGCATTACGGCTCGCCTCGAGCCGGGTGTGCGGAATGTAGAGGACGTCCGTGGCTCCCAGGTCGTGGACCACGCGCTCGGTTCGTGCAGGCGTACCGTCCTCGGTGAGCCGGAGCTGGTAGGTCCGGCCGAGCAGAGCGAACTCCTCACCATCGACGAATTCCTTGACCGCGAAATCTGGGGCGAGCTGCCGGGCTTCGGGTATGTTCTTCGCGAGCCAACTCCGGCGAACGCGGACGAAATTCGCGACTTGTTCCGGGGTGGCGTGCGGCGGCGCCAGCACCCTTACTGGTTCGCCCGGCTTGAGTTCGAGTCCGAGAGTGCTACGGCGGGGCCCGATCTCGACACGAAGGTCCCAGTCTTTCGGAAGGCCGAGGCTAGCCACCGCCTGCTCGATGTGGGCAGCCAGGTCGAAGTGTTCGGTCATCGGATGCCTTCCTGATGGGTGATGTGGTCGGCTGCGGCGACAGGAGTGGCAACGCCGGCCCGAAACAGGTCAGTTACGCCGGTCGATGCGGCGGAGGTGATCGGGCCGGGAACGCCGTAGACGCGACGCCCAGCGCCGCGGCGGTATAGGCAACGGCCACAGCACCGCTGCGGAGGCCGGCCTCTACGACGACGGTCGCCACCCCGAGGGCTGCCAGCAGCCGGCCCCGGGCTGCGAACCGGGGCCGAGTGGGCCTCGTACCGAAGGGGTACTCGCTGATCAGCAGTCCGTTGTGCGCGACCGAATCCAGCAACCGGGCATGTCCCTGGGGGTAGGCGACGTCGACGCCGCAGGCCAGGACCGCGATCGGAGGTGTGGGGCCGAGCAGTGCGCCGCAATGGGCATGGCCGTCGATGCCGTAGGCACCGCTGGCCAGGACGGTGACACCTGACCGGGACAGATCCATGCCAAGGGTCTTGGCGACGTGTTCGCCGTAGCCGGTGGCCGCGCGGCTGCCTACCACGGACACGGCCGCACATGTGCTTTCAGCCAGGCCGGCGTTGCCACGAACCCAGAGACCTAGGGGAGCACCGAGGCCGTGCTCCGACAGGCTGTGGAACCCACCATGCGGCCAGTCGGGATCGTCCGGAGTCAACAGCCGGAATCGGCCGGCGTCGATCGCCGCCAGGTCCTCAACGATACGAGGCTGGCGGTTGCAGATCTCCTGCAGGACCGCCTGCGGTGCAGCCCCGGACCGGATGCGTTCGACCGCTTCCACCGGGCCGTGTGCGACGACGAACGCACTGACAGCTGGAGCGGGCGGTTCGGTGGCGCGCAGCAGAAATGCACGAGCGGCAAGAGCGTCGGTGATGGTCATGGGGTGGCGCTCCTTGTTACGAAGCGAATAAGGACGAAACAGGACGCCGATGGGAAACCCGTGTCGGCGGAGCCCGTGTAAGCGAGAAGGAAAGGGAGGCGCAGGATCCTGCTTACTCGGCGCGGTCGTGCAGTGGGATCGGCAGCAGGTGGCCGACCAACTCAGCCCACCGGGAATCACCGGAGTGCAAGAAGGCACCTGACGCCATGAACCACCGGCCCAACGAGTCCGCCGGGCTCGCGACATGCCTGCGACGGCCGGGTGGCGAGTGTCCGAGCCGTGGGTAAGGATTTGCTGCAGAGTCAGCAGCTCTGGTACTGGCGGGCAAGCCAGTGGTCGCTGCGTCGCCGGGCCACGACGGGCCGCTCGTCACGGACGATGAACTGGGCGACGAAGCCACCGTCGTTTTCGTCGATTACGCGCACGTCGTATGTCAATGCGCAGTTGGTACACAAGGCCAGATGGACGGCGTGCACGAAATCGCCGCTGAGCCGCGAGATCCGGCCGCAGCACAGCACGATCACGTCGAGCTGGCCGACGGATGTGACGGAGGCGTAGCGGTACGCCCGTGCGCCGGGTACGAGTCGGTTGAGGTCGACGGCATCGGTGACTCTGTAGTTGACGACCTGATCGTCGTTGTGGGGGAATGGCATGGTGACGCTCTTCTCGCGCGGTTTGGTGAGCAGTTCCAGGAATCAGAAGTCCAGCGCCCAATGTATTGACAAAGCCAGCCGTCGTCCGGCGAATGCCCGGTGAGGCTAGGAAGACCGGCGCTCCTTGTGACGAGACAGTTGGAGATGGGTAGAAATCTCATCGGGCATTCCCTGTAGGGAGCAGGACTTCCTGCTGAAGCAGGTCGCCGCGTAGTGCCGCAAATCTGGAAGCCAGCGAACCGCCACGACCGTCTACCGGCTGCGCCGGGTGGACGATCGTGGCGCTCGACGATGGGACAAGCAACGCTACGACTGTCAGCGCTTGATGAAGTGAGCGTTGACAGTCGCTTCGGCTCGGGTGGGGTTTGCGGCGTCGACGACTTCGGCGAATCGGGTCCACTGGCCCCAGTCTCCGGATCTGGTTCGTGTTGAAACCTCCCTTGGGCGGCCGTCAAAGACGGCCGAAATGAGAACGGCTTTCGTCGTCTGGTTACGTAGACCGGTGACGGTGTACCTCGGCATCGTTCACTCCAGGGTATTGTCGTGTGGCGTGAAATCAGCGGGTTGCGTCACACCCGCTTCTCCCAGGGGTGCCAGCATTGGCAGGAAATACGGGGCCACCTGCAGCGCCGAGCTCCCGATATTTGGCGACATCTCGGTTGCTAGCTGGTTCAGGGCTAGCACGTAGACACTGGGGCTCATATTTCGCCGGCTGCTTCGTCTGCGTGTCGCTCCGCTCCCTTCTCGATGATCTCTTCGAAGTTGATGCCGAATGCGTCGCAGAAGTGCCATAGATCGGCCACCAGATCCTCAACCACGGTTTCGAGCGGTTGGTCATCCGACCCATGCACTTGCTCAATTCGGGCAGCTAGTGCGTGCGCTGCCCACTGCGCACGCAGCGTGTTGTCGTGCTGCACGTTCTTGGGGTCGTCGGGCCGTAGTCGCGGGTGCAAGTCGGTCGGCCGCGCAAGAATCGCCTTCACCGCGGACATCGGCGCGCCGTCGACCGGCTCGTCGGCCCACGCCAGTAGCGAACGATCTTCAGAACCCCCCACGGACGCCTCCCAGCTCGATCGTTTCTTCTGTCCATCGGCCGAGCCTGATCGCGGCCGAGGGCGGCAGCTCACGCATCGCGTCCTGCATCCTCCGTCGAAAGCCGTCTGTGTCGTGGCGCAGCAGCTGGTCATCCGGGGTGACCTGGATATCCCTGCGCAGAATGACCTCGATTCCGTTGAAAAAGAAGGACTGGACCGGCTGTCCATCTTGGGTGTAGGCGCTGATCCTGGTCAGCTCATCCATTGCGGCCATCTCCTGTGCTCGATACGGATCCAGTCAAACTCATTGCTACTCAATGTGATTTTTCCGATCAGATACGGTTTCTCGCCTAGTGCGGTGTGTTGGATGCTGCGTTGCTGCACGCGGCTCCGTGTCCTCACCGGCCTGCCAAAACGCGATCCCCGGGGCACACCACCACAAGCGGGTGGGCCGGCGCGGTGAAAGATTGCGAGCCAGTGGTGTGCAGATCTTCATGCGGAGCCAGCGAAACTGGACGACGCAAGCGGGTTGAGGGTGTGACGCGTCGGTGAGCGGCGGCTGGGTCCGAACCCGTGCGAAGCAGGTCATGTTCACCCACGGACGCAGTGGATGTGACGAGGGCTGGGATGTCGTAGAGGTGTCGTCGCCCTAGCGTGGTGGCGGTGTGGTCAACTCAGCTAGGCGGGACGCTGCGTCAGAAGAGCCCGAAAAGCCGCCAGGTGATCGGCTTGATCCGTAGGGGCCGGTTGTCGGCGTAGGACGCCATGAGGTGGCCGTGATTGGTGACGACCTGGTACGTGGTTAGCCATACGGCGAACCACGGCTCGGCTGGTGCGCCATGGCGCGCCGTTGCGTCCGGTGCCGGCATCATGGTCGAGTCGAGCTGTGGCAGGGTTGCCCGGTAGTGAGTGAGACGTCCACCGACCATTGGACAAGTCGTGACGGTGTATGCGGCGCACTGGGGATGCAGAGCCGGTTCGTTGGTGCACTGGCGCGGCAGATTGGACAGTCGCATCAACAGTACGAGGCGGTCGCCTAGCTGTTGGCCACACACTCCGCACCATCCGCGCCGAAGGGCATCTCTCATGCGAGTCCGGTCTACGGACCCGAAGAGGTATCGGCCGTCTGCGGTACGAGGGGTGATCCACGGGACTACCAAGCCGCCGACGGTCGGAAGATGTGCTAGCCACGCCGGAATCGGAGGAACGGTTGTGTCGGTCATTGTTGTGTTCCTGTGCAGAGCTTCACTTTCGTGTGCTTCCTTGTCGAAGGGGCCGAACACGGAAATCAGTGGCCCCAGAAGCTTCTCGGTCAGTGCAGTGGGATCGGCAGTCAGCGGCCTAGTAACTCCGATGCCACGAGGATCACTAGTGCGCAGGAAAGCGATCAAGGCCGGATGTCAGGGCACCAGCTGCCGGGGAACCTTCATGCCTTGCGGATTCATATGTTCGGGAAGTGCTCGCCGGGCGCCGCGCTGATCTGTCGGAGTGCCGTCCGGCAGGCCTGGAATTGGTGGTGGCGATCGTCTTGGGCGCGTTCCGTTGGCGGCTTCACAGCGACGACGTCGGCAACACTGTCCATGCGATCGCCGAGTTTCACAGGTCCGCAGGGGAGGCCGTGACCGCCCATTGCCCACCGTGACGAACCTTCTTGACTGGGCTCGCCATGGCGAGCCGTTCCCGAGCCCTTGCTGCGGTCGATGTCCATGTTGACGATGCCGTCGCCAGCTAGTCGGAGATTTCTCCGGGTACTCCCGCTGTCAGCGGTTGGTCCTTGATCGTCGACACCGTCAGGTTGAACACTCGGTCGTAGTAGTCGTGCTCGAATCCGTCCGACCAGCGCACCGAGACCCTCGCCGTGCCGTTGTACGCCGTGCCTCGCGTGACACGGACGAAGATCGCAGTCTCCCCGCGGAAACTCGTCACCTGGTCGCCGGCCTGGATCTCCCTGCCGTCCGCGTCAGTCACTCGGTACGTCGCGGCTGCCATGTCGGTCATTCCTTTCGGTTTTCGCGGAGCTAAGAAACCGCACACGCCCCAGCGAGCGGGTGTATTGCTGGCAGCTTGGGGCAGCGAGTGCTCATGGCGTCTCATTCGGGTAGATCCCGAGGACCACGCCGCTGATCGCTTCCAGGTGTACTCCGAGGGGCACGGTCCGTTCGGCGTGCTGGCGGTCGGTGAACAGCCACGGCCAGTTATAGGGGGCATCGACATCCTCCCAGTCGATCGACCAGGAGCCTGGCGAGCTGACCTCTCCATGCGTGTAGTCCCGGAGGGTCGGTCCGTCCTCTGGCATGCTCGACCGCCAAGCCTTCTTGACTTCGGCCAGCACCGCCTCCGCCAAGCGACGCGTCACCGGCCCCGGCCGCCGTACCTTGACCATTCCTCGGTCGGAACGCCGGAAGGTACGCACCTCACCGTCTGCACACTGAACCTCAAAGACCCGCCGACCCTGGTCGTCGGCCGATGGCGCGGCGTTGAGCACCACACTCCAGCCGTGCTGGTTGTTCACCCACATCATGTGCCCTGGCTCCAGGCTGGAGCCGTAGACGAGGCGCGTGTTCGTGTCGGTCATGCTGTTTCCTCCGCTTCCAGGTGTCGTCCTCGGCTCCTCAGGCCTGTCGGTGCCGCACCTTTGTTGTGAGTCGCGGCTGTTCGGTTCGTCTCCGGTCCCTCGTCGGCAAGCTCCCAGTCGTACTGGCCTGGGCCGATCCATGTGATGGAGTGTCCGCAGTATTTGCAGCGGTCGCCTTCTTCCGGAAGATCGTCGGGAACGTGGGAGTTGCCCTCCCGCCGGTAGCGTGGATGCTCAGACATTGCTCCTGCTTTCTGCGGCTTCCGGCCTTGTCGCCACCGGTGACCCGCTGCGAATCCTTAATGACCCCAGGGCTTTTATGTCTCCGCCAGAATGCCCAGCAGCCGCACCACTTCGTCAGCGCAGGCAACGAAGTACTCGAATTCGTAGGCGTCGGCCAACTCCGCTTCAGCCTCCACAGCCGCTACAACGTCGCTTTGGTGGAGGCCCGATCTGTAGTAACCGCACTCTTCGAACAGTTCTGCGGTGCTGTAGTCGTCAGCGTACTCGCCGGACAACGGAACGTGGGGATCGAAGACATCGAAGAAACCCGGGTCATCGTCCTCGTACATCCGGAGTGCCCGCCGCGCCGATTCGGCGCTTGCGTTCATATCCACCAGCCACGTCGCCTGCGCCTTGCCGTGTTGTTGACCCAACTCTTTCGCGCGCTCTTTGCAACTTTCGAAGGCGTCCACCTTCATCACTGTCATGCCCTTCCGGCTTCCAAAGCACTTCTCCGTGACAGAAGGCGCTGGACAAAACCGCAGGGTTGCCCAGCGCCAAAACTGCACGTCCGCGCCTTTCTGGAAATCTCTACACACGGGCCTGCGCGGCAGGCACATAGCAGCCGCACGACTCCACGTATTCTTCGCAGTCCACGCAGCAGCCGCAAATCTCGCAGAACCCGTAGATGTCAATCATCTCTGCGGCAGACTCGCAAAGCGGACACCCGTCGCCGAACTCGTCGAATGGATCGAGATAGCTCAGGTTTGAATACCAGACGCCGTCGTCCCAGATTCCGCACTCCTCGTTCAAGAGGTAGGAATTTTTTCGATAGCGTGGATCAACTGTCAAGATCGCGAGCTTGTTCCCTCTGCCCAGCCATTGAGTCAGGCGTCGTCGTCCCGCCCGGGTGGCGAATGACCCGAACGGACTGTTCGGCAGAAAATCTTCAGCGGCAACGCGAGTGTCGGATCTACTGTCTCCTCTTTGGGGGTGCACTTCTTTTGGCAGGATGCCGTTATGTGCAACGACAGTACGTCGATCGCCTCCCACGAAGAATGGGTGACAGTTCTGGACTCCGATAGAGCCGTGTGTGCTGAGGCGACTGTGAAACAATGCGGGGCCGTCGAGGTTCTTCTTGCGCATGCGTTCGAAGGATGCCACTAGCTGTTCGGGATCCATGCCGCGCCGGGCCACGATTCGATTGTCTGCAACAATGGCAAAACCGTGACCATCGTTGTTGAGCTGCGCGCCGTTCAAAAGTGCGTCCGTTTGCGGTGCCGCACCCTGCGGGTAGTAAGTCAGGAGGCACATGCCAGCTCCTCAAGCTCGCTCGAAAGCGGCGCATACTCGGCGTGGTCGCGGAGCCATGACACGAAAGCACGCCAAGTCCACCCGCCACGGTGTACGACATCCGAGACACGGAGAGTTCGCGTATACTCCACCGATGCCGCCGACAACCCCAACGCTGCTTTTACTTCACGCGGCTCCACCGTGCTAGCGAAAACACGAAGCTCGAATGTGTGATCATTTTGCGTGTTGATCGCACGGTATCGATCACCTTTGAAGCCCTTGGCATAGTCCTTGATATTCCTTCGATCGGACTCGTAAAAGGCTGCCCACTGCTCCGAGGTGCGGCGCGCAAGAGTTGTTACTTGCTTCGCGTTCCTGTGTAGAAATTTCATCCAGCGGTACACATGGGACGGTGAATCAAAAGCATCACGGCTGATATGGACGTGCATGCCGTTTTCGAAACCATCGGCTCCATCGTCTGCGAGATCAGAGAGCATTCGCCAGGGGAAATGGTCCATTGCCCAGGCGTAGGACATTGGATGTGTCACGATCTCGAAACCACAGTCTATTGAACAATCCTCTTTGAGGTATCCCAGACTGCCCACGTGGCGCAATGCCATTTCGGCGCAGTCCCGCTTTTCGCCGCTCGGGGTGTTGATCTCCAGCTCTAGACCAAGAAAGACTGGACCGTGGCCGTGAAACCTCGGTGCGGGTTTGTACGAGTAGCGTTCGATCAAATCGGAGCTGTCGTTGTCGTCCCTTTCGCATGCCTCGCAGAGGGATGCGTAGCGCGTCAGGTCTCCGCATCCCTCGCAATCCCAGAAGTCGGCCGCGCACGAATCGCACACGTCGGTTCCGTCGGTGGTCCACCGAAGGTCGCGGGCGAATAGACCACAGTGATCGCACCGCATGTAGACCATTCGGGCACAGTGGGCGCAAATATTGCCGCCGTCTATCGTCTCGAACGTATCTTCCGAACGTCGATCGCAGTACTCACAGACCAGGTAATCATCGGCGCAAACCGCGCACATGGTGGAGCTATCCACCAAGCACGTTTCTGAGACCTGATCACCGCATTGATCACACTCGGTACGGTCATCTATAATGGTGGCGGGCATAACAGAGCTACCTCTCTGGTATGTCAAGAGCTCTGGCAGGGACCGGAATTCCCTGTCAGGGCTCGCCTTTACGTGCGCGACGCTCAATTGTCGACGCGCGCAGTGACGCGAACGGGGCGTGAACCCGTACACCCCACGATGCAAGATTGACCATGCGGAGGAAGGTTTCGCGAACGTTCTGCGAACCCTCTCCTTGGACCTGCTAATCGTGCATGTGGGATGGCTCTCAACACTTTCCGAGCCGCGCCATCAGTTCAGGTGCGCCGCATGGCCATTGGCTAGCGCGCGAAGAGATGCCCGTTTGCTTCTCTGCCATGCGATACTCCTGTTGCGATGTTTGTTGGCCTACTGTCACTAGGCCGGTGCTATCCGCCCCCGCTGCATTCCTGTCATCCTTCGGATCACGACGTTGTCACTAGGGTCTTGGCGTGAATCACGCTCGCCTAGGTATCCCCACGGGTGCGGCGCTTTAGCGCATGGTCACGGTGCCCACACCGGCCACGCTTTTCCGTGCCGAAAATTGGCACGTCGGCCAGCCCCATTAATCTGTCCCGCTCACGCGGTGGACGCTCTGCGCGTCCGTTGACCTCTTATCGGACCCGGCTCGCTGATGCTGGCTTATGCGCTTAGGGGCGGCATTCCACCCGTGGACGGGTGGCGCAAGCACACCTAGCACTCACAAGCGCGGATCACGCCGGGAACGTGGGCTAGTCGCTCTGTTATCGCACGGCCCATGCGGGCCGCATGACTGCCCGAAGCAGTCGTTATGCCATTCAGGAACTCCGCAGTGGAATTGACTCGCAGAGCATCGTGCCCTGGTCCTCGTCAACTCCCACCGCCTCTGTCCTGTTGACATGTCTATTACACATCGAACTAGGACACTGCACAAGTTGGAATCGCTCCCGTTATATGTTCGTAACCTGGCGTGCAGAAAGCGAATGGCGCTCGCGGTTGGGGTAGCACTATGCGAGAAGATCTCAGGTGCCCCGCCTGGAGTTCATGAGGGCAAGTGCGACCGAAATTGCAGCCGGGTGCAGGTGCGTGGAGTGTCCGTGCAGGCCTGCTAACGCGCCGAGCGGGAGAACCGAAAAGGGAAGAAAAATGGCTCTTTTGGGTTATTGACAGGCGTCGCCAGGGCGGGGAATTGAATGGTGACGGCTGCGCTCGATGCTGCTCGGGTTGCCAGGTTAATCAGCGCGCAGAGTCGCCGCCTGGCTCGTGATCATCGTGTCGGATCGGATCTGGCCGGCAGAGAGTCGTCAAATAATGATGCCTATGTTGCCGTCTACTTTCGTTGTTCGAGAACTATTTGCTGCCTCTTTTTTCTTCAGTCGTCAACAGGTTCCCGTGGGGTACCGAGGCTGGGTGGGGAGAGGTAGGGGCGGCGGCGCCGCGACCAGCGACAACGCGACGCGGCGTTACTTCCTGGTTAAGAAGTAGGTGGACGGGCGCATGGGCGGGCACATGATTAGGCCGATGAGTCGACCAAAGGTTTCTGCTCATCGGCTGGCGCGAATTGATAACGTGATGATGCTGTGGGATTTTTGAGGCAACGTGAACGCCAACAAGAAGTTTCGGGCTGGTGTGCTGATGGTGATGGACGTTCGCGCTTTCAAGGATGCTGATGGTGAGATTTAGTTACGACATTGTCTCGTCCGCGTTTCGTGGGGCGCTGAAGAATAATAGACCATTGCGAATAGGTTTCTCTCATCTAAGTGGCGTGTGGTGTCCCAATGCTAGAGGCGTCTCGGAACTCCTTTAGGGCACTGTTTGCTGGTGTCGGTTCTGCAGTGTTCGGGCGAGCGTTAGTGTGCTGGGGTTTGGTCGCTCGCCGATTTCGGCGAGGTTGGTGGCAAGTAGGTGGACGGTGCGGCTGATGGCGTCGGTGAGTCCGAGTTCGGCTTGGACGCGCATGATGTCGCGGTAGATGGCTTCATTTTCGGGGTTGAGCAGGCGTGCGTGTTCGAGGAGCTGGAGTCGTCGGTGAGGGTCGCGTCCACGGTAGTGGGCGGCCATGCCGGCGAGAGCGTCGAGGACGGTGCGGTGGGCGTCTTCGCGGGGCCCGTCCAGCCACAGCGCGGACATTCCGTCGGCGAGTTCTCCGCGGTAAGTGGCCGCGATGCGTGACCACGCTTCCATTCGTTGCTCTGCGGTGGTCGCGATGTTGCGATCATGTTCGGCGTGGCGCAGCTGCCAGTAGTCGACGTCCACGCGGTCTGTGTTGAGTGCGACCGTCTCCTCGTGCTGAACGATCACGTCAGCAGCGTGGTCATCGCTGGCTTCCGAGAGGGCCTTGCGGATCTGGGAGAGACTTGCGTAGAACGCGTTATAGGGGCGGTGACCGCGGGAATCCGGCCAGAGGGCTTCACGGAGTGCCGCGCGGGTTGTGCCGTTGGGATGTAGGGCGAGGAACACCAGCAGGGCTTTGTGTTTGGGGGCCAAGGCTTGGGTGAGGTCGTGGTTCTCGCCGTCCGACGTATGCCAGGTCAGTGTGATTGGGCCGAATACCCCGAGCGTCACAGGGCGATCGTCCTGGTCGGCGTGTGTGTTTACGGGATCGGCCCGTTCGGCAGCGGTGACCATCTCAGTGGTGTTCTGTTCGTGGTCCTCTCTGCTGTTCGAAGGCGATTCTGCATGGTCGTCCGCGCCGTCAGCACTGCTGTCGTCGTGGGTGTCGACCGCGCGAGCGCCGCCTCCGGCCGCGTGCTTAGCCGTGATCTCCTGCTCTATGTGCTTGGTGTCGTTGTTCGGGTGGACCGTCGTGGTGTCGGCGAGCAGGTCGATGAGAGCGCGGGTGTCGGTGGCGTTGAGGTGGAACAGGCGAGCACCGCGCAGCTCGTCGACGGCTGGGCTTGTTGCGGAGACGAGTCCGTCTGCCAGCACGCACACGGTGGCTGCGGTCTCCCAGCTACCTAGCAGGATCCCCGCGATGCCATGTGCGGTGCCGTTGTCGAGAAGCACCTGCAGCCGTTGGCATTGCCGTTCGGCGCCGGCGACCAGCACGAGCTCCAGCTTCCCCCGCTTGCGTGTGTCGTCGGCGGTTTCTTGGTGATTGGCAAGGTACGTGGTTGCTTCGGTCAGGTCCTCGGTGATGCGCAGACGCGGTGAGGTGGGCAAGCCATCCGAGATCAGCGAGCGGGCGTCACGATCGGGAATGACGATGGTGGCGTTCGTGGTGGCAAGAAGCTGAACCAGGAGGGCGCGTGCGGCGGCCTCGGCGCCAGGACCAGTCAGGCCCAGCCCGTGGACGGCGGCGAGGTCAAGAGCACGAGCCTGGCCGTCACGAACTCCGACCTCGATGTCCCGCGCTGACGGGCCAGCCCCGGAAATGCCCGGACCGCTCTCGGGCGAAGACGTGATCGGCTCGGTCTCGACGTGGCCGGCATGGCGAGTCGAAGGCTGAGCTCCGTCGAACGCCAAGCGCAGCGCGTGCACGGATGGTGCGAGAGTCGGCAGCGGAGGGCGATCGCCACTTCCCGGCCTGTATGCCCGCATCCGGCGTCGGCGGCGCACGAGCAGGCCCAGTGCCACGGCAGCGGCCAGACTTGTGGCCACGAGCCCGCTGCTACCAACGGAGAGTGCGGTGCCAGAGGTTGTGGTGACGGCGCGTCCTGAGGGCTTTTGCCGGTCAGGTGCTGGTTCCGGCTGAGTCTTGGGATCGGTTTGCGCAGCCGCGACCTCTGGGCTGATGTGCGGCTGGGTGCGACGGTGACTTTCGGTGGTGGGGAGGGCGAGCTGCCAGCCGGAGAAGATCAGGTCGGGGTCGCGTAGGACACGTCCGTCTGGTTGTGGGTGGTGGGCGTTGAGCCGGAAGATCTCGTCCCATCGATCGGCGTTGCCGAGGTGGTGTTCGGCGATGGTGGTGAGGGTGTCGCCGGGAGCGGTCGTGACCCACTGAGCGTCCTCGGGGATGGCTGACGGGGTGGGCGCCTGGGCGGCATCAGGTGGTAGCAGGAGAACCCAGCCTGGCTGGAGGTGGCGGGGGTCGCCGACGCGGTCGGCGTTGAGGTCGAGGATTTCCCTCCAGCGGTGGGGGCTGGTGAGGTGGCGCTGGGCGAGGCCCCAGAGGGTGTCGCCGCGGGCGACGCGGTAGCGGGGGCAGTCTGGGCGCACGGTGTCGTCGACGGTGGTGGGGGTGCTGGGTTCGGGCGGCGGCGTGGGGTCGGCGTAGCCGCCCGAACCCAGCGTTGTGGTGTCCCTGCTGGGGACGGGCAGGACACCACCGGAGGGATGCTGTGGTGCGGTGACCGCGGCCCGATCGGCTGCGGGTGCCGCGGAGGCGGGCGGCCCGCTCAGGGAGATCACCATGCTCGCGAGCACAGCGGCGATCCACCCACGGGGCCCGGATTGTGGAAGGCGTTCCCGTAGGACGCGAGTTCCGTAACGCAAAAGGAGAAAGAGGTCGCTGAGGGTCCACCACATCAGGCACGCCCAGGTGATCCACCCGGTGGTGAGGATGACGAGCAGGAGCGCACCGTCGGCGCGGAGGTCTAGGCGCAGGGTGTGCCAGGTGTCTTCGGCCCAGACCGTGAGTTGGTCGCGGATCGGCGGCGCCCAGTACGAGGTGTCCAGCGCCGGCCAGGTCAGGTTGGGAATGGTGACGAGGCGGCCGGTGAGGGTCAGGATGACCGGCATCCCGGCCAGCAGGGCGAGGATCCCGAGCCCGGCGAAGACGATGCGCACCCGGCTCATGACAGGCCACTCACGCTGTGGGTGCCGGTGGCGAGTGCGGCGGTGGAGTGCCCGGTGACGGTGTGGGTGGACCACAGCAGCCCGATCTTCGCGGGCTCGGAGTAGGTGACCGTGACGCGCACGGTCGTGGCGCTATCCAGGGTGACTGTGCCGGTGTGGCTGGTGTCAGCGAGGTATCGCCGCGCGGCCGCGGTGGCGGTGTGGGCGTCGATGCTGAGGGTGGTGCCGCGGGTGTTGAGGGCTGTGAGCGCGGCGCGGGCCGCTTCGGCTGCGACGGCATCCGCGCGCGCCAGGACGCGGAGCCGGTCGGCGCCGTCGACGAGGAGCGCGAACACCAGCAGCAGGCAGGGCACCAGGACCGCAACGAGTACGCTCACTGATCCCGCATCGCCCGGGTGTCGGGTGTGGAGGCTCATGACCGGCTCCGGTACGGGTCGACAGGACTGGTGAACACCGCGCGCAACGGGATGCTGGCCGGCAGGCCCGGGATGCCGGTGAGGTCGGCCAGCGACACCGAGCACCGCAGGGTCACCGTGACAATCCCCAGGGCCCCAGGGCGGCCGAACCCGCCGGTGTCCGCGGTCACCTGGAGGCCGGCGCAGGTGAGGTTCCGCTCGGCAAGGGCGCGGGTCCCAGCACTGATTGCATTGGAATGGGCTGCGGCGGGAGTGCGGGCCAGGCTGGCGGCCCGGGCGGCGGCTGTCGCGGCGTGTTCCACGGCAAGGTCGGCGGTCACGATGCGCCCGCCTGCGATGACCAGCACTACCAGCGCCAGCAGCATCGGCATCAGGATCGCCAGCTCCACGCTGACCGAGCCCACATCAGAGAATCGGCGGCTCACGGCATCTCCCCGGGGACGGTGAAGCGTTCTTTGGCCGCGCGGGCTTCCTGCTCGACGCGCTCGAGCCCGGGAATGGGCAGGATCCGCGGTGCGGTGGCCGCGACCTGCACGCGCACCTGGCGGGCGTCGACGCTGGCGGTGACGACCGGATCACCCACGAGGCCGCCGGCTCGGTGGAGGAAGCTTGTCGCGGCGGTGTGGGCGTCACCGGTGGTTCCGGTGACCGTGCGGGCGGCCTGCACGCCGTGTTGGGCGGCCGAGTGGCAGAGGGTGCGGGTGTGCCACCACAGCCCGGCCTGCAGGACCGTGACGAGCAGGATCAGCGCCAGCGGCGCGAGCACGGCCAGCTCCACCGCCACCGACCCCGCATCCCGGTCCCCAGATTCCTGGCGGGGATGTGTGTGGCGCATAGGGGTTTTCATCGCTGACGCCCCATTAAGCTAGTGGATTTGGCCTTGGTATTTCTGGACGACTGCGGTGATGGCGGCGCCGAGCCCGAGCGCGGCTGCCAGTCCGATCGCGGTGAGCACGGCTTTTTCGGTGCTCTCCGATCCGGTGTCGTCGAAACGGGCGTGGCCCCAACGCTGCTGGGCGTTCTGTCTGGCGAGCGTTATCCAGGCCGAGAGCAGTAGTAGCGCGGTCGTGGCGTTCCGGTGGAGGTGGTGAAGGACAGACATGATGACCTCTTTCGCATTCGATGGGACTGGGTTTGCGGTGGTTAGCCGAGGAGTCGGGTGACGGCCGGGTAGAGGACCAGCAGGAGGATGCCGAGCATGAGCAGGGTGACCGGCAGGGTGAGGCGTTCGGTGCGGGTGTTGGCGTCGGCCTTGTCGGTGCTGATCGCGGCGGTGCGAAGGCTGGCGGCGTGGGTGGTCAGGCTGGTGTAGATCGCCGCACCGTCCGCGGCGGTCGCCGCCAGGTCCGCCACCGCCGCCAACTCCGGCAGCCGGATCGTGGTGCCGAGTGCGCGGAGTGCGTCCCACGGTGAGTGTCCACTGTGCTCGGCGTGAGTGAGGGTGCGATGCAGCCGGGTCAGTAGCCAGTGGTCGCCGACTGCGGCGGCCTCGCGCAACGCCGGGCCGGGCGCGTGGCCGGCAGTGCGCTGCTGGGCCACGAGGTCCAGGTAGACGGCCAGTGCCCGCTTCGCGTCCTCTCGTGCCACCGCGGCCTGGTCGCGGAGGCGTGAGACCGGCACCACGGCGCCCACGAGTCCGCCGGCGGCGACGAGCCCCACCGATACCCCGACCGGCACGCCCGCGACCGCGAGGGAAACAGCGAGCAGTGTGGCGGCGGCGAGGCTGCTCACGGCCCACCGCAGCCGCGTGGTCATGTAGTCGGCAGTAGTGCGTTCGAGAAGGCCGAGGTCGTGGGTGGGGATGCCTAGCCAGGGGTGCCGGGCGTGGTCGGCGCGGTCGGTGGCGTAGGTCACCAGGCGCGCTCGCCAGGCCCGCCACCCGGTTGCAGGGGTGGAGGCGGTGGTCCGGGTGGCGAGGTGGTCGAGCGCGGCGGATACGTCCATCGGCGCGGGTCCGGCGATCGCGCGCAGTCCGAGGGTGAGGCCGGTTCCGAGGACGATACCCAGTCCGGCGGCCAGTGTGAGTGCGGTGTTCATGAGGGTTGCCCGTCGTTGAGGTAGCGGGGCCTGGTGGGCAGTGTGGAGAGCTGGTGCATTCGCCATAGTGACAACGCGAAAATGCTTGCCACGACGGCCAGAACGCCTTGCCCGGTCCAGGTGTTGAAGGGGGTGAGGAATTCGCGGGCGAAGAGCACCAGCCCGACGACCATGGCGGTGGTGATGGCCACGAGGGTGCGCACGGTCGTGCGGGGTTTGGCGCGGTCGGCCTCGACTTCGCGGGTCGCGGCGGCGCGGGCGCGCAGCGCGGCGGCTTGGGCGTGCAGGATCTCCACCAATCCACGTCCACCGGTCCGCAGGCGCAACAGCAGCGCCAGCACGACCTCATCCACCACCGGATCACTGAACTCCGCGGCGAAGGCCCGCAGCGCTGTCTCCGGGTTGTCGGTGCGCAGCCGGTCCGCCAGACGCCGAACCGGTGCGGCCAGCGGTTCGGGGGCGGTGTCGGCGGAGCGCGCGACGGCGTGGTGCAAGCCTCCGGCGCCCGAGGTCAGCAGGTCCCCGACGCGCCTGGTCCACACCGCGAGGGCTTCCTGCAGCACGATGGCCTCTCGCGCGCCGCGGGAGGCCAGTACGACGGGCAGGCCCATGACGGCTGCGATGGCGGCTGCGGCGGCCACCGGCCACCCGGTCCCCCACCACACCACCGCCGCCACCAGCACGGCGAGCACGCCGCGCCGCCACCACCGGAGCATCCACGGCTTCACCGCAGCGTGCCGTTCGTGCGCTGTCTCCTCGCGGGAGTGCATCGGAGACGAGGGCACAAGAGCGAAGATGCTGAGCAGAACCCCAGTTCCGAACAACACTCCACACAAGACAGTGACAATGGCGATCACGTTGGCTCACTCCTCTGATCGAGGTTGTTCCATTGGCCGTCCGGCCGGTTGAAGAGGGCGTGGTCCAGGCCGTGGGCTTGCAGACGGGCCATCAGCGTCGGGCTGGGAGGGCATGTCGGGACGGCACGGCCGTCACCGGGGCGGGGCCCGAACAGAGTGGTGAGGTCCGGAATCGCGGCGTCGCCTACAGGGCCGACTTCGACGATCTCGGTCACGAAACGTTCCCGGCGGTCGGAATGGTCGCGGCGGGCGAGGTGGACGATGAGGTCCAGGGCGGAGGCCGTCCACCGGTGCGCGGCCTCCACGGACAGCGGTGGTATCGCGAGTTGCCCCAGCGCGGCGATGCGGTCCGGGACCGCTCGCGCCGATGTCGCGTGCAGGGTGCCCATGCCGCCCGTGGCGCCGTTGCCCAGCGCTCGCAGCAGCGCGGTGATCTCCCCGCCGCGGACCTCGCCGACGATGACCCGGGATGGCGAGTGCCGGAGGGTTTGTTTCAGGAGATCGTCGAGGCTGATCTCGCCGACGCCTTCGGCGTTGGCGGTGCGCGCCTCCAGCGGGGTCACCACGCGCTCGCCGTTAAGATGCAGCCCGAGTTCGTAGTCGTCCTCGACGGTCACGATGTGCTCGTGGACAGGGATTTCGGCACACAGTGCACGCAACAGCGTGGTTTTGCCGGCGAACGGGCCACCGGTCACCAGCATGTTCACTCCTGCGGCCACCGCGACAGCGAGGAAGTGCTCGAGGCCGGGGTCAAGGGTGCCGTGGCGGCGCAGATCGGTGAGGGTGGTCTGGGTGAGGCGGTGGCGTCGGATGGCGATGCGGGGCCGGTCGGTGACCTCCCGTACCGCCGCCAATCTCGCTCCCAAGAGCCCACCTGCTGGTAGTCGCAGGTTCACGATGGGCTGCGCCGGGCTGAACTCGCGGGAGGTCTGCCCGAGCCGCGCGGACATCGCCTCCACTTGCTCCAGCAGCTCAGTGTCGGAGTCGGCGACCGGGTAGGGCCAGCGTTGCAGGTGGCCGTCGGCCAGTTCCAGCCAGACCCGGTCGTGGCCGTGGATGTGGACGTTCTCCACGTCCTCCAGTTCCAGCAGCGGCTGGAGCTGGCCCAGGCCGAACACCGCGGCCAGCACCGCGTCGGCGAGCCGCTGCTCCTCGGCCACAGACAATGGCGGGTCGCCCCTGCTGGCCCGTTCATGAGCCCACGTGGTGATCTCCGCGGCCACCAGCGCCGCTCGCTCATCGGCGGTGCTGTTTCGTAGGCGGGCGGCGACTTTCTCCCGCAGCGCTTGCACGGTTGCGTTGTCCGGTATCCATCCCCAGGTCTCGTGCGAGAGCTGCAGGCGGGTGTTGCCGTTGATCTCGGTGGTCATGCCGTACCTGCCTTCAGTACGCCGTCGGCAACCGTTGTCGTGGCCGGCGGAGTGGGTGGGGTGAGGCTGCGGTGCAGCCGGAGCGCGGCCTTCCGGCTGGTGCGGACGAGGGCCGAGCGGCGGGGTGCGTGGCTGCCTGCTCCGTCGGAGAAGAACCGGGCAGCTGCCGGGTCGTCGGGAAGCTCCACACCGACGGGGATCCCCACGGCACGGGCGACACGGTCGGCTTCGCTGCTCGTGGTGGCCGACACCAGCGCTCCGAGCCGGGTGATCGGTATCAGCTCGCGCAACGTGCTGATCAAGAGCAGTGCGGCCGAGATGTGCCGGAGGCTGGGACGCATTCCCACCAGGACCAGGTCGGCTTCGGCGATCAGCGGCCAGGGCGTTGCAGGTGTCCACCGGCCGGCGTCGATGAGGACGTCGGGTCCTTCACGCGCGAGATCTCGGGTGGCACTGGCGAGTCGGCGCCAGCCGTCGTCCCCCATCGCTCCCTCCTGGGTCCGGCTCGTCACCCCAGCTAGCAACCGCACGTGATCGTGGCCAGGAATTTCCTGCACATGCCCCGCCAGTCCTTCCGAGGGCACGGAGTCCAGGTGGCGGGTGGCAGCGGCGAAGCTGACCACCCCACGCTCCGAGGACAGGCGCCCGTCGACCAGCCACTGGCCTCCCCATCCCGGCAGCAGATCACCCCCGGCAGGATCAGCGTCGACCACCAGTAGCCGGTTCGGCCAGACCATGGCCAGCGCCGCTACCGCGGTGGTGATCCCGGGTGAGCACTTCGCGGACAGCATCGTGACGAAAGCCATCACAAACTCCTTTAGACAGACGCGAAAATCGAACCCAACATGGGTTTTCAGCTGGTGGGGCCAAGCAGTTTGACGAGTGCGCCGCCAGCGGCAGCGGCATCGGCCTGATCGGCGGCCGAGGAGTCGATGAGCAGATCGACCACAACCGCACCTTCGGAGTCCGGCAGCGACGCCTGCACCACGCGAGCCCGGAACCGTGCCCCACCGGTCACGGTGTCCGTCGCACCCGAGCTCGACAGGCCCACAACCTCCACAGGGTCGTTGGGAGCCAATCCGCGTGCCGGGTACCGGCCCGGGAGCAAACGAAATCCGATCACCTACTGCCCTCTCGCGGGCACGGCTTGAGTGGTGACATCGCTGAGGGCCAAAAGCTGCCCGGCCCGCAAGTTCGCAGCGGCGATCTGCCCCACCACCCGGCCACGATCCGTATCCGCAACCACGAACCGCCGCACACCAGGATCAAGGTCCACAGTGGTCACATCAGCATCTCTGATGGGCTGACCCCACGACACGTCACGAACGAGTTGCAACATCGGCTCGCGATCCCACGCTGCCGACACAACTCCGACCGTTCCCGCGACCGACACGATGATCACACCGAGGGAAGCGCCGAGCAACCACCACCGACGTTGCCGAGGAACCCGAGGCCCACGCACCGCAGTGGTGGTCCCGTCCTTGGCGTCGCTCGAATCGGGCTTGGTGACCGCGAAGATTCCGGTACTGGACATAGACCTCTCCCCACACGTGAATACACGAACTACGAAAAAGGAAACGGCAAGAAAGCCTGTTGCTTAACGGATGCGGAGTGCTTGGGCCTCACCCACCGCGAACCTCGCCGGCGTCCGCGACGTCATCGGCGCCAGCTCACCCCCGGTGGGTGCGCTGCCGGTCCAGCCCTGCCACGTGACCCGCCACGTGATCGACCACTCCGCCGTCACCAGCGCACCAGGCTGATCGGCCGATGGCCGCTCGTACACCACATCGCAGTCCGGCGAGGCCGCATGCAGGCCGAACGACCGGTCATACGGTGTCCCCGGCCCCGCACAGGACGCGACCGACTGGCCCAGGCCGGGCGTCATCGACAACCGAACGGGCACCGCGGTGACCTCCGCCCACACCTCGCCGGCCTGCACGCGTTCTGTCTGCGGACGCCAATCTTCTGGCGCAGTCCAGAACCAGGTGTGCTCACCGACGACCGTCGCCGGACGACCATCCGGCAACCGCAGATCCGGGGAATGCCGCGGCGTCGGCAACGGCAACCGCAGCCGCCGGGCCGCCTGCTGAGCCAGAGCCGCGGGATCCGGCGGAGCCGCAGTACCCACCGGGTTCGGCGTCGAAAGTGTGGCGTTCGGCCGTGGGCAGTACCCGTCATCCAAGGGCCCGAAACACCATGTCGACAAGGGCTGGGAATTGAGCATGAACGCCGGATCCTGTGATTGCCCCGGGGCATCACACATTACGACCGGACACAACGGCACCGGCGCCGGCGACGAGGGCCCAGTCGAATGCGTGCCGGCACCCCCGGGTTTCGACGTTGCCGGTCGTCCCGGCCGTCCTGGGGCGGCAGCGGAGAGCCCGATCGAAGGTGGGGCATACCAGCCACCAATGTCGCCGGACTCCACGGCGACCTCACCATCCTGCGCCAGTCCCACGGGGGCTGCTAGGACTATCAGCACGCCCACACCGGAGAGAATGCACGGGCCGCGGACTGTGGAGCGCATCAGCATTCACCTCCCGGGAACTCGATGCGATCGACGCGCCAGACCGCATCAGGCCCTTTCGTCAACGTGGCGTGAACGAGATTGCGAGCAATGCCAACGTTCTTCGGATTCCCGGACGCGAGGTCGGCTTGACCGGCCCGGCTCGCATCCTGGCAGTCCTGCACGCTCGCTTGACCCCCGGTGATCTGCACCGACGAAACACGGGCCACGACAGCGCCGTATAGCCGAATCCCGCCTGCCAGTTGCTCGCGAGCGCGCGAGGTGATCTGGTCCGCCAGCTCCTGCCCGGCCACACGGCGCACCTCGGCGTCCCACACCCCATCGCGCTCGGTCGTAGAGTTCCAGGTGATCCGCCAGAAATCGCGATACGCGCGCTCAACCACAGCGTGTTCGTCAGAGGGCAGGCCCGGAGGCGCAACGATGCTCGGGTCAGCAGGCAGAGTGGCCGGCGGTGCTGTCGCGCAGCCGACCACGATGAACCCGACCGGGCACAGCACGGTGCGCGCGGCTACGGGCACAACACGTGTCGAGAGCATTGGTGATTGCCTCTCAGAAGGTATGGATGAGGACGGCGATCCAGCCGCCGAGGACCAGGCTCGGGCCGGCGGCGATGCGTGCGGTCCCGGATCGCAGCGTGGTGGCCCATGCCAGGCCGGCGAGTACGCCGAGGACCAGCAGCGACGCGGCGATGCCCACCAGTACAGTGCGCCACCCGATCCACCCGGTGTACACCGAGATCGCGGCGAGCAACGTGATATCGCCGTAACCCAGCCCCGTCGGAGCGATCCAGTACGCGAACGAACCGACAACCAAGACCAGCACACCGGCACAGAGCGATCGCAGCAGCGCCGCCGGCGAGGACACCGTGATCGCGTGGACGGTGAACACGACCAGGCCGCCCGCGGCCAATGCGATCACCCACGGGCGAGGCAATCGGTGACAGGCCACGTCGATCCAGGCCAGCGCCATGCTGCAGATCGCCCACCACCACCAGGCGGCGAGAACGGGATCGGCGGCGAAGCGGCACCCCACGGCGAGCGAGACAGCGCCGCTGGCAGCGCTGAACCCACCCACCGGCCAGGGGCCTGTTGACCACGCCACCCACGGCCGTACGGCCCATGCCACGAACGGGCCGACTGCGATGCCCGCGAGGACAAGAATAGCAACCACGGGCACAGAGCAGGCAAGCGTCGGTGCGTGAACAACGCCCGCCGTAGATGTGAGGCAGGGAAGAATGTGCCAGCACCACAATTTCACCTCCGAAACTGGGGACCAGGCTGTCAGGAAGTCCCGGGGGAGCCGGATTTTGTCGCAGCAGGTCCGGGGAGATCGAGCGTGACATCGGACCGCGCCTCGTGTCAGTTTTTGGCCACCGAGAACCGGCGTATGCGCCCGTTCGAGTGAAGCCTCAGCGGAACAACCATCTCTTGATGCCTGGTCGCAACAGCCCCTTGGAGTCGGGCTCCACGTCGTGAATGTGTTCCGTGCTAGGGATTTTCGATGCTGGAAGGTCCAGCGATGTTGGGCGTCCGACTCGCTCAGACGGGTGTATCTGCCCAGTGGGCGGTGCCAAAATCTGACACCGGAACCGTGCCCGTGTCACCGTGGCGAAACCCACAACGCGGAACCCTCTCCACTGAGATGGCGATTCTCCGAATGGGCTCCCGTTTCTCTTTCTTCCTGCCGTGCCATGCGCGGGAATGGAGTGATCCATCATGCGAACCGTACGACAAACCAGCAGATCACGAACGCTCTTTATCTTGCGGTGGCAAGACGGGGAGGACTGGGGCCACCTGTCGGCGGTCACCGACGCCGCCAAGCCTGTCTTCCTGGGTTTCGTCAACCGGGCCCTCGATCCGGTCTTCCACGCGCTCAGCCGTGACTGCTCGATCGGCGCCGACGGGTTCCGCGAAGTCTGGTTCACCGGACGCCTCTCCAATGCGACGCACCCGGAGAGGTGATCGGGTATGCGCCACCGCGGGATCACGATCAACGGCATCGGAGCAGTTACCGGCGACCTCATGTCCGCCGCCGACGCCATCCGCGCCGGCCACTACAGCGCACAGCAGTCGCAGCGGAACCACCAGGATTCTCTCGCTGTCGCACCAGAGTGCACCGGGCCGGAGCTCGCTATACGCGCAGGACGCCAAGCCCTCCGCGGCTTCCACCGCCGCCTGGACTTGCACCTGCACGCCACGATCCACGACCCGGGCCTGGATTTCTGGTCGCCCAACTGCTTTGTCGCCGACCAGCTCGGAGTCGACACGACCATGACCCTCGCGGTCAATGGCATGTCCAACAGCATGGTCGCCGGCCTCGAACTAGCCACCAACGTCCTCAAAGGCCAGCCCGGCCAGGCGGCACTCCTCACCGCAGGCGACACCTTCCACACGCCGCTGTTCGACCGGTGGCAAACCGATCCCGGCATCACCTACGGCGACGCCGGAGCCGCCGTCCTCCTCCAACGCGACTCCGGGAACGATGCCGTGGCCGAGCTGATCTCCACCGCCTCCTGTGCGCAACCCCAACTGGAAGGCCTCCACCGCGGAAACACCGGCTGGTACAACGGAAATACCTACAGGCGACCGATCCAGCTTCGTCAGCGAAAAGCACGCTGGCTAGCCACCCACGACGGCCCCGGCAGTCTCGAAACCCTCAACGCCGCCGCCGTCAGCACCGTCGTCAAGCAAGCACTGTATGACGCCGAAATCGAACTCGACGACCTCCGCTACCTGCTCTGCCCGCACTACGGAGCCCCGCTGACCCACCGGCACTGTCTCGCGCCGCTCGGAATCCCCGAAGAACGCAGCAGCACGTTCCTTGCTAGCCGCTATGGCCACATGGGTGCCTGCGACCAGATTGTCGGCCTGCACCACCTCCTCACCCGACGCCTCGTCGCTGCTGGAGATCACATCGCCCTGCTCGGTATCGGCGTCGGCATGACCTGGACCGCGGCCATCCTCCGCATCACCACCAACTAACCGCCTTCCGCCCGCACAACAGAACTGGCCAGGACGAATTCGCGCCCAGGAGAACCGCGCCCAAAAAGGAGAAAGGGAGAAACGAAATGAACCAAGAAAGCCAGCGTCGTCACAAGGCGGCCACGAACAGCGTGCGAGCCGCGGTTATCGCCGTAGCCCTGGGCACGCTGTCTGCTGTCGGAACAGCACTCGCAGCCACCCCCGACGACGACTGCATCGCCGGGTCATGCGGACTGCCGCACTGGGAAGAGCCGCGCCAAGGACTCCCACACCAGCACCTGCTGTGACGCACCGCTGAATCCCTCGCTATCAGCGGAATCCTGCCCACTGAGATCCGCCTTCAAGGCGTCCCGTTCAGCGAAGTTTCTCCTCTGTATTAACGAATTTCTGATCAGAGGTATGTCAACGAGAGGAATGTGTCATGCGAAAAGCGCATAGTGCTGCGGTGAACCTGGCAGCGGCAGCGGGAATCCTGATGCTGGGACTCACCGCCACGGCCCACGCGGAAGGCGCCTGCCCGCCCGGCACCGCGTTGTCCATTCAGGATGGTGCCCGCATCCACCGTGCCGCGGATCTGAAGTCACCCGTAGACGGCGTCTACTACAAGGCCCACGCCTACCGTGTGCACCAGTTCGTCGGCGGGGCGCCCACGACTCCTGAGTGGGTCAACCTGACCGACGACACCAACGGAGTCACTGGCTGGGTGCACGGCAGCGTCGCTGCCTGTCTTGGCCTGACCCCACCCTCCGCGTAGGACAGCGAAGCAGAGGCATCACGTCATTGCCGACATGTGAATCCTGGAAGGTGTACGAGAACTGGAGATTCTCAGTCATGGGACGAGCCTTGACCACCTGGCGAGGCTCGTCCCACACGTTCATGCCTGGACTTTGCCTTCCACAGGTCTGCCGTGACCGTCCATACCGCACGCGAGCTGGGATGGTGGTCGTCGACGAGAAGGTCGCCGCGTCGCACCTCGAGCTCTCGGTAACCAGTGGCAGCCAAGTGCGGGCACATGGCGCGGGCCAAGACGAGGCACCGATGGTGTAGTGCGGCGTCGGTGAGAACCTCGCCGGATTCGCTGCAGAACACCCACGCGGCCTCGTCTAACTCCAGCCCGCACACCTGGCACGCCCATGCTTCCTGGATTTCCCGGACTCGATCACTGTCGACGAGCCTGTGCCAGACCCTCCCATGGCTGACCGGTGCCACGTAGGGATGCGGCAACGGTTCGATGTCGCCGTCGACGCCATGCCCGGGCAGGCGCGGGCGTGGCCAGCCCGCACCGGGCGCCGGGACATCACGACCGCGTCGTACCTGATGGGCGTGAACTCGGGAGACGGGCAACGTAAGTCCCAGCGCCGCGGACTGCGGATTCACGCACGCCAAGCCAAGGTCAGGGTCGATCTCGTCCCACACCAGCGTTTTCCCGCAGGTAGGGCACGGGAACTCCGGCTCCATACTCAACTCCGCGCCCGTTCGGCTGGCTCTCGCGTGATCGCCCGAACGAGCATACCGGCACGTTCCGGAACACGTGGGGGTGTCAGCGGCGAGCGACGTAGACCTCTGCGATGGGCTGGCCGACGTCGACGATCGCGTCGGCTGGCGGCCCATCTTGAAGTAGAGATCGTCCAGCCTCGGTATGCGGTAAGAGGATGGGGAGGCGGTCGGTCTCGTGCTGGATCTTGCGACGGAACTCATCGGTGAACGGCAGGTCGATATACGCGAGGCCGTCGTTTCGGGGCCATGTCACCTCGATAACACCGTCGTCGGTGCGTGGAACGCACCAGGCATGCTCGGTTCCCAGCGGCATCACCGCCGGCAGCCCAAAACCCTCGACATAGATGAGGTCGTGCTTGCTTTCGGCGAGAGAGGTGGCATTGGAGTAGCACTCTCGTTCTGGCCCGTGGGTAGCACCGAACCGTTCGGGTTCGACGGTTGTGTGCCACACTCGCCCCTCGGTCAGCAGCAGCTCGGCGAAGGCGAGGAACCGGAAATGCTGTAGATGCCGTTGGGCGCCCCTCCGACCGAACTCAGCCATGACTTCCAAGAACCGAATGAGCTCGCCCATCGAACGATCAACCATGCCGCCCCACTCCGCCCATCGAGACACCTGCGATGCCGAAACGCGTGTGAACGATACCGACGGTTCGCTCACCCACGGATACCAGGCAATCTGGGCGCGTGACTCACCGGCGGTGGCAGACACGGCATTCGCCGCGTCACCAGCTATGCCGATTGGCGCTACCTGTGCTGCGGCGCCGGTCAGTTCTCGGAGTGGAACTCGCGCCCTCGGGCAAGCACGAGTTGCGGGTGTCGGAGGTGTGCGAGGCAGGTGAGGGGGTCGCCGTCGACCACGATCAGGTCGGCGGAGTATCCGGGTTGCAAGCGTCCGACGTGGTCGGTGATGCCGAGTGCTGTGGCGCTGATGGTTGTTGCCATGTCGATGGTCCGGTCGTTGGGGAAGCCGAGGTACTCGAAGAGTTCCATGGTTCCCACGAAGTCGTCGAACCAGGACCCGGGCAGGCCGGCGTCGGTGCCGATGATCAGTGGCACGCCGAGTTCGGCGAGCCAGACCAGCCGGCCGTACATCGCCTCCGTTCCCTCCGGGCCTAGCCGTTCCATGATCGAGCGCCAGTTCCCGCTCAATGCGGTGCAGGCGTAGATGCCTTTTTCTGCCATCTGCTTCGCGACGTCGTCACGGCGGTCCGGCCCGTTGGCGCTCTGCCAAGAGCAGTGCTCAACGGTGGAGACCCCGGCAGCGACCGACGCTGCGATCGCTTCGGTCCCGTGCGCGTGGGCGGCGACCGGCAGTCCGAGCTGGGAGGCTTCTTCCACGATGATCGCCAGCTCCGTGGCAGTGAATTGCGATGCCCACATCGGCGGCGAGCTCGGGGTGATCTGGCCACCGGAGGCCATGACCTTGATGACATCCGCACCCAACCTGGCGTTGTGCTGTACCAGCTGGCGGATCTCGGCTTCGCCGGAGACCGTCCCTCCGAGGAAGTGGCAGTGCCCATCGGGGATGGTCAGCGGTGCTGCTGCTGCGAGGATGCGAGGACCTGGCAGATCGTTGCGCGTGATGGCATCGCGGAGGCGGATGGACAGGCCACCGCGGTCACCGAGGTCCCGGACGGTGGTGATGCCATGTGCCAGCGCTCGTTGTGCTCGCCCGGCCATGCCGAGAAGCAGGTCCGCGTCCTTGGTCTGCTGCACCGTGTCGAGGAACTGGGGACTGGTGTCGAAGCTGAGGTGGACGTGGCTGTTGATCAGCCCGGGCAGCACGGTGGAGTTCGGAAAGTCCCGGCGCCGTGCTTGCGTGTCGGCTCGCTGCTCGACGTGGTGTCGGGGCCCCACCGCCAGAATGGTGTCGTCTTGGACCAGGACCGCGCCGTCCTGGATTCGCTGTTGGGCTGGCCCGATGAGCACCTGCTTGGCGCTGATCAGCTGCTGCACGTCATCATCCTCTCCGAGCTGTGCGAACAGTTTCGTTTCCTTGACAAGCCAGGTAGTCGGAGGCTTTTGAGCTGCGGGCTCGCTCGGCCGGACAGGACTGCTGTGCGTGGGGCCGCACTGGTCATCCTTGGTGGGATTCGAGGCGGAAGACCGCGGTCGTGCTGGTATGGGCGCGAATCTCACTGACAGCGGCGCCGGGCGTGAATGGCCATGCCATCGAGCTGGTCCCGAGCGCGTTGAGGTAGGTGTGGATGACCCGGGCCGCTTCATGGCCCTCGACGAGAACCGCGCGATACACCGGGTGTTCGTCGCGCTCAATTGCGACCTGGCCGGCGGCCAGCAGGTTGCGGACCCAATCGCGCCGGCGATGCGGGGAACACACATACCGTCGGCCATCGAGCTGGGTGACCGCGATCGGAACTGTCCGGATCTCGCCGGTGTTGCGTCCGCGGACCGCGAGAACACGCAGGGCGTAACGGCGTTCTACGTAGGCGGCGGGTTTCTGAGCCCGGATCTTGCTGATCATGAGCGCATTGCGTTGCCGTAGCCCTAGGTCTGGACCGCGCGCCGCGGCAGAACCGTCCGGGACGAAGTGCTGGTTCAAGGCCAGGAGTTCGACGACGTCGGTTTCGACGTTGTCGACGTGTGCCGGCGCGGCCACCAGGACCGCAGAGGTCGTGGTAGCGGGCAAGCCATCGTGGCGATGCCGCAACGCGTGCCGGATGGCGGTGACCTGCTGATCTGTGGGGCGGCTCGAGTCATATCCGAAGTCCGCGAGATGAGGACTGAGCTGGACCAGCCCGTCGCGGATCTCGATCACGCGACGCCAGTAGTGCCGCCGGACCCGGCGGGGAGACACACGCTCCCGCCACAGGCTGCGCGGTCGGCGATCAAGAGCATCCTTCGGGTATACCGCGTTGAGTGCCTCCCACAACGGCCGCAGCTGCCGGTAAGCACGCCGGTGCCGCCACCACACCCGGACAGTGGCCAACCGCAGCAACACCGCCGGGCAGAGGACACCCAGGACGAACACCCCACCACCGACAGCAGCCAGCTTTCCCGTCGCGTCTCGCAATGCATCGGGAAGACCTCCACCGGACCAGGACACGACGATGAGCAGCACCCGCAGCGAGCCGCTCACAGCGCGAATTCCGAGTCCAGCAGCGGCGATCCGCAAACCGACGCGCACCCGTCGACCCGACTCGGCGGCATACCGCAATGCGAACCGTGCGGCTTGCACGAGTGCATAGACGAGATAGGCCGCGCCAACGAAGTAGAAGCCGGCGATCCCGGGAATTTGCAGGTCGGTCGAGGACGAGGAGAATCTGTGATCACGCAGTTGCTCAGGAGTCGCGGCCATCGACACGATCTGGGCGATCACGACAACAGCCAGTGGGACGACTTCCCGCCATGCCCGACGCCCGACGTTCTTGTCTGCTGGGGCTGCCGAGAACAGGAAGAACAGCATCAGGAAGAAGTACCCGAACATGATCACCGCGTTCTGCAGCAGCTTCGGGACGCCGTGCTGGACAACGGAATCCGCTGCAGCTGCGTTGGCCAGCCAGCCCAGCGGATAGTTCAGCGCCATGAAGGCCAGGCACGCGGACACCATCCACAGCGCACGATCCCGCGGCGTGCGCCAGAGCCGGTGCAAGCACCACAGCAACGCGAGGCTCAGTGCCGCCGCGACGAGCCCCTCCAGGATCACAGCCAGACCAGCCGGTCACCGAGAGCGCGCTGGGCCCGGCCGGCACGCGGCGAAAGAGCGGGAAGCTGAACACATTCGACGACTGCGGCGGCCTCCAACAGCATCGTGGCCGCAATCTCCGCTTCCTGTTCCTGCAGGGTGTCGTAGGACGTGCGGCGAAGCGCTCGACGAATCACTTCTGGCGAGATGTCCGGCATCATCGTTGCCCACAACGGGTCCTCGTCCGGATCCGGTTGATGGTCGGCGAGGAGGTGCCCCAGTTCGTGCGCGATGATGTGCTGCTGATGCGCGGGAGTTGTCTCGGCCTGGTACAAGATGTAGTCGGTGTCAGGCGTGCTGCCCCACCAGCCAAACGGGCCGGGAACCGCAAACGGATACGCCACCAGCCGAATCGGTTTGCCGCGCTGTACGCTCAGCCGCCTGCAGACCTCGCCCATGTCCACCGGCTCGTCGATACCGAGACCGGCGAGATCTTGACGGAGACGTCGCCGTAGCGCCCGTTCCGCCGACCGGTACTGGCGAGACTCCCGCCACCTTCCCACAACAAGCTCACCCCCAACCAACGTCGCGGCACCCGTGCCGCGTGCGGAGATCCAGTGTCGCCGCATGGTCATCGATCGACAGCGACAAGGACGCAGCGTCACTCAGACGAGTGTTCGTCAGGTGTTTCCTTCTGGCGGCTGGCCTCGAACTCGATGAAAGCAAGCACGTTGTTCATCGACTCCGCCGACAGCTGCTCCGCACCACGTGCCAGAGCGCGAAGCTTTCCCTCGCCGAACTTCGCAAGCAACGCGTACTGCGACTTCAGCTCGCGACCACGCTCGCTGTCGGCGAAGAAGTCCAACGGCACATCGAAAAACTCCGCCAGCGTCTTCACCGTGGCATGACTGGGCTCACGGTCACCGCTGCGAAGGTTGTAGAGATGCGTCTTTGACATGCCACAGGCCTTAGCGACCTCCCGGACCGTGTACCGCTCACCGTCCTCACGCCTGACGCTGTCAAACAGAAGATCGAGCTTCTCCGCGAACGAATCCTGGCCCTCGCCCCGTTCGGCCTCCATCGACGACACCTCCTTCCACTACCTCTCCAGGGTGTCCCCCATAGCGGACTCACGCAAGCCCCCAGTTCAGTCGAGTTGACAGTATGACCTCAGCTGCTTACGTTCAGAGATCTAAGTCCTCTATAGCGGACAAGCACGGCGCGGGGCGTCCGCCCTGTACGGCGACAGGCCTACGCCCGTGCACGCCATGCGCTGATCATCGCAGCGTCTTGGCCGAACCAGCTAACCAGCGCAGAGGGCCTCCGGCCCAGGAATCAGAAGGAGTAGACGTCAAACAATGGGCCTCAAGTCCCAGCAGAGGCCGTTTAACAACAGCTGCCGCTTCTTCCTAGGTCACGTAGCCCAGGCCGGCACTGCGCCACGACCCGCGCCTCACGTTCTCGTGTTGTGCGCGCTAGCCACCGCATGTCCCGGCAAACCATGAAACACAACGACTGAAGGCGGCTGTGAACAGCGGGGGGTTCACTGTGTTTCGCGATCTAGAACGACGAGTAAACCGCCACGGACGATGCGTCAACGCCACACGCGACGAGTGGTTCCCCGAACCTGCTCGCGGCGCCGACTCTCTGAGCCGCCAACGCCAACGAGCCCGATGGGCGTGTGCCGACTGCCCAGTGCAAGCCGACTGCCTCGTCGTCGCGCTCTCGTATGAGCTCGACGAGGGCGAGAGCTGGGGCATCTGGGGCGGGGTATGCGCTCGCGACCGGCGTCAGGCCATTCGGCTGGCAACACAGCACCCAGGGTGCAGGCCGGACGCTTTTCGAATGGCACGCCGCCTGCTTGAGGAGCTTGAAGTCGCGGGGACTCGAGTTTGGATCGAATTGGGGCAGCTTGCTGAATTCGATCAACGGCCCAGCTCCGTTCGTAAGGTATTCCTCGGCTTGGTCGAGGACTTTGCGGACGCCCCCTAAGCGCAATAGCGGGCGGCGGTGAAGGCCGATCGTGCGCGGCGATCATCGTTGGTGTGGCGTTGGCCCGGGTCGGCAAACTGTTCCAGCAGTTCGAACCCAGCCCTGGTGAGGTGTGTGGTCAGCTGTTCACGCGTAAGGATGCGGCGCTGGATCACGTCGGTGTGGTGCTCGCCATTGTCGAGCACCCAGTCCCGGTACATGGTCGTCGTCTGCGTTTGGTCGTCCCAGACGACTCTGGTGGTGACCTCTGCGTGAATGGTGTCGGTGTCCACACGCGACACCGCCAGGTTTGCGGCCTCAGGCGGTGGCGGGGCGACGGGGGTGAACAGCACCAGCAACGCATTGGGCTGGGCGTGCGCGGCGAAGGTCGCGAAGGCCTCGTGCATGTCGCGGTCCGTGTGGTTGTAGGCCAGGGAGTTCCCCAAGCACAGGAGGATGTCGGCGGTGACAGATAGCCGAATGCTTCGCATGTCGCCGACTTCCACGGTCAGTCCAGGGTGCTGGTGTCGGGCGTAGTCGACCATCTCCGGTTGTAGCTCGATGCCTATGCATTCGAATCCTGCTGCAGCCAAGTGGGCGAGGTCTCGTCCGGTGCCGCAGCCGAACTCCAGGACCGTGCGGGCATCCGGCCGGTAGTCGGCAACGAGTGCCTGCACCGCCTCGACCGGAGCAGTGGCTCCGGATAGGAGCTCGTCGTACCATGACGGGTTCCGATAGAGCAGGCTGCGGCTGCGGAGATCTCCTGGTCTGGTCATGAGAACTCCCGACTGGACATGGAAGCAGGGCACCCCAGCAGGCTTCGCAGGGACAATTCGGCCATCAAGGTGTCGCACAGCATGGTCGGCAGATGTCTGCGTGTCGACGCGTCGTCGACGGTGGCGGCGAACACTGCCGGGTCGATATGTCCGGTATCAGCCAGCAGCATGCCCGTCTGCAGCAGCCGCCGTGCCAGCGGCAGGCCGTGGCATCGCAGGCCTTTCTGCATGAGGCCGAGGAAGTTCTCCGGGCGCCGCGGATGGACCACGGATTGCGGGAGGCCAGCGCGGTGCAGGCGCTGACGCAGGAACCGCTTGCCGCGTCTGAGGTGCACAGGCAGCTGCTGGCTGAATCGCACGAGCGCCGGTGTGGCCAGCGGAGCGACGGGCCACATGCCGGCGGCGAGGTAGTCCGGGTTGTGCACGGCGCTTCCAGTCAGGACCGATCTCGGCAGCACCGTGACCGGCGCCGCTCCCCCGTCGTCTTCGACCACAGTCTCTCGTGACCGAGGGCCTAACCACGGAATGCACTCGGCGCGAGCCGGCGGCAGCGTGGCCTCGTTGGGACGCAACGCTGCGAGTTCGTCCCCGCCGACTCCAGTGAAGACCACACGCACGCCGCACTGGGCGAAGTGACTGCCGACTGCGGCGAAGGCCTCGCGGTAGAACTCGCCCACGTCATGCGGCTCGCCCCTCCCCCGGATACCGCCCGGCGTGAACGGCGCGTACGCAGAGCCGTTGATCTGTTCGTCGACCAAGCCACACAGCGCCGCGATACTCGCACGCCGCCGCTGTTGATCCCTGCCCATGGCCGTGTCGTCGACGATCACGCCGGCGCTGCAGAGAGGGCCATCGTGGACCTCGCGCACCGAGAGTGCGACGTTGGCCGAGTCGCACCCTCCGGACAGCTCCACACCCACAGGGTTCCGTGTTCGCCGCGTGGCGGTGCTATCGGCGAGCAGGGCTTCGAACGCGGCGGTCACGTCCACGCCGGCTGCGATGTCGCGGGCGCGGAGCACGTGCGTTGCGGGTTCTGGGTAGGTCATCGTCAGGCCGTCGGTGGTGAAGGTCGCTCGGGCTCGTTCGGTGAGCTGCCACACCTGCGTGAAGAGGGTTTCGGTGGTGTAGGGCTGCTGCCGGGTCAGCAGACGGGCAACCGCCCGATCACACAGGTCGTCAGCCGACAGGCGGTGCCGCAGGTCGGGCAACCACCACGAGCCGTACAGGGCTGTGTCTGTGGCCGTTAGGTAGACCGGCGCTGTGCCGTAGAGGCCGGCCTCGAGTTCGGCCTTGTTCGCCGTGAGGTGAATTCTCAGGTAGTCGCCTGGCCATGTCGTTCGCTCCTGCTGGTCAAGAGAGTCTTCAGGGGGCGTGGAGGACGTGGTCAGCAGTTCACGCACGAGGAGTGTCGTCGCAGTCGGCTCGTGCTTGACGAAAACACGCAGTACGGCGACCGGTGGCGTGGCGATCCAGCTACCGCCGTACTCCCAACGGCCGTTCCGGTACGTCCATCGTCCAGGTGAGCGCAGGTCGGCAAGATGTAGCTGCATGGCCAGCATGGGTAGGCATCGCTTTCGTTCGAAGCGAGGGTGAGCCCGACAAGGCCCACCCGTCGCGCGCGAAGTCAGTTGCAGTAGTCGCCCTTGGCGTTTCCGTCCTCCGGTCCGGGTGCCTTCGTGCCGATCGCTTCGGCAGCAGAGGGCACTCCCTCAACCAGGTCTCCGCTGAACAGCTCGTCCACCTTCACCACAATCTCCTTCCATCGTTGACCTCAGCTGCGCCCGGTCGAGCACAGCCGCGCTGCCCGAAGGGCAGACACTCCACAGTTGACGCGGTGCTCGACCACCGCATCCCCTTGCCGTCTAGCGAATTTTGGCAATGCAGCATTCGCAGACCTGGCAACCGCCAGAAGGGACATCGCCGATCTCGTCAGGCCGGAGTTCGACCCCGCAGAGACACCGGGCGACACCGTTCTCGAAATCAACCGCGACGATCCCGTGTGCCTGCCGCCGCGTCAGCCCCGGATGCATATGCAGCACCCACACGATCTGCCGGTCAGTCGCCTCTTCCGCGCCCGGCTCCACCAGCGCACCTCGCGTGTGCCCCAGGGACTCCGGCGCAGCCACATCTGTCCTTCGATCTCTGGCCATGTGCTGTGACTCCTGGGGCGTCGGCGGGGCTTACGGAAAGTAAGCGTGGCACCCGACTACACACATTGACAAGAATAATTCGAATATTCGATGTATGCTCCACTCGACTGGAGCATAGCGCCGCGCCTGATCGTGCGATTCCATGAAGCGGCAGACATAATGCGCATCGGCTCGATGCCTGCGCCGACGACAGGAGTACCGATGAAGTTGAGTTTCCTCGGCACCACGAGCACGGGCGGACAGTGCCCCAACCTGTACGAAACCGACCGGGACACCTACGTCGTGCAGGGATACAAGATCACCGACCCTGAAGCCCTCGCGGCATTGCACGAACGCGGGATGCCGGCGACCGAGACCGCCGTCGAAATCCCCAAGACCCTGCTGAACTTCGCACCGAGGAACACGGCGTGAGCCGCCTCGTCCCACCGGGCCAGCCCTTCGACGACCTCTTCGCGGGCTTCGCCCACCGCGCCTGGCGCTTCGAGACCCAGCCGTCCTACCACGTCGACGCCGAGCAGCAAGCACTGCAGCGCTACCTGGACACCGGCGAGCTCGACGTCAGCTACCTGGCCGGCTGGCTCGACGGAGTACGCACAGCAACTCGACAAGGAAAGAGCTACGCCCGAGTCCGCGTGCTGACCGAACCCCTCACCGACTACCTGCGGTTCGAAATGGCCATCGCCCCCTACAACACCGCCGCCGGCGAGGACATCCGCGTCCTGTCGGCCCCCCAGGCCCGCGAACTGGCCTTACCGGACTACGACTACTGGCTGTTCGACGACAAACGGCTCGCCGTCATGCACTTCGGGCCTGCTGGCCTGCGGCACGCAGAAGTCATCACGGACCCGGCCGTCGTCGATGAACATCGCCGGTGGCAGGACTCCGCCATCCGCCACGCCAGCACACTCGAGGACTACCGCATCCTCGTAGACAGGTGAACGACTGAGGAAGCGTGACCGACTTCGACAAACGCCGACGCGAGTTCGGCGACCGATTGCGCAGACTGCGTGAACAGACCGGCTTGACCGGGCACCAGTTCGCCGAGCGCGCGCAGTGGGGCCAGCCAAAAGTCTCGAAGCTGGAGACCGGACGGCAGACACCGACCGACTCCGACATCCTCACCTGGTGCCAAATCACCGGCACCGCTGAGGACACTCGCGAGGAGCTACGCGATGCGCTGCGTGAGCTGAAGATCCGCTACGAGTCGTGGCGTCGCAGCCAGCGCGGCGGGTCGCGTGCCCGGCAAGAAGAAGGCCAGAACCTCGAACAAGCAGCATCGGTGATCAGAGCCGTCGACTTCGGAGTCGTACCAGGCCTTGCCCAGATCCCCGACTACGCCCGCGAGGTCTTCCGGCTCTACTCCGAGCTCAACGGCACCGAAGCCGACATCGACGACGCGGTCGCCGCACGCATGCGACGACAAGCCGTCCTCTACGACACCAGCAAGCGCATCGAGATCCTCGTCGCGGAAGCCGCCCTCCGCTACCCCGTCTGTCCGCCTGAGACCATGCGCTCCCAGCTCGACCGCCTGACATCACTGATCGGCATCACGCACATCCGCTTCGGCATACTCCCACTAGACCAACGACTCCCCTACATGCCCATGCACGGGTACTGGCTCCTCGACGACCTCGCACTCGTCGAGAACATCACCGCCGAAATCCGCATCACCGACGAAGACGAAGTCGCCACCTACCACACACTCACCGACCGCCTCTGGACCGCCGCAGCCGAAGGCGACGACGCCCGCGGCATCCTGCGCCGCCTGATGGAGACCTGACCAGTCCTCGCTCGGACAGTCTCCGCGCCGGATCACCTCGGCAAGCGTCATCATCGCCTTGGCCTCGGTCGCTGGACACCACGTGTTCGCCCCATCCGCGGCGGTACAGGACCGGTGACCGACTTGGATCGCCTCCGTCCCGTGCGGCCTGTGATGTTCGGGCCAGTGCGGTACTCCTGGCGCTGGCATGAGGTTGCCGCAGTGACGGCCGCGCACACCGACTCCGATCCAGCCCCGGCTCCCTGAGGGTGACCGGCGGTGTTCACCGAGGCCGCCTGCGTCGCCTTGGCCACCCTGGTGGCCGGCGGTTGGCTGACGTTCGACTCCGCCACCGTGAACTGGATCGTCACCGGCGTTGGCCTACTGGCGTCGGCCGTGTTCGCCACCTCGGTGCGTCGCCGCGTGACCTCCGTGGCAGCCGCCATAAGCGCCCAGGGCTTCAGAGAAGACCGCTCAACGTGACAAATTGGTTGATCATCAATGTTTAGGGTTATGCAACGGTTTTCCGGTTGTGCACCTCCCTTCGGGCAGTTCCTCGCCGCGAACCCGCAGCGACAGACGGCCGCCCATGTTGCTGCCCAGGAAGGCCAAGTCCTCGGCCGACCATTCGGCGTTGGGAGTTGCCACCACTTGGACCTGGTGCTCGTACAGCTCCCCGCCCATCCACCGCTGGTAGCCGCTGCTTCCCGGCTCCCGGCGGGGCAGATCTGGGTTCACGATTCCATCGCCGCTCGTTGTCGCGGAGCCCATGTTCGCCCCATTTCCTTGCTGTTTCACAGAGTTCTCAATACGTATCGTGTCAACTCGCGCATCGGGCAGACGGCCCAAGGTTGGCCGTCCCCGTTCGCCATGACGGCCTCCGCGGCGGCTTTTTCACTGCCCCAGACGAAAACAGTGCTTGGGTCGGGCCAGAAGACGAAAGGCTGCTCCGGAGATTCGCCGGAGCGCATCACGACCCATCCATCGGGCCGTCCCATGTACACGGTCGCCCTGCCCACGATGACCGGAACTGCCTGCCGCCGGAACAATCCGCGTGCCTGCCACTCGATCAATTGCCATTCGGTTTTGTCGGCATCGAAGCGCACCACCGGCCGGGGCAGCGTCTGCCTGGTCACGGCTGCACCAGCGGCGCGGACACCACGGCCACACAGGGCGCCGGCTGTTCTGGCGGCTTGTTGATTAGGTACATATACACGAAAGACGCCATGAGACAGACGGAAGCCATCAACCCATAGAACAACCGAAGAATGAAATCCTACCGTGCCGTCATTGCGTCAGCCTTTCCCCGAGGAGCTGCATCCGCGATACAGGGTGCGGGCACAGCCATTGGCCGCGCTCCCGAAGTTCCGAAACGGTCCACTGCCGGCCAAAGTTGTTCGCCAGGTGCACGAACAGGCGGGCGGTCACCAGTGCATTCCACGTAGCTCCCTGCGGTCTCAGGTGCTCCGGAATGTTCCCCGTCAACCCCAGGTGCTCCGCCAGCACCGATAGGCGCCGCTCCCGAATATCCAATGTGGATAGAACAAGTCGGAGTGTGTCGAGCGCCTCAACGGGCCGCCAGTCCGGCAGCTTCCGCGCCATCACACCTAGGCTCGTACGAACATTGTGGCCAACCGGTATGGCGTCGCCGAAGTAGGTTCGCACTGCCTCCGCGACTGCCGCGAACGGCGGACACAGCGCTACGTCAGCGTTTGAAATGCCGTGAACTTTATGCCCACGGCGACTGATCCGCTCCTTCGGGCGTACCCGCCAGGTAACCGGCCGGTCCATGATTCCATCCTCAATGGACACTGCTGAGAGCTCAACCAGGTCGGGCGGATGCGTCCGTGGGGCTGTTCCCTGCGCGTCGATCACAACGTAATTCAGTTTTACCCATGGCACATTTCCTTGTCTAAACATTGGAATCTCACCGTTTCAGTTCATCGCCAGACGAACGCGCTCACGCAGGACATCGCCCGGCAATGAGTTGACCGAGAAGAATCCAGCGCCACCCACCTCATCCGGCTGGATCTCGCCGACACGGGCCGAAGTCCAGAACAGGTAGCGAAAGTCCCAATGCCTGTGCGCCTGCTCCTGCTTCTCGGGCCGCTCCGGAATCACATGGCTATCCACGTGAATCGGCCTTGTGAAGGCCAGCTTCAGGAGTGCCGGGTGGATGCCGGTTTCCTCGTGCGCTTCCCGCTTGGCCGTATCGGACAGGCTGTGATCTCCGGCCTCGGGGTGGCCGCCCGGCTGTATCCATTGCCCAGTGGCAACGTGGTTGACCAGCAGGACGAAACCCGCATCGTTGACCACCACGGCGCTTGCGGTCACGTGGCCGCGCATTTCGGCACGGGTGGTGATGTCGATGCCCTCGGACATCAGATCCACCAGCGACTTGAGGCCCCGCACATCGTCCGGGTACCTGTCCATATAGGACTTCGCTGCCTTCCGAACATCGATGTTCGTGAGGGTCATTGCGAGACTCTTTCGGTTGGGATGGATGGGACCGGCTCGCCCGCCCCTCCATACCGGGGAGGGCGAGCCGGAGGGCTCCAGGCCGTTCGGGCCGGGGAATCCAAGAAACGACCAGGAGCCGGTCTAGGTGTCCGGCCGGGGCCTGGGGGGAGTCACCCCGGCCGGACGTGCCCGGCTGGCGGGATGGGGGGGTCCCCGCCGGGCAGCTTGGTGTCGGAGCGGGCCCGCCACGCTCGGAGGCATTCGACGCACACCCGCCAGTCCAGCGACGGCCACGGGCCGACGATCGGGCACCAGGCCATATGGCCGCATTCGGCGAGTACCACCGGGTTCCCGAGGCGTACGCCGCGCATGACCAGTCCGGCCGGCGGCTGGATGTGGCGAACCCCGAGCTTCGCGCACCCCTGGAGGTAGACAACCTCCTCCGCCGGGGCGTCGTCGGTTCCCAGGAGGTCCGACGGCAACACGCCGGTGACACGAGCAAGGTTCATCGTCAACTCCACGGGTGCGTTCCGCAGGCAGTCCAGGCACGGCTGGCCGGCCGGTCGATCGATGAATCGGGGGTCCAGGTCGAACGCGTCAAACGTCAGCCCGCAGAACACGGGGACGCGGCGCGGAGCTCGCCGAGGGTCCACTGGCGCGAGGTGCTGAAGGAGCACCGAGTTGACCTGTACGCGATCCAGGCGAAGGCGGGCGAACATCACGGTTATGCCACCTCCCGCATGGCCGGGGCCGGGCGACGCGCTCCCCCGCGTGCCCGGCACCCGGCCCGATGCCTACCGCGTGACGGGGGAATCGCGGCAGGCTGGCGCCGCAGCCTGCGGGGCGCCTGACAGGCCGCCGCTGCCTCACGTGTCGTCCGGCGGGTGCGTGCCAGACGAGACGGGCGCGTAACCCATCGGAACCGCCACACCACAGCTTGGCGACGCCACCATTCGGACTGCGCGACCCGCAGGGCGACGTTGCCCATGCCAAGGCCGAGTGCAGCCCCAATCAGGATCAGAGTCTCGGGGTACACGGCCGATCACCACCGTCCCGACCGTTCAGGATGAACACGGTGGCCCGGTTGATCACCCACGCCAGATCACCGACGCGGTTCACTTCCACGAGCCCGTACTCCCCAGCGGGAGACGAAATGCCGATACCCGACGCCGGGCCGCCGCGCTGCGCCGTGATCACCAGCTCGTACGAGCGCCCGAAAGCATCCGTGCAAGGCAAGCGCCACGACCACGTATCTACGTCGACCTCTGGAGAACCGCCGGCCGCGACGGCCCCTTTGATGGTCCGCATCCCCACGTCACTACCCTCCCGACGCCTGGTGCTCACGAGCAGTCATGGTGCTCATGAGCACCATGACTGCTCGTGAGCACCAGGCGCAATACCCCGATCGGGGCGGATCGTGATCAGAAGCCAGTTGACCAACGAATAGGATCCTGAGCATGGCCAGGAACCCCGCAGGCAGTCCCAAGGCACGCAATCTCGGCGCTGAACTGCGGAAAGCTCGCGAAGACGTGGGTATCACCGCGCTGAGGCTTGCTCAAAAACTGGAGGTATCCCGCGCACGCTTGCAGCGTTGGGAGAACGGCACGACCGTCCCGACTCCCGCCGAGGTGGCCAGCTACCTGACATACTTGAACATCAACGGCGCCGAACGGGACCGTGTGGTGCAGCTGGCCGACGAGGTGGACGCCGGCAACTGGACCACCTCGGACACCTCCGGGGCCCGCACCGAACTGACGACGCTGATCGAGACCGAGCGCACCTGTACCGAAATGGTGAACGTCGCGCCGCTGCTGATCCCTGGACTCTTGCAGACGGACGAATACATCCGCGCAGTCATGGGCGACCTGGACGACGTGGAAAACCGCGTCCACCTCCGTCTCGGCCGTCAAAGCATCTTGACGAAGCGGCGCAACGCCCCGCGGTACTCCGTGTTCATTTCCGAATGGGTGTTGCGGGAGCCAATCGGTGGCCCTGCCGTCATGGCTGACCAGCTTCGCCACATCGTTGACATGGCCAAGCGCGAGAACATCAGCGTGCGTGTCATCCCATCGGGCGCACGCACGATGCACCCCGCACACGCGGGAATGTTCGTGCTGTTCCGCTTCCCCAAGGCATCGCCGATTGTCCATCTTGAGCACTACGGCCCGGCATCGTTCCTCTACAACACGAAGGACGTTGCCATTTATGAACGTGCGGAGGAAGTCCTCCGCACTGTGGCCTTGAGCGAAGCTGAGTCGGCTTCACTCATGGCCAAGATTGCAACCGAGATGGAACAGGAAGAGGGTTAGACGTGACCACCAACCGCGTTACCGGGTGGCGCAAGTCCAGCCGGTCCGCCAAGAACACCGAATGCGTGGAGGTCGGCCGTATCGGCGACGGTGCCGCCGTCCGTGACACCAAGGACAGGGCCGCCGGGTACTTCACCGCGACCCCGGAGCAGTGGACCAACTTCGTTACCGCGATCAAGTCCGGGCGCTTCTCAGCGTGACGCGCTAGGAGTCAGCCGGCACTGCAACCGGCGCCCGTACCCCGGTAGAGGACTTACCGGGGTACGGGCGCCGGACTGTGCAGCGGGCCGCACTTCGGCAGTTGGACACGGCCCAGGAGCTCGACCTTAGCCGCTCGGCATCCCGCCGTCCGAGTTTCAACGATCGCCTCTGGCCAAGCCCGTGTGCCACTCCGGGACTCTCTGCCTATCCACCCGACCGAGGGCGGGAGTGTGCGCACAAAGTGTGCGAACACGGGATGCCGCATTGGCCGCCATTAGCGTTGAGCCTGCTCGCGATCTTGCACTGCACTTCATCCCGGACGACGACGCGGCGCACGAGCTCGTCGCGCGACTGCTCGAACCACTGCCCAGCGGCAGCGTTGTCGATGACCACCACCGACGCTACACGGCTACCTTCTGGGCCAACGGCATCCCATTGGTGGCCCGCAGCAAGGACGAAGTGGAGCGCTTCTTCACCGGCCTGGACCTGGTGGCCCCGGGCGTGATCCTGGCGCACCGATAGCACCCGACGCAAACCGCGGCTGCCATCGACGACAGCCAGGTCTACATGCACGGCGGAGTCTCCATCAAGCCGTAGCCAGCCGATCAACAGGGCTGCGGAGAAACGCCCCCATGATCGCCCTCGTGCCGCACGGCGCATAGCTGGGCCAGCACGGAACGCCCAGGTGAGGAGCCGAAAAGCATCGGCTCCCCATCGTGGCTGCCGGCTAGCACTCCGCGGAGAGAACCTTGCCGTGCTCGGCCGTGATGATCTCGGCCAGCTCGCCCTTGCGGGCGTTGAGCAGCTCGCGGAACGCGAAGATCACCGCCTGCCGCTTCGCGATCGAGTACCGCGACCAGACCTCGAAGCCCCGCTGCGCCGAGGCGACCGCCTCGTCGATCTCGGCCTCGTCGGCGAGGGCCACGTTCGCGGTAACGAGGCCGGTGGCGGGGTTGTAGACGGGGCCGGTGCGGCCGCTGGTTGATTCTCGCCGCCATCCGTCGATCCAGTGCCCGATGAGCGCTGTCTGAGTGTCGGGGCGATCGATGATGTCAGTCATGAATGTCTCCTACTTTCGATTCGTGCATCGGTGGATGACGTTGGGGTGCTCGGCTGATTCATGTTCGTGTGCCTGCTTTCCGCGGTGTGCGGTGCTGTCGGGGATGCTCTCGGGGCGCGTTGTAAACTTCCCAGGCTCGAAGCACGACAGGACTGCGGGCACCTTTGCGCAGGAACACGGCGGCGATAATCGCGGTGATCGCGGTGATCGCGGTGATCGCGGTGATCGCGGTGATCGCGGTGATCGCGGTGATCGCGGTGATCGCGGTGATCGCGGTGATCGCGGTGATCGCGGTGATCGCGGTGATCGCGGTGACGATGATCGGATACGCCAGCCCCGACAGCGAATCGTCGCCGCCGGTGGCAGCCAGCGCGATGAGCGGTGTGAACCCGCCGAACACTCCCGTCCCCAGGTGGTAGACGACGGAGATGCCCGTGTACCGGATCTGCGGCGGGAACAGGTCGACGAGGTACGCGGCGGTGGGGCCGTAGATCATGGTGACGAAGACGACCTGGAGGAAGATCGCTGCCACGACTTCCGCATACCGGCCGACAGGTGCGGCATCACGAATCCACGAGAACAGCGGCACATACGAGACGGCGGACAGGACCAGCCCGGCGACGATGAAGCGCAGCCGCCCGTATCGGTCTGAGAGCGCGCCGAACAGGACGAAGAACGGCGTGCCCAACGCCAGGGCGACGCCGACGGTGATGTTGGCGGCGAGGAACTCGACGCCGAGGTTGGTCTGCAGGAAGTACAGCGAGTAGAACTGCGCCGTGTACCACGCCACCCCCAGCCCCGCCGTGACGCCGAAGAGGACCACCGCGACCAGGGCGAGGACATGCCGGTTGCCGAGCGAGTCTTTGATCGGCGACTTCAACAGGGTGCCGGTGCGACGCATCTTCTCGAACACCGGGGACTCATGGATCTTCAACCGCACGGCGAGGGAGAAGATGACCAGCACCGCCGAGAGCAGGAACGGCACACGCCACCCCCACGCGGCGAACGCCGCCTCCCCGAGCGTGAGGCGGCAGATCACGATCACGAGGATGGAGGTGAGCAGACCGAGCGTCGCGGTGGTCTGCAGGAAGCTGGTGAGGAACCCGCTGCGCCGCGGGGGCGCGTACTCGGCGATATAGATCGCCGCCCCGCCGTACTCGCCGCCGATGGCGAGCCCCTGCAAGAGACGCAGCACCACGAGGGCCAGGGGCGCGAGCACCCCGACGGCGTCATAGGTCGGCAACAGCCCGGTGAAAGTCGTGGCGGCGCCCATCAGGATGAGGGTGGCCAGAAAGGTGCGTTTCCGGCCGAGCTTGTCGCCCATCCTGCCGAAGAACAGCGCCCCCAGAGGCCGGACGACGAACCCGGTCCCGAACGCGGCGACCGTGACCAGCAGCGCGACGACGGGTTCCCCTCGGGGAAGAAGTAGCCGGAGAAGTCGACGGCCAGGCTGCCGTAGATGTAGAAGTCGTACCACTCGACGAGGGTGCCGACGCTGGACGCGGTGACGACCTTCCGAAGGTCCGCGCGGCTCGGCGAGCGATCCCCGGCTTGCGACAGTGCAGGCTCGTTCCGACCGACCGCGGGCACGGTCTCACTCATGACCGCACCTCAGCGACACGCCCTGACGTGAAGCGGGTCAGGGAGCGCACGATGCTCTCCACGCTCTCGACCGAGCGGATGAGGCCGACGGCTTCACCGACGATGAGGTTCGCGGTGTCGAAGTCGCGGACCTCGACCGCCGTCGTGAACAGTGCGCGGACCTCACCGATCTGCTCGGTGAGGGCGCCTTCGCGTCCGTGCCACTGCGCTACGAACTCGTTGTTCAGCACCCGCCCGGAGTACACCGCCGGCCAGTCCTTGCCGCGCACGATGTCGTACACGGACTGGCGGACCGTGTCGTCGCCAGAGAGCAGGAGAGCTCGCGCCTGCGCCTCAGCGGAAATCGCCGCTTCCTCGCTGACCAGGAAGCGGGTGCCGACGACCGCACCGTCAGCGCCGAGCGCGAGCACCGCCGCGACACCACGCGCGTCGGCGATCCCCCCGGCCGCCAACAGCAGCGCATCCGAGCCGCGGTCGACGATCAGGTCGGCGATCTCGGGGACGAGGGTGAGCGTGGAACGCGTGCCGACACCGTGCCCGCCTCCTTCCCCGCCCTGCGCGACGAGGACATCCGCACCCACCTCCAGCGCATGCCGTGCATGCTCGAGGTTTCCGACCTGGCAGATCACCGGGACGCCCGCGGCATGGATGCGCTCGACGAACGGCGCGGGATCACCGAACGACAGAAACACCGCCTTCGGCTGACGTTCGAGGACGATGTCGAGCAGATGAGGCTGCGAGGCCAGGGACCAGGTGATGAAGCCGCACCCGACCCCCTCCGCAGCAAGGTCCAGGCCACCGAGCTCGCGCAGCAACCAGTCGCGGTCGCCGTACCCGCCTCCGAGCAGCCCGAGCCCGCCGGCGCGGGAGACCGCGCGGGCGAGCCTCGCGTCGGCCACGTAGTCCATCGGAGCCAGCACCACGGGGTGCTCGACGCCCAGCTGTTCCGTGAATCGTGTCGGTACAGCCATAGGAAACCTCATCTCCATTGATCGGTTCACGCGATGTTCTTCCACCGTAAGTCGGCAGTATTTCGCCGCACCAACGACTTCTTGTGCACGCTCCCATCGCTAATTGCGATACCTGAGCGGTCAGAGCCGAGCTCTTACGAGCGGGCGCGGGCGTTCTCCTGCATCCCGGCGATGATTGCGTGATTCGCCGCCCGCAGCTGGGTGATCGTCTCCTGCTGCTAGGCGCGCGCCGACGGCAGGAGACGGGTCATGGACGGCGAGATGTGCACATGCCCCGTTCCGAGGTGCAGCTGTGCCGGGACGCCCGCCTGGCGGAGGCGTTCCACGTACCGTTCGCCGTCCACGCGGAGGACGTCGAACTCGGCCACCGCGACATGGGTGGGCGGCAGCCCGGGGAGGTCGGGTGCCAGCAGTGGGGATGCCCATGCCTGCGACGCGTCGGACGGGCCAGTGAGGTAGGCGCGGGTGAAGGATCGGACATCGGCAAGCCTCAGGGGAAGGTCTTCCCCCTCGGGGCGGTGGAGACTGTGGCTGAGGTCGAGCGCGGGCACTTCGAGGAGCTCGAACCGGATGTCCGCTCTCCCGGCATCGCGCAGGGCGATCGCCGCCCCGGCCGCGATGTTCGCCCCGGACGACTGGCCTCCGACCGTGAGCGCGCCGGGGATCACGTCCAGGGTCGTCGTGATGCTCGACCACCCAGTCGATCACAGCGAGCAGGTCGAGCACGGCGGTCGGGTACGGGTGCTCGGGTACTTTCCGGTAGTCGACGGCGAAGACGACGCAGTCGGCGTGGACGGCTCGAGTCCGGCTGACCGCCTCGGAGTCTTTCTAGAACGCGGAGCCGATCACCCACCCGCCGCCGTGGAGGAACAAGTGCACGGGGTGCGGGCCGGCAGAGGCCGGGTGGTAGATCACCACCGGGACGGTGCCGTCGACCGAGCGGACCTGCGCCACCTGACGCCGCGCGACGGGCGGACCCGGAAGGGTGAACTTCTCGAAGCCCGCGTCGCTGCCAGCGTCCGACGCGGCGCGGAACGTCTCCGGTGATCGTCGTGGGCGGATGCCCGAAGTCGGTGAGGTAGGGGGTCAGGATCGGGTCGATCGGCATGACGCTGTCGGTCTCCGTTCTCTCGTGCGAATGAGGTCAGCGGACCCGGCGTACGGGCAGGATGGCGAGGCCGCCCAGGATCGCGACGCTGCCGGCGACGGCGAACAGGACCGCGTACGACCCGCCGCCGAGGAGGAGGATCAGCGGAGCGACCGCGGGGGGCGATGGCGTTGGCGAGGGTGCTGGACATGTTGAACACGGCCATGTCCTTGCCCGCGTTGTCCGGGTCAGGCAGGACGTCGGTGACCAGGGCGAGGTCGACAGCGAGGAACGCGCCGTACCCGATGCCGGCGATCCCCATCGCCAGCAGGTACCCGTTGAAACCGGTCACCAGGGACGCGATGATCAGCGCGACCCCGTACACCGCGGCGGAGGTGAGCACGAAGACCTTCCGCCGTCGGAGGAAGTCCGACAGTCGTCCCCCGGTGACGCTGGTGAGGATGGTGGTGATCGACAGCACCAGGCTGGCGAGGAAGATCTGCTGCGGCACCTCGTTCTCGCTGGAGCCGAGGTGGTTGAGCAGATAGGACGCCTGGTAGGTGGTGAGGAACCCGTACCCGGTGACGAACAGCAGCCGGCTGATCCACGCCCACGCGAAGTCCGGGTGGCGGCGCGGGTTCACCCAGAACGTCGACGCGATCTCGCCGAGCGAGAGGCGAGGCTTGGGCGCATCTTTCGCCAGGCGCCGGTCGCCGATGAGGGAGACGAAGACGACGACGCTGATCGCAGCGATGATCGGCGGGACGATGAACATCAGCAGCATGTCCGGTGCGACGAGCTGGACGACAAACGTGCCGCCGATCATCGCGACCGGAAGGGTGAGCCCGACCAGCCCGGACACCAGGCCCCGCTGCTGCACCGGGACGCGATCAGAGATTACCGCGAGCAGCGGCGTGCCGATGAAGTTGGCAGCGACGCTGTAGAGCGCGTACGACGCGATAAGCACCGGGATGTTGGGCGCCCATGCCATCGCCGCGCCGAGGATCAGGACGCCGGCGGCGCCGATCAGCAGGGAGGGGCGGCGCATCCCGATCCGCGCCGTGGTGCGGTCACTCATGCGCCCGACGATCGACATCAGCACGAACGGCAGCAGGACGCCCGCTCCGGCGACCAGGCTCAACGAGCCTGCGGCGGCCTCCCCGCCGAAGAGGTTCTGGATCTTCAGCGCCAAGGTGACAACACCGGGCATCAGGCACGCGATCCAGAAGCCCGCATACGCGAAGGCGAAGGCGCCGATGAAGCGTGCCCCACCTTGGCCTGGGTGCCCGCGCCGGTCTCGCCACGCGCGGGTGTGCCCGTGGAATACCTGGAAGCCGACGGACTCGTCCACGGCGGCTACGACATGGTCGGAGTCTCTGCCACCGCCCGCCGGGCTGCCGCAGAACTGACCGCGGCAGCAAAACGCACACTCAACGGCCTGGCCAAGTAGCCGCGCGATCCGTGGGCGCGACCCAAGCGGTCTGGGCGGGTTCGGGCGTGTGCTCAGGTGAGGGGAACACGCCCCTGATCTGCCGCGATCTCGATGAAGCGGCGCAGGAGCGCGCTGGTTCGCCGTCGGGGCCAGACGAGGTTCAAGGAGACGGGGGGCGCGTCGGCCAGGGAGACGAACACCACCCCGGTGTGCGCGTGGGTCGCGCTCGCCGACAGCGGCGTGGCGCCGACTCCTTTGCCCGCGGCGATCAGCGTGATCCACTCGTCGTAGTTGTCGCACTCGACGACGCGCTCTGGGCGGCGTGCGGCGGGCCAGAGCTCGGGGCGGGTGCTGCCGCTTTGCGTGTTGATCACGATCGGGTGTTCGCTGAGCTCGTTCCACGGCAAACGATCACGTTCTGCCAGGGGCGAACGGCTGCTGACGGCCGCCACCCGCGGCTCGTCGAACAGGGTGATAGCGGTCAGCTCAGGATCATCAACGGCATATCGGATGAACGCGACATCGACTTCTCCGTGCCGCAAGGCAGCTTTGATGTCGTCGCGTCGCATGAGCCGCCCGCTGGCACCCGTGGTCTCTTCGAACGTGGCGATGACCTCCCCCGCCCAGGGATCAGGCAAAGCCCAGGAAAACCCGATGTGCAACTCCCTCTCCCCGCGCGCTTCTGCTGTGGCGAGGTCGAGGTCCCGTAACACCCCTTGGATGCGCGTCCTGAAGGCTCGGCCGACATCGGTGAGCTCCACCGAACGTGAGGTGCGTTCCAGCAGCGTCACGTCCAGGATGCCCTCGAGCTGCTGGATGGTGCGGGTGAGCGCGGGCTGTGTGATCAGGAGCTGACGACTCGCTGCGGTGAACGAGAGCGTGTCGGCCACGGCGGCGAACGCCCGCAGGTGCCTCAACTCCACATCCATAACTGTCAAGCATAGATGATGCGGGATAGGCAATTCTCTTTCGAGGTTCGCAGTCCGTAGCGTCGAAGGTGATCAGCAAGAGAACGATGCGCCGTTTGTCGCGGGAAGTGAGACCACAGTGGGGTATCGGTCGGGCGGCGAGTGGTGGGTCGCGGTGCGGTCCGGGAGCATGCTCGCTGTTGCGGTCGGGGTGGGGCGGTTCGTGTTCACCCCGATCCTGCCGTTGATGCAGTCCCAGGCCGGAGTGAGCGCGCAGCTTGGGGCGACGCTCGCGACGGCGAACTACGCCGGCTATCTCGCCGGGGCCCTTGCGGCGATGGTCGCGCCGCGGTTGGGGCGCAGCGCGCTGGCGGTGCGGATCAGCGCGGTGTCGGTCGTCGCCTCCCTTGCCCTGATGCCACTGACTATCTCGCCGGCGGTGTGGATCGTGCTGCGCGGGATCGCCGGTGCCGGTGGCGCGGTGATGTTCGTCGCAGCCGCCACCGCGGTGCTCACCGGGGTATCGCACCGCTCCCGGCACCTGGTGGGGTGGGCCTACGGCGGCGTCGGGGCCGGGATCGCCCTGTCGGGGTCGGTGGTGCTGCTGGTCTCGCTGGTCGGTGACTGGCGGATCGCGTGGGGCGCGGCGACCGTACTCGCAGCGTCCCTGTCCGTGCTCGGCTGGAACCTGATCCGCCTGTCTCGTGCCGACGCGGTTGAGAACGCCGGTATCGCACGGGTTGAGCGCCCGCACCGGTGGTTCGTGCCGCTGGTGCTGGCGTACTTCCTCGAAGGCGTCGGCTACATCATCGCCGGCACCTTCCTGGTCGCGGCCGTCGCGGATGCAGTCCCGGGCCCTGTGGGGAAGGCCACGTGGATCATCGTGGGGCTCGCGGCGGTCCCGTCCTGCGTGCTGTGGGCGTGGCTGAGCTCCCGGATGAGCCATCCGACGCTGCTGACTGCGGCGCTCGGGCTCCAAGCCGCCGGGATCGTCCTGGCCGGCCTCGGTCTGGGGACGGTGGGGGCGGTGATCGCCGCGGTGCTGTTCGGCGGCACGTTCATGGGCGTCACCACGCTGGCGCTGGATGCCGGACGGCACTTGCAGGTGCCGGCGGCGGTCGCGATCCTCTCCGCGATCTACGCGATCGGGCAAGCGCTCGGCCCGGTCGCCGTCGCCCCGTTCCTCGCCGGCGGGTTCAGCACCGCCCTGTACGCGGCGGGCGGCGTCGTCGTCTTGGCCGCGATCGGCACGATCCTGCTGCGCATCCGCTTCCCGCACACCCTTTCCGCCATCGCACCCGCGCCGGAACGGCAACCCGTCCTGCACCGCTGAAAGAAGGAACCATCATGACTGATCGACTCCTGGACTCGCCGCTGCCGCTCGTGGCCGCACCGATGGCCGGCGGCCCCTCGACCGTGGCGCTTGCCCGTGCGGTGGCGTCGGCGGGGACGTTCCCGTTCCTCGCCGGCGGGTACAAGACCGCCGACACGCTCGCGGCGGAGATCAACGAGCTCCGCCCGCTGGGCGTCGGGTTCGGGGTCAACCTGTTCGTCCCCTCCGACGACCCGGTCGACGAGGCCGCGTTCGCCGCCTACGCCGAGGAACTCGCGGCCGAAGCCGAGGGGCACGGGCTGGAGCTCGATCCGACACCGGTGGCCGATGATGACCGGTGGGGTGAGAAGCTCGCCCTGCTCCTCGCCGACCCCGTACCGGTCGTGTCCCTGACGTTCGGACTGCCCGCCCCTGCCGACATCGCCGCGCTGCAGAAAGCGGGAACCCGGGTGCTGGCGACCGTCACGACGCCACAGGAAGCACAGCTCACCAAGAGCGCCGGTGTGGACGGCCTGGTGGTGCAGGGACCATCCGCCGGAGGCCACAGCGCGACCTTCGACCCCGCCCGCACCCTAGAGCCGATCCCGACGGCGGACCTCGTCCGCCGGGTCCTGGAGGCCGTGGATCTTCCCGTGATCGCCGCTGGCGGTGTCGACGGGCCGGACGCCGTGCGTGCCCTGCTGGACGCGGGCGCACAGGCCGTCGCGGTGGGGACGCTGCTGCTGCGCACTGACGAGGCCGGCACTTCGCCCACACACAAACGCGCCCTGGGTGATCCCGTGTTCACGGAGACCGTCCTGACCCGGGCGTTCACCGGCCGGCCCGCCCGGGCGCTGCGCAACGGGTTCATCGACCGCCACCCCGATGGGCTCGGCGCCTACCCGGCGGTGCACCACCTCACCCGTGCGCTGCGGCAGGCCGCGGGCAAAGCTGGTGACGCTGACCGGCTGCACCTGTGGGCCGGGACCGGGTGGCGAAACGCCCCGACCGGTCCCGCTGCTGACGTTATCCGCCACCTCGTTGAAGGAGTCTGACCCATGCCACTGATCGTTGTCGATGTGATCCGAGGACACGACGAAACCCGCCTCACAACCCTGCTCGACGGCATCCACGCCGCCGTGGTCGAAGCGTTCGCGGTGCCGGAGACCGACCTGTACCAGGTGCTCACCCAGCACGAGCCGTTCGAGCTGCGCGCCCTGGACACCGGCCTCGGCTACACCCGCACCCGGGACCTGACCATCATCCGAGTCATCAGCAAGGCCCGCCCCGAGACGGCAAAGCAGCGCCTGTACGAGCTCATCGCCGAGAATCTGCACGAACGCATCGGGCTCGACGGTGACGACCTCGTGGTCAGCATCGTGGAGAACGGGGCCGCGGACTGGTCCTTCGGCCGCGGGCGCGCCCAATTCCTCACCGGCGACCTGCCCGACACCGCCCCCGAGAGCACGAAGTGAGCCCGACATGACGACGACGTTCCCGGCCTGGGTCGTCCGCAAGGACGACGGTGCCAACACCGCGGCCCTCGAACAGCTCGACACCAGCACGCTCGATGACCTCGACACCACCGTGCGGGTGCGCTACTCCAGCATCAACTACAAGGACGCCCTCGCCCTTCACGGCCGCCCCGGCGTCGTGCGCTGCACCCCGCTGATCGCCGGCATCGACCTGACCGGTGAAGTCATCGAATCGCGTCACCCCCGCTGGAACACCGGCGATGTCGTCACCCTCGACGGGGCAGGGCTCGGTGAGGAGCTCCACGGCGGCCTCGCCGGGATCGCCCGCGTGAACGGTGACGACCTCGTCACAGTTCCTGCCGCGTTCACCCCGGTCCAGGCCGCGGCGATCGGCACCGCAGGGTTCACCGCTGCCCTCGCCCTCCTCGCCCTCGAGCGCCACGGCCTCACCCCAGGCGCCGGACCGGTGCTCGTCACCGGCGCAGGCGGCGGCTCAGGCAGCATCGCCGTCGCCCTGCTGCACCACTCCGGGTACGAGGTCACCGCCACGACCGGTAGGCCTGACCGGCTCCGCGCCCGGCTCACCGCGCTGGGGGCGACCGAGGTAATCGACCGTGCCGAGCTGGAGTCCCAGACCCGGCCCCTCGGACAACAGCGCTGGGCAGGGGTCATCGACTCGGCCGGCGGCAGCGTGCTCGCCGGCGCCCTCGCCGCCCTCCGCCACGGGGCGCCCGCTGCAGCGTTCGGACTCGCCGGCGGCACTCAACTGCCCACCACCGTGCTGCCATTCATCCTCCGCGGCGTGGCCCTGCTCGGCATCGACTCCGTCCGCACCGCCCCCACGCTGCGCCAACAGGCATGGGATCGCCTCGCCCGTGACCTCGACCCGGCCCATCTGGACGGCCTCACCCGGGTCGTCCCGCTCGACCAGGCCCAGACCGCCGCCGCCGCGCTCCTCGAAGGGCAAGGCACCGGCCGCACCGTCATCGACGTGACTCAAGAAGGCAGGACCCCATGACCACACCCGACGGCCAGCCCACCGGCAGCATCCGCTTCACGCTGATCGGAGGCCCCACCGCACTGCTTGACTACGCCGGCACGCGCATCCTGCTCGACCCGACGTTCAGCCCTGGCCGGGATGTTGCACCACGAGACCGACCGGCTCATGTCTACCAAGGCAGACGAGCTCGCGCAGCTCACCGCCAATCGTGACCGGCTGGAACACGAGCAGGACCGGCTCATGCAGGCCCACTACGCCGACCCGATCCCGCTCGCCGTCCTCAAGAGAGAGCAGGACCGTATCGGCGGCGAGCTCGACCTGGTGAACCGTCGACTCGACGCGCACGGTCTAGTCGACGAGGATCTTCTCGACCCAGGCGTTGCGGGTGCGGATCATGCCCTGGGCCAGGACCGTGTGGGGAGCGAAGATGTCGAAGGCGTGGAAACCACCGGGCCACACGTGCAGTTCCGCGTCGCCCGCCAGCGTTCCAAATCGCGTCGGCGTAGGCGATCGCTTCATCGCGGAAGATCTCGGCTGAACCGACGTCGATGAAGGCCGGGGGCAGACCACGCAGATCGGTGGCGCGCGCCGGAGCAGCGTAGGGCGAAACGTCGGCACCGCCTCGCGCGTCGCCGAGAAGCGCGGTCCATCCGGTCTCGTTGCTGACCCGGTCCCACACACCGATCCCGTCGAACTGGTGGGTGGAGCGAGTCAGGCCGCGATCGTCGAGCATGGGGTAGTCCAGAACCTGTCCGCACAGGTGCGGCCCGCCGCGGTCGCGCGCTGCGAGCGCGAGCCCGGCGGCCAAACCACCTCCCGAGCTGGCCCCGGCGACGAACAGACGATCCGGCCGGACGCCGAGGTGCTCGGCTGACGCGGCGACCCATTCGGCGGCGGCATAGCAATCCTCGCGCGGGACCGGGTCGGGGAACTCGGGGGCCAGCCGGTACTCGACCGCAACGAGCACCGCAAAGTCGAGATCCTCCGCAAGGCCGCCAAGTTACTCGTGGAGAACAGGCCGTGCCCGCCGGCCCACCAGTCCGGCTCCGGGTTGAGGATGTTCCCCGCTGAGGCCCACGCCCCGTCCTCCACCCGCCGGCCGCGTCGCGCAGCTCTACGCCGCGGCCCGACTGCTGCACCGCATGGAGATGGACGAGCGGCACGACTTCGCCGATGCTCACCTAGCGCACGCCCACGCCGTGCTCGGCGCCCGCTGAACGACTGGATCGCCCTTGCACGGGGCGACGCGGTGCGGTTCAGGGATTGGTGTCCTTGCGGGCGAGGGCATCGTGCCGGAGGCGTACGGAATCGGCAGGCAGCCAGCCGACGCGCGGTACACCTCCACCTCCGCTACCGCGCCGGAGCTCATTGGGCGAGACTCGATGGAACTTGCGATGCACGAGATCATCTGCTGTGGCAACGCCTTTCAGCCGTTTAACCGTGACCGGTCCTGGCAAGCCGGCGATCCCGGCGAGCCGCATGAGTTCGCCGACCAAGTCCACACTGACCGCGATGCCCATGCCGCGTGTCAGTTCGGCGTGCACGCGACGGGACCCGTAGGTCTGTCGTGAGGCGTCGTGGACCTCGCGGATCAAGCCGGTCAGCCACTGGCGGCGCATCTTCGTCGGCGGCACCGGCCGGGTCTTGTACCGGAGCGGATCCGACATCTGGCGGGCAGAACCCGCCAACCTGCGACCAAACGCCGGTGGTGGCGTGTGAGGGCGGTGACCAAGATGGGCGGTTCATCAGGCACAGCGAGGTGTCACGGACCAACGGAGGTCAGCGATGGGCAAAGCCATCGACGGGAACTCGATCGACAAGGTGCTGCGAGACGCGGTCAAATCCCAAAAGTGCCGCACGTCGCGGCGATCGCCGCCGACCGCGACGGCATCCTTTACACCGTGGACGCCGCGTTCCGCAACCAGATCGGCGACCTGGACTTCCCCGCCGAGATTCCCACCGCCGATCCGCCGATCACCGATACGCTGCGGGTGGGCCCGGGCTGGGATTCACTCGGTGATCGATGCTCTCGTTCGACGCCGGACACCCGGTCAAGGTCTGCTGCCGCGTGCTCGGGGTCAGCAGCCCCGGCTATTACCACCCGGTTACCACGTCCACCCAGTTCCGGGTCATGTCGATGACCAAGATGATCTGCACTGCCGCGGCGCTGCGCCGCCGCGCACTTCGCCGTCGAGATCGAGGGCGAACCTGCGTGCGGTGTACTGGTCCAAGCCCTGTTGGCTACCGGTGATGTCGACGATGCGGCCGGAGAGGTCCTGCAAGGACACCTGGCCTCGCGGGAACTGGCCCACCGCCGCGACGGTCACACACAAGGACGCGCTCGATCGACAGCCACGAAGTCAATGGCGGGAGCGGTTCTCGCCCCGGCGGGCCCACCGCCACTACTGGCGGCGCGTGATCGAGATCCGCGACGGTCTGGTCCAACTCGTGAGAATGCCGAGCTGACGAAGGCCAACAAGCGCATCCGGCAACTCGAAGAGCATCCCCACAGTCAAGCCCGCAGCGAGATCGGTCCGCGCCCTCGCGAGACGCACGAGGTCATGACCTCCTTGCGCTCCTCTTCACTCAGACACAGATCTCTGTGGTCGATCTCCCCGTCGACTACTTCGAGGACGCAGCTGCCGCAAGCACCGCCCTCGCACGAGTAGTCGACGGGCACGTTCTCGCGCAGCACCGCTTGCAGAAGCGACTCATCCTCAGGGACGCGAATCACCCGCTTCGACAGGACCAGCCAAGCGTCGAAAGCGTCGCCGAGCTTCTCCCCTGGTTCGGTTGTGACACCGGTAAAACTCTCGCAGCGAACGCGCGCAGGGTCGAAGTGGGATGTGGCATCGGCGATCGCGGCCATGAGACTCGGTGGACCGCAGTAGTACAGGGTGGCCTCCCGAGGCAAGTCCTCCACGAAAGCCGGCACATCAAGCCGACCACCTGCACTGGACTCGTGCAGGACCAGCTTCGCACCTGAGCGCTCCAGGACGTCCTGATAGGCAGCATCGATGCGGTTGCGTACGCAGTAGTGGACTTCGCTCGACGCTCCACAAGGCAATCCGCCCAGCAGCCCCAGCACTGCCGTGACCCCGATCCCGCCGGCGACGAACACGTGGTGCGCAGCGGCAGAGTCGATCCGCATGCCGCCTTGCGGGTAGGACACGAACACCAGATCCCCCAGCGCCAACTCGTCCTGGAACAGGACCGAGCCGCCGCGGCCACCACTCTCCCTGCGAACCGCGATGCGGTAACTGGAAAGATCGTTGGCCGACCCTATGAGCGAGTAATCCCGCCTAGTCCCGTTCTGGTGCTGTACCTGGACGTGATCTCCCGGGATGAACGGGGGGAACTCGGTTCTGTGGACCGGCTCGAAGGTCAGTTCGCGGACGTCGGACGCTGGCCACGATTCAGCCTTCAGCCGGGCGGCCATCAACAACCGCACACTCATCCGGCGTCCTTCCCCACCAAAGCCACAGGAACCTCGATCGCGTTCTCCTCACCAAGGCGAAGAGGGCGCACGACGTCCCCGGGGCGGACAGTGCCGCCACGCAGGATCTGGCAGTTGAGCCCGGAACACCCGAGAAGCGGCTCGAACACCTTCTTGTCGATCAGCCGTTCCAGGTACCTGCACGGAACGTTGAGCCGGCCGCCGTACACGATGGCTTCCCCCACGGCGAAGTACTTCTCGACCAGCGAGTTGAGGGGAACGCCGCGGGTGACGACGTTGCGCCGCAACTCGACGCCGTCGATCGGCTCACCGATGGCACGGGCAACGTCGTCGATCACCTCTTGGGCGATCAACGTGAGCTGGCGGTCAGGGTGCCACAGGTGCGAGTAGTGGCCCTTGCCGAGCGCGTACCTGTCCCCCTCCATACCCACACCGGCAACTAGCTGCGCTGCGGTCACCACGTGCATCTCGACACCCGCCGTTTCGGCGGCGAAGACAGCGCACACTTCTCCACGCCATGGTTGGTCGACAGCTTCGCCTCGTGTTGGATCGTTCATCGCGATCAGTCCTTGCACCTTCCCGATCTCGTACCCTGGGCGCGTCGCTCGATAGCGGGCCGACGCCTGATCGGCCAGCACATCGTCTGTCACCCGGTTCATGCCGGCGGGGAACAACATGTCAAGGTTTGCCCATTGGGATCTTGTCGTCCGGTCGTGCAGTGTCCCGGTTGGCAGGCACATCACTGCTGAGCGGCGAACGCGCCGTCTTGACCGCCCGCCGACTTCTGACCTCGAGCCGATTCGCCAGCAGGGTCAGCAATCCGCACAGTCCGATGTAAACAACTGCGATGACCATGTACGTCGGAATGTAGGGGAACCCGAACTCCTGGCGAGCCCCCATCTGCCGCCCCACATAGAGGAGTTCGTTGTAGGTGATGATGAAGCCGAGCGAGGTATCCTTCAACAGGATGACCAGCTGGCTGATAATCGCTGGAAGCATCGTTCGCACTGCCTGCGGTAGCAGGACCGTCCGGACGACCTGGTTCTTCCGGAAGCCGATCGCGTACGCGGCTTCTCGCTGTCCGACCGGGACCGCCACGAGGCCGGCTCGGAAGACTTCAGCGAGCACCGATCCGTTGTAGAGGGTCAGCCCGAGCACGACCGCCCACATCGGCGACAAACGGAGGTCGTACTGCAGGGACCCGTAGTAGAAGAAGAACATCAGGATCAGCATCGGAACCGCACGGAAGGTCTCCACCACCACCGTGGCCGGTGCCCGAACCCAGGCATGGTCGCTGATTCGCGCCGATGCGAACACCGCACCGAACA
>NZ_SMKW01000058.1 GCF_004348985.1 Saccharopolyspora elongata | reverse complement strand
ACGGCTCGATTCGCTCCCACAGCTCGTCGGACACGATCCATGGCGGCTGCTCACCCTTCTTCACACGATCATGATCAACCATCAGGGAATGCCAGTCACTACAAGTGATCATTCTGTTAGGAACTCTAAGCACCACGATCAGCGGCTTGCCCGCGCGCTCCGCATCGCGCCACAGCCGGTCCAACCGGGCAAGTTCCGCGGTTCGGTTGGTGAAGCCGAAGTGTTCGGGGTTGATCGTCAGCATGTTCGGCGCCGGCGGCTCCGAATGGCCGCTGAGGTTCATCACGATCTGGTCGGCGCGCCCGACCTGGAGCAGGTTGCCCGCGATGTCAGCGTTGTTGGCGTTGTGCCACTCGTCCATCCCGACCCCCACCGGCGCTGTCGATCTGTTCCCGCGCGACGATACCGGGAGGGGAATCGGAGCGTGACAGCTTCGGCACTCGCTGACAACGGAGGGGGAACCGTGCCGGCAAACGAGGATTGGGACGTCGCGTCGGGCGTCGGGATCACCGCGCTGATGGTCGCCGCGGCGCGGGCGCTGGAGACCGAGCGCGCCGACCGGCTCATCGACGACCCGTACGCCGCGGCCCTGGCCAAGGCCGCCGGGGCGGCGGTGCCCACGGCGGCGGCCGACTTCGGCGAGGGCTGGCAGGACACCATCGACTACATCGGCCTGCGCTCCCGGCTGTTCGACGAGTGGTTCGAGCTGGCCTGCGCCGGGGGCGTGCGGCAGGTGGTCGTCCTCGCGGCCGGCCTGGACACCAGGGCGTTCCGGCTGTCCTGGCCGCCCGGCTTGCGGCTGTTCGAGGTCGACCAGCCGAAGGTGCTCGCCTACAAGGGCGCGGTCCTCGCCGGCCTCGGCGCCCGGCCCGCCTGCGACCGCCACGAGGCGCCGGCGGACCTGCGCGACGACTGGCCCGCCGCGCTCCGGCGCGCCGGATTCGACCCGGCCCTCCCCACCGCGTGGCTGGCCGAAGGGCTGATCTACTACCTGCCCGTCGAGGCCGACGTGCGGCTGCTGGCGGCCGTGGACGAGATGTCCGCGCCTGGCAGCAGGATCGCGATCGAGAACCCCATCGCGAAGCGGAGCGCGCTGCTCGGCGACGACATGGCGCGGTCCTCGGAGAAGTGGGGCGTCGACCTAGACGCGCTGTTCGGCCCAGACGAGCGGCCGAACCCCGCCGAGCGGCTCACCGGGTTCGGCTGGAGTGTGCGGCGCGAGACCGTCGACGAGGCGGCCAACCGGTTGGGCCGCGCCCTGACCTCCGGCGGGCGCGGCCTGACCCGGGTCGGCGACTTCCTCACCGCGGAGCTCTGATCAGTCTTCCACCAGGGACACTTCGGAGAAGCGGATCGCGAAGCCCGCGCCGTCCGGCGAGGCGCACATCGGGCCGGCCTCGGCCGGGAGGTCCGGCGGGAAGTACGCCACCCGCAGGACCGACTTCGGCTCGCCGCCGTCGGCGGCGTAGCGGACCGTCACGGTGTCGCCCGCCCGCTCTAGTTCCAGGGTGATCGACTCGACCGGCCCGCACACCGCCTCCAGCGGCACCACGCTCCAATCCGAGACGTCGCGGGTCACCACGGCGCTGAGCAGCTGCTCGCCGTCGACCAGCTCGATGCCCGCCTTGATCCAGTTGCGCTCGTCCAGCCGCAGCAGCAACCCGGCCTGGTCGTACTGCTCGCGGTAGTCGCCGAACAAGCGGGTCGTCAGCTTGAACCGCGGCCCCACCGGTCGCAGCAGCGCGTGCCCGCTGTCGCGCACGAATCCGTAGTGCGTGGTCCGCCAGAAGTCCGTGCCGGAGTCGGCGGTCACCGTCAAACCCCCGTAGGACAACCAGTTCACCGGCGGGTTGAGCCACCGCCACCCACTGAGCCCGAACAGCGTGATGTCCTCGGCCTGCTGCATGCCCACCCGTTTCCACTTGTCCCGGGGCCGGCTGTCGTCAGCGGACGACGACCACCGGGCAGGCCGCGTGGTGCACGAGCTTCAACGCCACCGACCCGACCAGCATGCCGGTGAAGGCGCCGTGCCCCTTGTTGCCCACCACCAGCAGGTCGGCCTGCTTGGACAGCCCGACCAGCTCGTCGACCACGTGCCCGCGGATGAGCCTGGATCGCAGGTCCACGTCGGGGAAATCGGCCTCGACCGCCTTCACAGCGGTGTCCAGTGCCTTGCTCGCCCGCTCTTCCAGCTCGGTGTCCGGGGTCGGCAGACGATATCCGAATTGGACCGGCTGGTGCCAGACCATGATCGCGTGGGCGATGCCGCCGACCTCGCGGATCTGGTTGGCCGCCCAGCGCAACGCCCGCACCGACTCGTCCGATCCGTCCACTCCGACTGCGATGGTCTGCGGCATGCCCGGCTCCCTTCGGCGACGTTCTGGGTGATCCCGCCGGGATGGTAGGGCAGACAGGGGTGCGGCGCGACCGCCGGAACGGTCGCGTTCCGCACGGGTCGTGCGCGTTTTGGATCGCCATGGCGGTCCAAAACGCGCACGAGACCGTCAGAGCTGGTTGACGTCGGTGATCCGGATGACCGCGCCGCCGGCCTCGTCGGACGCGGCGAGGTCGACCTCGCCGCTGATGCCCCAGTCGTGGTCCTCGTCCGGGTCGGCGAAGATCTGCCGGACCAGCCAGCGCTCCGGCTCCTCGGTGATCAGCAGCAGCGCCGGGCCGCGCGCGTCCGGGCCGGCGCCGATCTCCTCGTGCTGCTCGAAGTACTCCTCCAGCGCGTCGGCCCACGCGTCCGCGTCCCAGCCGCTGTCGCCGTCCAGTTCGCCGAGCTCGTCGTAGCGGCGGCGGGCCGCGAGCTCCACGCGGCGGAACAGCGCGTTTCGCACCTGCACCCGGAAGGCCCGCTTGTTCAGCGTGATCCGCTCCGGGCCTTCGTCCACCGCCACGACCGTCGGCTCCGCGCCCGGGTGGCGCAGCTTCTCCCACTCGTCGAGCAGGCTGGAGTCGACCTGCCGGACCAGCTCGCCGAGCCACTCGATGATGTCGGTGAGCTCCTCGGTCTTGGCGTCGTCGGGCACCGTGTGCCGCAGCGCCTTGTAGACGTCGGCCAGGTAGCGCAGCACCAGGCCCTCGGAGCGGGCCAGCCCGTAGAAGTTGACGAACTCGACGAAGTTCATCGCCCGCTCGTACATGTCGCGGGCCACCGACTTCGGCGACAGCTCGTGCTCGCCGACCCACGGGTGCCCCTTGCGGTAGGTCTCGTAGGCGGCTTCCAGCAGCTCGGCCAGCGGCTTCGGGTGAGTGATCTCCTCGAGCAGCTCCATCCGCTCGTCGTACTCGATGCCGTCGGCCTTCATCTGCGACACGGCCTCGCCGCGCGCCTTGAACTGCTGCTGCGAGAGCACCTGCCGCGGATCGTCCAGAGTGGACTCGATCACCGACAGCACGTCCAGCGGGTAGCTCGGCGACTCGGAGTCCAGCAGCTCGATCGCGGCCAGCGCGAACGGCGAGAGCGGCTGGTTGAGCGCGAAGTCGAACTGCAGGTCCACGGTCAGCCGCACCCGGCGGCCCTGCTCGTCGGGCTCGTCGAGCTGCTCGACCACGCCGGCGGACAGCAGCGCGCGGTAGATCGCGATGGCCCGCAGGATGTGGCGGCGCTGCGTCGGCCGGTCCTCGTGGTTGTCGGTCAACAGGTGGCGCATCGCGGAAAAGGCATCGCCGGACCGGTTGATGACGTTGAGCAGCATCGCGTGGTTGACGTTGAAGCTGGACCGCAGCGGCTCCGGCTCCGCGGCCACCAGCTTCTCGAAGGTCTTCTCGCTCCAGGACACGAAGCCCTCGGGCGCCTTCTTGCGCACCAGCTTGCGCTTCTTCTTCGGGTCGTCGCCGGCCTTGGCGATCGCCCGCTCGTTCTCGATCTCGTGCTCGGGCGCCTGCACCACCACGTAGCCGGCGGTGTCGTACCCGGCGCGGCCGGCGCGACCGGCGATCTGGTGGAACTCGCGCGCCTTCAGGTGCCGGGTGCGGACCCCGTCGTACTTGGTCAGCCCGGTGATCAGCACGGTGCGGATCGGCACGTTGATGCCCACCCCGAGGGTGTCGGTACCGCAGATGACCTTGAGCAGTCCGGCCTGCGCGAGCTGCTCGACCAGCCGCCGGTACTTCGGCAGCATCCCGGCGTGGTGCACGCCGATGCCGTGCCGCACCAGCCGGGAGAGGGTCTTGCCGAACCCGGCGGTGAACCGGAAGTCGCCGATCGCCTCGGCGATCTGGTCGCGCTGCTCGCGGGTGGCGACCTTGACGCTCATCAGCGCCTGCGCCTGCTCCAGCGCGGAGGCCTGGTTGAAGTACACGACGTAAACCGGTGCCTGCTGACCGGCCAGCAGCTCCTCGATCGTCTCGTGCAGCGGCGTCTTGGCGTAGCGGAAGGTCAGCGGGATCGGCCGCTCCGCCGAGGTGACCACCGCGGTCTCCCGGCCGGTGCGCCGGGTCAGGTCCTCCTGGAAGAACGTGACGTCGCCGAGCGTGGCGGACATCAGCACGAACTGGGTGCGCGGCAGCTCCAGCAGCGGCACCTGCCACGCCCAGCCCCGGTCGGGCTCGGAGTAGAAGTGGAACTCGTCCATCACGACCTGGTCCACGTCGGCGCGGTCGCCGTCGCGCAGCGCGATGTTGGCCAGGATTTCCGCGGTGCAGCAGATGATCGGGGCGTCGGCGTTGACGCTGCTGTCGCCGGTCATCATGCCGACGTTCTCGGCGCCGAAGACGTCCACCAGCGAGAAGAACTTCTCCGACACGAGCGCCTTGATCGGCGCGGTGTAGAAGCTGCGCTTGCCGGCGGCCAGCGCGGTGAAGTGCGCCCCGGTGGCGACCAGGCTCTTGCCGGAGCCGGTCGGCGTGCTCAGGATCAGGTTCGCTCCGGTCACGACCTCCATCAGCGCTTCTTCCTGCGCCGGGTAGAGCTCGATGCCCTGGTCGGTGGTCCAGGACACGAACGCGTCGAGCAGCGCGTCGGGGTCCGGGGTGTCGGTCGTCAGGGCCGGGAGCTGATCGGTGAGCTTCATCAGTCCCCCATCGTCCCTGGTCAGCTCGGGCCGGGGTGACCCGGGGTGGCCGAACCCGAGGTCCCGGGAGCCACGCCGGTTCGCGTGCTGGTGCTCGGGACCTGCGATCGGAGACCATTGGGGCACGCGCGGGAGGAGGGGTGTCATCGTGAACCGGAACGTGCGCTTCGTCGGTGGGCCGCTGGACGGCCGGATCCAGGACCTGCGCGACTCGGAGGCGGTCGCGGGGCGGCTGCTGCGGCACGTCCACCTGCACGACGGCCCGAAGATCGAGACCCACTACGAGCTGCACTACACCCCGGAAACCGGCTGGGTCTACCACCTCTGCGGCCGCCGCCCGTAACCCAGGGTGATCGATCAACTACTTGTACTGACTGTACAATTCGCGCATGAGCGTCGACGCTGTACACATGGACGACAGCGCCGCCATCGAAGTCAACGTCTCGTCTGCCCGCGCCCAGCTGCCGAACTACATCGAGCTGGCGAGCGAGGGCCAGTACGTCTACCTGACTCACCGGGGCAAGCGGGTTGCCGCACTGGTGGCAGCGGACGTCGCCGAGCATTGGGAAGCAGAGGAAGACGCGCACTGGGCGCGCCGCGTCGCTGAGGCGGAAGAGTCGGGCACGGTTTCCTGGGAAGCGGCGATCGTCGCCTTGGAGCGGGATCAGTGACCTACCAGATCGAGATCACCCGCGACGCCCTGAAGACCCTGGCCAAGCTGGACAAGCCGATTCGGCGACGGCTGCAGGTCGCGATCGATCAGCTCGCCGCGAATCCGCGCCCCGCCGGGGCCATCGCGCTCAAGGGCGTTTCCGGTTACCTGCGGATCCGGGTCTCGGATTTCCGGGTGATCTACCGCGTCGAAGATGGACGCCTCGTTGTCGTGGTGGTCGCGGTCGGCCACCGTCGCGAGATCTACGAGCGCTGACAGCTGTACCGACGAAGCCCACAACCGTCCCGGGCGCGCGGGGAAGTGACGCGCCCGGGGCGGGATCGTTGTCAGGCCTGGCCGTAGTTGGTGACCCGGCCTCCCGGGGCGACCTGGGTGCCGTTGCGCTGGAGGGATTGCGCGGCAGGCTCGCCCGCCGCGGCATCAAGGTCAGCCTGGCCAGTCTCAGCTACTGGCAGCAGGGCCGCAGCCGTCCGGAACGCGCCGACTCACTGCGCGCGCTGCGCGCCATCGAATGGGACTGACCGGGCCGCCGCCGGACTACCGCACATCGCCGCTAAGTGAATCGCCGCTAGGTCGTCTTGCGACCTGATTCACAGATCAGGGGTATTCCCAGAACCGGGCACTCGGCTAACCTCACCTCCATGGTGGCGCACTCGATGTCGAGCGGCGGCGGGCCGGACCTCTCCTCCGCCACACCCGTGGACCGCGAGCAGTGGCGGGCTCAGGTCAAGAAGGTGCTGCAGCGATCCGGGCTGATCGGCGAGCAGTCCCCGGCCGGTCCGGTGGAGGACGTGCTCGCCTCGACGACCTACGACGGCATAGTCGTGCACCCCCTCTACTCCGAGGGGCCGCCCGAGGCCGGCTCGCCCGGGCTGGCGCCGTTCGTGCGCGGCAGCCGCCCGCAGGGCAGCGTTGCCGAGGGCTGGGACGTGCGGCAGCGGCACGAGAACCCGGATGCCGCCGAAACCAACCGGGAGGTCCTGGCCGACCTCTACAACGGCGTTTCGTCGCTGTGGCTCCGGCTCGGTTCCGGTGGGCTGGCCGTCGACGACCTCGCGGACGCTCTCGAAGGCGTCCACCTGGACATGATCGGCGTGGCCCTGGACGCGGGCGAGGACTTCGTCGCGGCAGCCGAGGCGTTCCTAGCGGTGGCCGCCGAGCAGGGCGTTCGCGGCAGCGCGCTCAGCGGCAACCTCGGCGCGGACCCGCTGGGCGTGCAGGCCCGGACCGGCCGCCCCGGCGACCGGGACGGCGCGGTGCGGTTGGCGCGCCGCTGCGCGGCGGAGTTCCCGGAGCTGAAGGCGCTGGTCGTGGACGGGTTGCCGTACCACGACGCGGGCGGCTCGGACGCGCAGGAGCTCGGTTGCTCGCTGGCCGCGGGCACGACCTACCTGCGGTGGCTGACCGAAGCCGGGCTGGACGTCGACACCGCCGCCGGGCTGCTGGAGTTCCGCTACGCGACCAACGCCGACCAGTTCCTCGGCATCGCCAAGCTGCGCGCCGCGCGGCGGCTGTGGGAGCAGGTCACCCGCGCCTGCAGCGCGTCGGAGGCCGCGCGAGCGCAGGCCCAGCACGCCGTGACGTCGGCGGCCATGCTGACCAGGCGCGACCCGTGGGTGAACATGCTGCGCACCACGATCGCGACCTTCGCCGCCGGGATGGGCGGCGCGCAGGCGGTCACCGCGCTGCCGTTCGACGCCGCGATCGGCCTGCCGGACGGCTTCTCCCGCCGCATCGCCCGCAACACGCAGGCCCTGCTGCTGGAGGAATCGCACCTGGCGCAGGTGATCGACCCGGCGGGCGGCTCCTGGTACGTCGAGTCGCTGACCGACGAGCTGGCGCAGGCCGCCTGGCGGTGGTTCCAGGAGATCGAGGCCGCGGGCGGGCTGCCCGCCGCGCTGGAATCCGGCCTCGTCGCCGAGCGGCTCTCGGCCACGTGGGAGGAGCGCCGGGCGGCGATCGCGCACCGCGCGGACGCGATCACCGGCGTCAGCGAGTTCCCGAACCTGGACGAGGCGCCGCTGGAGCGCGAGCCCGCACCGCAGCAGCCTTCGGGCGGCCTCCCGGTGCACCGCTACGCCGAGGACTTCGAGCGGCTGCGCGACGCCGCCGACGCGCGGCTCGCCGAGACGGGCAACCGCCCCACGGTGTTCCTCGCGACGCTCGGCTCGCTCGCGGCGCACAACGCGCGCGCCTCGTTCGCGCGGAACCTGCTCGCCGCAGGCGGCATCGAAAGCACCGACGCCGGAGCGACGGAGTCCACAGAGGACGTTCTGGCGGCGTACGCCGGCGCGCCGGTGGTCTGCCTGTGCTCCAGCGACAAGGTTTACGCCGAGCGCGCCGCGGAAACCGCCGCGGCGCTCAAGCAGGCCGGGGCGAAGCACGTGCTGCTGGCCGGAAAACCGGGCGATCCGCCACCGGAGGGCGTCGACGGGTTCGTCTTCGCCGGGTGCGACGCGCTGGCCGTCCTCACCGACGTCCACGAGAAGCTGGGAGTGGGCCGATGACGCAGATCCCGAACTTCGCCGACATCCCGCTGGATGCCACCCCCGCCGCCGACCCGCCCCGGTGGCAGGCCGAGATCCTCGCCGCCACCGGCAAGGAGGCCGACGCCCTGGTCTGGGAGGCGCCGGAGGGCATCGGCATCAAGCCGCTCTACACCTCGGCCGACGTCGAGGGGCTCGAATTCCCGCACACCTACCCAGGTTTGGCGCCGTTCCTGCGCGGGCCGTACCCGACGATGTACGTCAACCAGCCGTGGACGGTGCGGCAGTACGCCGGGTTCTCCACCGCCGAGGAGTCCAACGCCTTCTACCGCCGCAACCTGGCCGCCGGCCAGAAGGGCCTGTCGGTGGCGTTCGACCTCGCCACCCACCGCGGCTACGACTCCGACCACCCGCGCGTCGCGGGCGACGTCGGCATGGCCGGGGTGGCGATCGACTCGATCTTCGACATGCGCCAGCTCTTCGACGGCATCCCGCTGGACCGGATGAGCGTGTCGATGACCATGAACGGCGCGGTGCTGCCGGTGATGGCGCTCTACATCGTCGCCGCCGAGGAGCAGGGCGTCGCGCCGGAGAAGCTGGCCGGGACCATCCAGAACGACATCCTCAAGGAGTTCATGGTCCGCAACACCTACATCTACCCGCCGCAACCGTCGATGCGGATCATCTCGGACATCTTCGCCTTCACCTCGCAGCGGATGCCGAAGTTCAACTCGATCTCCATCTCCGGCTACCACATCCAGGAGGCCGGGGCGACCGCCGACCTGGAGCTGGCCTACACCCTCGCGGACGGCGTCGAATACCTGCGCGCCGGGCGGCAGGCCGGGCTGGACATCGACGCCTTCGCGCCCCGGCTGTCGTTCTTCTGGGGCATCGGGATGAACTTCGCGATGGAGGTCGCGAAGCTGCGCGCGGCGCGGCTGCTGTGGTCGAAGCTGGTGCAGGCCTTCGAGCCGCAGAACCCGAAATCGCTGTCGCTGCGCACCCACTCGCAGACCTCCGGCTGGTCGCTGACCGCCCAGGACGTCTACAACAACGTGGCGCGCACCTGCGTCGAGGCGATGGCCGCCACCCAGGGCCACACCCAGTCGCTGCACACCAACGCGCTCGACGAGGCGCTGGCGCTGCCCACCGACTTCTCCGCGCGCATCGCCCGCAACACGCAGCTGCTGCTGCAGCAGGAATCCGGGACCACGCGGGTGATCGACCCGTGGGGCGGCAGCTACTACCTGGAGCGCCTCACCAAGGACCTCGCCGAGCGCGCCTGGGCGCACATCGCCGAGGTCGAGGACGCGGGCGGCATGGCGCAGGCCATCGACGCCGGCATCCCCAAGCTGCGCATCGAGGAAGCCGCGGCCCGCACCCAGGCCCGCATCGACTCCGGGCGGCAGCCGCTGATCGGCGTCAACAAGTACCGCTACGACGGCGACGAGCAGATCGACGTGCTCAAAGTGGACAACGCCGGGGTCCGCGCGCAGCAGCTGGAGAAGCTGCGGCGCCTGCGCGAGGAGCGCGACAGCCAAGCCTGCGAGGACGCGCTGCGCCGGCTCACCGCGGCTGCCGAGGCGTCGATGTCCGACCAGCGCCCCAACGACATGGCGCACAACCTGCTGACGCTGGCCGTGGACGCGGCGCGGGAGAAGGCGACCGTCGGCGAGATCTCCGATGCGCTGGAGAAGGTCTTCGGCCGCCACTCCGGGCAGATCCGTACGATCACCGGCGTGTACCGGGACGAGTCGGGGCCGTCGGAGCAGCTGGAGGCGGCCCGCCAGCAGGTGGTGGACTTCGCCGAGGCCGAAGGCCGCCGGCCGCGCATCCTGGTCGCCAAGATGGGGCAGGACGGCCACGACCGCGGCCAGAAGGTGATCGCGACCGCGTTCGCCGACCTCGGCTTCGACGTCGACGTGGGCCCGCTGTTCCAGACCCCGTCCGAGGTGGCCCGCCAGGCAGCCGAGTCGGACGTGCACATCGTCGGCGTATCCAGCCTCGCGGCCGGGCACCTGACCCTGGTGCCCGCGCTGCGCGACGAGCTCGCCGGGCTGGGCCGGGAGGACATCATGGTCGTCGTCGGCGGGGTCATCCCGCCGGCCGACTTCGACGCCCTCCGGCAGTCCGGGGCCAGCGCGATCTTCCCGCCCGGCACCGTGATCGCCGAGGCCGCGCTGGGCCTGCTCGAAGAACTCCGCACCCGACTCGACCACTGATCATGCCGCGACAGATCGACGTCCAGGACTACGCCAAGGGTGTGCTCGCCGGTTCCCGCACCAAGCTGGCGCAGGCGATCACGCTCGTCGAATCCACCCGCGCCGACCACCGCGCGCTGGCCCAGGAGCTGCTCGTCGAGCTGCTCCCGCACAGCGGCGGCGCGCACCGTGTCGGCATCACGGGCGTGCCCGGGGTGGGCAAGTCGACGTTCATCGAGGCGCTGGGCTCGATGCTGACCGCGGCGGGGCATCGCGTCGCGGTGCTCGCGGTCGACCCGTCGTCGACCCGCAGCGGCGGCAGCATCCTCGGCGACAAGACGCGGATGGGCCGGCTGGCCAGCGACCCCGCGGCGTTCGTGCGGCCGTCGCCGTCGGCGGGCACGCTCGGCGGCGTCGCGCGCGCGACGCGCGAGACGATCGTGCTGATGGAGGCGGCCGGATTCGACGTCGTGCTGGTGGAAACCGTCGGCGTCGGCCAGTCCGAGGTGACGGTCGCGGGCATGGTGGACTGCTTCCTGCTGCTCACCCTGGCCCGCACCGGCGACCAGCTGCAGGGCATCAAGAAGGGCGTGCTGGAGCTGGCGGACGTCATCGCGGTCAACAAGGCCGACGGCGACCACGCGGCCGAGGCCCGCAAGGCGGCCCGCGAGCTCCGCGGCGCGCTGCGCCTGCTCACCCCGGTCAGCGCCGCGTGGACGCCGCCGGTGCTGACCTGCAGCGGCCTGCAGGAGCTCGGGCTGGACACGGTGTGGGAGCAGATCGAGCAGCACCGGGCGGCGCTGGACGAGGCCGGCGAGCTGGCCGACAAGCGCAGCCGCCAGCAGGTCGAGTGGACCTGGGCCCTGGTGCGCGACCAGCTGATGTCGGAACTCACCCACCACCCGGCGGTCCGCGCGATCGTCGGCGACGTGGAAACCCGGGTGCGGGCGGGAGAACTCACCGCGAGCCTGGCGGCGGAACAGCTGCTCGACGCCTTCCGGAAATCCGGCCGGGAGTCAACGTAGGACGAGGGCGGATACTGTCCCCGTCCAGCAGTCCCGACCCGGAACCGGTGAGCCATGCGGATCAGCGTTGACAACACCTCGGGCGTCGCGCCCTTCGAGCAAGTGCGGTCGGCGATCGCGGAGCAGATCAACAGCGGCGAACTCCCGGTGGGCACCAAGCTGCCGACGGTCCGCGCCCTGGCGGCAGACCTGGGCATCGCGGCGAACACTGCGGCGAAGGCCTACCGGGAACTGGAACAGGCGGGACTGCTCGAAACCCGTGGCCGCGCAGGCACTTTCGTCAGCGATGCGGGCGACCAAGCAGCGGCCCGCGCAGCCGAAGCAGCAGCGACCTACGCCCAGATCACCCACGCCCTGGGAATCTCCAGGGACGAAGCCCTGGCCATCGTGAAAGCAGCGCTCAAGGCGTGATCGATTCTTCCCGCTGAGCAATCTTTTCGTTCCGCCTCGGAGGCGCTCGGCCGGTGCTAGCGTCCGACGAACGCGAGACGGCGAGAAGTGCCCGAATTTTCGGGATTTCGTCCGTCCAAAAGCGATTCGTCAACTCCGGAGCGAGGAGGCGCTGTGCGCGCAGCCGCGAGCGAACTTCCGACTTTCCCGTTCGCCACCGCGAACGGCAGCGGGGATGTCGAGCGCATCCTCAGGTTGCGCGACGAGCAGCCGATCTCGCGCGTGCTGCTGTCCGGCCAGCCGGTGTGGCTGGTCACCCGGTACGCCAATGTGCAGGCTGTGCTGCAGGATCCGCGGTTCAGCCTGGCCCGGGCCATCGAGCCGGACATCCCGCGGCTCGGCATCCTCGAAATGCCACCGTGGCTGCTGATCACCACCGACCCGCCGCAGCACACCCGGTTGCGCAAGCTGGTGGCGAAGGTGTTCACCGCGCGGGGCGTGGAGCAGCTGCGGCCCCGCGTGCAGGAGGTGGTCGACCGGCTGCTCGACCGGCTGCCGGAAGCGCCACCGCCGATCGACCTGATCGAGCACTTCGCCGCGGCGCTGCCGATCGAGATCATCTGCGAGATGCTCGGCGTGCCCGAATCCGACCGCGCCGACTTCCAGGAAGCGACCGAATTCATCCTGTCCGTGACCGGCCGCTCCGGCGACGAGGTCCAGGCGGCGTGGGTGCGCCTGTGCGAATACATCGCCGCGCTCGTCGCCGAGAAGCGCGACCGCCCGACCGACGACCTGCTCAGCCTGCTGATCTCGGCCCGCGACGAGGGCGACCGGCTCAACGAGGACGAACTCGTCCTCTTCGGACTCACGCTGCTCACCTCCGGGTACGAGACGACCAAGAACCAGCTGGCCAATTCGGTGCTGGCGCTGCTCGACGAGCATCCCGACCAGTGGCGACGCCTCGTCGAGCACCCCGAACTGGTGCCTTCCGCCGTCGACGAGCTGCTGCGCTACGTGCCGCTGTTCGGCTTCAGCGTGATCTTCCCGCGGGTGGCCACCGCAGCCGTCGAGCTCAGCGGCGCGGCCATCGGCGAAGGGGACACCGTGCTGGTGGCGCTGACCTCGGCCAACCGCGACGCAGCCGTGTTCGACGCCCCGGACTCCTTCGACCTGGAACGCGCCGACAACCGCCACCTCGCCTTCGGCAGCGGCGTCCACCGCTGCCTCGGCGCGCAACTGGCCAAGATCGAGCTGGAGATCGGCCTCACGGGCCTGCTGCAGCGCTTCCCCGATCTCCGCCTCGCCACCGGCGAAGTCACGTGGAAGACCGGCGCGTTCATCCGAAGCCTCGACGCGCTGCCGGTCACCTGGTGACCGGTACGCCGGGGAGCGCGCCGGCAGGTTCGTCCTGTCGGGCAACGATTCTGGCCATTCTAAATTGATCGACGACGGCTCAGCAGCGCGTTAGCCTGCTGGTGGTGGGTGCCGCACCGAGCGGAAACCACCGAGGTCCCCAGAGTTCAGCCACCGGCAAGGTTCCGCCGGAGCGGTTCTCCCCGGACGGCTCCACCATGTCCGCGCGCGACCGGGCCGGTCAGATCCCTCCCCAGGAGGCGTTGTGCGCGCGACCGAGAGCGAACTCCCGGTTTTCCCGTTCACCACCGCGGACGGCAGCAGCGACCACCACGAACGATTGGTCCGGCTGAGCGACGAGCAGCCGATCACCAGGGTCCTGCTGTCCGGCCGGCCGGTCTGGCTCGTCACCCGCTACGCCGAGGTCAACGCCGTGCTGCTCGACACGCGGTTCAGCCTGGCCCGCGCCATCGACCCGGGCATCCCCCGAGTGGGCAACTTCGAGCTGCCGCCGGAGCAGATCCTCGCCACCGACCCACCGGAGCACACCCGGCTGCGCAAGCTGGTCGCGAAGGTGTTCACCTCCCGGCAGATCGAACAGCTCCGGCCGCGCGTGCAGGAAGTGACCGACCGGCTGCTGGACCGGCTCGCCGAGCTGACACCCCCGGTCGACCTGATCGAGCACTTCACCGCCTCGCTGCCCATCGAGATCATCTGCGAGATGCTCGGCGTGCCCCACCAGGACCGGGACGACTTCCAGGACTGGACCGAGCGCATCCTCACCGTGACCGGGCTGCCGCCCGAGGAGGTCCAGGCGGGGTATGCGCGGATGGGCGGCTACATCGCCGGACTCGTCGCCGACAAGCGCCGCACCCCCACCGACGACCTGCTCAGCCTGCTCATCGCGGCGCGCGACGAGGACGACCGGCTCACCGAGGACGAACTCGTGACGCTCGGATTCACACTGCTGATCGGCGGGCACGAGACCACCAAGAACCAGCTGGCGAATTCGGTGGCCATGCTGCTCGCCGACCACCCCGACCAGTGGCGCCGGCTGATCGAGCGCCCCGAGCTCATGGGGCCCGCGGTGGACGAGCTGCTGCGCTACCTCCCGCTGTTCAGCTACGAGGTGGCCTTCCCCAGGGTCGCCACCGCGACGGTCGAGCTGGGCGGGGTGACCATCGCCGAGGGTGACACCGTGCTTGTCTCGCTGAGCTCGGCGAACCACGATGCCGCGGTGTTCGATGCTCCCGACGACTTCGATCCCGCCCGCCTGCCCAACCGCCACCTGGCCTTCGGCAACGGCATCCACCGCTGCCTCGGCGCGCAGCTGGCCAGGATCGAGCTGGAGATCGGGCTCGGCGGACTCGCCCGGCACTTCCCGCAACTGCGCCTGACCGACGCCGAACTGTCCTGGAAGACCGGCGGTCTCGTCCGGGGCCTGCACCAGCTCCGGGTCGAGTGGTGAGCCCGCCGAGCAGCACTGAGTTCTTCGAGGTGGAGACGCAACTTTCAGGCGACTACCGCGAGCAGGGCCGTCGCCGCGTCGATCAGGGCGGGGTCGCCTTGCGCGGCTACTCGTCGGCGGGCTTCGGTGACGGTAATCCCCCGGGTGGCGAGCCGCCAGAGGTCGTCCGGTCGCATGGTGATCGTCGCTGCTGGTTCACCGACGGGGTCCGTCTCGTCGTCGGCCATCCGCCAGCGGCCGTCCTCTGACATCGCGTGCCAGGTGCCGCCGGACGGACCGGGGACGACGACGCGGACCGCGGTGCCGTGCGGGCGGGCGACTTCGCGCAGCGCGTGGGGCAGCGCGCGCAAGAACGTGTCCAGCACCGGGTGCGCCAGTTCGGGTCGGTCGGCACCAGGCCGCCCCACCGCGTCCCGGATCTGCTGCTGGTGCACCCAGAATTCGGTGTAGTCCCGAGCGATGTCCAACCAGGCCGGGCTCGGACCGGGGCCGGCCCAGGACACGTCCAACGCGGCCGGGGCGGTGAGGTCGAAGGTCCCCCAGAGCCGATCCAGCTCCGGACCGAGGTGCGCCAGCAGCTCGATCATCAGCTCGGGGCTGCACTGCCGTGCGGCTCGGACGAATTCGTCGTTGGTGCGGGCCAAATAGCCGGGCAGGGTCTCGTCGTTGGCGAAGGTCGCCCCGGCGAAGCCGTCCCGGCTCCCCGAGATCCGCCGCAGGTAGTCGTTCAGGACGTGCCCGACCACGTCGTGCACGTCCCAACCCGGGCACACCGTTTCCCTCGACCAGTCCGCAGCGCTCAGCGACCGGAGCAGCGCGAGCAGCTCCCTCCGCTCCTGGCTGAACAGGGGGCGAACGTCCAGCACGGGCCCGAGGATCGTCATGCCGGGAATGCTCTCATCGCTCGCACACCGCAGCCATCGAATTTGTCCCACCCGAGGCCCAGATCAGCTGCCGGGGACGCTCCACAGTCGCACTGCGCCGTCCTCGCCCGCAGTTGCCAGGGTGCGGCCGTCCGGGCTGAACGACATGGTGGTGATGCGCTCGATCGAGGAACCGATCTGCTCGTTGCCGGGCACGTTCCACAGCCGCACGGTGCTGTTGTCCACGATGGCGAGCACACTTCCGTCCGGGTTGGGCACTTGCCAGGAGCCGTCCGGAATGGTGCTGGGCTGGCGGATCTGGTTGCGGCTGGACAGGTCCCACAACCGCAGCCAGGTGGTCTCGGTGGACGCGCTGTCGGTCTCGTCGTCGGACGTGGTCGCGGTGGCCGTGCCCACGGTCAGCAGGACGCGGCCGTCGGGGCCGAACGCGGCGGTGCTGAGGCTCTCGGCCCGGGGCAGGCTGATCGGGTCGCCGATCTGCTGACGGCCGGCCAGGTCCCACAGGATCACGGCGCTGACGTCGTCCTCGGACCCGGACTTGTCGGACCACTGCACGCTGATCGCGATGGTGCGGCCGTCCGGGCTGAAGGTGATCCCAGGAGCGCTGTACCCCTCGTTCCGGAAGGTGGGATCGCCGATCTGCTGACCGCTGGCCACGTCCCACAGCCGCACGAGGTCCACGTCCTCGTCCCCGTCCTCGTTCTGGGCGTAGCTGACGGCCAGGTAGCGGGCATCCGGGCTGAACACCAGCCACTCGGACCGCTCGGCCAGTTCGCCGACCCCGGCGATCGGGTGCTGGCCGACCTGGGCACCGCTGGCCACGTCCCACTGGCGCACCGAACCGTTGGAGTCGCCGTAGATCGCGGCGATCAGGGTGCGGCCGTCCGGGCTGAACACGAGGTCGTTCAGACCGTCGAGCGGGCCGATGATCTGGCCGACCTGACGCTGTTCGGCAACGTTCCACAGCTGCACGGTGCTGTCCTGGTGGACGGTCGCCAGGGTGCGGCCGTCCGGGCTGAACAACAGACGCCGGGCCGGGACGGCAGCGGCCATCGAACCGACCTGGGGAACCTGCGGCGGCGGCGCGGCGACCTGCGGCGGCGGCTGCAGCGCCCAGATCAGGACGCCGACCAGCGCCAGCGCGACGGCGGCGATGCCGAGCCCCAGCACGCGCCGCCGGGCACTCCCGTCGCGCCGGTCGGCAGTCGGCTCGGTGCGCGGGGGCGGGGTTTCCTCCGCGGTGGCCTCGCGGGCCGGACCGGTGTCCACCCGGGTGGACACCACCGTCGGCGTGCCGGTGATCGCCGTCGGTACCTGCGACGCGTCGAGGAGCCGGGCGATGTCGGCGTTCCGCTGCGCGATCAACCGGTGCACCCCGGCGGGCCACGGCCGCGCGGACGGCGCGATCTGGCCGATCGATTCCAGCAGCTCGACCGGGGTCGGCCGCTCGGCGGGGTCCTTGGCCAGGCACGGCTCGGCGATGCGCCGGACCGCGCCGGGAACCCCGGAGAGGTCCGGGTCGACCTGCACGACGTTGTTCAGGGTTTGCAGGGTCGCCGTGTCGGTGAACGGGCTGCCACCCGTGCAGGCCGCGACGACGACCGAGCCGAGGGAGAACACGTCGCTGGCCGAGGTCACCGGCTCGCCCTTGGCCTGCTCGGGGGACATGTACGCCGGCGAGCCGACCAGCCAGCCGGCCCGGGTCAGGTCGCCGGCCCGGTCGCCGTTGACGGCCCGGACGATGCCGAAGTCGATGACCCGGGGACCGTCGTCGGCGAGCAGCACGTTGGACGGTTTCAGGTCCCGGTGCACCAGCCCGGCCCGGTGGATCTGGACCAGCGCGGTGGTCAGCCCGGCGGCCAAGCGCAGCACCGAATCCTCCGGCAGCGCACCGATGGCCGCGGCCGTCTCGTGCAGCGAGGGACCGGGCACGAAAACCGATGCCAGCCACGGCGTGGGCGCGTCCGGGTCGGCATCGATGACCGCGGCGGTGTACGCGCCGGACACCGCGCGAGATGCCTCCACCTCGCGGCGGAACCGCTCCCGGAACCCGTCGTCCTCGGCGAACTGCTCGTGCACCAGCTTCAGCGCGACCAGCCGGCCATCCGGGCCGCTTCCCAGCAGCACCCGCCCCATCCCGCCCCGGCCCAGCTCCGCGAGCACCCGGTACTGCCCGACCTCTCGCGGGCCCGACAGACCTAACGGCCGCACGACGACCCCATTCCAGTCAGTGCCGAAATGGCGGCCGGAACACCGCCGGACATCGCATCGCCTGCCATGATCCCCTCTCCAGGATCGCGCGGATCCAGATCATGGATCTTCCCAGGAAGGCCCCCTGCGGGGAAGCGGAACGGCGCATTGCGCGACCCCGTCCGCCCAATTAGGACAAGCCGGGACGGCTCAGCCCACTTCGGCCTGCAGGGCTCGCATGGTGTTGATCTCGTCCTGCTGGGTCACCAGGACGTCCTGGGCCATCGCGTGGACCTGCTCGTCCAGGCCGTCTGCCATGACGTCGGTGGCCATCGTCAGGGCGCCTTCATGGTGGGCGATCATCAGCCGCAGGAACAGCCGGTCGAAGTCCGCGCCCTTGGAGTTCCCGAGCTGCGCCAGCTGTTCCGGGGTCGCCATGCCCGGCATGCTCGCGTGATCGCGCCCGCCGCCGTGGCCGCCGTGTCCACTGTGGCCGGTCTGCTCGTCGAGGCCGCGGGTGACCAGCCAGCCCTGCATCGCGCCGATCTCCGGGCCCTGCGCGCCGCCGATGCGCTCCGACAGCGCGCGAACCTTGGGATTCTGCACGCGTTCCGGGGCCAGCGACGTCATCTCCACCGCCTGCTGGTGGTGCGCGATCATCATGCGCACGTAGTCCGCCTCGACCTCGACCGGCGTGCTCCGCTCCGGCGCCACGCTCGCCACCACCTGCGGCTGGTCGCCCGGCGCACCCGGCAGTACCACCGGCGGCGACGCCTGCTCCGTCGCGCAACCGGTCAGCGCGCCCACCGCCAGAAGCAACGCGGCTGTTAACCGGCGCATCGATTCCTCCTTGTGTTGCAGGCAATTGCGGCCAGTTGGCCGATAGGGCCACGATCCGGACATAACAATACTGATCTCCAGCGGTACTCGGTACCGCCCATTTCGACTGCCCGGACTCAGGGCAGCGACGAGCATGGGAGTGGATGGTCTTGAAACCGAGCCCCAGGGGAAGGTTGCGCGTGCTGGGCGCCGCGCTCGGAGTGTTGACTCTCGGCTTAGCGCTCGCCCCGGCATCCGCGGCGACGCCCCCGAACAACGGCCCCGAGGAACTCTCCGCGCAGACCGTCGCCGCGCCGGCCGGCGACGTCAGCAAGAGCGAGAACATCGAGCACGTCACGAACCTGCCGAAGCAGGCGCCGTTCAACACGCTCGAAGCCTTCGGCACCGACATCGCCTTCAAGCAGGACTACGCGTACGTCGGCAACTACGACGGTTTCGTCGTCTACGACATCAAGAACCCGAAGAAGCCGCAGATCGTCACGCAGGTGCTCTGCCCCGGCGGACAGGGCGACGTTTCCGTCTCCGGCGACCTGCTGTTCGTCTCCACCGACTACCCGCGCACGAACAACACGTGCACCAGCGAGAAGACCGACGCCAAGGACCCCAACGGCTGGGAGGGCATGAAGGTCTTCGACATCAGCGACCCGGCCAAGCCGCGCTACGTGTCGGCGATCGCCACCGACTGCGGCTCGCACACGCACACCCTGGTGCCGGACAAGGCCGGCGAGGCGGTGTACCTGTACATCTCGTCGTACGGCCCGCGGGCGGAATTCCCGAAGTGCCAGCCGCCGCACGACAAGATCTCCATCATCAAGGTGCCGCTGGACAACCCGGCGGAACCGGTGATCGTGGACGCGCCCGTGCTGTTCCCGGACGGCGGCAACCCGGGCACGCCGGACACCAGCGCGACCACCGGTTGCCACGACATCACGGCGTTCCCGGAGAAGGACCTCGCCGCCGGCGCCTGCATGGGTGACGGCGTGCTGCTGGACATCTCCGACCGGGAGCAGCCGCGGGTGATCAACCAGGTCCGCGACGAGGAGAACTTCGCGTTCTGGCACCCGGCGACGTTCAACAACGAGGGCACCAAGGTCGTCTTCACCGACGAGCTCGGCGGCGGCAGCGCGGCCACCTGCAACGAGGCGACCGGCCCGACCCGCGGCGCCAACGGCGTCTACGACATCGTCGGCTCCGGCGCGGACTCGAAGCTGGAGTTCCGCAACTACTTCAAGATCCCGCGCCACCAGGCCGACACCGAGAACTGCGTGGCGCACAACGGTTCGCTGATCCCGGTCGACGGCCGCGACATCATGGTGCAGGCCTGGTACCAGGGCGGCGTGTCGGTGTGGGACTTCACCGACTCCACCAAGCCGGAGGAGATCGGCTTCTTCGACCGCAGCGCGTTCGACCCGGCGAAGCTGCAGACGGCCGGTTCGTGGTCGGCGTACTACTACAACGGCTACATCTACTCCAGCGGCATCCAGGAAGGCCTGGACGTGCTGGACATCAAGGACAAGCGGACGGACCCGGCGAAGAAGGTCCGCTTCGAGGAGTTCAACCCGCAAACCCAGCCGGTGTACCAGAACTGAGCAGGTAGCAACGTGATGCGGCCCCCGCCGGAACCTCCGGCGGGGGCCGTTCTGTTCCCAATTTTAGGCAAAATTGGAAACCCCCGATCGGGCGGGCGCTGGGCCCGGCTCAGAGTTTTCCAATTTTAGGCAAAATTGGGAGCTCTTCCCGGGGCCCGGGCTAGTCCTTCGCGCCGAGGAAGTCGGGGACGTCGAAGGCGAACAGCGGGTCTCCGAAGTGGGCTCCCGCGGCTACCTCGCAGCCCATCTCGCGCCAAGTGGCCGCCTGCTCCGCCGTGTCGATCCCGCCCACCCACAGGCGGGCTCCGCAGGCGTCGACCAGCGGCACCAGGGCCCGGATCGCCTGCACCTCCGGCACGTCCGCGGACTCCGCCGCGTGCACCAGGTCGACGAGGTCGTCGCACAGGCGCACCGAGTCGACCGGGAGGTCGCGCAGCAGGCGCAGTTCGTCCGCGGAGCCGCGGAAGCTGTGCAGCGAGGTCTTGATGCCGCGGCTGCTGAGGTAGCGGACGTTGTCCCTGGCTTCCTCGTGGTCGCCGCTGATCGCGGCCATCGGCATGCACAGCCGCATCCAGGTCGCGTCGATGTCGCAGGAGGCCAGCACCCGGTGGATCACCGCCGCCAGGTCCGGGTCCTGGCCCTGGTTCGGGCTCAGCGACAGCTTCAGCTGCACCGGGTACCCGGCCGTGTGCCACTCGCACAGCTGCCGCCACGCGGTTTCCAGCATCCAGTCCCGCAGCGACAGGGTGACGCCGGAGCGCTCCGCGAGGCGCTGGCACTCGGAGTGCTCCAGGGTGCCGTATTCGCTCGTCTCCCAGCGGAGTTCGGCCTCCAGCGCGACCAGCGCACCGTTGTCCATGCGGGCCAGCGGCCGGTAGAGGACCTCGAACTCGCCGAGCTCCAGGCCGCCGGGCATCACCGCGGCCAGCTTCGACTCGATGCGCTCCTCCGGCGCCGTGTCCGGGTCGAACAGCGCCCACTGCCGCTTGCCCGCGGCCTCCGCGCGGCGCAGCGCGACGTCCGCCGCCCACAGCATGTTCGCCGCGTCGGCATCTGCCACCATCCGCTCCACCACGCCGATCCCTGCCGACGCCGCGATGCCCTGGTCGTCGCCGACGTAGACCGGCTCCGCGAGCAGGTCGTTGATCTGCTGGGTCAACGTCGTCACCGGCGGCGTCTTCTCCTGCTGCCAGAGCAGGATCGCGAACTCGGTGCCGCCGAACCGCGCGACGATCGCCTCCTCGTTCTCGACCAGCTGCTCCAGGCGCCGGGCCACGGCCTTGATCACCCGGTCGCCGACCTCGTAGCCGAGGCCGTCGTTGATCAGCTCGAAGCCGTCCAGGCCCAGCTGGTAGAGCGCCAGCCGGGCGTCGCGCGGCAGGTTCGCCAGCGCCGTCTCCAGGCGGGTGTGGAAGAACTGCCGGTTCGGCAGCCCGGTCAGCGCGTCGTGCAGGGCCTGGTACTGGAAGCGGTCCTGCAGCAGGTGCAGCTCGGTGATGTCCTCGACCATCGTGACGAAGTGCCGCGGCGCGCCGTCGGAGCCCCGCAGCACCGACACCGCCAGGTAGACCCACGCCTCTTCACCGGTGGCGTGCTGCAGGCGCTTGCGGTCGCCGAGCCGCTTCGAACTGCCGCCCTCGGCGAGCTCGCGGTAGGCGGCCGCCAGGTATTCGGCGTCGTCGGGGTGGAACAGGTCGTGGATCGTCATCGCAGCCAGGTCGTGCGCCTGGTAGCCCAGGGTGTTCTCGAACGCCGGGTTCACCTGGACGAACTTGCCCTCCAGGTCGCAGATCGCGACCCCGATGGGCGTCGTCGTGAACACCTCGCCGAACCGCGCCTCGCTGGCCGCGAGCTCCCGGTCGGCCTTCAGCTTCGAGCGCAGCAGCGCCTTCTTCAGCGTCTCCTGCTGCACGAAGGTGCTCTCCCGGTCGGCCGCGGCGTAGCCGGCCGCGACCGCGGTGACCAGCCCGAGGATCCGGCGCACCGCGTCGTTCCCGGGCAGCTGGACCAGCTCGTCGCGCAGCAGGTTCAGGCTCAGCGGCAAGCTGTCCTCGCCGGTGGCGTGCATCTCGACCAGCCTGCTGCCGACGGTGCGACCCACCTCGTCCACCGCGGCCGGATCGTCCAGGGCGCCGACGACGCGGTCGACGAGTTCCTGCAGCGTCTCCTCGACGGTCTCGCGGGCCAGCGGAATGTAGGACGCCGTGCTGAGCTCCGCCGCCCAGCGGCGCGCCACCTCGGCCCGCCAGCCGGCGTCGTACCGCTTCGGGTCCAGCACGTCCGGCATCCCGCGCGCGGCGTCCGGAGTTCCGTCGCTCATCTCACCCGTCCGTCAACGTTCGGCGAATCGCCCTGGTCGCACACCTTCCTAGCATCATCGGATATCAGCGCCACGCCCCCCGTGACCTGTCATAGCCTGCGTCCCACCCCCGCGTAGATCTGCGAGCCGCCGGGCTCGTCGGCGGCTCGTTCGGGCCGGTCCGGCCGCCACAGCGCGGTGCCGACGACACCCGGCTCCACCAGGTCGAATCCGGTGAAAAGCTCGATGATCTCCGCGTGCGTGCGGGTGTGGATCGGGTCCGAGCTGCGACGCATGACCTCCACCACACCGGCCATCTCGTCCGGGCTGATGTCGGCGGTGAAGTGCGATAGCGCCAGGTAGCTGCCGGTCGCCAGCTCGTCCCGGTAGCGGGCGATGATCGCCGGGGCGTCCAGCTCGTGCGACACGAAGTGGAACACCCCGGCCATGATCAGGCCGATGGGCTCGTCGAAGTCGAGCAGCCGCCGGGTCTCCGGGTGCTCCAGGATCACGCCCGGCTCGACCAGGTCGGCCTGGATGATGGTGGCGTTGTCGTTGCCCTCCAGCAGCAGCTGGCTGTGCGCGACGGCGACCGACTCGTAGTCCACGTACACCACGCGCGCGTGCGGGTCGGCGGCCTGGGCGATCTCGTGCACGTTGCCCACGGTCGGGATGCCGGAGCCGACGTCGAGGAACTGCCGCACGCCCTGCTGTGCCATGTGGACCACGGCGCGCCGCAGGAAGGCCCGGTTGAGCCGCGCCACGTCGCGCGCGCTGGGCAGTGCGGACAGGAACTTCTCGGCCAACGCCCGGTCGGCGGCGAAGTTGTGCGCGCCGCCCAGCAAGTAGTCGTAGAGCCGCGCCGCGCTCGGGATCTCCTCGTCGACATCTTGGGGTACCCACGTCGCCTGTTCGGTCACGGTTCGCCTCACTTCTCGCGCCGTTGCGTGTCGGCCAGACTACTGGGTGACACCAAACGGCTTGACGGGCGTGACCATGCCGCGACTATCCGTATCGATCGAGAGACGGATGGTCGCGGTAGGGCGGCCAGGCCTATCGGTGCCAGATCGTGCCCCGTCGCTCGTACTCCAAGACGGACTCGACGCCCAGCGCCACGTCGGCGCCGAAGTGCCGCTCCACCAGCCAAAGCGCCAGGTCGAGCCCCGAGGTGACACCGCCGGCGGTCACCAGGTCGCCGTCGTCGACGACGCGTCCGCGCGTGATCCGACCGCCCTGCGCCTCCAGGTCGGCGATGGCCTGGTGGTGGGTGGTGCACGGCCGGTTCCGGGTGATCCCGGCCGCCGACAGCAGCATCGCGCCGGTACACACCGAAGCCAGCGTCAGGCCGGGGCGCCGGGCATCGCGCAGGACGGCCGGGAGGTGGCCGCGCCGGATCTCGGCGGGCACCCCGGGCTGATCGGCGGGCTTGCCGTAGCCGCCGCCGGCCACCACGATCAGGTCGGTGTCGCGCGGCGACCAGCCGGCGGCCTCGACCCTGGTGCCGAAGGCGGACGCGACGGTGCCGGGCTCGCCGCCGGTCACGAACGTCGACTCGATGCGCGCGCCGAAGTGTCCGGCGTGCTGGAAAACCTCGTTGGGTGCGACGAAGTCCAGATCGTCGGCACCATCGAACACGAGCACGTGCACGCGCAGCCGGTCGCGCTGCTGGGCGTGTGCGGGAGTTGTCATCGCGGCACCGGCGCCCGCGACTGCCACGGCCGCGCCGGTACGGAACAGAGATCGTCGGTCCATGCCGTTGATCCTGATCTTGCCCGCCGCCCGGGACCAGCAGCTGGAATGCCGCTTTCCGCTAGATTCTGGTCATGCACGTTGTCGGTGTGCTGGCCGTGGAAGGCGTGGTCGGCTTCGACCTGACCACGGTGTGCCAGATCTTCGCCTCGGCCTGGTCGCCCGGCGAGGAAAGCCCTTACGAGGTGCGGGTCTGCGGCGCCGGGGACGTGCTCGTCACCGCCGTGGGCACCGGCAGCTTCCGGCTGTCCGCGCCGTTCACCCTCGCCGATCTCGCCGAAGCGGACACGATCGTCGTGCCGGGGCTGCAGGACTGCCGGCAGCCGCCGGCACCGGGGGTGCTGGACCTGCTTACCGGCGCCGCGGCGCGGGGCACGCGCATCGCGTCGATCTGCACCGGCGCGTTCCTGCTCGCCGCCGCGGGATTGCTAGACGGAGCACGGGCGACGACGCACTGGGACGCCGCCGCGCTGCTCGCCGAGACCTATCCGCGGGTGCAGGTGGATCCGTCGGTGCTGTTCATCGACAACGGGCAGGTGCTCACCTCGGCCGGGGTGTGCGCCGGCATCGACCTGTGCCTGCACCTGATCCGCCGGGATCACGGCGCGGCGCTGGCCGCGCGCGCGGCTCGGCGGATCGTGATGCCGCCGTACCGGGACGGCGGCCAGGCGCAGTTCATCGAGTACGAGCGGCCCGGCGGCAGCTTGCAGCCCACGATGGACTGGATGCGTGACAACCTGCACCGCGACCTCGCCCTGGACGAGATCGCGGAGCGGGCGAGGGTGAGCGTCCGCACGCTCAACCGCCGGTTCCGCGCCCAGACCGGGACGACGCCGCTGCGCTGGCTGGTGCTGGCGCGCGTGCACCGGGCTCAGGAGCTCCTCGAAACCACCGACCTGCCGGTCGAGGTGATCGCCGACCACGCCGGCTTCGGTTCGGCCGCGGTGCTGCGCCGGCACTTCGGCGAGCGCGTCGGCAGCAGCCCGCTCGCGTACCGCACCGAGTTCCGGCGCAGGCAGCTTCGGTGAGCGTCAGTGCGCCTCTTCGAGGGTTTCCCCGTCGGCGACCAGGGCGTCCAACTCGGCGACGTCCTCGGCGGTGAGCGCCACGCCGGCGGCCGCGGTGTTCTCCTCGAGGTGGCCGAGGGAGGAGGTGCCCGGGATCAGCAGGATGTTCGGCGAGCGCTGCAGCAGCCAGGCCAGGGACACCTGGGCCTGGGTCGCGCCGCGGCGCTCGGCGACCGCGCGCAGGACGTCGTCCTGACGAGCGCGGCTGTCGGCGAAACCGGAGCCCAACGGGAAGAACGGGACGAACGCAGTACCGGCCGCCGCGGTCTGCTCGACCAGGTCGGCCGAGGTCCGGTTCACCACGTTGTAGAGGTTCTGCACGGACGCGATCTCGGTGTGCCGCCGCGCCTCCTCGAACTGCGCGGCGGACACATTGGACAGTCCGATGGCGCGCAGCAGGCCCTGCTCGCGGAGCTCGGCCAGCGCGCCGAGCTGGTCGGTCAGCGCGATGCCCCGGTCGACGGTGTGCCGCAGGTAGACCAGGTCCAGGGTCTCCAGCCGCAGGCGGCGCAGGTTGTCGTGCACCTGCGCGCGCAGCGCGTCGGGGTGGTTCAGCGGCAGCCACGCCGCTTCGTGGTCGCGGTAGGCGCCGATCTTGGTGGCCAGCACGAGCCCGTCGCGGTAGGGCCGCAGCGCCTCCGCGATCAGCTCGTTGACCACCCACGGCCCGTAGAAGTCGCTGGTGTCGATGTGGTCGATGCCCAGCTCCACGGCGCGGCGCAGCACCCGGATCGCCTGCTCGCGATCGGCGGGCGGGCCGAACACGCCGGGCCCGGCCAGCTGCATCGCGCCGAAACCAAGCCGGCTCACGGTCAACTCCGCGGTCAGCGGGAACTTTCCACCCAGGGCGGTCGAAGCACTCGTCACGCCGCGATGCTGCTAGAAAACCACGGCCTCGGCAACAAGCCGTTGCTCACATCCTTGTCTTTGAAGCGGCGCAGCCGCTTAGCCCAGAATTCACACCTGCGGCATCAGGAGCAGCCAGGTCCCGCCGGTCAGGATGGCGGCGAGCCCGATGAGGAACCAGAGCGCCAGCCAGATCCCGGCGGGCAGCCCGGTGAGCCGGGCGAGCTGGTCGGCGTCGGAGTTCGGGGCGCGGCCGCCGGAGCGCTTGCGGCGCAGCTCGGCGATCGGCCGCAGGCCGCCGAAGAGCAGGAACCAGCTGAACAACGCGCAGCACAGCGCCTGCCAGGCCGGCGTCGCGAACCAGGACACCCCGAAGATCACGCCGCCGGTGAGCACGATCGACAGCACGCCGTAGGCGTTGCGGATGGCCAGCAGCATCGCGGCGAGCAGCGCGATGCACGCCCACAGCATCACGTGCGCGAGGTCGACGGTGACCAGCCACGCGCCGCCGAGCCCGAGCAGCGACACCGCCGGGTATCCGGCCAGCAGCGTGAACACCATGCCCGGCCCGGTCGGCTTGCCGGTCGACACGGTCAGCCCCGAGGTGTCGGAGTGCAGCCGGATGCCGTTCAGCTTGCGCCCGCTGAGCAGCGCGACCACCGCGTGCCCGCCCTCGTGGGCGATCGTCACCACGTTGCGCAGCAGCAGCCAGGTGTTGCGGCTGAGCACCAGGAGCAGCGAGAGCACGCCCGCGACCAGCGCGGCGACGTTGCCCGAATCCAGCAGTTGCGCGGACCACTCCCGCACTAAATCGTCCACAGTAGACACCCAAGGTCGGCGACAGACCGCGGCCCAGCGTAGCCGCCGCTCAGCCGGAGGCGCGGACGACCAGCTCCGGGGCGATGGCGACGCTGCGGGACGCGCCCTCGGCGCCGGTGAGGTGCGCCCCCAGCATCCGGACCGCCTCCGCCGCGATCTGCTCCTGCGGCTGCCGCACCGTGGTCAGCGCGGGCTGGGCGAGTTCGGCGTACGGGATGTCGTCGAAGCCGGTGACCCGGACGTCCTCGGGCACCCGGACGCCCCGCCGCGCCAGCTCGCTCAGCACGCCCAAGGCGATCGTGTCGTTGCCGCACACGATGCCGTCCGGCAGCGACCCCTGCGCCAGCAGGCGCTCCCCGGCCTGCTGGCCCCATTCCTTGCTGAAGTCGCCGAGCAGCACGTCGGCGCCGTCGCCCACTGCGCGCCGGAAACCGTCCAGCCGGGCCTGCGCCGACGAGTCGGTCGGCCGCGATCCGACGAACACCAGGCGGTTCGCGCCGAGCCCCAGCAGGTGGCGCACGACCTGGCTCATCCCGGCCTCGTTGTCGACCCCGACCCAGCTGCCCGCGAAGCCGTCCACCCGCAGGTCGAGCTGGATGACGGGAACCCGCGCGGCGGCCGCCGCCAGCGCCTCGCCGCTGCGTTCGCGGTGGCACGGGATCATGATCAGCGCATCGACCCGGCGATCCAGCAGCGCGCGGACCTGGCGCTGTTCGGTTTCCGGCTCGTAGTGCGAGTTCGCGAGCAGCAGGCTGCGCTGCCCGTCCTGCAACTGCTTCTCCACGGATTCGACGAGCGTGGCGAAGAAAGGGTTGCCGATGCGCGGCACGACCATGCCTATGGTGTGCGTGGTGCGGCTGCGCAGTGACGCGGCGACGACGTTGGGCTCGTAGTCGAGCTCGCGCGCGGCCGCGAGGACCTTCTCCCGGTTCTCCGCTCGCACGCCGCGCTGCCCGGACAGGGCGCGCGACGCGGTCGCGACCGACACCCCGGCCCGCGCCGCCACGTCGTGGATCGTGACGCCCACGCCACCTCCTCGGTCTCGTACCGCCAGAAGCGTAATCGATTTCGCGCTGCTTTCTCCATAGAATCAGGGATTCCCGAACTCGATTCCGACGATTCGCGGAAACCGATTCCACAGGTGTTTCCCCAGCGCAGCGCAACCCGTCGCCATCCGGCGAAAACCGGTCAGCCGAAGTAGGTGGCGACGTCCAAGACGCCTCCCGCGGCCTCGAACTCGGCCCGGGCCGCCCGCCGGAGGTCCGCGTCGGCCAGGTAGTCCACTGTGGTCAGAGCGAGGCCGATCGCGCCGTCGAGGACCGCCCGGTCGCCAGCCGGAGTCGCCGCCGCGGCGGCGAATTCCTCGGTGTGCAGGGCGAGGTTCGGGTCGCCGAGGCCGATCATCGGGTGGATCGCCGGGAGCCGGTAGCTGATGTTTCCGAGATCCGTCGAGCCGGTGAGGTACTCCGGGACGACGCCGCGCGGCAGGGACGTCCGGCCGCGCCGGGCCTGGTGCTGCGCCCAGCGGGCCGCCAGCGCGTCGTTGTGCCGGATGGGCAGGTAAGCGGGGTTGTTGTCCCAGTTCAGCTCGACGCCGCAGCCCGTCATCGAGGCCGCACCGTGCGCGATCGCCTCGATCCGGGCGGCGAGGTCCTGCAGCGAGCCCGGCTCGGCGGACCGGACGTAGAACACCGCCGCGGCGCGGTCGGGCACGACGTTGGGCCGCTTGCCGCCGTCGGTGATGATCCCGTGCACCCGGTCCGTCGACGGCATGTGCTGCCGCATCGCCGCGACGCCCTGGTACGTCGCCACGACCGCGTCGAGCGCGTTGCGGCCCATGAACGGCTGCGCGGCGGCGTGCGCGGCGACGCCGTGGAACACCACCTCCAGCTGGCGCCGCCCGAGGAACGGGTGCGCGGCGATGTCGTGGGAGAACGGGTGCAGCATCACGACCGCGTCGACGTCGTCGAAAAGCCCTGCCCTGGCTAGGTGTTCCTTGCCGCCGCCGCCCTCCTCGGCCGGCGTGCCGACCAGGCTCACCCGGCCGCCGGTCGCCGACACCGCGGTGGCGGCGGCGAGGAACCCGCCGACGGCCGCCGAGCAGATGATGTTGTGACCGCAGCCGTGCCCGATGCCCGGCAGCGCGTCGTACTCCGCCAGCACCGCGACATGCGGGCCGTCGCCGCCGGCCTCGACGCGCAGCGCGGTGTCTAGCCCGCCGACGCCCACTTCGGCGTCGTGCCCGTGGCGCCGCAGCAGTTCGGCGGCCCGGGCGGCGGACCGGTGCTCGGCGAACGCCTCCTCCGGGTGCGCGTGCAGGTCCCGGCTCAGCGCGACGAGATCCTCGGCGTTGTCGTCCACCCACCGCTCGACGTCGGCGCGCAATGCCTCGTCGGCGCCCGCGAACTCGGAGCGGATCGGCTCGGCAGCGGCCACGGCCCGCTCGGTAGCAGCGGAAACGGCGCGGAGGTAGGAGTCATCGGGCTGCGTAGGCTGTATCACACCCCGAACTTTAGGCCGAACGCGTTGCGTGGCGAATCACCGCCGCGCGGCGCCTTCCTGCCGGGGAACCGGTCCGAGCACCCGGTGCGCCAGGAGCGTGCCGCCGACGACGGCCGACGGGATCACCAAGAGCTGCGCGACCGGGATCAGGCACAGCAGGTAGGTCGGCAGCCCGAAGCCGAAGACCACCGCCCGGTACTGCCGCAGGGCCCGGCGCCGGTCGCGGAAGGTCAGGCCGCGACGCTGGAACACCAGGCCGACCATCTCCAGCGTGACCAGCCACGCCCCGAAGAACGCGCCCAGCACCAGCGCCGCGATCTGCCCGACCACCGGGATGAACCCGATGCCGAACAGCACGATCGCGCCGACCAGCGCCACGCCCACCAGCTTCAGCGAATCCCGCACGCCACGGCCGAGTTGCCGCGCGAAACCGGCGCCGTCGTCGGAGGCGTCCAGCCCGAGCTTCTGCTCCGCCTGCTCGGCGATGTGCTCGTAGAACGGTCCGCCGATGAGCAGCGTGACGGCGATGAACGACACCGACGCCAGCAGCCCGGCGGCGCCGACCAGCGCCGCGCCGACCAGGACGCGCAGCGCCTGGCGGGCGGCATCGCCCCAGCTGTCGGCGAACGGCGTCATCCAGGTGACCAGATCGGGGCTGAAGTAGATGAGCGTGCCGAGGCCGCCCAGCAGCAGCAGGGCGCTGATCAGCGCCGGCAGCGCGCCGAGGAACAGCAGCTTCGGATTGCGCAGGATGATGCCGAAACCGGTGCCGAGCGTGCGGATACCGGAGAGGAACGAACTCATCAGGATTGGTCTCCCGTGCGGTGGCGATCGACGCCCACCGTATCGGCCGCGGCTCGGCGGCCGGGAGGGAAACGGCGGATCAGCGCGCCACGCGGTGCCGGTTGCGCCGCGGGTGCGGCACCGACCGGGGCCGCCGGCCGTCGGCCGGCCCGGGATTGCGGCGGTCCTCCTGGTGGTTCGCGTGCAGCTCCACCAGCAGGACGTCCGGGTTCTCCCCGGCGTGGCTGCGCCAGAGCATCCTCAGCAGCTCGTCCTCGGCGAGCACCCAGCGACGGCCGAAAACATCATCGTCACTCATGGCGGCTCCAGCATCCCCGCGGCTGTTCACGCATGGTGCACGTGCGATCTCTCCCCGTACACCATACCCCGCCAACGACCTTCGGTGATCCGTCTCACCGGGCCGCGGTCCGCGGTTGCCCGACCGGAAGAGGTCAACTTAGGTTAGCCTTTCTTGCCAGGACTTCGGGCTGTCGGCCCGAACCGGACGACGAAGGACTTCGGTGATGACGCCTCCCCCAGCAGCTGGTGCCCGGTTCGGCCGTCGGGGCTTCCTGATCGGCACGACCGGCGTGCTCGCCGCCGGACTGGCCGCCGGGCTGACGGCCTGCGGCGGCTCCGGCGGACCGGACGGGACCGGCAACGCCCAGGCCGGGCCCGGATTCCCGGCGAACATCCCGAACCGGTACGGCGCGGCGGAGATCAAGGCCGCACCGCAGCGCGTCGTCACGCTGGGCATCACCGACCACGACGTGCTGCTGCCGCTGGGCGTGATCCCGGCCGGGCTGACCAAGTGGGGCCCGTGGGACAGCGGCGTCGGCCCGTGGGCGGAGCCGTTCCTGGGCGGCCAGCGCCCCAAGGTGTTCGGCAGCGAGGTCGACGTGGAAGGCGTCATCGCGCTCGCCCCGGACGTCATGATCGCGCTGCAGAGCGCCCTGACGCAGGAGCAGTACAACCGGCTCAGCACCTTCAACCCGGTGGTCGCGCAGCCGCCGAACTCCATCGACTACGGGGTGAACTGGCGGGTGCAGGCCGAGACGATCGGCCAGGCGCTGGGCAAGCAGGCCGAGGTCGCCAAGCTGCTCGCCGACACCCAGGAACGCATCGAGCAGACCCGCCGGGCGAACCCGCTGTTCGAGGGCAAGACCCACGTGACGGTCCGCACCGACTCGGCGGGCACCTACGCCGCCTACACCAAGCAGGACGCCCGCACCGCGCTGCTGGAGCAGCTCGGGCTGCGGCTGTCGCCGGCCGTCGAGAACCTCGACAGCGGCGGCAAGTTCAACGTCAAGGTCAGCAAGGAGCAGGTGAGGCTGCTGGACGCGGACGTCGTGATCGTGACGACCGCCAAGGCCGCCGACGTCGACGCGGTCCGCAAGGACCCGCTGCTGAACAACCTGCCTGCGGCCAAGCGCGGATCCCTGGTGCTGCTGGACGACTACGACCTGACCATGGCGCTGGGCTCGGCCACCGTCTCCAGCATCCCGTTCGCCCTGGAGCGGTTGACGCCGAAGCTGGTCGACGCGCTGAGCTGACGGACCCCGGGTTTGCACCCGGCCCGCGCGGCGACAACGATACGTCGCTGTGACACGCAAGCCCCACGAGCAGGACTCGCCGGACGCGAAATCGCCCGTCCACGTGGACGAGTTGTCCAAGCGGATCATCGAACAGCTGCAGCAGGACGGCCGACGGTCCTACGCCGCGATCGGCAAGGCCGTCGGCCTGTCCGAGGCAGCGGTACGCCAGCGCGTCCAGCGGTTGCTGGACTCGGGGATGGTGCAGATCGTCGCGGTCACCGATCCGCTGCAGCTCGGCTTCCTGCGGCAGGCGATGATCGGCGTGACCGTGTCCGGCGACGTGCAGGAGGTCGCGGACCGGCTCGCGGAGCTGCCGGAGATCGAGTACGTCGTGATCACGGCGGGCTCGTTCGACCTGCTCGTCGAGGTGGTGTGCCGGGACGACGACCAGCTGCTGGAGGTGATCAACCGCCGCATCCGCAGCCTGGAGGCCGTCACCGGCACCGAGACCTTCGTCTACCTCAAGCTCCGCAAGCAGACCTACGCCTGGGGCACCCGGTAGGGCCTCACCCCAAGCTGGACATGACGTGCTTGATCCGGGTGTAGTCCTCCAGGCCGTACATGGACAGGTCCTTGCCGTAGCCGGAGTGCTTGAAGCCGCCGTGCGGCATCTCCGCGACCAGCGGGATGTGCGTGTTGAGCCACACCGTGCCGAAGTCCAGCTCGATGCTCGCCCGCATCGCCCGCGCGTGGTCGGCGGTCCACACCGACGACGCGAGGCCGTAGCGGACGCCGTTGGCCTTGGCGTAGGCGTCCTCCTCATCGGTGAAGCTCTGTACCGTGATCACCGGGCCGAACACCTCGTCCTGCACGATCTCGTCGTCCTGGCGCAGCCCGGAGACCACGGTGGGCGCGTAGAAGAAACCGCGCTCACCGACCCGTGATCCGCCGCAGTGGACGACGGCGTGGTCGGGCAGCCGGTCGATGAACCCGGCCACCTTCGCGAGCTGGTCGGCGCTGTTCAGCGGGCCGTAGTCCGCATCGGTGTCGCCGGGTGGACCGGTCCGGGTGCCGCGCGCCTGCTCGGTCAGCGCCGCGACGAACTCGTCGTGCAGCCCTTCCTGCACCAGCACGCGGGTCGCCGCCGTGCAGTCCTGCCCGGCGTTGAAGAAACCGGCGGCGGCGATGCCCTCCGCGGCCGCCGCGACGTCGGCGTCCGCGAAGACCACGACCGGCGCCTTGCCGCCGAGCTCCAGGTGCACGCGCTTGAGGTCCTGCGCCGCCGATCCGGCGACCTCGACACCGGCGCGCACGGAGCCGGTGATGGAAGCCATCTGCGGCACCGGGTGTTCGACCAGCAGGCGCCCGGTGCCCCGGTCGCCGGTGACCACGTTGAGCACGCCGGCGGGCAGGTGCTTCCCGGCGATCTCGGCGAGCAGCAGCGTGCTCGCGGGAGTGGTCTCGGACGGCTTGAGCACGACGGTGTTCCCGGCCGCCAGCGCGGGCGCGATCTTCCAGATCGCCATCAGCAGCGGGTAGTTCCAGGGCGTGACCTGGGCGCACACGCCGAGCGGCTCGCGGCGGATCATCGAGGTGTGCCCGGCCAGGTACTCGGCCGCGGCACGCCCCTCCAGCACCCGGGCCGCACCGGCGAAGAACCGCAGGTGGTCCAGCACCATCGTCATCTCTTCGGAGTGCGTGAGCGCGACCGGCTTGCCGGTGTTCTCGCACTCGACGCGCACCACCTCTTCCGCGCGCGCCTCGATGGCGTCGGCGATGCGCAGCAGCGCGGTCTGCCGCTGCGCCGGGGTGGTGCGCCGCCAGTCCCGGAAAGCCCTAGCTGCGGCGGTCATCGCATTGTCCACATCGGACTTCCCGGAGAGCGCCTGGGCGGCGTAGACCTCGCCGGTCGCCGGGTCGACGACGTCCAGGGTCCGGCCGTCGACGGCCGGCACCCGGCGGCCGTCGATGAAGTTGTCGAACGCTTGCCCTGCCACGCGACACCTCTTCCGTTGATCGACTGCACTTGACCACTAGATCAATCGTCGTAGATGGTATTTACAACGCTTTCCGTTGTCTATGGCAGTCATTACAATGGATTCCGCATACACCGATTAGCGTGAGGTTGATCATGAGCGCGACGGACAAGCCCGCCGCAACCGGCGCCCGCACCTTCGGCGACCGAGCCCGCGACCACCTGTGGCTGCACTTCGCCGACCACAGCGGCTACGCCGACACCGAGATCCCGGTGATCGTGCGCGGCGACGGCCCCTACGTCTACGACGAGCACGGCAAGCGCTACTTCGACGGCCTGGCCGGCCTGTTCGCCGTCCAGGTCGGGCACGGCCGCGACGAACTGGCCGAGGCGGTGGCGCGGCAGACCAAGCAGCTCGCGTACTTTCCGCTGTGGTCGCACGCGCATCCCGCCGCGGTGGAACTCGCCGAGCGGGTCGCCGCCCAAGCACCCGGCGACCTCAACCGGGTGTTCTTCACCGGCGGCGGCGGCGAAGCCGTGGAGAGCGCCTGGAAGCTCGCCAAGCAGTACTTCAAGAAGACCGGAAAACCCAACAAGCACAAGGTGATCAGCCGCTCGCTTGCATACCACGGCACCTCGCAGGGCGCGCTGTCCATCACCGGCATCCCGGGCGCCAAGCAGGACTTCGAGCCGCTGGTGCCCAGCGCGATCAAGGTGCCCAACACCAACTTCTACCGCGCGCCGGTGCACGCCGACGACTACGAGGCGTTCGGCGCCTGGGCGGCCGACGAGATCGCCCGCGCGATCGAGCGGGAAGGCCCGGAGACCGTCGCCGCGGTGTTCCTGGAGCCGCTGCAGAACACCGGCGGCTGCTTCCCGCCGCCGCCCGGCTACTGGCAGCGGGTGCGGGAGATCTGCACCGAGCACGACGTGCTGCTGGTCTCCGACGAGGTGATCTGCGCCTTCGGCCGGCTCGGGCACGACTTCGGCGCCAACCGCTACGGGTACCAGCCGGACATCATCACCGTCGCCAAGGGTCTGACCTCCGGGTACGCGCCGTTGGGCGCGATGATCGCCGACGAGCGGCTGATGGAGCCGTTCCTGGTCGACGGCAGCAGCTTCACGCACGGCTCGACCTACGGCGGGCACCCGGTGGCCTGCGCGGTCGCCATGGCCAACCTGGACCTCATCGAGTCGGAGGACCTCTACGGCCGGGTCCAGGCCAACGAGGCGAACTTCCGCGCCACCCTGGAGAAGCTGCTGGACCTGCCGATCGTCGGCGACGTCCGCGGCGCGGGGTACTTCTACGGCATCGAGCTGGTGAAGGACAAGGCGACCAAGGCGACCTTCACCGCGGAAGACGCGGAACGCGTCCTGCGCGGCCACGTCTCCCCCGCCCTGTTCGAAGCCGGGCTGTACTGCCGCGCGGACGACCGGGCGGAGCCGGTGATCCAGCTGGCCCCGCCGCTGATCTCCACCCAGGAGCACTTCGACGAGGTGGAGCAGATCCTCCGCGCGGTCCTCACCGAAGCCCAGGCCGAGCTCTGACGGCGAAGGGGCGCCTTCCACACCGGAAGGCACCCTTTCCTGTCGGCTCATGCGGGCGTGAAAAGGCCCCTTCCGCGAGAGCCGTGTCGTCGCGGAAGGGGCCCAAGTCGCCGATCGTCAGGCGATGATGCGGATCGGGTCCTCCAGGAGCCCGGTCAGCAGCTGCAGGAACGCCGCGCCGACCGCGCCGTCCACCGCCCGGTGGTCCGCCGACAGCGTCGCCCGCAGGATCTTGCGGGCCACGAACTCGCCGTCGCGCACCTGCACCTCGTCGCGGGCCGCGCCGACCGCCAGGATCGCCGCCTCCGGCGGGTTGATCACCGCGCTGAACTGCTCGATGCCGAACATGCCCAGGTTGGAGATCGAGAAGGTGCCGCCGGACATCTCGTCCAGCTTCAGCTTGCCCTCGCGGGCCCGCCCGGCCAGCTCCCGGCTCTCCGCGGCGATCTCCGAGACGCTCTTGCGGTCGGCGTCCTTGACCACCGGCACGACCAGGCCGTTGTCGATGGCCACCGCGACACCCAGGTTGATGCGCTTGTGCTGCAGCATCTTGTCGCCGGCGAACGAGACGTTCACCGCCGGGTTCGCGCGCAGGGCCGTCGCCACCGCCTTGACGATCAGGTCGTTGACGCTGACCTTCGGGCCGCCCGCGGCCTGCAGGCGCTCGTTGAGGGTCGCCCGGAACGCCATCAGGTCGGTGACGTCGATGGCGCTGGTCAGGTAGAAGTGCGGGGCCTGCTGCTTGCTCTCCGTCAGGCGCTTCGCAGTCACCTTGCGGATGTTGCTGAGCGGGATCTCCTCGACGTCCTCATTGGACACCACCGGAGCGGCGGCCGGAGCGGCGGCGGCAGCCGGAGCAGCGGCCGGGGCGGCCGAGGCGGCGGCCTCGATGTCGGCGCGGATGATCCGCCCGCCGGGGCCGGAGCCCTGCACCGTGGACAGGTCCACGCCCTTCTCCTTGGCGACCGCCTTCGCCAGCGGCGACGCCTTCGGCTTCGCACCCTGCTCGGCGGGCTCGGCCGGGGCGGCTTCCGCCGCGGCACCGGAGCCGTCGCCGAGGATCGCGATCGGGGTGCCGATCGGCACCGTCGCTCCCGCCTCGACGAGGATCTTCTCCAGCACCCCGTCGTCGTAGGCCTCCAGCTCCATGATGGCCTTGTCGGTCTCGATCTCGGCCATCACTTCGCCGCGGCTGACCTGGTCGCCGACGTTCTTGCGCCAGGTCGAGATCACGCCCTCCTCCATCGTGTCGGAGAGCCTCGGCATCTGAATCTCAGTCATGGTCTTCCTCGGGTGAGCACAGGCCTCAGCGGCGACGGCGGCCGACGGCGTCCAGCGTTTGGTGGACAGCGGTCGTGAGGGACTCGGCGGACGGCAGTGCGGCCCGCTCCAGCGGCTTGGCGTAGGGCAGCGGTACCTCCGCCGCAGCGACACGGCGCACCGGGGCGTCCAGGTAGTCGAACGCACCGTCCGAAATGGACGCCGCGACCTCCGCGCCGATGCCGTAGGTCAGCCAGTCGTCCTCGGCGATCACGGCGCAGCCGGTCTTGCGCACCGACTCCACGACGGTGTCGCGGTCCAGCGGCCGAAGGCTGCGCAGGTCGACGACCTCGGCGTTGATGCCCTCTTCGGCCTGCAGCTTCTCGGCGACCTGCTGGGCGACCATGGCCATCCGCGAGTAGCCGATGATGGTGATGTCGGTGCCCTGCTTGGTCACCTTCGCCTTGCCGATCTCGGCGGGCTCGACGACGTCCGGGACCTCGCCCTTGGTGTTGTACAGCGCGAGGTTCTCCAGGAACAGCACCGGGTCGTTGTCCCGGATGGACGCCAGCAGCAGCGCCTTGGCGTCGGCCGGGGTGCTCGGCGCGACGACCTTCAGACCCGGCACGAACGCGTAGTACAGCTCGATGTTCTGCGAGTGGGTGGCGCCCAGCTGCTGGCCGCCGCCGCCCGGCGTGCGCAACACCATCGGCACGCTGGTCTGCCCGCCGAACATGCCGTAGATCTTGGCCGCGTGGTTGACGATCTGGTCCAGCGCGATCAACGAGAAGTTGATCGTCATCAGTTCGACGACCGGCCGCAGGCCGAGCATGGCGGCGCCGACCGCGGCGCCGACGAAGCCCTCTTCGGCGATCGGGGTGTCGCGCACGCGCTTCTCGCCGAATTCCTTCAGCAGACCGGCGGTGATCTTGTAGGAGCCTTCGAAGACCCCGATTTCCTCGCCGATGAGGAAGACGTCCTCATCGCACAGCATTTCTTCGCGAAGCGTGTCGTGCAACGCTTGGCGATAAGAGATGACGGCCAAGGGTTTTTCTCCTGCACAAAAGCATTGGTGAACCCCGCGGATCTCTCCATTGGCGTCGGAGAGATCCACGGGATCTGTGGCGGGGTGTCGCGAATTCGCGGGGCAGAAGCCTCAGAAGACCGGGTCGGCCGGCAGGCGCCGCGAGTCGTTGGCCACCGGGGTGGCGTAGGTGTAGTCGAACAGCGTCGAGGGGTCCGGGTGCGGGCTGTCGTCGGCGAACGCGACCGCCGCGTCGGCCTCGGCCTGCGCCTTGCGCTCGATCTCCACGGCGGCGTCCTCGTCGAGGATGCCCGCCTCGATCAGCTCGGCCCGGAAGTTCGCCACCGGGTCGGCCTGCTTGGCCTTCTCGACCGAGTCCTCGCTGCGGTACTTGGCCGGGTCGACCACCGAGTGGCCCTTCAGCCGCTCGCTGACGGCCTCCAGCAGCGCCGGGCGGCCGTTCTCGCGGGCCTGCTCGACCAGGCGGGTCGCCGCGTCGCGGACGGCCAGCACGTCGTTGCCGTCCACCCGCTCGCCGTGCATCCGGTAGGCGGCGGCGCGCTTGAACAGGTCCGGCTCGGCGGAGGACTTGTCGACCGTGGTGCCCATCCCGAGCTGGTTGTTGATCACCACGAACACCACCGGCAGGTTCCACAGCGCGGCGATGTTCAGCGCCTCGTGGAAGGCGCCGATGTTGGTGGTGCCGTCGCCCATCTGGCACATCACGACCTGGTCGCTGCCGCGGTAGTCGATGGCCATCGCCGCGCCGGTGGCCAGCGGGACCTGCCCGCCGACGATGCCGTAACCGCCCAGCAGCCCGGCCTCGACGTCGAACATGTGCATCGAACCGCCCCAGCCCTTGGAGGTGCCGGTGGTGCGGCCGTACAGCTCGGCCATGACGCGGCCGGGCTCGATGCCCTTGGCGATCGCGTAGCCGTGCTCGCGGTAGTTGGTGAACAGCAGGTCGCTCTTGCGCAGCGCCCGCATCAGGCCGACGACGGTGGCTTCCTCACCGAGGTTGAGGTGGCAGTAGCCGCCGATCTTGGCCTGGGTGTAGCCCTGGGCCGCGCGCTCCTCGAAGCGGCGGATCAGGGTCATCTCGTAGAAGTAGTCCTTCAGGAGCTCCGGCGACTCACCGGCGAACCGTCCGCCGCCGGAGCCGCGTACCGAACCGGCGCGGCGCGACTTGGCGGCGCGAGTGGCAGGCTTGGTGCGGGTAGCAGTCTGTGCCATCACAGATCCCCTTCTCGTTCGCTCAGCGCTTCTTCGGCGGCGCGACGTGGACCGGCAGGCCGAGGGCGGACATCGCCGCCTCCATGCCGATCTCGCCCAGGGTCGGGTGCGCGTGGATGGTCTCGGCGAGTTCGTCGAGGGTGGCCTCCAGGGCCATGGCGAGGGCGCCCTCGGTGATCAGGTCGCTGGCGGAGTGCCCGATGATGTGCACGCCCAGCACCTCGCCGTACTTCTTGCCGGCGACGATCTTCATGAAGCCCTCGGTGTCGCCGTAGCTCTGCGCGCGACCGAGCGCGGCGAACGGGAACTTGGCGGCGACCACCTCGTGACCGGCCTCGACCGCCTTGGCCTCGGTGAGCCCGACGCTGGCGATCTCCGGGTGGGTGAAGGTGGCGGCCGGGATGACGTTGTAGTCGATCGCGGCGTGGTGCCCGGCGATCGTCTCGGCGGCGACCACGCCCTGGTGCGACGCGACGTGCGCGAGCAGCGCCTTGCCGGTGACGTCGCCGATCGCGTAGACGTGCTCGACGTTGGTGCGCAGCTTGTCGTCGACGGTGATGAAGCCGCGCTCGCTGGTGGCGACGCCGGTCTTCGCCAGGTCCAGGTTGGCGGTGTTGGGCTTGCGGCCGACGCCGACCAGCACCACGTCCGCGTCGATCTGCTGCGGCTTGGCGCCGTCCACGGTGACCTTCAGGCCGTCGGCGGCCTGGTCGACGCGGGACACGGTCGCCTCGGTGAGCACCTTGATGCCGCGCTTGGTGAACGAGCGGCCCAGCGCCTTGCCGACCTCGACGTCCTCGGCGGGCACCAGGGTCTTCTGCATCTCGATGATGCTGACCTCGCTGCCGAGGGTGGCGAACAGGGTCGCCCACTCGGCGCCGACCGCGCTGCCGCCGATGATCGCGATGCGCTTCGGCACCTCGGTGAGCCCGAAGGCGCCGTCGGAGGTGATCACGCCGGGCAGGTCCGCGCCGGGCAGCGGCAGCTGCACGGGGACCGAGCCGGTGGCGATGATGACGTCGCGGGCCTTGACCTGCTCGATGGGCTGCACTCCGGCCGGTTCGGCGGCGTAGCGCGGGCCGTCGGCGCCCAGCGGCGACTCACCGGTGGCGTAGACGTCCACGGTGGTCGGGCCGGTGAACCGGGCGTGGCCGTTGATCACGGTGACGCCGTTGCTCTTGAGCAGGCCGGCGACGCCGTCGGTGAGGCCCTTGACGACCGCGCTCTTGCGACGTGTGATCGCGTCGTAGTCGACGGTGACGTTCTCGACGTTCACCCCGAAATCGGCCGCGTGCAGCACGGTTTCGTACACCTCGGCCGAGCGCAGCATCGCCTTGGTGGGGATGCAGCCCCAGTTCAGGCAGACCCCGCCGGGCCGCTCCTTTTCCACCACGGCGACCGCGAGGCCGCGCTGCGCGGCCCGGATCGCGGCGACGTATCCGCCGGGGCCACCGCCCACCACGAGAAGGTCGAACTCCTGCACTTCGCTGTGCTCCTTTGACTGCACGCGCCGGTTACGGAAAGCCCGGATCGAGCGGGCAATTCTCACTGTGAGTGTCGTGAGCACGACCACTTCCGCGCTATGCCCGCTCGCCCAGACTTCTCGGACAACGGATGTGCAAACCGCACATTCCCACGCGTGACACACACAACATGTAACGCGATCATCACCGACAGTATTCGAGACGCCGATCACATGACGCGAGACACACCCAGGCGCGAAAAAGCAAGCGACGGCGCCGACTCGAAGTCGACGCCGCCGCCAGCAGCCCGAAATTTGCTCTTTGACCGAATGTCACGCTTGCACAGTCAAGCGCCCGACCCGGTGGTATCTCGGCCGTCCTGTTGCCGCCGGGCGGCCAGCGCGGCGTACGCGGCCGCGCCGTCGCCGAGCACCGCGTCGTCGAACCGGGCTCTCGGCGAGTGGTTGTTCGGCGCCTTCTCCGGGTCGAGGTCTTCCGGGCAGGCGCCCAGGGAGATCATCGCTCCGGGGATCTCGTCGAGCACCCGGGAGAAGTCCTCCGAAGCGCCGAGCGGTTGGGGGGCCGGGGCGAAGCGGTTCTCGCCGTGCAGCTCCCGCAGGGCGTCCGCGACGAACTCCGCCTCCGCCTCGTCGTTGACCGTGACCGGGTACTGCTCGACGAATTCCGCTCGCACCTCCGCCCCGTGCGCCGCGGCGATGCCCGCGCAGACCTGGACCGAGCCGTCCTTGACCACCGACTGGGCGTGCCGGGAGAAGGACCGGACCGTCGCGGCGAAGGTGACCTCGTCGGGGATGACGTTCTCCTGGGTGCCGCCGTGGATCGTGCCGACCGTCAGCACCACCGGGTCGAAGATGTCGAACCGGCGGGTCACGAAGGCCTGCAGCGCCAGGACCATCTCGCACGCCACCGGCACCGGGTCCACCGCCCGGAACGGCATCGAACCGTGTCCGCCCCGCCCCCGGACGGTCACCACCAGCCGGTTGGACGCCGCGAGCATCGGCCCGCCTCGGGTGGTGAAGAGACCGCGGCGCAGCGAGGAGATCACGTGCAGCGCGTAGGCCGCGTCGGGCTTGCGCCCGGACGCGGACAGGAGGCCCTCCTCGAGCATCCGCGCCGCGCCGTCGTAGCCCTCCTCGCCCGGCTGGAACATGAACACCACGTCGCCGGCGAGCTGATCCCTGCGCGGCGCCAGGAGTTTCGCCGCGCCCAGCAGCATCGTCGTGTGCAGATCATGACCGCAGGCGTGCATCCGGTCGGCGTCCGCGGCGAAATCCAGCCCGGTCGCCTCCACCACCGGCAGCGCGTCCATGTCCCCGCGCAGCAGCACCGTCGGGCCCGGTCGCGAGCCGCGCAGGACCGCGGTGACCGAGCTGAGCCCGGTACCCGTCGACACGTCCAGGCCCAGTCCGTCCAATTCGGACAACACGCGTTCCTGGGTGCGCGGCAGCCGCAGCCCCAGCTCCGGAACCCGGTGCAGATCATGGCGAATCCGCACCAGGTCCGGATGCAGAGCGCGGGCGTCGTCCACCAACGCCGGCAGGGCGATCATGACAGTCCCTTCTCGCCGGAACGCGCACCGAGCACCGCGGTCCCCAGCAGCGTGATGACGGCGGTGCCGGCGGCGAACCACGGAACCGCGGGCAGGTTCCCGAACGCCGCGAGACCCTCCGCCAGCAGCGGGAAGGTGCCGCCGAACAGCGCCACCGCGAGGGTGAACGGCACACCCATGGCCACCACCCGCACCGCCACCGGGAAGACCTCGCTGTAGAGCACGTTCGCCACGGCCGTCGTGGGTGCGACGCCGAGGACGAGGTAGCAGGTCGCCACCGCCCACATCGGCAGCCAGCCCTGGGCGAGCGCGGTCATCAGCGGAACCGTGCTCAACGCCAGCAGCAGAGCCCCGACCCGGAACACCCTCATGCCGCCGAAGCGATCGGCCAGCGAACCGGAAACGACCATCGCGGCGATCAGCGCGAGCAGGCTCGGGATCATCTCCAGGTTGGACGCCGCGGAATGCGCGACGCCGACCTGCGCGGCGTACTCCGGGAGGTAGACGGTCCCGAAGTAGACCCCGACGGTGGTGCCGGTGGTCATCAGGAACACCGCGAGCATGCCCCGGGCGTGATCGAGCGGCTTCGGCCGCGGTGCCGCGGCGCGCCTGCCCGCCTCGAACTCCTCGCTCTCGGCTGCCGTGCTGCGCACCCAGAACGCCAGGACGCCGAAGAGGGCCGCCACGACGAAGCCGATCCGCCAGCCGCCCTCGACGACCCCCTGCTCGCCCAGCACGAGCAGCAGCGCGCCGACGACGGCGAAGCAGAGGATGTTGCCGATGAACGCGCCGCAGTAGGAGAGGCCGCTGTAGAGGAACCTGCGGTGCTGCGGCGCGGTTTCGGTGATGTAGGCCGCGACGCTCGGGTTCTCCCCACCCATCGCGATCCCCTGCAGGGCGCGCAGCAGCACCAGGACCACCGGAGCCGCGACCCCGATCGTCGCCGCGGTGGGCAGCGCCGCGATCAGCAGGCTGCCCAGGCAGATCGTGGCCATGCTGACGATCAGCGCGAACCGGCGGCCGCGCACGTCGGCGATCCGGCCGAGCAGGTAGCTGCCCATCGGGCGGACCACGAAGCCCACCGCGAAACCCGCATAGGCCGCGAGCAGCTTGGTCAGCTCGTCGTCCCCGGCGAACATCTGCGATGCGAAGTACGGCGCCAGCACCGCGTAGATCGTCCAGTCGAACGACTCGACGATCCCGCCGACCGTGCCGGCGATCAGTTCGCGACGTCCCTTCGGGGAAACCGCCGCTCGCCCTGGCCGCGCTGCCAGGGCCCCATCCACCTGCGCCAACACTCACCTCCGAGGTGTGTTCGTGCCGAGCAGAGTGCGATCCGGTGTAGTTCACCGAAAGGAACCTGCGCGAGAATGCAGGAAAAAGCACGATGACTGGAAGCTCATGCAGGAAAAGGAGAAGGCGCTGGACGAGCTGGACCGCTCGATCCTGCACGCGCTGCAGATCGCACCCCGCGCCTCGTGGACCGAGGTGGGCCGGGTGCTCGACGTGGACGCGGTGACCGCGGCCCGGCGCTGGGACCGGCTGCGCAGCACCGGCCGGGCCTGGACGACCTGCTACCCGGGCGTCCGGCTGATCGACGCGATCTTCACGGCCTACGTCGAGATCGACGTGCAGTCCGGCCGGGCGATGGAGGTGGCCCGAACGCTGGCGACCTACCCGCAGGTGGCCACCGTCGAACACCTCGCGGGTGGGCGGGACCTGCTGATCATGGTGCTGGTCCAGGACCTCGGCGCGCTGTCGGAGCTGGTGTCCGAGCGCATCTCGGCGCTGCCCGGGGTCGCCCGCACCCGCGCCGCGCTGGGCACCCGGGTGTTCACCGAAGGCTCCCGGTGGCGACTGCGCAGCCTCACCGCCGCCCAGCAGCGCCGGCTCGTCCGGCCGGCCGCCGACCAGCCACGCGCCGACCTCGACGAGCACGACCACCGGCTGATCACCGCCCTGTCCCGGGATGCCCGCGCACCCGCGGTCGAACTGGCCCGCGAGACCGGGCTGAGCGCACCGAACGTCCGCCGCCGCATCGCCGGGCTGGCGCACCACGGCGACGCCGTGCTGCGGTGCGAGATCGCCCGCAACCTCACCGGCTGGCCGATCGCCGCCACCCTCTGGGCCAGCGTCCCGCCCGGCGAGCTCGACAAGGTCGTGCAGGGCCTGAGCGCCCTGCCCGAACTGCGGATGTGCTCATCGGTCACCGGCCCGCACAACCTGCTGTTCACGCTGTGGCTGAAGTCCGTGGCCGACCTGGCGCGCCTGGAAGCGCTGCTGGCCGACCGCCTGCCCCAGCTCCACCTCGTGGACCGGGCGGTGACGCTGCGCATGGTGAAGCTGATGGGCCGGCTCCTGGACGAGGACGGCCACGCCGCGGGCTGCGTCCCGATCGACCCCTGGCTGCCGCCGAAGTCCCTGCCTGCCGCCTAGTCGCGGAGGCCGTCGCGGAGGCGCAGCGCGGACAGCGCCAGCGACAGCGACACGTACGCCGAGCGCCCGTAGAGGGGCTGGCCGATCAGCGACGTGATGCGGTGCAGGCGGTTGAGGACCGTGTTGCGGTGGCAGTGGAGGCGGACCGCCGCGTTGGCCGTCGAGCAGTTCTCCTCCAGCCACGCCGCCAGGGTGTCCAGCAGCATGTCGCGTTCCTTGACCGGCAGCTCCAGGATCGGGCCCAGCTGGGACTCCAGCATCCGCTGCGCCAGGTCCGGCGACTGCACCAGCAGCGCCTCCGGATACCGCTCCTCCAGGGTCACCAGCTCCGCGGCGCCGTACGACGAGGTGCCCAGCGTGGTGAGCGCGAGCTGGTGGGCGAGCCCCACCTCCGCGAGCCCGCGCACCGGCGGCGACACCGCGACCCGGCCGCGCGCCAGCGGCCGCAGCGCGTCCAGCGCGAGGTCCTTGCTCCGCTGCTCCAGCGCCACCAGGCCCACCAGCGAATCGGCGCGCACCTGCCACACGGAGCGGAAGTGCAGGGCGCTCAAGGCGTCCTGGTGCCCGCGCAGCGCGAAGCCGCCGTCGCTGGTCAGGTCGGCGACGATCGCCAGGTACCGCCCGCCGGTGGGCAGGTCGAGCTCCTTCGCGGTGCGCTGCGCGAAGGCGATGTCGCGCGCGCGACCCGCGAGCAGGTCCTCGACCATGGCGTGGCGCCGCTGGTCGTCGCGGCGCAGCCGCTCCAGCTCGGTGTTGCGGTAGGACGTCGACAGCGTCGAGGACAGGCCGTCGATGACCGTCCAGATCGACGTCGCGACGCCCAGCACCGAGTCGGGGTCGGCGCCGTCCTGGTGCGCCTGGTCGACCAGCGCCTCCCAGGCGATCCGGCCGCCCAGCCGGAACGTCCGCAGCATCACCTCCAGTGGCACGCCCTGCTCGGCGCGGCGGCGGCCGATCGCGGCCGCCACGTCGTCACCGTCCGGCCCGGACACCTCGCCGCTGAGGATCTGCAGGATGCGTTCGAGGTACTGCCGGCAGCCCTCCCAGAGGTCCTCCTTGGGAACGGGGCTGTAGTCGGTCCACTCCGGGTTGTCGGTGAAGATCGCGGCCATCAACCGCTCGGTGAGAGCGGGCACGTCGGCGAGGCGGGCCCGGGCCAGCGCGTGGGTGACTTCGGCGGCGGAGTCGGCAGGATCTGCTACCACACCCAGGAACGATACCGGCCACCTGCCAGCCCACTTCACCGCTCGATTCGCAGTAGTCCTTCCTGGGCGACCGTCGCCACGTGGCGGCCGGAACGGTCGAAGACGTTGCCGCGTCCAAGCACCCGACCGCCCGCCGCAACCGGGCAGTCCTGGTCGTAGAGCAGCCACTCGTCGGCGCGGAGGTCTTCGTGGAACCACATCGCGTGATCCAGACTGGCCAGCTGCAGCCCCTTGGCGTGCCGGTCGACGCCGTGCAGCAGGAACACCGGCTCCAGCAAGGTCATGTCCGAGGCGTAGGCCAGCGCGCAGGCGTGCAGCAGCGGATCGTCCGGCAGCTTCTCCGGGGCGCGCATCCACACCAGGTGCCGGGAGGCGTCGCTCGGCTCGACCGGCGGCGGGTACGGCGGGTCGTCGACGTGGCGGAGCTCGATCGCGCGGGGCTTGCGCCACCAGTCCGGGACCGGCACGTCGGAGTCGGCGAAGCGCTCGTGCAGCGGCAGCAGCTCCTCGGGCTCGGTGGCCCGCGGGAATTCCGCCTGGTGCCGCACCCCGTCGCGGCCGCGCTGGAAGGAGACCAGCGCGGTGAACACCTCGACCCCGCCCTGGCGGGCGATCACCCGCCGCGCCGAGGTGGCCCCGCCGTCCCGGATTCTGTCCACTGTGTACTCGACGAGGTCGGTCGGGTCCGCGGGCCGGACGAACAGCGCGTGCATCGAGTGCACCGGCCGGTCGTCGGCGACCGTGCGCCCCGCCGCGGCGATCGACTGGGCGAGCAGCAGCCCGCCGAACAGGCGGAGCTTCGGCATCGGCTGGGTGCGACCGAGGAACCGGTCGGCGTCCGGCTCGGCCAGGTCGAGCAGGTCCTGCAAGCGGGGTACGTCCATGACCCGAATCAACTACGCACAACTGGTGGTATCAAGTTGCACGTGACAGGCGACACAACCGGCGGATCAGGGGCGGCCGAGCGGTGATCGAGGCTGCGATGCGCGCACGCTCCCCCCGGCTTCCCGACGAGCTGGCCGGCCGGCTGCGGGAAGGGATCATGACGGGCCGGCTGCGGCAGGGCGATCACCTGCACCTGGAGCGGCTCGCCGAACAGCTCGGCGTCAGCGTCACACCGGTCCGGGAGGCGCTGCTGGCCCTGCGCGGCGAGGGCTTCGTCGACCTCGAACCGCGCCGCGGGTTCACGGTGGCGCCGCTGAGCAGGCAGGACTTCGAGGACGCGCACCGGCTGCAGGCCACCATCGCGGGCGAGCTCGCGGCCCGCGCCGCGCGCCAGATCGACGCCGAGCGGCTCGCCGAACTCGGTGCCCTGCTGGAGGAAATCCAGATGGCGAGCCAGTTCGCACTGCTCGACATGGGCGATCCGGTGGCCCGCTTCCACGCCGTGATCTGCCGGGCCGCCGAGTCGCCGAAGCTGGCCTGGTTCCTCGGCATCGCGGTGCGCTACACGCCGCGCAACACCACCGCCGACGTGCCGGGCTGGCGGGAGATCGCGGTGGCCGACCACCAGAACCTGCTCACCACGCTGCGCCACCGGGACCCCGCAGGCGCCCGCGCCGCGATGCACCAGCACATCACCCATACCGGACAGTTACTGATCCATCACCTGCAGCAACTGGGCTTGTGGTCCGAGGCTCCCGAAAACCCACCCCCACCAGGGAGTTCCGCATCACACCTGGAACATGGCGAAGGTCGCTAACGTTAAACCCCCTCGTGGCGACACCCCAGGTGAGACGCCAAACGTGGCGTTCGCCGCAATCGCCTTTTCTGTTCCTACGCGAGAATCCGGGGGCACCAGCCATGCAGAGCAACAGCCGCACAATCGTGTCGGTTGTCGGAACGGTGATGATGGTCGTGACGACCGTTCTGCTCGCTACGTGGAGCCCCCCGCAATCGGAAACACAGGTAAATCCGGCGGCGAACCAGGCCACGATCGTCCTGGACCACTAGGTCTCCCGGACCACGTCCCGCGGGCGCTTGTCGTTGCGCAGCCCCGAAAAGCGCGGGTGCCGCAGCTTCCCGTCGCCGGTCCACTCGGTGAACCCGACCTGCGCGACCAGCTCCGGCGCCACCCAGTGCGCGCCGGGCTCGGCCACCGGGTCGACGAACGGCGAGCGCTCGCGGGCCAGTTCGTCCAGCCTGCCGCGCAGGTCCCGCAGTGTCCGCTCGTCGTAGCCGGTGCCGACCTTGCCCGCGTAGCGCAGCCGCGATTCCTGGTAGTAGCCGACCAGCAACGCTCCGAAACCGAACCGGGATCCCTTGGGGTCGGTGTAGCCGCCGATGACGAATTCCTGGTCGGCGACGCACTTGAACTTCAGCCAGTCGCGGCTGCGCCCGCCGTGGTAGGACCGGTCGGCGCGCTTGGCGATCAGGCCCTCCCAGCCGCGGCGGCACGCTTCGCGGAAGAACGCCTCGCCGTCGCCCGCGCGGTGCGCGCTGAACCGCAACGGGTCGGCGAAGTCGAAGCACTCGCGCAGCAGCCGCTTCCGGGAGCGCAGCGACAGCCTCGTCAGGTCGATGCCGCCGAAGGCGATCAGGTCGAACACGTAGTAGTGGACCGCGACGCCGGTGCGGCGGGCCGCCCGCGGATCGGTGAGGTTGAGGCGCTTCTGCAGCCGCGCGAAGCTCGTCCGGTCGCCCTCGAAGGCGACCATCTCGCCGTCCAGCACGAACCGGTCGGCGCCCTGCGCGGTGAGCGCGTCGATGATCTCCGGGTAGGAGGCGTCGACGCGCTTGTGGTTGCGCGACCACAGCACCGGCCGGTCGCCGTCGCATCCGGCGATCACCCGCGCCCCGTCGAGCTTGCGCTCGAAGATCCAGTCCGGATCGGAGAACCGGTGGTGGGTCAGGGTCGCCAGAGTCGGCTCGTGCCAGGTCCCGCCGGGCCAGGACCTCAGCAGGCCGCGTTCGGCATCGTCCAGGAGGCGCAGTGGGTCGTTCATCGTTTGCGGAATACCCGCCGAATTCGTCGGCGCAAACCGGTTCGGCTGAGAGGCAGCTGTGAACGACCTGTGAGTTGGACCCCGCGAGAGTTCCCAATCGGGTTAATGCGCGAAACTGGACGCGCCGTCCTCACCCGCAATACCAGCGGGCCCGACCGCCGAAGGTGAAAAGCACGAGATGTCGAAGAACAAGAATCCCGTGACCGCGAAGAGCGGGCTGTCCACGAACGTCATCCTCACCATCGTGGTGGTAGTCGTCGCCGTCGTGGTGATCGGAGGCGTGCTGCTGTTCAGCCGCGGCGGTTCGGAGGACAACGCGTCCAGCGGTCCCGCGGTGGCGGCCGAGATCCTGCGCAAGCCCGACAGCAACGTGCTGACCTCCGCGCCGGACAACAAGGTCACCGTGGTCGAGTTCCTCGACTACCAGTGCCCGGGCTGCCGCTCGTACTACTCGGGGCTGACCAAGCAGGTCGAGAAGGACTACGCGGGCAAGATCACCTTCATCGCCCGCAACTTCCCGCTCGGCATGCACCCGCTGGCGAGGCCGGCCGCGCAGGCCGCCGAGGCCGCGGGGGTGCAGGGCAAGTACAAGGAGATGTACCACGCCCTCTACGACAACTACGACGCGTGGGCGGTGGCGGCCGACGGCCAGAACATCAGCACCGACGAGGCCAAGGCGCGCGGGCTGTTCGACCAGTACGCCCAGCAGCTCGGCCTCGACCTGAACAAGTTCCACCAGGACATGAACTCGCCGCAGGTCAACGCCAAGATCGACGCCGACGTCGCCGACGGCGAGAAGGCCGGGGTGCAGGGCACGCCGACGATCTTCATCAACGGCAAGGAGTTCGACGCGGGCGACGTCCAGACCTTCCAGCAGCTCAACGACGCCTTCCGCGGCGAGGTCGACAAGGAGCTCGCGAAGTGACCACCGCCCACGCCGTCGCGCCGGCCCCCGCCGAGCGATCGCAGCCTGGCGGCGCGCCGAGCGGCCTGGGCTGGCTGTACGTCGTGGGCGGCCTCACCGGCTTCGTAGGATCGTTCGCGCTGATCCTGGAGAAGCTGCAGAAGCTGGCGAACCCCGGCTACGTGCCGACCTGCAGCATCAACCCGATCATCTCGTGCGGTTCGGTGATGGACAGCGCCCAGGCGGCGGTGCTCGGCTTCCCGAACCCGCTGATCGGGGTGGCGTCGTTCCCGGTGGTGGTCACCGCCGGGGTCGCGGTGCTGGCCGGGTTCCGGCCGCCGCGCTGGTTCTGGCTGGGCATGCAGCTCGGCACCACGCTGGCGCTCGGCTTCATCCACTGGCTGGTGGTGCAGAGCCTCTACGAGATCGGCGCGCTGTGCCCGTACTGCATGGTCGTGTGGGTCGTGACCATCCCGCTGTTCTGGTACACGACGCTGCACAACCTCGAGGCGGGCAACTTCGGCGGCAAATCCATCGGCGCGGCGCTGCGCCGGTTCCACAGCGTGGTGCTCGCGGTGTGGTATCTGGTCATCGTGGTCCTGATCCTGCAGCGGTTCTGGGACTACTGGACCACCCTGGTGTAACCGGCGGGCCGTCCGTTTGTTCGGTCCGGGCCTCGGGTACCAGGTGACTGTGAGTGAGGTGTGCGCCGCACCGACCGAGACGAGGTGGCCCGGGATGAGCGTGGAACGCGAGCTCGCGCACGTCGAGCCGGAGATAGCCGCGGCGAATCTGGTCGAGGTCCGCATCGCGGCCGAGCCCGCCCAGCTGGCGGTCATGCGGGCCGTCGTCGGTGATCTCGCGATGCGCGCCGACTACGACGTCGACACCATCGCCGACCTGCGGTTGGCCGTGGACGAAGCGTGCTCGTCGCTGGTCCGGCTGGCCGCCCCGGCCGCGACCCTCGTCTGCCGGTTCCGCCTCGCCGGCGACCGGCTGTCGGTCACCGCCGAGGTCATCAGCGACGATGCGTTCGGGCCCCGCAAGGACACCTTCAGCTGGCGCGTGCTGAGCGCGTTGGCCGACGTTGTGTCAACCTCGGTCGAGTCGGATCCGGCTGCCAACGGCAGCCACCTGGTGCGGATCGAGTTGACCAAGGGACGGACGGCCCACGTGTGAAACGAGCGGACTCCAAGCCGACGGCACACTCGCGCAACGAGCGCTACGACCGGCTGGCGCCGCTGTTCCGCGAGCTCGCGAAGCTGGACAAGGAGGACCCGCGCCGTAGCGCGCTCCGCGAAACGCTGGTGACCGAGCACCTGCCGGTGGCCGAGCACATCGCCCGCCGCTTCAGTCATCGCGGCGAGTCGCAGGAGGACCTCACCCAGGTAGCCACGCTGGGACTGATCAACGCGGTGGACCGCTTCGACCCGGAGCGCGGCGTGGACTTCCTGTCCTACGCGGTGCCGACGATCATGGGCGAGGTGCGCAGGCACTTCCGGGACACCGGCTGGGCGGTGCGGATGCCGCGCCGGCTGCAGGAGCTGCACCTGTCGGTGTCGGCGGCGATCGCCCGGCTGTCGCAGGAGCTGGGCCGCGCGCCGACGCCGAGCGAGCTGGCGAAGCACCTCGGGATCGGCACCGACGACGTCTACCGCGGCCTGGAGGCGGGCAACGCCTACCGCAGCGCCTCGCTCGACGAGCTGCTGACCGACACCGACGAGATCCCGCTCGGCGACGCCATCGGCTCCGACGACGCCGAACTGGCCGAGGTGGAGAACCGCGAGATGGTCCGGCCGCTCCTGCAGGACCTACCGGACCGGGAGCGCCGCATCCTGGTGATGCGCTTCTTCCGCGGCATGACCCAGACGCAGATCGCCGAGCAGATCGGCATCTCGCAGATGCACGTCTCCCGCCTGCTGGCGCGAACGCTCGGCTTCCTCCGGCAACGCCTGGAGGAAGACCAACCGGCCGAAACCGCCGCCGAGCAGTAGCCGGGCCCGGAAATGGGAAAGCCGCCCGGGACCCGTCGGGGGATTCGGGTCCCGGGCGGCTGCTCAGGGTCGCTTTACAGCGAGATGCCGCGCTCTTTGAGCCAGGGCAGCGGGTTGATCTTGGTGCCGTCCTCGTGGACCTCGAAGTGCAGGTGCGGGCCGGTGGACTGGCCGCGGTTGCCCATCGTGGCGATCTTGTCACCGGCATCGACCTGCTCGCCGACGCTGACGTCGATGGTGTTGATGTGCCCGTAGACGGTGATCGTGCCGTCGTTGTGCTGCACCCGGATCCACTGGCCGAAGCCGCTGGCCGGGCCGGCCTCGATGACCTTGCCCGCGGCCACCGAGCGGATCGGGGTGCCGATGCTGTTGGCGATGTCGATGCCCCGGTGGCTGGTGCCCCAGCGGGCGCCGAAGCCGGAGGTGAAGGTGCCTTCGGCCGGCTTGACGAAGCTGCGCGCCTTCCGCTGCCGCTCCTCCTCGGCTCGCTTGGCCTCGGCGGCGACCCGCTCGGCCTCCGCGCGGGCGGCCTCGCGCTCCTGCTCGATCGCCTCGCTCTTGTCGATCTTCTCGCCCTCCTCGGCCGAGTCGATCGGGGACTCGGCGGCGAGCAGCCGGACCGCGGCGGGGCTCTCGGTGGTCCCGGTGACCGCGAGGCTCAGGTTCTTCGAACCGACGAGCCGCTGCACGGGTTGGTCGACCTCGGAATCGGCGTTGGCGGCCAGCGGCTGCCCCACCGCGGCGAAGGCACCGCCGGCGACGACGGCCGCGACGACCTTGTTGCGAACCGGGAGGGCGGCCTTCGGGGGATGGCCGTCCTCCTTGCGGTGCTTGCCCATCTTCACCTTCCGTCTCGGGGGGATCCGGTCGCTGCCCCGCCGGGGGATTGCGGGGTGGCCGCCTCTTCGGGGGATGAGGCATGCCCTGTGACCGAACCGTGACGTACGAGCCGCGAACGTAGCTGAGGGTTATCAAGAGGCGCAACCGTTGACCCTTTTGGCGGTAAATACCGGCACTAACCCCACCCGATCAGTAACTCTGAGTGGTTCATGAAGATGACCATCCGATAACGGCCGACCCGGAGATCACCAGTTCGGCCGAGTCCGCCGGGCGCTCCACTCGAAACGATCAAGACGCCGATCGTTTCCGCTGGTCCAGAATGAAACGATCATGCCCGGCTGACCGCAACACCACCCCGGCACCCGCCCCACCGAGTCCACAAAGGACACCGTGCCGCGCCGGCACCTGAACTGCCGCGATCACCCGATCGACAAGATCAATCGGCCCCGAAAGTGGCCTTCGGCACACGAAGCGCGAAACCGCGCCGCAACCTTCCCGCAGTTTGAGAGCAGTGCCGCTCGATCGCGGGATCTGTTTCACTGTCCCGCATGACGCCCGGTGATCAGTGGCGGCTGCTCGTGCAGCGCCTCCACGTCGACCTGCTCCGCGTCACCTCCGCAGGGTGTCGGTGCGCGCGGTAGACCCGCCCGCCGCCTCATCGCCCCACCCCGAACCGGATCTCACCCGGCTGCGCAGCGCCGCATCGCGGCCCGTCGCGCGCCCACCCCGGTACTCACGCACGCACCTACGGAGACATCGTGCAAGCATTCCTGATCTTCGCCATCGGCGGTTTCGTCGCGCAGCTGGTCGACGGCTCACTCGGCATGGCCTACGGGGTGACGTCCACGACGATCTTGCTCACCGCCGGCCTGACGCCGGCCCTGGCGTCGGCATCGGTGCACCTCGCCGAGCTCGGCACCTCGGTCGCCTCCGGCCTGGCGCACTGGAAGTTCGGCAACGTGGACTGGAAGGTGGTGCTCACCCTCGGCGTGCCGGGAGCCATCGGCGCGTTCCTCGGCGCCACCGCGCTGAGCAACCTCTCCACCGAAGCCGCCGAGCCGTGGATGTCCACGATCCTGCTCGCGCTCGGCCTCTACGTGCTGCTGCGGTTCGCGATCCGCCCGCTGCGGCGCCGCCAGCTCACCGGCGTCAGCCCGAAGCTGCTGGCCCCGCTCGGCCTGGTGGCCGGGTTCGTGGACGCCACCGGTGGCGGCGGCTGGGGCCCGGTGGCGACGCCGACGCTGCTGAGCACCGGCAAGGTCGAGCCGCGCAAGGTGATCGGTTCCGTCGACACCAGCGAGTTCCTCATCGCCGCCGCGGCGAGCCTGGGCTTCCTGACCTCGCTGTCGCACCAGGAGCTGTCCTGGACCACGGTCGGCGCGCTGCTGCTGGGCGGCGTGCTCGCCGCGCCGCTGGCGGCCTACCTGGTGCGCATCGTGCCGATGCGGCTGATCGGGGTCGGCGCCGGCGGGCTGATCGTGCTGACCAACGCCCGGACGCTGATCAAGAACTTCGAGCTGCCCGCCCCGTCGCCGACCATCATCTACGCGGTGATCGTCGTGGCCTGGGTCGCGGCGCTGGCGTACACGGTCCGCGTGATCCGGGCGGAGCGGCGGTCGACGATCGAGGTTGACGAGCAGGCGGCCGAGCCGGTCGGGCACTGACCCGATCCACCTTCGGACGGTGAAGGTTTACCCACGTGCCGTATCGCCGAGATCAACCGAACGAGTTACTGTTCGGTAGACCGTGTGGAAGCCCCCCGACACACGGTAGGCGCCCCGGGTGCGAAGTCACGCTCCGCGCCCGGGGCACCGCTCCCCGTTACCGGCCGCGATCGACGGCGGCGACCGCGGCGTTAGTGCCCAAGTCTGCCCGGCCCCGTTGGTATATTCCAGCCGCCACGCGGCGCAGTCGTGGGCGCAGTTGCAGCACCCTTCGTTCAGCGATCCGCACGCAGCGGATTCGCGGCGTGGCGCCAGTTGACGGTCGGCCGCATGGCGGCGACGTCGACCCGCTCCTTGTGCTTGTCCGCCACCCGGAACAGCGACTCGATGAGCGTGTTCGACAGCAGGTGCGGCTCCAGCCCCAGCTCGACCAGGCCGGTGTGCCGGACGTTGTAGTGGTGCTCGCCCTGCTCGACCCGCGGGTTGTCCAGGTACTCGATCTCGACCGGCCCCTCGTAGCCGTTGGCCACGATCTTGGCGATCTCCCCCACCGAGTACTTCTCGGTCATCTGGTTGAACACCCGGAACTCACCGCGGTCGGCCGGGTTCTCCGCGGCCAGCCGGATGCATTCGACGGTGTCGCGGATGTCGATCAGGCCGCGGGTCTGGCCGCCGGTGCCGTACACCGTCAGCGGGTGGCCGAGCACGGCCTGGATGACGAACCGGTTGAGCACCGTGCCGAAGATCGCGTCGTAGTCGAACCTGGTCGCCAGCCGGGCGTCGCGCGCGGTCTGCGGCGTCTCCTGGCCGTAGACGACACCCTGGTTGAGATCGGTGGCGCGCAGGCCCCAGACCCGGCACGCGAACTCGATGTTGTGGCTGTCGTGCACCTTGCTCAGGTGGTAGAACGAGCCGGGCTTCTTCGGGTACAGCATCCGGTCGGTCCGCCCGTTGTGGGTGACCTCCAGCCAGCCTTCCTCGATGTCGATGTTCGGCGTGCCGTACTCGCCCATCGTGCCCAGCTTGACCAGGTGGATGTCCGGGTCGACCTGCTGGATCGCGAACAGCACGTTGAGGTTGCCGATCACGTTGTTCTGCTGGGTGTAGACCGCGTGCCTGCGGTCGATCATCGAGTACGGCGCGGCCCGCTGTTCGGCGAAGTGCACGACGGCGTCCGGCCGGAAGTCCGCGATCATCGCCTCGGTGAACTCGCCGTCGACCAGGTCCCCGTAGTAGGACTTGATCGACTTCCCGGAGACCTCGCGCCAGGCATCGAGGCGGACCTGCATGGGCTCGATCGGCACGAGGCTGTCCACGCCCAGCTCGTGGTCGTAGCCCCGGCGGGCGTAGTTGTCCGCGACCGCGACCTCGTGACCGCGGTCGGACAAGTGCAGAGCGGTCGGCCAACCGAGGTAGCCGTCCCCTCCGAGGACGAGGATTCGCACGCCTTAACTCCTCCAGTTCACCCGTTGGATACAAACACCGGGCATGGTCTCATCTCGTGACCATTCCATGACCGACTCCCCTTTTCCTTGCCCCGCACTGAGAATCCGCTGCGACCGGACTCGGTATGGTGCGACCTGGCCGAATCGCACCGGAACGGAGACCGCATGGCGCAGCAGACCAGCACCAGGAGCCGGTACTGGCGGCTGCTCAGCCGCTTCGCGGCCGCGTCGGTGGTGGCCACCGGGATCAGCCAACTGGTCTTCCTGCTGTCCTACTCGCTCGGCGCCACGCCGGTGGTGTCGACCGTGCTGGCCTGGCTGTCCGGCGCGATCCCGAACTTCGTGCTCAACCGGCGGACCTGGGGCGGCGGCGGGCGGGCCGCGCTGCGCGGCGAGATCCTGCGCTACGGCGCGATCTCGGTGGGCACGGCGCTGCTGGCCGCGCTCGCCACGCACAACGCCGAGTCGCTGGCGACCGTGCTGTTCCCGGACGCTCGGGCCGGGCAGGTCGCCGTCGTGTGGGGCGCGTTCGTCGCGACCTACGCGGTGATGTTCGTGGTCAAGTTCTTCCTGATCGACCGGTTGGTGTTCCGGCGTTCCCGCCACCAGGTGCCGAGCACGACCCGCGCGTAGCGGTAGCCGTAGCGGAAGCTGCCGCCCTTCTTGCTCACTCCGGCCGTGCGCGGCAACATCCGCATCGGCTGCTCCAGCACCCGGTAGCCGCGGCTCAGCACGCCGACGAGCAGCTCGGACGACTGGTACTGCGGCTGCTCCAGGGTCACCGAGTTGGGCACCTCGGCCCGCATGCCGCGGAACCCGAACGACGTGTCCGTGATGTGCTGCCCGGTCAGCGCGGTGACCAGCCAGGCGAACACGTAGGTGCCGACGCGGCGGACCAGCGCCGGCCGCTCGTTGCTGCCCAGCCGGCGGGATCCCGTGACGAAGTCGGCGCGGTCGTCGATCAGCGGGCGCAGCAGCTTGGGCAGCTCCGCGATGTCGTACTGGCCGTCGGCGTCGGTGGTGACGATGTAGCGCGCCCCGCGCTCGGCCGCCAGGTGGTAGCCGAGCCGCAGCGCGGCGCCCTGCCCGCGGTTGGTGGGGACGACGCAGGTCTGCGCGCCGTGCTTCAGCGCGATCTTGGCGGTGTCGTCGGTCGCGCCGTCGACCACCACCAGCTTGTCCACGTCCAGGTCGCAGCTGTAGGCCGGGATCCCGTCGAGCACCTCGCCGAGGGACTCCTCCTCGTTGTAGGCGGCGATCAGCACGACCACCGGCGCTAACGGCTGGTCGCCGTAGCGCGCGGCGTAGTCCTCCAGCGCCGCCCGGTCCACCTCGCTCGGGAAGGTCGTGGGCATTGGTCAACTCTCCTTCGGGGGTTCGGGGCGCGCGATCAGGGCGGTCACGCCGAGCGCACCCGCGAGCGGGATCAGGATCAAGCCGGGCAACTGGTAGCGCCAGGAGAACTCCATCGCCGCGGCGGTGCCCAGCACGGTGATCGCCAATCCGGCGGGCAGCAGGCACACCGCCCGCAGCCCGGAGCCGCGGGCCCGGCCGACGCCGAGCACCGCGAGCGCCGCGACCACCAGCGCGCCGCCCAGCACGATGCCCGGCGTGTAACCGCCGCCGAGCTGGTAGGCGCGCAGGAATCCGGCCAGCGCCGGGTCGACCGAGTACGTGCCGTCGCCGTAGAGCTCCGTCCACTCCGCGACGTACCAGTCGGGGGCGTACATCGGGTAGACCGGCTGGAACTGCCAGCGGTCCAGCGGCACGTCACCGGGGGTCTGGGTGCGGGTCGGGGCGAATCCCTTGAGGAAGTCGCCGGCCATCCCGCCGAGCACGTCCAGCGGCTGGTGCAGCAGGACCTTGCGGGTGAGCGAGCCCTGCGCGGCGGCGACGTCCATGTCCGCAGGCAGGAACTTCTCGACGTTCTCCGGGACGTTCCAGAAGTGGATGTAGAAGTCGATCCCGTTGGCGGCGCGGCGTTCCAGCGGCTCGTTCGGGCAGACGAGCTTCTCCTCGACCGTCAGGTCCAGGTCCTCGCACTCGGCGACCGCCGCGGCACGGCCGTACAGCGCACCGCCCCCGGAGCCGCCGAGGCCCAGCGAACCCGTCCACGTCAGGTGGTACAGCGAGTAGCCGAACACGCCGGCCGCGAACCCGCCGACGAGCGCGCCAGCCGCGATCAGCCGCCGCGGCCAGCCCTCCCGCGGCCGCCGACCGGTGGCCAGCAGCACGAACACCGCGGCGGGAACCACCAGCGTCACGCCCACGACGCGCACCATCACCGCCGCGGCGAGCACGATCCCGGCCAGCGCTGCGAGCCTCGGTCCGGGCGCGCCCCACCAGGTCAGCACGTAGATCGCGACCAGCAGCAGCACCTGGAACAGCAGATCGGACATGATGTTCTGCTCGATCTGCAGCTGGTAGGCGTCCAGCAGCACGGGCGCGGCGGCCAGCGCCGCGAGCCACGTCCGGGCCCCGAAACGCCGCAGCAGCGCGTAGATCCCGAGGCCGAGCCCGAGGCCGAGCAGGTGCTGCACCACGACCACGCAGGTCAGGCCGCCGATCGCCAGCAGCGGCCAGAGGAACAGCTCGTAACCGATCGGGTTGATGCCGCCCGGGAAGAACGCCCCGACGTCGTCGAGGTAGCGGAACGAGTCGATGTAGAGCAGCGCGGGCCGGTAGGCCAGCTGCACGACGATGCGCAGGGTCAGCCCGGCGAGCAGGAACAGCGCCAGCAACCAGTGCCGGCGGAGGGCGCGCGCGAGCGCCGCGCTCATCGCGCCCCGCGGAAGTCCGCCCAGACCGTGCGCAGACCCTCGGTGAGCTCGACGCTCGGGCGGTAGCCGAGCTCCCGCTGCGCCTTGGACACGTCCACGATCACCGCGGGCATCTCGCCGTTCTTGGCCGGCACGTGGGTGACCGGCACGTCCTCGCCGGTGGCCGTGCGGACCGCGTCGATGAGCTCCAGCACCGAGATCGAGCGACCCGAGCCGATCACCACGGTGCCGGTGTACTGCTTGTCCCACGCGGCGAGCACGCCCTGCACGACGTCGTCGACGTGCACGAAGTCCCGCGACTGCGAGCCGTCGCCGTACACCTCGACGCCATTGCCGGCGGCGGCCGCGCGCATCAGCCGTGGGATGAAGCTGTCCTTGTGCCCCATGCCCGGCCCGTAGATGTTGGTGAAGCGCAGCGCGCAGGTGGCCAGCCCGTACGCCCCGGCGTAGCCGGAGAGGAGCATCTCGCACGCCGCCTTGGTGGCGCCGTAGGGCGTGAGCGGGCGCAGCGGCAGCGCCTCGGAGATGGTGCCGTGGCCGATGTCGCCGACCACCGCGTTGGTGGAGGCGAGCAGGAACCGCCCGATGCCGCGAATCCGCGCCAGTTCCAGGAGTTCCTGGGTGACCGCGACGTTGCTGGCGTAGGTCTCGGCGGGCTGGTCCACCGAGCGGAGCACCGAGGTGATCGCGGCCAGGTGGACGATCCCCGCCGTGCCGGCCGGGACCGCCGCCTCCCGCACCGCCGGATCCCGCAGATCGCCGTCGACGTGGGTCAGCAGCTCGCTGCGCAACTCGGCGGGTGGGTCCTGCAGGCCGACGGTGGTGACCGGCGTGCCGCGCTCCAGGAAGGCACGAACCACGGCTCTACCGACGAAACCGGTGCCACCGGTCACGACGACGCGATCGGCCTGGGCAGTGTCTGCTTCGGGAGTAGTGGCGCTGCTTGGCACGCGCCCGACTCTAACCGCCGCCGAATTCGCCCCGGTTCACACCCTTCCCACTACTGGGCCAGGAATTCCCGGAGCCCGTTCAGCCCGGTCCGGTAGACGCCGTGCGCGAAGGTCTTGTCCATCTGCTCCTCGTCGGCGGCGTCGGCGTCCCAGTGCGAATACCACTCGACGAAGCTGTGCCCGGTGTCGGTGATCGGCGCGACCCGGATCGTGGAGCGGTAGCTGCGCACCGGGAACGGGCTTTCCACGAAGTCGTAGGTGTAGCTGCGCTCGACGTCGTCCAGCGACACCAGCCGTTCCCGGACCACGCCGCCGTCGGGGAGCGTCAGGTGCCGGACGCAACCCACCGCGTCGGCGACGCCGCCGCCCTCGATCTCGCTGCGTTCGATCGCGGGGTGCCACTGCGGCAAGCCGTCGAAGTCGCGCACCACCTGCCACACCTGCTCGGCAGACGCCTCGACCACCGCGCTCGTGTAGGACTTCGCCACCAGATCCTCCCAGTCCTTGTTTGTAAGCGGCGCAGCCGCTTAGCCTGGATGCACCGAGGAATTGTTCTTGGATAGCAACGTTTAATGAGTGAAGGTGCCTCCTGACCTGCGATGATCAGAGTTGCTGAAGCACTGATGTCGCATGGATCGGGAGGCACTTTCGGTGAGATTGTCGCACAGGTGGTCGCGGGCGGCGGCCCGGTTCGATGATGAGAATCTCGTGTCGTGCTCGGGGCTGGTGCCGGTGATGGCGCTGGCCGAGCAGGCCGGGTTATCGGACCTGGTCAGCGACGCGGTGAAGATCACGGACCCGCCGATCGCGTCGACCGGAGTAAATCCTGCGGGCAAGATCGCCTCGGTTATCGCGGGGATGGCCGCGGGCGCGGACAGCATCGACGATCTTGACGTGATCCGCCACGGCGGGATGAAGCGCCTGTTCGACGGGGTGTATGCGCCGTCGACGCTGGGATCGTTCCTGCGGGCGTTCACCCACGGTCACGCCCTGCAGTTGGCCTCGGCGGCACGCCGTTTGCTGGTCAGTCTCGCCGAGCGGACACCGATACTGGATGGCGCGGACGCGCTGACCTTTGTGGACATTGATTCGCTGCTGCGTCGGGTGTATGGCAAGAAGAAACAGGGTGCGCGGTTCGGGCACACCAAGGTCGGTGGCTACCCGGTGCGACTGCGTGGACTGTCGCCGCTGGTGGCCACGCTGTCCACGCCGATCGCCGCGCCGGTGATCGCCGGGATGCGGCTCCGGTCCGGGTCGGCGGGCTCGGGCCGGGGCGCGGCCAGCCTGCTGACCCAAGCGTTGACCACCGCGAAGGCGGCCGGGGCCACGGGGAGGCTGTGGGTGCGGGCGGATTCGGCCTACTACGCCGGTGCGGTGGTCACCGCCGCGTGCACCGCCGGGGCCTGGTTCTCCATCACCGTGGTCAACAACGCGGCGATCCGGGCCGCGATCGCCACCATCGACGCCGACGCCTGGACCCCAGTTGAGTATCCCGATGCCGTCCAGGATCCCGACACCGGTGAATGGATCTCCGATGCCGAGGTCGCCGAAACCACCTACACCGCCTTCGCCGGCACCCAACACGAGATCACCGCCCGACTGATCGTCCGGCGCGTGAAGGACAAAAACCATGCTGACGCACTGTTTCCGGTCTGGCGGCACCACGCGTTCCTCACCAACACCACACTATCCACAGTGGACGCCGATGTGACACACCGGCAGCACGCGATCATCGAAACCACTTTCGCCGACCTCATCGACGGCCCCCTGGCCCACCTGCCATCCGGGTGTTTCAACGCCAACGCCGCCTGGGCCATCTGTGCTGCGATCACCCACAACCTGCTCCGTGCCGCAGGCTGTCTGACCAGCCGGTTCCACGCCAAAGCCCGAGGGTCCACCCTCCGCCGGCACCTGATCACAGTTCCCGCCCGGCTGGCCCGCCCTCAAGGCAAACCCGTCCTACACCTGCCCGCCCACTGGCCCTGGGCCCAGCACTTCACCACCCTGCACGCCGCCGCCTCATCACCACCAACAGCAGCCTGACCAGCACCAACACCGCCCACACGGGCCC
>NZ_SMKW01000057.1 GCF_004348985.1 Saccharopolyspora elongata | reverse complement strand
CCCCTGACGAACCGCCCCCGCCCCGGCGGGCGAGGCACCGACGCCACGCCCGGCAGCAGCTCCCCGTCCCGCGGATCGCCGCCGAGCACCACCGTCGCGCAGCCGGCCGCACGCAGCTTGCCGAGGAATCGGGTGGTCAGCGCGTCGCCGATGTTGACGGAGTTCCGGCTGACGATCAGATGCACCCCGACCTCCCCGCCCCGCACCAGGTGGTCCGCGTAGCTCTGCAGCGGGTCGGGGCGGCCCGATCGCGGGTCCGCCGAGATCAGCTCGCAGTCCGCGATGATCAGGAAGACCTCGCGCGGCCGCTCGGCTCCGCTGCGGGGCCGGGACAAGCGTTGCTCGATCCGGAACGCCATTTCCGCCAGGTGACGCTCGAACTCCCCGCGCACCGCGGCGTAACCGAACTGCGGACCGTCCGTTTCGCCGAGCAGGCCGCGCTTCGGATCCAGCACGATGATGTCGCACTCGTCCGCCGCGTACAGCCGCTTGATCTCGGCGATCACCAACCGGACCAGGTTCGTCTTGCCGGAGCCCCGCTCCCCCAAGCACAACAGGTGCGGATGCTCCGCCAGATCGAGCTCGGCCCACCTGCCGATGCCCACTGTTCGCCCGAGCAAGATGTGCGGATTCTCGGGATTCTCGATCTGCGAATAGGTGATGCTCGGCGACGCGCGCAGGACCTGGTCCTGGGCGGGCTCCCCCGGCCAGACGCTCGCGATGCGTCGCGACAGCGCACGGGCGTTCTCGTAACGCGGGTCCAGCTGGTCATCTACGTGCAGTTGCGGTAGAGCGGCACGGAACTCCCTCCCGTTCACGGTCCCGCGACCGCTCTCCGCGCCACCGAGTTCCAGCCGGACCTGGTACTGGAATCCCCAACCCGGGTCCTCCTCGCCCGTGCTGTCCCCTGAGATGATCACGTGGATGCCGTGATCCGAACCGTCCTGCATCAGCGTGCGGACTTTCGGGGCCAGCTCGGCAAACGCGTCCACCAATCGATGCCACTGCTCGATCACGAGGAATGACAGCACGTGAGCATCTTCTCGTCGCGCCCGCCGCTCGCCGAGCAGATCCACCAGGAAGTCCACGATCGCGACGGCGGTCTCCCCGTCTCTGATCGACGCAAACCCGACTGCATGTGGCAACTCGGACAGCACGGCCTCGCAGGAATACCCGTCACCCGCGCTTATGAAGTAGAACTGCACCTCCTCGGGTGTGCGCGTCAGGGCTACCGCGAGGACGACGGCACGGGTGAAATCGGTCTTCCCGCTGAACGGGCGGCCTATGATCGCGATACAGCCGAACGGCACCATCAGCGGTTCTGCTTCGCCTGTCTCGGGGGAGTCCACCAGTCCGACGGGAACTTCGGTGGCGCGCTCGAACGCCACCGCGGACAAACCTCGTTCGCCCTCTGCCAAGGTACCCAGCACATCGCCGAGCGCGATCGGGTCTGCGAGGAGTGCGCGCAGTTCGGCGGCCCGCGCCGGCACTGCTCGGTTCACCCGGGCGATCAGCTCAGCCCAGGACCTCATACCGGGCGCCCAGGTGCGGAACTTGATCGGCGGCTTGGCTCCCGCCTTGAAGAACCCCTGCCCGGGTTCGCCCTCGTCCAGCTCGGCGGCCGCCGGGATTCCCAACAGCTCCAGCGAATCACGCTTGGCAGCGGTTCGATGCACGATCCAGAACCGGCAGAGTTCCGCTATCTCCGGGAACCGGGTGTCCGCGGTGTCGGACGCCATCACGATCACGTGCACCCCCACATCCGGTCCGAGTTCCATGACTTCGCGCAGTTGCGGCACCAACTCGGGTACGCGCACCAGCGCCTCGGTGAAGTCTTGGATGGCGACAACGAGCCGGGGCGCAGGCGGGCGGCCAGCCCGAGCCGGATTTCGACGACGAGTTATCTCACGGTGAATGTCCCTGAGGCGGTTGGCCAGTTCGCTCTCCCTTTCCATGTACGACACGGCCATGTGCGCGACCACGTGCGGCATCTCGGAAAGCCCCTGGACGACAGGGCTCGAAATCGGCGACGCATGCAGGAGTACGACGTTCAGGTCAGCTGGCGAGTGGGCCAGCATCAGTAGGAACAGCAGCGACCCCAAGGTCTGGACGGCCCCGGACCCCGGCGGGCCGACGATCATCCCGTGCGGCCCCGCACCGCCGAAAGCAGTGGATTTCAGGTCGAGGTGGACGGTCCTGCCGAACTCGTCCACACCGATCGGAACTCGCAGCCAATCGGGATGGTTCGTATCACGCCAAGCCTTCGGCGGGTCGAACGGCGGCTCGACGCCCAAGATCCGTTCTGGGTTGAACTTTCGGTCGTGCTGGCGGTGCTGCTTCTGCTGCGCGATGCCGTCGATCATCGACACCATCTCCTGGTGCCGCGGCTCGGCCCCGGTGGACGAGTTCGGGACAGCAACTTGGAAGGTCCCAGCAGCAGTGGTCGCCTCCACCGGCTGATCCGAACCCGCCCTTGCCGTCAGGTCGACCTTGCCGCGCATGTTGGGCAGCATGCCGCCGGAGATCCGCGACCACGAACGCGTGGCCACGACGACGTGCACGCCGAAGCTGGCGCCCGTGTCCGCGATCTTCTCCACCTGCCGGACCAGTGCCGGGTTCTCGGCGGCGAAGGCTTCCCAGCGATCTATCACCAGGATCACGTCCTGCTGCGGGCCGTCTGCTCGCAGATCGCGATTGCGCCGCGCGGCGCGGAATTCGCTCAGCGAATCGAACGCGTGCTGCCTGAACATCGCGCGTCGCGCGGAGATGCTCCGATCGATCTCGTCCAGCAACTGCCGGACCTCGGTGCTTTCATCCGGCCCGAGAACCCAACTGACATGCGGAAGCTTCCCAAAAGCCCCGAACCTGCTCTCGGAGTCGATGATGATGATCTCGACTTCCTCGGGTTCCGAGTCGGCTGCCAAGCTCAGCAGCAGGGTTCGCAGGAACTGGCTCTTGCCGGACTGCGTTGGGCCGACGACCGCGAGATGGCTGTCGGGTTCGGCCAGGGTCAGCATGAACGGCTCCTGGGCGTCGCCGACGCCGCGGGTGCCTACCACGACGTTCAGCGTGCTGCCGGCCGGAGGCATGGTCGGGATGGCTTTCGCGAGCAAGGGTCCGAGTGCCGCAGGTTCGGACTTCGCCGGAGCGGGACGCCGTGCCTGGGCATCGGGCGTCGATGAGGTCCAAGCGAGGTAGAAATCGCCGGACATCTGCACCTCGCGCTGTGGTGTTTGCCCCTGCCCGTCCAACTTCCGCCGCACGTAGTTGTAGAGCTCATCACCGGTGATCACGCCGTCGCCGTCGGAGTCCGCCTTGCCGCTGCGAATTCCCTCCAAGACTTCGCGGGTGAACAACGAGGACCGCACCGGATTGCTGGTGGTGAGTTCGTCGCCTTCGTAGGCGTATTCCAACGCGCTGGTCGCGGTCATGATGTAGGACCCACGTCCAGCCAGCTGGCGAAGGTCGATCCGCTCAGCCGACTTGGGCACCAGGCCGTGCGAGAAGGCCCCGCTGTAGCAGCAGTCCAGCAGCACCACCTTCGTCCCGGCCTGGGAAGCGCTCAGCTGGTGCTGGACGAATACCGAGCTGACTGCGGTGGACTCCTTCCGATCGACCTCGGTGTTGCAGGCAGCGAACAGCAGCTGGCCCTGGTCGTTCTTCAACCCGTGGCAGGACAGGTACAACAGCGCAAGATCGTCCGGCCCGGTTTCCTGGAACAGCTCCTCGATACCGCGCTCTATTTGGCTCTTGGACTCGTTGCGCAGCACCTCGACCTGGTCGAAGGCACCCTGCGTCAGCAAGACCTGTTGCAGTTCTTCGGCTTCCCCCGCAGGCGCGCGCAGCTCACGCAGCCTCGGGTCGCCGTACAACGAGGTCGCGATCAGCAGCGCGGTCCGGCGGCCCACCACGCCGCCTACCGCTGGTCCGAGGCGCCGCCGTCGGGGTCCTCGTCGAGGAGTTTCGCCGCGATCGCTTCCACCAGCAGGTGCTGGTCCTTCGCGGTCAGGCCGTCGAATTCGACCTTCTCGCCGTTCCTTTCAATGCTCACCCGGCGGGCCTTGGCCTGGTCGAAGCGGGCGACCATCACCTTCGCGCACGCCGCAGCAGTGGCCGCGGAGAAGATGCCGCTCAGCACGAGTTGCCCGATTGCCAGCGCCGCCCCGGACTTCGCGCCATCCGGACCCTGACCGCGCACCCGGTCCACCCGGACCGCGCCCAGCTCGCGCAGCTCGGCGAGCAGCCGTTGCGTCAGGTTCTCCAGGCGCTCCGGGGTGTCCTCGGACAGGTCGAAACCGACCAGCCAGCGGGCCATTTCGCCAACCTTCCGCAGCTCGGCATCTCGATCTTCCTCACGGTAGCCGATCGATCACGCTGCGGAGGGCGGTTCGTTACTGCTCGGCTTCGTCGGCGAAGAGCTTCGCGAGGTCCCGGGTGAGGCTGATCGCGCGGCGGGACCAGGCCGGTGTCGCGCCCGCGAGGCCGCAGGTCGGCGTCGGGACGCTGCGCTCGGCCAGCGCCCGGCGGCCGAAGCCGAGGCGGGAGGCCAGGCCGAAGGCCGGCTCGGCGAGCTGGCGCAGCCGGGTCTCGCCCGCCGGTTCGGTGCTCGGGACCAAGCCGAGGAACAGGGTCGTGCCCTCTTCCCACGTCTCGCCGAGCTCGTCGGCGAAGGAGCCGGACACGTCGCCGAGCTTCGTCGCGTCCAGCGCGATCGCCCCGGCGCCGGCGCGACGCAGCAACGCCACCGGCGGGCGGGTGGCGCAGCAGTGCACGACCACGGGCGAGTCCGTTGCTGCTGCGAGCTTCTCGATCACCTCGGTCAGCAGGCGCTGTGCGTCCGGTTCCGGGACGGCGGGCACCTTGCCGTAGCCGGAGGGCGTGGGCAGCGCCCCGGCCAGCACCGCGGGCAGGGCGGGCTCGTCGAGCTGCACGACGACCCGGGAGCCGGTGCGGGCGGCGACCTGCTCGGCATGCCGGATCAGGCCTTCGGTCAGCGACTCGGCGAAGTCGCGCAGCGCGCCCTGGTCGGTCAGCACCCGGTGCCCGCGGTGCAGCTCGATCCCGGCCGACAGCGTCCACGGGCCCGCCGCCTGCACCTTCACCGCGCGCGGCGCGCCCGCTTCGGACACCGCCTGCTCCACGGCGTCCAGGTCCCAGCGCAGCAGGTCGACGGCGCGGCGCTGGTCCCGGCCGGGCCGGGAGGCGACCCGGTAACCGGAGGGCACCACTTCGACGGCGAGGTCGACCAGCAGGCCGGCGGTGCGGCCGAGGATGTCGGCACCGACCCCGCGTCCCGGCAACTCCGGGAAGGGCATCAGGCCCGGCAGCTCGCCGACGACCGTGCGCGCCACCTCGACCGGATCGGCCCCGGGCATCGAGCCGATGGCGGTGGCGATCCCGGGGCCCCAAGCTGCGTCACTCACCCCGCCATTATCGACGGGCTCCCGGCACCCGCCCGACCGGCCATCGCACTGGGTCGCTCAGTGCCCACCAGGCCCACGAGCACCTTCCGGCGCAGTCGCCCGCTGAGCTTCTCGGTGCGCTGGACACCGGCCGTGCGCGTTTTCTGCTGCTATGGCGACACAAAGCACGCACGGCCCCTGGCCTGCGGAAACGCCGCTCCTGGCCCGGGTCAGCCGGTGAACTTGTCGCGGAGGACGCGCTTGAGGAGCTTGCCCGAGCTGTTGCGCGGCAGGTCGTCGACGAAGCGGATCTCCTTCGGCACCTTGAAACCGGCCAGGCCGCCGCGCGCGTGCTCCAGCAGCTCCGCCTCCGACACATCGGCCTTGGCGACCACCACCGCCGCGATGCGCTCGATCCACTTCGGGTCGGGCACCGCGATCACCGCGACCTCGGCCACCGCCGGGTGGGTGTACAGCGCGTCCTCCACCTCGCGGGAGGCGACCAGCACTCCGCCGGTGTTGATCACGTCCTTGATCCGGTCGACGACGAAGCAGTAGCCCGCCGAGTCGCGCCGCACGAGGTCGCCGGAGTGGAACCAGCCGCCGCGGAACGCCTCGGCGGTCTCCTCGGGCTTGTTCCAGTACCCGGTGCACAGCTGCGGCGAGCGGTAGACGATCTCGCCCAGCTCCCCCGGCGCGACCTCGTCGCCCTGCTCATCGACGACCTTCGCTTCCACGAAGAGCACCGGCCGGCCGGCGGAATCCGGCCGCTCGTCGTGTTCCTCGGGCCGCAGCACCGTCGCGAGTGGAGCGATCTCGGATTGCCCGAAGCAGTTGTAGAAACCGAGCTCCGGCAGCCGTTCCCGCAACCGCTGCAGCACCGGTCCGGGCATGATCGAGGCGCCGTAGTAGGCCTTGCGCAGGGTCGTCAGGTCGCGGGTGGCGAACTCGGCGTGGTTGGCCAGCGCCACCCAAACCGTTGGCGCGGCGAAGAACGAGCTGATCCCCTCGTCCTCGATCCGCCGCAGCACGTCGCCCGGATCGGGCACTTCCACCAGCCGGTTGGTGGACCCGATCATCAGCTGCGGCAACAGGAACACGTGCATCTGAGCCGAGTGGTACAGCGGCATCACGTGCAGCGGCCGGTCGTCCTCGCGGAAGTCCAGCGCCACCAGGCAGGACACGTACTCGTGCAGCAGCGCGCGATGCGTCATCATCGCGCCCTTGGGCTGCGAGGTCGTGCCCGAGGTGTAGAGCAGCTGGACCAGTGCGTCATCGGCGACGGCGACTTCCAGCTCCGGCACCGGGCCGTCGATGCACTGCGCCAGCAGCGAATCCGGGCTGTCCCGCAACGGGATCACGCGCTGGACCGACGTCTGCGGGCGGACTTCGCCGAGCCGGTCCGCCAGGGCCGGGTCCACCAGCGCGGTGCTGCTGCCGGACTGCTGCAGCAGGTAGGCGAGTTCGCCGGAGGTCAGGTTGTAGTTGATCGGCACGTGCACCAGGCCGGCGCGGGCACAGGCGAGGAATCCGATCAGGTAGGCGTCGGAGTTCTTGCCGTAGGCCGCGATCCGGTCGCCTTGGCGCGCCCCGGCGGCCAGCAGCGCGGCGGCGGCGCGGGTGACGGCGGCGTCGAGCTCGGCGTAGGTCCAGGCCCGCTCCTGCCCCGCACCGTCGACGAAGCGCAACGCCTCGCGATCCGGGACTCGCGCGGCGCTGCGCCGCAAGACGTCTGCGACCGTGCTGGCACGAAGATCGAGCACAGGACCTCCCCGTTCGCGGCGTGATGCCAGACACTAACCGCGAAACCGGCCCCGCACCAGAGAGCCTGTTTCCACACGCGTCTTGCGTGGCGGTGCGGGTAGCGGCCCCCTGCGGGAATTACGGCCGTCTTCTCGCTGTGGGATCCCCGACTTATCGTATGACCGTCAACGACGCCACAACTCGCGCAGCGCGTCGTTGACGACGTCGGGCTGCTGGCTGTGCGGCCAGTGCGACGCGCCCGGCACCTGGAGGCGATCGGCGCCGATGCGCTCCGCCGTCACGCGCGCGCACTCCATGATCGGTTCCCCGCCGTGCTCGCGGTATGCCTGCGGAGCCTCGTCCCAGCCGCCGTTGACGACCAGCGCGGGCCAAGTCGCCGCGGCGAGCTGCTCGACCGGGATTTCCGCGCCCCAGGACGGAATCTCGTGCAGCGCGCTGCGCGTCGCCCGCACGAGCTCCGGCGTCACCGGCGGCGCCTCGAAGCCCACGGATTCGAAGTTGAGCCGAACCAGGTCCTCATCGGACAGATCCGGCGGCACCGACTCGAGGGCGTCCCGATTGCGCTCCAGCGCCGCGGCCACCAGCGGAGCGTCCGTGGCAACCTGGAAGCAGGCCGGCTCGATGAGCGTCAGGGAGCGGACGGACTCCGGATTTCGCGCGGCGGCGAGCATCGCGACCACGGCCCCGGAGGAGTGACCGACCAGGTGCGCGCCGCCGTCGAGCAGCCCCGCGATGTCGTCGGCGTCCTGGGCGTAGTCGCTGCGCTCGACGTCCGGGCTGTCCCCGTAACCGCGCCGATCCGGCAGCACCAGGCGGAATTCCTCGGCCAGCGGGAGCTGAGCGCCGAACCCGAATGTCTCGTGCATGGCCCAGGCGCCGGAACCGTGCACGAAAACCGCGCGAACACCGTCACCCAGCTCCGTCACGTTCAGTGCAGTCATGCGCACATCCTGTCGCAGCGCGGCTGCGGCCGATAAGATTACGAACCCAGCGCGGCGACGGCCGCTTCCAGCGCGGCGTCGCGGAATTCCTCCACCGGGCCGTCGGTGGTCGCGCAGTCCTGCAGGCCACCGATCGCGACGGTCGCCCGTGCGATCCGGGCCGGCGACGCGCCGGGACCGACCAGCAGGGCGTAGGTCCGTTCGCGCCAGTCGAGCATCTGCCGCATCAGGTCGAGCTGCGCCAGCGCCGAAACATCCCGCAGGACCATCTCGAACACCTGCCGGTACCGCAGGACCACGTCGAAGTAGTCGGCGAGGAACTGCCGCGCGTCGACGTCGGCGGCCGCTTCGCGGTCGGCCAGCAGGTCCTCGACCTCGTCGACGAACGGCTGGACGATGCCGCGCACCAGGTCCGCCTTGGACGGGAAGTGGTAGTACAGCGCGGCTTTGGTGATGCCGAGCCGCTCGGCGACCTCCCGCAGGCTGGTCTTCTCGAACCCCTGGCGGGCGAACAGCTCCGCGGCGACCGCGCGGATCTCGGTGCGGGTGTCGACCCGTGTCCTCGGCATCGGCGTCCTCCTCCCCGCGGATCCTACTACCTGCCGACCGGTAATTTACTTGCCGACCGGTAAGTAAGGACGCTAGCTTGGGGCACATGGACATCCTGATCTCCGGCGCCGGCATCGCCGGGCCGGCACTCGCGTTCTGGCTGCGCAGGCACGGTTTCAACCCGACCGTGGTGGAGCGCGCACCCGCGATCCGCCACGGCGGCTACGCCATCGACGTCCGCGGAGCAGCGGTCGAGGTCGCCGAGCGGATGGGCGTCCTCGCGGACCTGCAGGCGGCCCGCACCGAGAATCGCGGCATGACCGTCGTCGACAGCGCGCGCCGGCCGCTGGTCGAGGTGCGCATGGACGAGCTGATGGGCGACGACGGCGACATCGAGCTCATGCGCGGCACGCTCAGCCGGATCCTCTACGAGCGCACCGACGACACCGAGTACCTGCTGGGCGACTCCATCACCGGCATCGAGCAGCACGCCGACGCGGTCCGCGTGACGTTCGAGCACCACTCGCCGCGCGAATTCGACCTCGTAGTCGGCGCCGACGGGATGCACTCCACCGTCCGGCAGCTGGCGTTCGGCCCGGAAGCCGGCTTCCGCCGCTACCTCGGCTACCACATCTCGATCTTCAGCGTCGAAAACTTCCTGGGCCTGGACCGCTGGACCGAGGTCTACAACACGCCGGGCAGGCTCGCCGGGCTGTACCGGGGGGCGCGCACCGACGCCGGCGCGAAGGCGATCCTCGGCTTCAAGTCGCCGGAACTGCGCTTCGACCCCCGCGACCCGCAGACCCAGTTCGCCTTGCTGGACAAGGCCTTCACCGGCGGCTGGGAGGTGCCCAGGCTGCTCGAAGAGGCCCGCCGGGCACCGGACTTCTACTTCGACTCGATCTCCCAGATCCACCTGGACGACTGGGCACGAGGCCGGGTGGTGCTGCTCGGCGACGCGGGCTACTGCCCGTCGCCGCTGTCCGGCCAGGGCTCCAGCCTCGCGCTGGTCGGCGCCTACGTGCTGGCCGGCGAACTGCTCGCGGCCGACGGCGACCACCGGACCGCATTCCGCCGCTACGAAGCGGAAATGCGCAACTTCGTGACGCAGAACCAGAACGTGGCGACGGAAGGCGCGAAGACGCTGATCCCGAAGACGGCCACCGGCCTGTGGCTGCGCAACCAGGTGTTCCGCCTGATGAGCCACTTCCCGCAGCTGAACGGCATGTCCAAGGGAATCCAGAACGCGGCCAACGCGATCAACCTCCGCGACTACGCACCGGCCCCGTGAACAGGTCTCGCAGCCACGAACGAAGGGCAACGCCACGCGGCGACATCGCTGGGCCGAAAGCCCTGAAAGGCCAAGCCGTGGCCGGGCTCGACCGAGTGATTACCGGCTTTCTTCGCCGGCTCGGTGGCTGATCCTCGCGGCCCGGACGGGCAGCTCCCGCTGTCCGATCGGGCCGCGAGGATGAGGCGTCAGCGGGTGGCCGAGATGATGGCGCTGCCGAGGACGAGGTCGCCCGCCGCGTCCGGGCGGTACAGGACGATCGCCTGCCCCGGCGCCACGCCGCGCAGCGGCTGGCGGAGCTGGACGCGGATGCCGTCCTCGTCGGCCTCGGCGACCGCCTCCGCCGTGCCGCCGTGGGCACGCACCTGGATCACGCACTCCGTGGGCCCGTCCAGCGGCTGCTCGGACGGCCAGATCGGCCGCTTCGCGTCGATCTCGGTGACCGACAACCGGTCCGCCGAACCCACCTTGACGGTTCCCGACACCGGCTCCAGGGAGAGCACGTAGCGCGGCCTGCCGTCCGCCGCCGGCGCGTCGATGCCGAGGCCCTTGCGCTGGCCCACCGTGAACCCGTGCACCCCGGTGTGCTCGCCGAGCACCGCGCCGGTCTCGTCGTCGACCAGCTTGCCCGGCGCCTGGCCGAGCTTGTTCTCCAGGAACTTCTTGGTGTCGCCGTCCGGGATGAAGCAGATGTCGTGGCTGTCCGGCTTCTTGGCCACCGCCAGGTCCTGCTCGGCGGCCTCGACCCGCACCTCGGACTTCAGCGAGTCGCCGAGCGGGAACATCGAGTGCCGCAGCTGCTCGGCGGTCAGCGAGGCCAGCACGTAGGACTGGTCCTTGCCGTCGTCCCTGCTGCGCCGCAGCTCCGGCACGCCGTCCACGATGGACAGCCGGGCGTAGTGGCCGGTGCAGACCGCGTCGAAGCCCAGCGCCATCGCCTTGTCCAGCAAAGCCTCGAACTTGATCTTCTCGTTGCAGGTGAGGCACGGGTTCGGGGTGCGGCCCGCGGCGTACTCGCCGACGAAGGTCTCGATGACCTCCTCGGTGAACCGCTCCGCGAAGTCCCACACGTAGAACGGGATGCCCAGCAGGTCCGCGGCGCGGCGCGCGTCCCGGGAGTCCTCGATGGTGCAGCACCCGCGGGCGCCGGTGCGCAGCGTGCCGGGCTTCGCCGACAGCGCCAGGTGCACGCCGACCACGTCGTGGCCCGCGGCGACCGCCCGGGCGGCTGCGACGGCGGAATCCACCCCGCCGCTCATGGCTGCCAGTACTCGCACGCCTCACACCTCCGTGGCGGTGCTCGTCGGCCCCGCCGAAGATCGGCGCAACCCGGCCAGACCGGCGCTACGCGCTCGTTGCACCACCGGCCCGATGGCCTCGGTGAGTGCCTGTACATCGGCCGCGGTCGAGGTGTGCCCCAGCGAGAAGCGCAGCGACCCGCGCGCGGCCTTCGGGTCCGCCCCCATCGCCAGCAGCACGTGGCTGGGCTCCGAGACCCCCGCGGTGCAGGCGGAGCCGGTGGAGCACTCGATCCCCTTGGCGTCCAGCAACATCAGCAGGCTGTCGCCTTCGCAACCGGGGAACGTGAAGTGCGCGTTGCCGGGCAGCCGCGACGGCCCGCCGCCCACGACGTCGTGCCCCGGGTCGCCGTTGAGCACCACGTCCGGCACCACGGCGCGGACTCCGGCGACCAGCTCGTCGCGCAGCTTGATCAGCTGCGGCGCATGCGATTCGCGCGCGTCGACCGCCTCGCGCACGGCCGACGCCAAGCCCAGCACGCCGGGCGTGTCCAGGGTGCCGGACCGCACCTCGCGCTCCTGGCCGCCGCCGTGCAGCACCGGGGTGCACTTGACGTCCCGCGACAGCAGCAGCACGCCGACCCCGTACGGTCCGCCGACCTTGTGCCCGGTCATGGTCAGCGCCGCCACCCCGGCGGCCGCGAAGTCCACCGGCAGCGTCTCGACGGCCTGCACTGCATCGGTGTGCAGCGGCACCCCGTAGCGGTCGGCGATCGCGGCCAGCTCCGAGATCTCGTTGACGGTGCCGACCTCGTTGTTGGCCCACATGACGGTGGCCACGGCCACGTCGTCCGGGTTCTCGGCGAGGGCCGCCTCGAACACCTCCGGACGCACCCGGCCGTGCGAGTCGGCCGCCAGCCAGGTCACCTCGGCACCCTCGTGCTCGGCCAGCCATTCGACGGCGTCCAGCACCGCGTGGTGCTCGACCGTCGAGGCCAGCACGCGGCGCCGGGCCGGGTCGGCGGCCCGCCGCGCCCAGAAGATCCCCTTGACCGCCAGGTTGTCGCTCTCGGTGCCGCCCGCGGTGAACAGCACCTCCGACGGCCGCGCACCCAGCGCATCGGCGATGTCCTCGCGCGACTCCTCCACCGCACGGCGCGCCCGGCGACCCGAGGTGTGCAGGGACGAGGCGTTGCCGATCCTGGTCAACGCCTCGCTCATCGCTGCGACCGCCCCAGGCCGCATCGGTGTCGTGGCTGCGTGGTCGAGGTATGTCATCGCGCTGTCCAGGGTAATGCAGGGCGAACCCGAGCCCGCCTCGCGGTCCGGCGGAAGGCGCAGGTCAGGACGTTCGGCCGCGGGCCGAACGGACGAGCAGCAGGGCCCCCAGCACAGCGCCCACCACCAGCACCAGATCCAGCGGCACGACGCCCCTGGTCGGCGCGGTCGCGGTGGCCAGCGCACCGACCACGACACCGCCGAGGCCCACTAGCGACGCCTGCCCCAGCATGTCGGAGATCTGCAGCGCCGCCGAGTTGAACCCGCGCTCGCCCTCCGGCGACAGCGCGAGCACCCGCACCGCGGTGCTGGCCACCGCGATGCCCATCCCGCCGCCGGCGACGAACCAGAAGGCGGACAGCAGCCAGTGCGGTCCCCATGCGGGCAAGGTCAGCGCGAGCCCGGCGATCCCGAAGCCGACCAGCAGGAATCCGGCCGCGACCACGTACTCCCGGCGCAGGTTGCGCTGCCTGCTCTGCCACAGGGCACCGACGGTCCAGCCGAGCGACCCGACGGTCAGCGGCATTCCCGCGGTGGTCGGCGAATAGTGGTGCACCACGGACAGCGTCAGCGGCACGAACGCCTGTGCGGTGAAGAACAACCCGGCGAGGAATCCGCGCGACAGCACCATCACCGGAAGCCCGGGCCGCGCGAGGAGCGTGCCCTTGGGCAGCAGCAGGCGGATCGACGGCGCTACCACCACGATCCCGGCCAGGCCAACGAACAGCGACGGCAGCGACGGGTTCTGCGCAGCGAAGTTCAACGCCACTACACCGGCCGCGGCGCCCACCGCCGCAAGCGGCAGCCCGCGCCGCTGCGGCGACGGTTCGCCCGAGCGGGCACCGAAGCGCCGCACCGTCGGGACCAGCAAGAGCGTGCCGATGCACACCAGCGGAGCGAGGCCGAGGAACACCCAGCGCCAGCTCGCGTGCTCGGTGAGGAATCCCGCGATCAACGGCCCCACCAGCGCGGGCACCACCCACGCCGACGACAGCGCGCCGAACGCCGCGGGCCGGTCCTCCTCGGGGAAGACCCTGCCGATCATCACGTAGAGCGCGACGATCAGCACCCCGCCGCCGAGGCCCTGCAGCACCCGCGCGACCAGCAGGACCAGGATGTTCGGCGCAGCGGCGGCGACGACCAGCCCGACCGCGAACGTCGGTAGGGCGAGCAGCAGCGGAAGCGCGGGCCCGCGCCGGTCCGACTGCCTCCCGCCGATCACCGTGCCGATGGCGGCGGCCGCCAGGAAGACCGTGAACGGCCAGGAATACCAGTGCTGCGCATCGAGCTCGGCGACGATCGTGGGCAACGCGGTGCCCAGCCCCATGGCTTCGAAGGCGACCAGGGTGATGACCAGGATCAGTCCGGCGGTGAAGGTCCGTCGTTGGGGATTCCACAGGGCGCTCTGGGACTTCTCGACAGTGGCCACCCGGCTAGCCTGCAACCTGCACCCCGGTCGAGGTCCAGCCTTTGTCGCCAAAGCGGCGATTTCCACACTCGTTCTGCGTAAGCGGATCAAGACCCGTGCGTGCTTTCCGGGTGTCATGGCACCCGAAAGCACGCACGGGGTGGTCAGGCGGCGATGCGCTGGGCTGCGAGGTGTTCCGCCGGCACCTGGTGGCCCGGGGCGGAACCGGTGGCCGCGGCGATCGCGTCCTGCGCCTGCCTGGCCAGCTCGCGGCGGTCGGTGCCGACCAACTCGGGCAGCACCACCAGCTCGACGACCAGGTCCCGCATCCTCGCCACCGCGAGGACCGAATCGACCAGCGTGGCATCGCCCAGGAACGCAGCCGCGGTGGTCGGCTCCCCGGCGCCGGTCCGGAACCGCAGCGCAACCGGCTGCATCCGCACGCCCGCGTCGATGGCGGCCTGGAAGACGGCGGGCCGGAACCGCCCGGAAGCCCGCCCGCACCAGGTCGTCCCTTCCGGGAAGGCCCCGATCACGGCCCCGGCGCGCAACTCGTCGGCGATGGTCCGAACCGCGCCGGGCAACGCCGAGAGCCGGTCGCGATCGATGTACACGGTGCCGACCCGGCCGGCGAGCGGCCCCAGGAACGGCCACGACCGGACCTCGACCTTGGCCAGCATCCGCATCGGGCGAAGCGCCTGGAGCGCGACGATGTCCAGCCAGGAGACGTGGTTGCTGACGACCAGCGCACCGCCCGGCGGGATCCGCTCCCCGAACACGAGACCGATCCCCAAGGTGCGCAACAACATCCGGAACCACAACGCAAGCGCCCGATCGCGCCACGCCGCCCGCAACACCGAGAGCGCCAGCACGAGGAAGCACCCGATCAGCAGCAACCCGGCGGTCCCGCCCAGCCGCAGCACCACCCGAGGCAGCCCGACTTCCGCCTGCTTGTCCCGCGGTGGAAGGCACCCCGGCCCGCACGGCGAGGTGGGCATCCACTGGCTCATGCCGAATCGCCCAGGAAGAACCGCAGGTAGCGCTGGTCGGCGCGCTTGAGGTCCAGGAGCACGAAGTAGTCGGCCACCCCGAAGTCCGGATCGTGCGCCGGACGGCCGCACACCTGTGCGCCCAGCCGCAGGTAACCCTTCAGCAGCGGCGGCAGCGGCGCGCGCCCAGTGACCTCGAAGGGCTCCCAAGGCCGGTAGGGGTGCACGCGCTGGTCCGCCGGCGCGTAGTGCTTCGCCGACACGGCGTTCCAGACGTGCGAGGCCTGAACGCCTCCGTCGTCCAACGCCACCGACGCGCAGCCGGCGAGCATCGTGTGGCCGTGCAACAGCATGTACCGCGCGATCCCCGTCCACACGAGGCTGACGACGGCGCCGTTGCGGTGGTCCGGGTGGACGCACGACCGGCCGGTCTCCACCAGCGAGGGGCGCAGCTCGTCGAGCGCGGAGAGGTCGAATTCGGTTTCCGAATACAGCATTCCGGCTGCCTTCGCCCGTTCCGGCGGCAGCATCCGGTAGGTCCCGACCACCGCGCCGGAACGGTCGTCCCGGACGATCAGGTGGTCGCAGTGCTCGTCGAAGGAATCCCGGTCGACGCCGAACTCGCGACCGGTGACCGTGGCCCCCATCTCCTCGGCGAACACCTGGTAGCGCAGGCGTTGCGCGGCGTGCACTTCATCGGAGTCTCTGGCGACCAGCAGCGAGTAGTGGGCGTCGGCCGCCGCACTCGGTGCGGCGCTGGCCAGCAGCTGCGTCTCGGACATGCCGCAGGTGTATCGCCGCGCGGCGAACACCCAACACACCAGTCGATGACACGGAGCAGGAACTTTCGGTGAATCCCAGGTGCGACGCCGGACCATTGCCCCGAACGGAGCCCTGAAACCCCGCCCGAACAGCAGATATTCGACGGCGTCGCCCCGAGGAGCGGGACCCGGCGCGAGGGTCGGCTCCTCGGGACGGGCTCACGCGCCGACCAGCGGGATCACTCGCTCGATGATCGACGAGGGGCTGGGCTGGGTGGCCATCTCCTCCCTCACCTCGCGCGCCGCCGCGCGGAACGCGGGCTCGGTGAGCAGCCGCTCGGCCATCGCCCGCACCGTGGCGACGTCCACAGTGGCCGGATCGTGGGAGAGCCCCACGCCCCGGGCCACCACTCGCTCTGCGGACATCGGGTTGTCCGCGAAAGCGGGCAGGACCAGCTGCGGAACGCCGTAGTGCAGCGGCGCGGCCGTGGTGCCGGAGCCGCCGTGGTGCACCATCAGCGAAGCGGTCGGCAAGAACGTCGACAGCGGCAGGAAGCCGGCGGAACGCACGTTGGCCGGCAGCGTCCCGAGATCGGCCAGATCCGCCTTGCCCGCGGCCAGCACCACCTCCACGTCCATGCCTCCGAGTGCCTCGATCACGGCCGAGAGGTTGCTGGTGCCGCTCATGACCGGCACCACGGTGCCGAGGGTGACGCCGACCCGCGGCCGCTCCGGCCGCCGCAACGCCCAGTCGGGAACCACGGCACCGCCGTTGAAGGGAACGAATCGCATCGACCACCACGGGACGCCGTCCAGCGGATCGGGCTCGTCCGCGACGAGCCCGCCCATGCTGGGCGCCCGCGGATCGATCCGCGCGATCACCCGCGGCGGACCGCCGGGAATGCCGAGCTTGTCCCGCAGGGCAAGGGTGACGTCGTCATCGTCGTAGAGGTTGCGCCCGTTGCGGAACTCCGGGTCCCGCGACGACCAGGAAATCCGGTTGCCGACCTCCAGTACCGGCACCTCGAGCGCGGCAGCGGCCAACCGCCCGGCCGCGTGATCGGTGGTGTGCACGACGAGGTCCGCGCCGAACGCCCGGCCCGCGTCGATGGTGCCTTCGGTCATGGTCAAGGTGAACAGCCCGAACGGATTGCCCGCCTGGGACACCTTCTCGTAGGCCTCGGACAACCCCGTGGCAGCGGCCACCCGCTGGACCTCGGGCGAATCCCCCTCCGACGTGATCCCGCGCAGCAACGCGTCCCACACGTCGTGCTCCGGGAAGACGTCCACGACGGGAAGCCCGGCCCGCGCAACGACATCGGGCATTTCGGCAGTGGTGGCGACCAGCACTTCATGACCGGCGATCCGAGCAGCCCAGATCAACGGGACGATCGGCAGCACAAGCCCATAACCGGGCCCGGCGGTGAACAGTATTCGCACGCCCGCCGAGCATGCCACTCCCCACCAACCCCCGCACCCGATTTTCGAACCCCCGACAGCAGGGGAACTTTCCTGTCACGCTCGTGACCGAATGCGAGCAAGGGAACCTTCCTGTCACAGGCGACACCGAATGCGAGCAAGGGAACCTTCCTGTCACAGGCGCGAGAGCAAGGGAACTTTCCTGTCATCCGCCGAACCTGGAATGCGGAGCAAGGGAACCTTCCTGCCATTTGCCCCGAGCGCCCGGGCGCGAGCAAGGGAACCTTCCTGTCACCCACCACCGGACCGACGCAACGGCGCCGACGATTAGATTCCGGGGCATGCAGCGAACGACGGACCACGTCGCCCTCTACACCGACGGCGCATGCAGCGGAAATCCCGGCCCGGGCGGCTGGGGCGTCGTGCTGCGGTACGGCGACCACGAGCGGGAGCTCTACGGCAAGGACGCGGCGACGACGAACAACAAGATGGAGCTGATGGCGGTCATCGAGGGGCTGGCCGCGCTGACCCGGCCGATGCCCGCCGTGCGCATCTTCACCGACAGCACGTACGTGCTCAAGGGCATCACGCAGTGGGTGCACGGCTGGAAGCGCAACGGCTGGCTGACGTCGGCCAAGCAGCCGGTCAAGAACGCCGATCTGTGGCAGCGCCTGGACGCGGAATGCGCGCGCCACGGCGACGTGCAGTGGGAATGGGTCAAGGGGCACAACGGCCACCCGGAGAACGAACGCGCCGACCGGCTCGCTTGCCAGGGCCGCGACGAAGCTCGCGCAGGCTGACGAGCAGAAGGCGGGCCGCACCTGGGTGCGGCCCGCCTTCTGCGTCAGATCAGCTCGGGGCTCAGCCCTTGCGCTTGCCGATCTCCTCGGTGAGCTGCGGGGCGACCTTGAACAGGTCGCCGACGACGCCGAAGTCGGCGATCTCGAAGATCGGGGCCTCGGGGTCCTTGTTCACCGCGACGATCGTCTTCGACGTCTGCATCCCCGCCCGGTGCTGAATCGCACCCGAGATACCCAACGCGATGTACAGCTGCGGCGACACGGTCTTACCGGTCTGGCCGACCTGGAACTGATGCGGGTAGTAACCCGAGTCCACCGCCGCACGCGAGGCGCCCACCGCAGCACCCAGGGAGTCGGCGAGCTTCTCCACCACCTCGAAGGACTCCGCGGAACCGACACCACGACCACCGGAGACCACGATGCTGGCCTCGGTCAGCTCGGGACGGTCCCCGGCCTCGGCCGGCTGCCGACCGGTGATCTTCGCGCCCGAGGCGGCCGGAACCTCCACCGACTCCACCGCCGCGGCACCCGCGGCCTGCTCGGGCTCGATCGCGCCCGGCAGCACGGTGATCACCGGCGTGCCCTTGGTGACCTTGGCCTTGGCGTCGTAGGTGCCACCGAACAGCGAGTGCGACGCCACGCCCTCACCGTCGAGGTCCACGACCTCCGACAGCAGACCGGAACCGATGCGGATCGCCAGCCGACCGGCGATCTCCTTGCCGTCGATCGACGCCGGCACCAGCACCGCCGCCGGCGACACCGTGCCCACCAGCGCGGCGAGCACGTCGACCTGCGGGGTCACCAGGAACTGCGCGGCCTCCGCGGACTCCGCGGCGTAGACCTTCGCCGCACCGTAGGCGCCCAGCGCGTCGGTGAGCTTCCCAGCGGTACCCGGCTCACCGACCACCACCGCCGACGGCTCACCCAGCCGCCGCGCCGCGGTCAGCAGCTCGTGCGTGACCTTCTTGACCTCGCCGTCCACGTGATCGACGAGGACCAGAACCTCAGCCATGAATCAATGCCTCCTCGAAAACCCGTGAACGACTCAGAGCAGCTTCTCGCCGGCCAGGAACTCCGCGACGGCCACGCCGCCCTCGCCCTCGTCGGTGACCTTCACACCACCGGACTTCGGCGGCTTCGGCGCGGACTCCACCACCTGCGAACCCGCCGCGGCCAAGCCGACCTCGCCCGCGTCGATCCCCGCATCCGCCAGCGACAACACGCTGACCGGCTTCTTCTTCGCGGCCATGATGCCCTTGAACGACGGGTACCGCGGCTCGTTGATCTTCTCCGTCACGCTGACCACCGCAGGCAACGCGGCCTCGACGTTCAGGATCCCCGCGTCGGTCTCCCGCTCGATCGACACGCTCGAACCATCGGTGACGACCTTGCGCGCGAAGGTCAGCTGCGGCCAGCCCAAAACCTCGGCCACCATCGCCGGCACCGCACCCGTGCGACCGTCCGTGGCCTCGTTACCGGCGATCACCAGATCAACCGACTCGACGGTGCCGATCACCTTCGCCAACGCCCGCGCGGTCGACGGCGCGTCCGTGCCGTGCAACGCCTCGTCCGAGAGGTGCACCGCCTTGTCCGCCCCCATCGACAACGCCTTGCGAATCGCATCCGTGGCACGATCCGGGCCCATGCAGACGACGGTCACTTCGCCGCCCTGAGCCTCCTTGATCAACAGCGCTTCCTCCACCGCGCGCTCGTTGATCTCATCCAACACCGCATCGGCCGACTCGCGATCCAACGTGTGATCCGCCGCAGACAGCTTCCGCTCGGAATACGTGTCGGGCACCTGCTTGACCAGGACGACGATGTTCATGGGCCCTCTTCGACCTCCTGCGGACAGACGACGCTCGCTGGTCCTCCAGCGGCTTTGCTTGTGGACCCGGCGCTGTTTTGTCCGGGTAGGTTGACCTTGCCACGTCCCTGTTCGAAAAGCACAGTGACGCCAACCACCCAGAATGTTACTAGCCGGTAGCACCGGTGCAACCAGGCCCCTGACGTGACGGTACTCACCTCGCCGTACCCCAGAACGCCGGGTGCCGATGACGGTATTTCTGCCGGGGCACGCACGCCGACCGGCTACCAGTTAGTAGCCTGGCTCGCATGAGGCAACGCGTCGCCATCGTGACCGACTCGACGGCTTCCATACCGCACGACGTCGCCGAACAGCTGGGCATCTCCGTCGTCCAGCTGGAGCTCAAGGTCGGCGACGAGTACAACGACGAGCGCCGGGTACCGCACCCGACGCTGGCCCAGGCGATGCGCGACGGAATCCCGGTGGCCACCGGCGAACCGCCACCGCCGGCCTTCTTCTGGAACTACACGGACGCCGCGGCCTCCGGCGCCGAGGCGATCATCTCCATCCACATCTCCGAAGGACTGTCCCAGACCTGCCAATCGGCCCGCACCGCCGCGGCGGAGATCGGCATCCCGGTCTACGTGGTCGACTCCCGGCTGGTCGGGCTCGGCCTCGGCTTCCCGGTGATGGCCGCGGCCGAAGCCGCCGTCTCCGGCGCGACCCCGCAGGGCGTGATGGGCGTGCTGGACCGGCGCCTGCGCACCACCACGCAGCTGCTCTACGTGGACACCCTGGAATACCTGCAGCGCGGCGGCCGGATCGGGCGCGCGCAGGCCTGGCTCGGCCAGACCCTGTCGATCAAGCCGGTGCTCGTCCTCAAGGAAGGCGTCATAGACCAGCTGACGAAGGGCATCGGGCCGGACCGAGCGCTCAAGAAGGCGGTCGCGAACGCGGTCCAGCGGGCCGGCAGCGGACCGGTCGACATCGGCGTCGAGCACTTCCAGTTCGCCGACCGAGCTCAGCGCGTGCTGGACGACCTGCGATCCCAGCTGCCCCAGATCCGCCGCGTCACCTTGGAGGAGACGAGCGCGGTCCTGGGCGCCCACGCGGGGCCGGGCGCATTGGGCGTGACGGTCTCGCCCGCTACCTGAGCGGCACGGCAGCGCTCCGCCGCGTTCGCCGCCGAGTTCGCGGCGGACGCGGATCTTCCCCATTCCCAACGGGTTTCCGGCCGCGGCCGCGCGTGAGGAGCCGAAACCGCAATCTCGCAGCGGGTTCCACCCCGTCGAGTGATGCGAACGGCAGTTCGAGCGCGAATACTCGATGTTGGGCGGCCTGAGGCGCCTTTCTCCGGAACTCCGGCCCTGCAAAGCCTTCGCCGTACGCGACTTCGCAAAGCACACGACTTGCAGGCACACAGCTGGGCAGGCATGGCCTTTGCAGGCACATGACCTTGCAGAGCAAGGCTTTTCGGAGATCACGGCCGTTCGAGCACGCAATTCCCGATGAATCACGCGAGCTCGAAGCGGTCGCGCCTCGAATGCACCGAGCCGGGCCGACCGGCTGCGGTGCCCGCCCGACGCACCAGTTCGCACCCGGAGGGACCAGCCATGCATGTCACGACCGTGCTCAAGCACTTGTCCGGCTCGCCGGCAGTCGCAGCGAGCGCCGGATCAGCGCTCCAACTTGTCCATCGCGCGGTGGATGCGCTTCACCGACACCGGCTGCGACGTGCCGAGCGTCTGCGCGAAGAGGCTCACCCGCAGCTCCTCGATGAGCCACCCGATCTGCCGCAGGGATTCGCCCGGGGCGCGCCCCGGCGGAAGGTCCGCCAGCATGTCCCGGTAGCGCTGCTCGACCTCGTCCACCTGCTGCATCCAGTCCCGGTCGCGCTGCGGATGGTGCTGCAGCTTGTCCAGCCGCTGCTCGATCCCGCGCAGGTAGCGCGTCAGATCGGACAGCCGCGCGAAGCCGGTCCCGGTCACGAAGCCGGGGTAGAGCAGCCCGCCCAGCTGATCCTGGATGTCGGCGAGCGCGGCGGGATTCAGGTTCCGGGGCTGGTCGGCCAGCAGCGTCTCCACCCGCTGTGCCGCCATCAGCACCTGCTCCACTTTGGACACCGCGTCGACGGTGACCTCGCCCAGCCGTGCCCGGACCTTGGCCTGCAGGGAATCGTAGGCAGCCTGGTCCCACACCGGGCCGCCGTAGTCCGCCATGAGCTTGTCGACTGCGCAGCTCACGCAGTCGTCGAGCACGGCGGTGAGGTCGCCGTACCGGCTGCTGCCCAGCACGAGCCGGGCGGTGCTGCTCATCCCGCGCTGGATGGACTTCACCGGCGACGGGAGGTTCAGCAGCAGCATTCGCCGGGTGCCGTCCCACAGCGCCTGCCGCTGCTCCTCCTCGGTGTCGAACATCCGCACCGCGACGCTGTCCTGCTCGTCCACCAGTGCCGGATACGCCTTCACCGCGTGGCCCGAGCGCTGCTGCTCGAAGGTGCGAGGCAACGAGCCGAAGCTCCAGGAGCGCAGCCCGCGCTGCTCGACGTCGTCGGCGGCGGCGGAGATCTCGGCGCGGAGCTTGGGTTTCAGCCGCTGCTTGAGCGACTCCAGGTCCTTGGACTCGGCGAGCTTGCGGCCCTTGCCGTCCACCACGCGGAAGGTCATCTTCAGGTGCTCCGGCACCCGCTCGAGGTCCCATTCGGAGCGCGACACTGCGACGCCGGTCATGCCCTGGAGCTGTCGCTGCAAGGCGTCCAGCAGCGGGCCGTCCGGCGAGGGCATCCGGGACAACGCCGCCTTGGCGAAGTCCGGAGCCGGGACGAAGTTCCGGCGCACGTTCTTCGGCAACGACTTCAGCAGGGCCGTCACGACTTCCTCGCGCAGGCCGGGGATCTGCCAGTCGAAACCATCCGGTTCGATCTGGTTGAGCACCGCCAGCGGGATGTGCACGGTCACGCCGTCCGCGTCGGCGCCCGGCTCGAACTGGTACGACAGCGGCAGCCGGTGCCCGCCCTGCGCCCAGAAGTCGGGGTAGTCCTGGTCGCTGACCGCCGCCGATTCCTGGTTGATCAACATCGACTTCTCGAAGTTGAGCAGGTCCGGCTGCTCCTGGCGGGCCTTCTTCCACCACGAGTCGAAGTGCCTGCCGGAGGCGACGTCGGCGCCGATGCGCTGGTCGTAGAACTCGAACAGCGTCTCGTCGTCGACCAGGATGTCGCGCCGCCGGGCCCGTTCCTCGAGGTCCTCGACCTCGTCGAGCATCGCCCGGTTCTCGTGGAAGAACGCGTGCCGGGTGTCCCAGTCGCCCTCCACGAGCGCGTGCCGGATGAACAGCTCCCGGCTCAGCTCCGGGTCGATGCGCCCGTAGTTGACCTTGCGGCCGACCACCAGCGGAACGCCGTAGAGGGTGACGCGCTCGACGGCGACCACCGCGGCGCGGTCCTTCTCCCAGTGCGGTTCGCTGTAGCTGCGCTTGACCAGGTGCTGCGCGAGCTGCTCCACCCAGTCCGGTTCGATGCGGGCGGCGATGCGCGCCCAGAGGCGGGAGGTCTCCACCAGCTCCGCCGCCATCACCCAGCGCGGCGGCTTCTTGAACAGCGACGAGCCGGGGAACACGGCGAACCTGGCGTTGCGCGCGCCCTGGTACTCGTTCGAACCGCGCCCGGACTGCCCCGGCTTCTTCTCGGTCTTCTTCTCGACGTCCTTGAGGCCGATGTGCGACAGCAGGCCGGCCAGCACCGACTGGTGGATCCGCGACGCCTCGGCCTGCTCGTCGCCGAGCGTCATGCCCATCGACTTGACCATCTGCCGCAGCTGGCCGTAGAGGTCCTGCCACTCGCGGACCCGCAGGTAGTTGAGGAAGTCGGTCCGGCACAGCTTCCGGAACTGGTTGGAGGACAGTTCCTTCTGCTGGGTGCGCAGGTACCGCCACATGTTGAGGTAGGTGACGAAGTCGGACTCGGCGTCCTTGTCGACGAAGCGCGCGTGCTTCTGGTCGGCGGCCTGCTGCTTGTCCGCGGGTCGCTCGCGGGGGTCCTGGATGGACAGTGCGGCGGCGATCACCAGCATGTCGCGCACGCAGCCGTTGCGCTCCGCTTCGAGCACCATCCGCGCGATGCGCGGGTCGATCGGCAGCTGGGCGAGCTTGCGGCCGACCGGGGTCAGCCGCTTGTGCAGCTCGGTCTTCGACCGGTCCAGGGCACCGAGCTCGTGGAGCAGGTTGACGCCGTCGGTGATCTGGCGGCGGTCCGGCGGCTCCAGGAACGGGAACGACTCGATCTCGCCCAGCCCCAGCGAGGTCATCTGCAGGATGACCGAGGCCAGGTGGGTGCGCAGGATCTCCGGGTCGGTGAATTCCGGGCGGGACTCGAAGTCCTCCTCGGAGTACAGCCGGACGCAGATGCCTTCGGAAACCCGGCCGCAGCGGCCCTTGCGCTGGTTCGCCGAGGCCTGCGAGATCGGTTCGATGGGCAGCCGCTGCACCTTCGTCCGGAAGCTGTACCGGGAGATGCGCGCGGTGCCGGGGTCGATGACGTACTTGATGCCCGGCACGGTCAGCGAGGTCTCGGCCACGTTGGTGGACAGCACGATCCGCCGGCCGGAGTGCGGCTGGAACACGCGGTGCTGCTCAGCGGCCGTCAACCGCGCGTACAGCGGCAGCACCTCGGTGTTGCGCAGGTTCTGCTGCTTCAGCGCGTCGGTGGCGTCCCGGATCTCCCGTTCACCGCTGAGGAAGACCAGGATGTCGCCGGGCCCTTCCGCGCAGAGCTCGCCCACGGCATCGCAGATGGCCTGCGTCTGGTCGCGGACGACGTCCTCGTTCTCGTCGGAGTCGTCCAGCAGCGGGCGGTACCGGACCTCGACGGGATAGGTGCGCCCGGAGACCTCGATCACCGGTGCGTCGTCGAAGTGCCGCGAGAAGCGCTCCGGGTCGATGGTGGCCGAGGTGATGATCACCTTCAGGTCGGGGCGGCGCGGCAGCAGCTGCTTGAGGTAGCCGAGGATGAAGTCGATGTTCAGGCTGCGCTCGTGCGCCTCGTCGATGATCAGCGTGTCGTAGCGCCGCAGCAGCCGGTCGTGCTGGATCTCGGCCAGCAGGATGCCGTCGGTCATCAGCTTGACCAGGGTGTCGGTGCCGGCCCGCTCGGTGAAGCGCACCTGGTAGCCGATGGCGTCGCCGAGCTCGGTGTCGAGTTCCTCGGCGACGCGTTCCGCGACGGTGCGGGCGGCCAGCCGCCGGGGCTGGGTGTGCCCGATCAGGCCCTGGATGCCGCGGCCCAGCTCCAGGCACATCTTCGGCAGCTGCGTCGTCTTCCCCGAACCGGTCTCACCTGCGACGATGACGACCTGGTTGTCGCGGATGGCCGCGAGCAGGTCGTCCCGGCGCTGGCTGACCGGCAGCGCCTCCGGATAGCTGATCTCGGGCACGTTCGCGCGGCGCTGCTCGACCCGCCGCTCCGCGGCCTCGATGTCGCCGGTGATCTCCGCGGTCACGGCCGCCAGGGCCTGCTGGTCGCGGAGCTTGCGGGCTCCCTCGATGCGACGACGCAGCCGACGCTGGTCGTGCAGCATCAGCTCGGACAACCGTTCGCGCAGATCGACGAGCGGAGATTCAACAGACGACGTACCCATACTTCGCCCAAGCATAGAGAAGGCGCCACGGCCCTTGCCTCTGGTTTTCGCCGCCCTCACAACTCCCGCGCCCGGACGGGATACTCGAGTGACCTAGCGCACTCGGGCGCTTCACCCGTCGAGTGGGCCGGAGCCGATTCACCCCGGACTTCGGCCGGAGTATTCGACGCCCTGCTCATGGTTGAAGAGCCGGAGCCGGTGAGCGGCTGCGGCGGCCTCACCGCGGTTGGCGACACCGAGCTTCTCCAGCAGGTGGGTGACGTGGACGCTGACCGTCTTGGGACTGATGAACAGCTCCTCGCCGATCTGCCGGTTCGACCGACCGATGGTGACCAGCCGCAGCACTTCGGTCTCCCGCTCGGTAAGACCAATACGTTCGAGAGCGGTCGCCGACGTCGGGGCGTCCGCGTCTCTCCCGAGTTTGATCCGTGCGCTACGGGCGAGCGTGCGCACCTCTTCCAGCAACGGCATCGCGCCCAACTGGAGAGCCTGCTTTTCCGCGGTGCACAACAGCTGCCCCGCCGTTGCGACGTCACCCGACCGCAGGGCGGTTTCGGCCGCTCTCATTCGTGCGTAGGCCGCAGGTTGCGCCGAGCCGAGCTCGTCCCAGGCCATGGCCACGCGGGTCCACGACGTGGGCTCGCCGAGTTCGGCCGCGACCTGGTCGGCGAATGCCGAAAACAACGGCGTGTCGGCAGGCAGGCGGGTGACCGCGCTCCGCACGAGGTCGGCCACCGTCGCGTCCGGGTCGGGCACCGGCTTCATACGCGCGCGCATCGTAATGCGCGCGTCGACCCGGGCCGCAGTGGTGAGAAGCGGCCAGACATCTGGCGGGGCGGAACCGGGGTCACCCCGCAGCGATGCGACAACCACCTCGCGCGCGTCGTCGACCCGTTCGTCCGACAGCGCCAGCTCCGCTTCGAGCCGCGCCACCGACAGGTTCGGCGTCTGCGACGGCTGATCGAGCAACGTTCGCGCCAAGGACAGTTCCGAACGGGCCCGGTCGTCCGCTCCACGCGCGAGCGCGATCTCGGCCCGTTGAAGATGCAGCGGAGCGCCTCGGACGCCCGCCGGGTCCAACGCTATGGACCGCCGACACACCTCGTCCGCCTCGTCCCACCTGCCAACTGCGAAAAGCGCGGCGCCGAGGCAGGCGGCCAGTTGCATCCCCAAGGTGCGGCCGACGCCGGCCGCATCCTCGCCGAGACCGGCACGCGCCGCATCGATGACCGCTTCGTGATCACCGAGGGACCGCCCCGCAACGGCGAGGTTCAGGTGCACGCGAACCAGGAGCAGGGGATCGCTGTCCTCAGCGACGAGCTCGCGAGCGGATCGCAGCGCGGCCATGCCCTCCTCGTATCGTCCGGCCTGATTGAGCACCCGGCCCAGGGTGACGCGAGCGTTCGCTTCGAGTTCCGCAGCACCGTGTTCACCCGCGATGCTTGCAGCCTCTTCGACCAGCTCATGGGCGTGTTCATGCCGGCCCTGCCCGGCGAGCACCGCACCGGCCAGCACAAGAACGCGAGCACGGGCGACGGATCGATCGCGGGGAAGGATCTCCAATGCCTCCCCTACCGCCGCCAGCGAGCCATCGCGGTTCAGGTTGTGCATGATCATGCCCCGGTGGGCGAACAACATCGCGGTACCCGCAGGCTCGCGCGTCCGGTCCGTTTCGGCAAGGGCGCGATCGATGAGGTCCAGCGCCTTGAAGTACTCGCCTCCCCAGGTCGCTGCCGCGATCGCTTTCTCGAACAGCGGGAGCCGATCGACGACGGGTACCGATTCCGGTAGCCGCAAAGCTCGGTCGAGCATCTGCACCTGCTCTGCGTGCGCGTAAATGCGCTCGGCCTCGCTCGCTGCGCGCAACAGCGCGGGCAGGGCCTCCGCCGCTTTCCCCGCCTCGTACCAGTGGAACGCGGTCTGTGCGGCGAGCCGGTCCTGCGGCACGAGGTCCGGTGTGCGCCCCAGGGCCTCGGCGTAGGCGAGGTGTAGGCGGGCGCGTTCTGCGGGAAGCAGGTCGTCAACGACCGCCTCGCGCAGCAATCTGTGGCCGAAGGCGTACCCCCGCGGATCCACTCGCAGGACACTCGCCTTGGCTGCAACGCGCACCGCAGCCAGCAAATCGCCCTCTTCAATGTCGGCGACCGCGGCGAGAAGAGCGTGCGAAACGTGCTGGCCGCCGATCGCAGCCAGCCGGACTACGCGGTCCGCAGGCGGACGAAGCCGCTCGATTCGATGAACCAGCACGTCTCGCAGCGACTCAGGCACTGCATCGCCCGCCGGGGCCGATGCCAGGGCCCGCGCGAAGAAGGCATTTCCGCCGGACCGCCGGAACACCTGGTCCAGCACCGACTGCGACGGCGCGGCGCCGAGCACCACCTCGATGAGTTCACTCGTCTCGGCCCGCGAGAACCGCCCCACTTCGAATCGGTGCACCGCAGGCAGGAGTTCGAGCTCCGCGAGGAACGGGCGCAGCGGGTGGCCGTGCCCGACGTCCTCGGAACGGTATGCCGCTGCAATCAGGACCCGGGATGCGCGCAGGGTGCGAACCAACAACCCGAGCAACTCCCGGGTCGATCGGTCCGCCCACTGGAGATCATCGATCGCCAGCACGACGACATCGTCGCGGCCGAGCCTCCGGAGCAATGCGCCGAAGAGGTCGAACAGGTGTGCCTGGCTGTCGTGCCCGTGGCTGGGCACTCCGAGCTCAGGCAACAGTCGGAGGAGAGCGCCCGCTCCGGGCAGCAGATCGGTGACCGACTCCGGTCCCGCGTCGTCGACCAACGCGCGCAAGACAGCGGTCACCGGCGCGAGGGGCAGGCCTTCTGCGCCCAGTTCGATGCACGCGCTGCGGAGCACGCGGGCTCCGGCCTGCTCCGCCCGAGCAGCGAAGTGCTCGAGCAGTCGCGTTTTTCCCGTGCCCGCATCGCCGCTGAGCACCACGAACTGCGCTTCCCCGGTGCCCGCCGTGCGCAGCGCGTTGTCGAGAATCGCCAGCTCGCGTAGCCGACCGACGAACTTGCCCTTCCCCACCGGGCGAGCATACGCAGTTCCGCCAGCACATGATCGGCCAGTTCCAAGAGGGCCGGAACCGATCTAAGGAGGTTGATAGGGCATCTGTCGGAGGCGACGCCTGCCGCCTTACCGCAATTCTCGTGGCTGTCGGAAGTCGCGCTTCGCGGAAGGGATCGGGCATATGACCGCAGCACGGAGTGCGGACTCGCATTCGGCGGCGACGCCCGATCCACGCCGGTGGGCCGCGCTCGGGGTCGCATTGCTGGCTGTGTTCATGGACCTGGTCGACACCACGATCGTGCTGATCGCCGCGCCCGCTATGCAACTGGATCTGAAGGCGGGCTATTCGAGCACCCAGTGGGTGATCGCGGCGTACTCGCTCGCGCTCGGCCTGGGACTGATCACCGGCGGCCGCCTCGGTGACATCGTCGGACGCAAACGGATGTTCCTGGCGGGCGTCGCGGTCTTCACCGCCGCCTCGGCGCTGTGCGCGGTGGCGCCGGACATCGGCGCTCTCATCGCTGCCCGAGTCGTTCAAGGTGCTGGGGCCGCGATGATGGTGCCGCAGGTCCTGGCGACCATCCAGGTCGGCTTCTCACCGGCGGAGCGCCCCAAGGCGTTCGGGCTCTACGGAGCGGTCACCGGGCTGGCGGCGGCAGCGGCCCCGGTCGTAGGCGGAATGCTCGTCGGCAGCAACGTCCTCGGCCTCGAATGGCGCTCAGTTTTCTGGATCAACCTGCCTGTTGGGCTGTTCTCGCTGGTGGCGGGGGCCGTGCTGATGAGGGAATCACGCTCGGCCGACCGACCGAGGCTGGACCTCCCGGGGGTTGCGGTGGTGACCGCCGGATTGTTGCTGCTGCTTCACCCCCTGATCCAGGGCCCAGAAAGCGGCTGGCCCGCTTGGGCGTGGCTGATGATGGCGGCATCGGCGCCGGTCCTCGTGTACTTCGTCCGATACCAGGCGTCGCGCGAACGGGTGGGCGATCCACTCGTCCCGTTGTCACTTTTCGGCAGTCGTTCGTTCGTTGCAGGGCTGATCGCGGCCCTGGTCATGTTCTCCGCGGTCGCCTCGTTCTTCATGGTCCTGACCCTCCAGCTGCAGATCGGGCACGGATTCTCCGCACTGGACGTCGGGCTGATCTTCACCGCGTGGCCGATCGGCCTGGCCACCACATCCGGCGTTGCCGTGCGGTTCGTTGCGAGGAAGGGCCGCGCGTTGATCTCGATCGGCGCGCTGCTGCTCACGGCGGCGATGGTGGCGCTGAACGCGACGATCGGCGTGGCCGGGGGCGACATCGGCGGCTGGGATCTGGTGCCCGCGTTGTTCACCGGCGGCGTTGGCTTCGGGCTGGTGGCGCCGATCTTGGTCGACATGGTGCTGTCTTCGGTGCCGCCGAACGCGGCGGGCGCGGCATCCGGCGTCACGAACACCGTGATCCAGGTCGCCGGGTCGGCGGGGGTCGCAATCGTCGGTGCCCTGTTCACCACGTTCCTTGGCCACACGGGCGATTTCGACACGGCGACGCAGTGGGCGCTCTGGTATCCGGTCGCCGCGTTCGCCCTGGGGTTCGTGCTCAGCCGTGGCCTTCCGGCAAGCGCGCACCCGACGGGCCGCTGATCTCGGTGGGCCCGGTTCCAGAGGAGATCGCGGTTGCCCCATCCACCTGGCCAGACCCGAACCCGGCACTCCCCGGCGTGGAAGGGAAGTACGGCCAGCCGTCAGCGACGCGGACGGGCCGCCCCGATGTCCACAGCGGACACCTGTCCGATTCCTACCCGGCATCGAACGAGCCGGGGATCAGAATGAGGAAATGAGAGCAGCATGACCAACCTTGCAACCGAGAATCAGCTGGCAACGGAGGTACGAGCGAGGGAAGTGACATTCCTCCGATTCGGCGCAGTGTGCGCGGTGGTGGGGACGGTCGGTTATCTGGTGGCCTTCCTTCTGCACGGCAACCTTCCCGATGAGACGACCGAATCGCTGCTCACCTACATCGCTCGGCGGCCGTGGGCACTGCACCACATGGCGATCGTCTTCTGCTTCCTGCTCTGGATCGTCGCATTGACCGGCCTCGCCCAGTCGCTGAAGCGCAGCGGGGCGTGGGTGCTGGGCCGTTTGGGTCTGGGCTGTGCCATGTTGGGCATGGGAGTCCTGTTGTGGCACTACAACATCGACGGGCCGGCACTGGAACAGGTTGCCGATGCATGGGCGGCATCCTCTGGTGCGGAGCAGGCGGTTCACCTCGAACGCGGCACCGTGCTCACCATGGCCACCAACGCGATGTTCCCGCTTTACGTTACGTTGCTGCTCGGGCTTCCGTTCATCCTGTTCGGCATCGCGATCGTACTCAGCACGAACTACCCGTCGTGGCTCGGCTGGATCGCTGCGGCGGCCGGTGCGGTTTCCTTCATCGCCGGAACGACGAACTTCGTCGGACTCGATGTCCTGCCGATCGAACTCTTCGTGATCACCGTGTTCGTCCTCGACGTCTGGATGATCGTCATCGCCCGAGTCATGTCGCGGCGTGCGGCGAGCCTCCGATCGCAGCCGATCGGCTGACGCTGCCGTTTCGCGGTCGGTATCAGCAGTGGTGTGCCGCTACTGGTACCGACCGCACCCGGCCGCGAAGTGTTCATGCACTTCCGCCGACAGGCATCAGGTGCGCTCGGCGTGGCACACGTACGCCATCGCGGTGTCGCCGACCCTGGTCAGCACCACGGTGGCTTCCTGCGAGCCCTTGAGCTTGAGGCGGCGGCGCAGCGCATCCGGATCCACATCGACGCCGCGGACCAGGATCTCCAGCCTGCCCACTTCGTGCCTGCGCAGCAGGGCGCGCAGCGACTTCTCGTGGTAGCGGCAGTGCTCGAAGACCCGGAAGGCACGGACGCCCGGGGGCGGTTCGTCGCCGGTCAGGTAGGCGATGTGCGGGTCGAGCTGGGCGAGCCCGTGCCGCGCGGCGTAGTGCCGGACGAGCCCGGCGCGCACCACGGCGCCGTCCGGGTCCACGATCCACTGCCGGACCTCGACTGCCGGGCAGTCGTCCGGCTCGGCGTCGGTGATCGTCCAACCGGTGCCGTCCGGCCGCAGCACCGTCGCCCGGCGCCGAACCTGCGGGTCCGCCAGCCCGCCGAACCACAACGCGGCCTCCCGAACCTGCCCGGCCAGCGACACCACCTCGGCCTCGGCGGTGTCCGGGACCGCCGCGAAATCCAGCCCCGGGGCGCATTTCACCACGAGATCGCGGCCGGCGTAGACGTCGAGCAGGTCGTCCAGCGGAGGAACGAGATCCGCTGGGTTCCAGCGACGCCGGCCGGCGTCGTCCCGGCGCGCCGGGTCCGCGACCACGGCCGTGCCGCGGGTCACCGGGCGCAGCGCATCGGCTTCCACGAGCGCCACCGACCGCCCGGCAACCGCGAGGTTGTGCTGGGCCATGGCCAACCGGACTCGATCGAGATCGGAGCCCACGCAGCGGCGGGCGACGGCGGCCAACGCGGCCAGATCCGCGCCGATGGAGCAGGTCACGTCGTGCACGTCGCGCCCGGCAAGCCGTTGCGCGCGATGCCGCGCCACCACGCTCGCCGTCGCCTGCTGCAGCGCCGGATCGGTGAACAACCAGCCGGCGGGGTCGTCCAATTTGGACTCCGCCTTGCGCCGCAGCACGGCCGTCTCCAGCGCGGCCGCCGCGAATCGCTCGCCGACGAGCTTGCGGGCGGCGGCGACGTCGTTGAGCCGCGTCGAATTGGTCAGCCCGAGCTCGGAAAGCTCGGCGACGGCGTCCCGTCCGGCCGCCGAGCGCAGGAACGCAACATCATCGAGATCGAAGCCGTACCCCACCAGAACTCCTCAACGCCGTCGCCGGGACCGCGCTCCGGCAACGGAAGCGCAGGGCGGACTGGTGGGGTGGGCTGTCACGATTCGTTCCGTCCGGGCCTAGTTCCCGGTGAACTTCGCCTTGCCGGGACCATTCTCGACGAACGAGCGCATGCCGATCTTCTGGTCCTCGGTGGCGAAGGTGCCCGCGAACAGGTGGGTCTCCAGCTTCAGCCCGGTGTCCAGGTCGACGTCCAGCCCGCCGTCGATCGCGGCCTTCGCCGCGGCCAGCGCACGGGCCGCGCCGCCGGTGAACTGCTCGGCCCAGCGGCGTGCCGCCGCGTACACCTCGTCGCGCGCGACGACCTCATCGATCATGCCCAGCGAAAGCGCTTCCTGGGCGTCGACGAAACGCCCGGTGTAGATGATGTCCTTGGCCTTGCTGGGCCCGATCAGGCGAGCGAGCCGCTGCGTGCCGCCGGCGCCGGGGATGACGCCCAGCAGGATCTCCGGCTGGCCGACCTTGACGTTCTCCCCGGCGATGCGCCGGTCGCAGCTCAGCGCCAGCTCGAAGCCGCCGCCGAGGGCGTACCCGGTGAGGGCTGCCACGGTCGGCTTCGGGATGGCGGCGACCTGGCTCATCGCGTCCGACAGGCCGCGCTCCTCCTTGCGCGCCATGTCGGTGTAGGACATGTCGGCCATTTCCTTGATGTCCGCGCCCGCCGCGAAGACCTTCTCGCCGCCGTAGACGATCACGGCGCGAACATCGGAGCGCTCGGCGGCCTCGATCGCCGTTTCCCGCAGCTCGACCTCGATCTGCCGGTTCAAGGCGTTCATCGGCGGCCGATCCAACCGGATCGTCCCGATCGCGCCGTCCACCTCAAGCCTGACGAACTCGCCCACGCAGCAACCTCCTCGTCGAACCGCCACCTCGCCGGGCAGGCTATCGCGCGCCGCCCCACGGCTGCTGTGTCACGGATCTCAGCATCCGCTCGACCCGGAACGCCGCCCGATCCCACAGCGGCGCCTCCTGCCCTGAACTCAGCCGCGCCGCCGGGCGAAGTAACGGGCGCCGCTGCGCTGCAGCTCCAGGTCCTGGTCGAAGGTCTTCGACAGGTTGTCCTCGGTGAGCACGTCTTCGAGCAGTCCCTGCGCGACGATGCCGCCGTCGCGCAGCAGCAGGCCGTGCGTGAAGCCCGGCGGGATCTCTTCGACGTGGTGGGTGACCAGCACGGACGCGGGCGCGTCCGGATCCATGGCCAGCGCGGACAGCCGCGCCACCAGATCCTCCCGGCCGCCGAGGTCCAGCCCCGCGGCCGGCTCGTCGAGAAGCAGCAGCTCGGGGTCGGTCATCAGAGCACGCGCGATGGTGGTGCGCTTGCGCTCCCCTTCGGACAACGTCGCGTACTCGCGCTCTGCGAGGTGCGCCACGCCGAGCAGGTCGAGCAGCTCGGCCGCCCGGTCGGTGTCCATCGCGTCGTACTCCTCGCGCCACCGGCCGACGACCGAATATCCGGCGCTGACCACGACGTCGCGAACCAGCTCGTCGCCGGGGATGCGGGCCGCCAGCGCAGCCGAGCACAGGCCGATGCGGGGACGGAGGTCGAACACGTTGGTCTTGCCGAGCCGTTCGCCGAGCACGTCGACGCTGCCCTCGCTCGGGTGCATCTCGGTGCTGGCCATCTTCAGCAGCGTCGTCTTGCCCGCGCCGTTGGGCCCCAGCACCACCCAGCGCTCGTCGAGCTCGACCGACCAGTTCACGTCGGCCACCAGCGTCGTCGTGCCTCGCCGAACACCGACGCCATCCATCCGGATGACCAGGTCGTCCACGTCTACCTCCCAGCCGTGACCGACCGCGGCGCCGCGGGCGACGCGCAGGCGGTTCGTCTCCGTCCGGACCGCCGCAGATTCCGGCAGGCCCCTCCGGAGCCCCATTGTTCCGTCTGCTCCGTCAGCAGTTGCGGCCGGGCGCATCCTGTGCTCGCCCGGTCGGCAGATCCCGGCCGCGCGAGCGCGCGCCGGGTGCCCAGATACCGGGACGACCGCGATCGTGCTGGCACGATCCCCGCGGCCGTGCCACGATCGCAAGCGTGTCCGATTCGTTTCTTACCCGCGATCGCGTGATCGACCTGTTCCTGGTCGTCACCTCCGCCTGTCGCTGAAGCGGTTCTGCTACCGCCTTCCAGGCTCATCGCGCGGCCCGACGAATCAATCCACCGAATCACGCCCCATAGCGGGGCGTGCGTGTCGTGCCGTGCTCATTTGCAAGACACGAACTTGGAGACACGCATGAGCGCTGTGCGACAGCATCCGTCCAACGACAACCCGACCGCCCCCGCTTCCGAATACACCCCGACCGAGCCGGTTCCCGCGCCCGGCGCGGTCGAGCTGCACCCCGGCCTCGACCTGCCGCTGCTGCACGACCTGATCCGCCCCGACCACCTGCTGTGGAGCCCACGCGAACTGCGCGACCTCACCAGCCTGGTCACGTCCGAACTGACCGGCCCGCTGCTCGACATCGTCCGGGTCGACGACCGACAACGCTGGTGGGCCAAGCTCGGCCTGACCGCGGGCGTCGAGCTGTGGCTGCTGTCGTGGGCGCCGGGGCAGGGCACAGAGCCGCACGACCACGGCGGTGCGTCCGGCTCGTTCTCCGTGCTGTTCGGCGCGCTCCGGGAGGACTACCGCTATCCCGCGGGCCCGGTGCGCACCGTGCACCACGACGTCGGCTCGGGCGTCGGCTTCGGCAGTGGGCGCGCCCACCAGGTCCGCAACGTCAGCTCGGTGAACTCGGCGAGCGTGCACGCGTACTCGCCGCCGCTGCTGCCGGTCCGCTACTACTCGGATCTGGCCGAAGTGCCGCCGGTCCCGCCGCAGCGGATCCACGCGCCGCAGCCGCCCGCCCCGCAGCCGAAGGAGCTCGGATGAGCGAGATCCCGATCCAGCGCCAGGCCAGCATCACAGCCGGCCCGTACGGCATCGACCACCTGCTGGCCGAGTCGCGCGCGAAGCTCACCCGCGTCTCCCCGCGGGAGGCGTTCGCGTTGCAGCAGGACGGCGGCCTGATCATCGACATCAGGCCGCAGTCCGACCGTCTCACCGAAGGCGAGATCCCGGGCTCGCTGACGGTGGAGCGGATCGTGCTGGAGTGGCGACTGGACCCGGCCGGCGGCCACCGGCTGGACGGCCTGCACCCCGACCGCCCAGTGGTCCTGGTGTGCAACGAGGGCTACGCCTCCAGCCTCGCGGCCGCCCAGGCGAAGGGGCTCGGCCTGACCAAGGCGACGGACCTGGCGGGCGGTTTCCGGGCCTGGAAGGCGGCCGGCCTCCCGGTCACCACCAACGTCTGACACTCCGACCAACTGCGAGCAAGGGAACCTTCCTGCCACCTGTGGCAGGAAGGTTCCCTTGCTCACGCCACGACCAACCAGCTCGAAGGCGCCGCCGTTGACAGGAAAGTTCCCATCCTCGCGCTCCGGTCCGGGCGATCCCCGCCGCGCTGGTTTGACAGGAAAGTTCCCATGCTCGCACCGCGTCCGCGGTCGGTGACAGGAAAGTTCCCATGCTTGCGCCCGGTGCTGGCGCCGGCGGTGGTGGTCGTGCGCCTGGTCGAAAGCGGGTATCGGCGGCGGCCCGGTCCCGTACGCTTTCGTCCTTGTGCGAGCTCAGAGTCTTTTGTTCCGCCCTTGGGTCATAGCCGCCGTGGCGGGTGCCGTCGCCGTGGCGGCCGTGGAGCTGATCGCCGGCAGCGGGCCGGCCGGGGCGGCCATCGGTTGGCTCGGCGCCCTGGTCGGGGTGGCCTTGCTTCCGATGGCGACGCAGCTGGGTTTGCTCTTGGGTTCGGTGGTTTTCGGGCTGCGGGTCCGGCAGGTGATCTTCGGCGCGATGCGGGAGGTCGCGTCGTGGCGGCTTGGCCACGTGACCTTCACGATCCGCTCCTTGCCCATCACGCTGCGGGCTCAGATCGGCCCGTGGCGTTCGCCGGTGATCTTGCGCTGCTGGTTGGCCGGACTGCTGTCGGCGCTGGTGGGTGTCGCGGTGGTCGTGGCGGGCTGGCTGCTCGCCGACGGCCCGTTCGGGCGCGGCTTCGTGCTCGCCGCAACGCCGTTGATGCTCTACAAGTTGTGGCCGATGCGGGTTCCGCTGACCACGTCGACCGGTTGGTTGCTCTTCTCGCTTCCTCGCCTGAAGGATCCCGAACGCTCCGACTTCCTGTCCGCACCGCTTGCCGCTCGTGCGTACGAGGCCCTGCGCAAGGGCGACATCGATCGCGCGCAGGAGCACGCCGATGAACTCGCCGCGCAGTATCCGGGTCTGAACGGAACGGTCACGTGCCAGATCTCCGTGCTGGAGTCGCGCGGCGATTACGCAACGGGGGTCATGATGATGCTGAAGCTGCTGGCGAACAGCGACGAGATCCCGCCGCGCAAGATGCCCTACCTGCTGGCGGGCCTGGCGGGACTCGGGTTCAAGGCGGTGGAAGCCGGCCAGCTGCCTGCGGAAACCCTGCTGCCGACCGCCAAGAAGGCGCTCGAGGACGCGATCCGGCTCGGTTACCCGGAGTTCGAGCTGAGCGGCACCAATGGACTCCTCGCGCTGATCGAGGGCGACGCGGACCGCGCTGTCCACCTCGCCACGACCGGCGCCGAGTACAACCACTCCCCGCTCTCCCGCGCCGACGATCTGGCCACGCTCGCCCGCGCGCACATGGCCTGCCACGACAACGCCGCCGCGCGGGCCGCGTTGGCCAAGGCTGAGGAGCTGGCACCGTGGTCGCCCCGGGTCGCCGAGACCCGCCAGCGGCTTTCGGTGGCGTGATCCCATCCAGAACGGATCACGCCACCTCGAGCACCAGCTTCCCAGTGGTGCGGCCGGTTTCGCCGAGGGCGTGGGCCTTGGCCGCGTCCGCCAGCGGGAACACCCCGGCGATTTCCGGGCGCAGCCGGCCCGACTCGACGAGTTCGGCGATGGCGCGCATGCCCTCCTGGTCCGCCTCGACCAGCATCAGCTCCACCCGCACGCCGCGACGCTCCGCTTCGGCAGCATCTTCTTCCCGCCCGAACGGCAGGATCGACACGAGGACGCCGCCGCGCCGGAGCGTGCGCAGTGAGCGGGTGCGGGTGTCGCCTGCGAGCGGGTCCAGCACGACGTCGACATCGCTGACGACGTCCGCGAAATCGACCTCCTGGTAGTCGATCAGCTCGTCGGCGCCGAGGCCGCGCAGGAACTCGTGCTTGCCCGCGCTGGCCGTCCCGATCACGTGCGCGCCGCGCGCCTTGGCGATCTGCACGGCGAAGTGCCCGACTCCGCCTGCGGCCGCGTGGATCAGGACGCGCTGCCCCGGCTGCAGGCGGGCCGTGTCCACCAGGGCCTGCCAGGCCGTCAGCGCGGCGAGCGGGATGGCTCCCGCCTGCACGTGGTCCACATTGGACGGCTTGGGGACGAAGGCCCGGGCCGGGCCGGTCACGTACTCGGCGTGGGAGCCGACGCCGTGCGGGTAGGGCAGCATCCCGAAGACCTCGTCGCCCGGCTTGTGCAGGGTGACGCCGACCCCGACGGCCTCGACGACGCCGGAGACGTCCCAGCCGAGGACGAGCGGCGGTTCGCCGAGGAACACCTTGTACGCCCGGTGCTTCCAGTCCGTCGGGTTGAGCCCGGCAGCGCGCACCCGGATCAGCACCTCGCCCGGGCCCGGAACCGGCCGGTCGAGCCGCACCTCCTGGAGCACCTCGGGTCCGCCGAGGACGTCCTGGCTGATGGCGCGCATCTTGCTGGCTTCACTCATGCCTTCCAGCCTGCCTCCCGGCCAAGCCCGACGAAATGGCTTGATTGCCAACATTCGATAGGATCGTGCCATGCATCGGGTCGTGGTCCTGGCGCTCGACGGCGTGTACCCGTTCGAGCTGGGCATTCCCAAGCGGATCTTCGGCAGCGCCGGCAGCCGGTACGAGGTGCTGACCTGCACCGCCGACGGTGGCCCGGTGCGCAGCGACGCCGACTTCACGATCTCGGTCGAGCACGGCCCGGAGGTGCTGAGCACCGCCGACACCGTCGTGATCCCGCCGTACGACCTCACCGAGGTGACCACCGAACTGCCGCAGCCGGTGGCCGATGCGCTGGCGCTCATCCGTCCCGGCACCCGAATCGTGTCGATCTGCACCGGCGCGTTCGTGCTGGCCGCGGCCGGGCTGCTCGACGGCCGTCCGGCGACCACGCACTGGTTCCTGGTCGAGCCGTTCCGGCGGATGTTCCCGAACGTGCTCCTCGACCCGGACGTGCTCTTCGTCGACGACGGCGACGTGCTGACCTCCGCGGGCGCGGCCTCCGGGGTCGACGTGTGCCTGCACATCGTGCGCTCCGACCACGGCAGCGAGGTGGCCAACCAGGTGGCGCGGAGGTGCGTCGTGCCGCCGTGGCGGGATGGCGGCCAGGCGCAGTACATCGAGCAGCCGGTCCCCGAACCGTCCGAGCTGGGCACCGCGCCGACCCGGGATTGGGCGGCCGCGAACCTCCACCTGCCGCTGACGCTGGCCGACCTCGCCGAGCACGCCCGGATGAGCGGTCGCACGTTCGCCCGCCGGTTCCGCAACGAGGTGGGGCTCAGCCCCGGCCGGTGGCTCATCCAGCAGCGCGTCGCCAGGGCCCGCCACCTGCTCGAATCCACCGATCTGCCGATCGAGGAGATCGCCGCCCAGGTCGGTTTCGCCACGGCCGCGTCCCTGCGCCAGCACCTGCACACCGCGATCGGCGTCGCTCCGCTGACCTACCGCCGCACCTTCCGCGCCGGCGCCTGAAGCCCGCGGGATCAGCGCGGTTCGGCGAGGCGCTCGACGGCTTTGCGGGCCGCCGCCCGGAGATCCGCCGGCTCCGCGTCGCCGAGCATCATGCGGCGCAGCTGCGGCACGGCCAGCGGCCAGCCGACCATGCCGATCGAGAGCAATCCGAGCATCCCCGCGTCGAATTCGCCGGTGGCCGTTCCGCTTTCCTGGGCGCGGCGGACGCTGGCCACCTTCTCGCGGTAGTGCGCCCAGCGTTCGGAGCCGGTGACGACGCCGGAATCGCCGCGCTCCAGGGATTCCCACAGCAGCAGGCGCAGCACGTGGGGGTTCGCGAGGTGGTAGGCGGCGAGCCGGTCGGCATAGCCGGGCAGGTCGTCGCCCTCGATCGGGACTTCGGCGGCCAGTGCGTCCATCGTTCGTTCCAGCACCGCCGAGAACAGCGCGTCCTTGCTGCCGAAGTAGGCGTAGATCAGCTGCTTGTTCGCCCGCGCCCGCTTGGCGATCCGGTCGACGCGGGCACCGGCGATGCCGTGGGCGGCGAATTCGGTGACCGCCGCCCCGAAGATCCGGGCTCTGGTGGATTCCGCGTTGCGGGACACAATTCGAACAGTACTCCCGCAGCCGACCGGCTGGTTGCGAACGAACGAACCGCTATTCGCCGGTGGTTCCGTCGATGCGTTCACGCAGCAGATCGGCGTGCCCGTTGTGCCGCGCGTATTCCTCGATCATGTGCGCCAGGATGTCGCGGAACGAGATGACCTCGCCGCGGTATTCACAAGTGGCGTCGAGGGATTCGGCGGCGGACACGATCTCCCGGGATCGCACGCACTCCCGGTGCCAGATCGCGAACGCTTCGCCGGGATCGGCGGCATCCACGTCGAAATCGGCGAACCGGCCGGCAACATGTTGGCGGTCAGAGCCCGTCCAGCAGGTTCTCCACGATGCTCATCAGCACCTGGCGGTCGTCTTGGACCCGGGCCAGGACGCGCAGCCCGTAGTACGTGCTGAGCACTTGGCGCGCCAGGGTTTCCGCGTCGCGCGTCGGGTCGATCTCGCCGGAGCGCTGTCCGTGCGCGAGGGTTTCGCGCAGCGCTTCCTCGACCGCCGCGAAGTTCCGCCGCACCTCGGCGCGGACGTCCGGGTCCGAGCTCGCGCGCTCGATGGCCGCGTTGATCGCGAAGCAGCCCGGCCGGTCGGTCCCGGAGAGGTCGGCGTCGATCGCGTCGGCCAGCAGTTCCCGCACCCTGTCCTTGACCGGCCCCGGACCTTGCAGCACCGCGGCCTGTTCCGCGGTGGCGGTCTCGTAGTACTTGCGCAACGACTTCAGGTACAGCTGGTGCTTGTCGCCGAACGCGTTGTAGAGGCTCGACGGCCCCAGTTCGGTGCGGTCGCTCAGGTCCCGGGTCGACGTCGCCTCGTACCCGTTGCGCCAGAACGTGTCCATCGCGGCGTCGAGGACGCGGGCGTCGTCGAACTTCCTCGGCCGGGCCATGCCCCCACCGTAGCAGTTTTGAAGCGATCGCAACGAAACCTCGGTCACATTTTGAATCGACCGCTTCAAAACATTGCTAGCGTCGGCCCGGCAGTGATCACCGACTCGTTGGAGGACCGTCCATGCCCCTTGCCGTCTACATCCTCGGCCTGGGCATCTTCACCCAGGGAACCTCGGAGTTCATGCTCTCGGGGCTGCTGCCCGGCATGGCCGCAGATCTCGGCGTGTCCATCCCGGACGCGGGCCTGCTGATCTCCGCGTTCGCCGTCGGCATGGTCGTCGGCGCCCCGCTGCTGGCCATCGCGACCATCCGCTGGCCGCGCCGGAAAGCGCTGGTGGCGCTGCAAGGCGTCTTCATCGCCGCGCACATCGTCGGCGCGCTGGCTCCCGGCTACGGGGTGCTGATGGCCACCCGCATCGTGAGCGCCCTGTCCTACGCGGGGTTCTGGGGCGTCGCGGTGGCCGCCGCCGTCAGCCTCGTGCCGCCCGGCGCCAGGAGCCGGGCCGTCGCGATCGTCGCGGGCGGCCTGACCCTCGCCACCATCGTCGGGGTTCCGGCGGGCACCGTCCTCAGCCAGCTCGCCGGCTGGCGAGCGGTGTTCTGGGCCGTCGCCGTCCTCACGGCGGTGAGCCTGGTGTGCTCGCTGTTCACCATCCACGACGCGGCCTCGCCCGAGCAGCCCAGCAGCGCCGCAGCCGAACTGCGCGCGATGGCCCGACCCCAGCTGTGGCTGTCGTACGCGATCACGACCTTCGCCTTCGGCGCGGTCATCGTGACCTTCAGCTACCTCGCTCCGGTGCTGACCGAGGTGACCGGGCTGCCCGAGGCGTGGGTTCCCGCCGAGCTGGCGCTGTTCGGGCTGGGCGGCCTGATCGGCATGACGATCGGCGGGCGCACCGCGCAGGCGCGCCCGGTCGGCACGCTCCTCGTCGGCCTCGGCACCCTGGTGATCGCCTCCGCGCTCCTCGCCGTCACGGCGGGCAACGCGATCACCACCACCATCCTCGTCTTCGTCCTGGGCGTCGGCGGGTTCGTCACCAACCCGGCCCTGCAGTCGCGGGCGTTCACCCTCGCACCCGGGGCCCCGACGCTCGTGGGAGCCGTCAACACCTCGGCGTTCAACATCGGCAACACGCTCGCGCCGATGCTGGGCGGCATGGCCATCAGCGCCGGGTTCGGCTTCGCCTCGGTGGCCTGGGTGGGCGCCGCGATCGGCGCGGCGGGCCTGCTGGCCGCGGTGTGGGCCGGCTACCTGCAGCGCCGGTCTCAGCACGCGCCGGGCGTCAGCGTGGACGAAACCCCGGTGCCGGTCCGGGCAGAAGCGTGACCTGAGCCGACCCGTGAGCGTTTCGGGGTGCTATGGCGCCCCGAAACGCTCACGGGTCAGCCGGCCAGGACGACCTTGCCCAGCTCGGCCGGGCCGGACAGCAGCGGGTGCCGGGGCAGGACCCGGACGGTGTAGCCCGCCGGGCCGGCGTGCGGCAGGGTCACGGCCGCCTCGTAGCGGCCGCCCTCCGCCGGCCGCATCGACGCGGTGACGAAGTCGTGCAGCACGTCGGAGTCGTCCACTCGCCCCACGACGACCTCGACGTCCACATCGGACGGATCGAGCCCGGCCAGGTCGACCCGCGCCCGCACCGTGACCTGCCCGCCGAGCAGCGGCGTGCCGCCGTCGTCGACGGACATCTCGGTGTCGCTGATCCGCACCCAGGTCCAGGCCGCCTGCAGCCGGGCGCGGTAGTCCGCGATCTCCCGCGCCCCGCGGTAGTCGTCCGCCGACACGGCCCGCACCGACCGGGCGGCCGGGGTGTAGTGGTTGTCGACGTACTCGCGGATCATCCGGGACGCCTGCACGCGCGGCCCCAGCGTCGCCAGGGTGTGCCGCACCATCGACATCCACTTGCCCGGCACGCCGTCGGTGTTGCGCTCGTAGAACATCGGGGCCACGTGGTCGGAGATCAGCTCGTACAGGGCGGCGGACTCCAGGTCGTCGCGCCGGTTCGGGTCGCTGACGCCGTCGGCGTTCGGGATCGCCCAGCCGTTGTGGCCGTCGAACATCTCGTCCCACCAGCCGTCCCGCACCGACAGGTTCAGGCCGCCGTTGAGCGCCGCCTTCATCCCCGAGGTGCCACACGCCTCCAGCGGCCGCACGGGGTTGTTCAGCCACACGTCGCAACCCGACACCAGGTACTTGGCCAGCGACATGTCGTAGTCCGGCAGGAACACGATGCGGTGCCGCACGTCGGCCTGGTCGGCGAAGCGCACGATCCGCTGGATCATCGCCTTCCCGCCCTCGTCCGCCGGGTGCGACTTCCCCGCGACCACGATCTGCACCGGGCGTTCCGCGTCGAGCAGCAGCTCCCGCAGCCGCTCGGTGTCGCGCAGCATCAGCGTGGCCCGCTTGTAGGTCGGCACCCGGCGGGCGAAGCCGATCGTGAGCACGTCCGGGTCGAAAACCGTGTCGCACCAACCGAGTTCCAGGTCCGAGGCGCCGCGTCGCAGCCACGCGGTGCGCAGCCGCCTGCGCACCTCGTCGACCAGCCGCTGGCGCAGCGAGCAGCGCAGTTCCCACAGCAGCGAGTCGCTGACCGGCTCGATGCCGCGCAACCCGGCGCCGCTGTCCATTTCGGACTCGCCGATCAGCTTGCCGAGTTCCCGCGCCGACCAGGTCGGGCCGTGCACCCCGTTGGTGACCGAGCGGATCGGGACCTCCGCGACGCCGAAGCCCGGCCACAGGTTGCGGAACATCTTGCGGATGACCTCGCCGTGCAGCTCGGAGACGCCATTGGCGCGTTGCGCGAGCCGCAGCCCCATGTGGGCCATGTTGAACATGCCCGGGTTGTCCTCGGCTCCCAGCGCGAGCACCCGATCCGTGGGCACGCCGGGCAGCAGGGCCTGCGCCGAGCCGTCGCCGAAGTAGTGCCGGACCAGATCCACCGGGAAGCGGTCGATCCCGGCCGGAACCGGGGTGTGGGTGGTGAACACCGTCCCGGCCCGCACCGCGGCCACCGCCTGGTCGAACTGCAGCCCCGGGTCCTCCTGCAGCTCGCGGGCCCGCTCCAGGCCCAGGAACCCGGCGTGGCCCTCGTTGGTGTGGAACACCTCGGGTTGCGGGTGGCCGGTCAGCTCGCAGTAGGCGCGGACCGCGCGCATGCCGCCGATGCCGGCCAGGATCTCCTGCCGGATCCGGTGCGCCGCGTCGCCGCCGTAGAGCCGGTCGGTGGTCTTGCGCAGGTCGTCGTCGTCGTTCTCCGGCAGGTCGCTGTCCAGCAGCAGCAGCGGCACCCGGCCGACCTGCGCCTTCCAGATCCGCGCGTGCAGGGTGCGCCCAGCGGGCATTGCGACCCGCACCTGGACCGGCTTCCCGGACGGCTCGGTCAGCATCTCCAGCGGCAGGCCGCGCGGATCCAGCACCGGGTAGTGCTCGACCTGCCAGCCCTCCGCCGACAGCGACTGCCGGAAGTACCCGGACCGGTACAGCAGCCCGACGCCGATCATCGGCACGCCGAGGTCGGAGGCCGACTTCAGGTGGTCGCCCGCCAGCACCCCGAGGCCGCCGGAGTAGTTCGGCAGGGCCTCGGTGAGGCCGAACTCCATCGAGAAGTAGGCGATCGAGGTGGGCAGCCCGGCGTCCTCGTCCTGCCGCTGCTGGTACCAGCGCGGCACCGCCAGGTATCGGCGCAGGTCGTCGTCGACGGCCCGGGTGCGCGCCAGGAAGTCCTGGTCGCCGGCCAGCTGCCGCAGCCGCTCGGCCGGCACCTCGGCGAGCAGCCGCAGCGGGTCCGCCCCCACCGCGGACCACACCTGCGGATCGACCGCGGCGAACAGGTCCTGGGTCGGCGGGTGCCAGGCCCAGCGGAGGTTGGTCGCCAGCGTGCCGAGCGCGCTCAGCTGCTCGGGCAGGTGGGCTCGCACGGTGAAGCGGTGGACTGCTCTCACAGCAGCGGACCATATCTCGGCACGCCGCGGCCCGTCCGCGGACGTGCCAGCGCCGCCCGCGGCCGCGACCGATGGGAAGCTTGGCGTCGTGCGCGCGATTGGACTGGTGGCGCTGGTGATCTTGGTGATCGCCGGCGGTTGCACGGCTGCACCGCCCGAGCCCGCCCGTGTGGCCGATCACACGGTCGATCCGGCGTTCGTGCACGGCACCGACCACGGCGACGCCGACCGGCTCGCGGCCACGGTGGTCACCGACGTGCAGCGCTTCTGGGCCGCGCAGTACCCGGCGGTGTTCGGCAAGCCCTGGCGGGACCTGGACGGCGGGTTCTTCTCGGTCGACACCAACGGCACCGGTGCCCCGCCACCGTGCGCGACCGATGTGAAGGACATCGAAGGCAACGCGTACTACTGCGCCACCGTCGATGCGATCGCCTGGGACCGCGCAGCGCTGCTCCCGGTGCTGCGGGAGCACTACGGCGACGCATCGGTCGTAGTGGTTCTCGCGCACGAGATCGGCCACGCGGTGCAGCAGCGCGCCGGGATGGATGTCGACGACGCCTCGGTGCGCCTCGAAGCGATGGCCGACTGCTACTCGGGTTCGTTCATCCGCTGGGTCGTCGACGGCCACGCCGAGCACCTGCGCATCAACCCGGAGCAGCTGGACCGGGCATTGCGCGCGATCGTCGTCTTCCGCGACCCGGCGAGCACGAGCAGCACTGCGGCGCACGGCACTGCCTTCGACCGCGTTTCGGCGTTCCAGAGCGGTTTTCGCGACGGCGCGCGACGCTGCGCCGACGTGACGGGGACATCGCTGGCAGCGCCGGACCCGGACGATGCGAACAAACCGCTGGACGAAGCACTGCGCGCCGACCGGATTTCCGGCTACTTCGGTGATCTCGTCGCCCAGCGCGGCGGGCGCTGGACCGCGCCGCAGGTCCGTTCGACGCCTGCCTGTCCCGGAGCGACCGGCCCTGCCACGTTCTGCGCGCAGCCGTCCGCGATCTCCATCGATCGCGCGGCGATCACCGAACCGCACCGCAAGATCGGCGACCAAGCAGCCACGACGCTGCTCGCTTCCCGCTTCTCGCTCGCCGCGCTGACCGAACTCGGCCGCCCCACCACCGGAGCCACCGCGAGCACGCAGATCATGTGCCTGACCGGCGCATACACCGTCACGCAGCCGGGTCTGTCGCAAGGCGACCTCGACGAGGCCGTTGCGGTCGTGCTCGAGTCCGACGACGTCGCCCGCGACGCGCAGGGCACGAACTCGCTGACCGGATTCGCCCGGCTCGAAGCCTTCCGCACCGGCGCGCTCGGCGGCGCGGCGGCCTGCTGATCAGGACCTGCGTCGTAGTCGGCGCGCGCCCGGATGATCCCGGGCGGGTGGCGCACCGCCCAGCCCACCAGTGCCTGTCACGCATCGCAGCCCGGCGTGAGCATGGGAACCTTCCTGTCACCCCGCCCCTCCGCGATCCGGCGAGATCGCACGTGAGGTCGATCAGGTAACCGATAGGCTGCTCCGGCACCGGGTGGCACTGCCGCCGGCCCGGCGCAGGAGGACTTCGGCCAGCAGGATGGGGCGCGTCAGTGGTACCGGTATCGACAAGAACCCGACGGCGAAAGCGGATCCTCGGCACCGCGGTCTCCGTGCTCGCGTGTGCGGCCCTGATCGGCGGGTGCTCGCGGCCGATCAGCGGCACCCCCACGACGCTCGGCGGCTACTCGACGACCGAGGTCGCCGGCCTGCCCGCCACCAACGGCCCGAGCGGCCCCAAGGAAGGTGCGCCGAGTTCGTCCTTACCGGTGGAGGGCACCGACAACGGCGCGATGGACAAGCTCGCGCGCGACGCGGTCGCCGACATCGACGAGTACTGGAGCGAGACGTTCCCGAAGGCCTTCCCCGGCAAGCGCTTCGAGCCGGTCAAGCGGCTGGTGTCCTACGACTCGGGCGGTCCCGGCCTCCAGCTGTGCGGGCAGAACACGGCGGGCGTGGTCAACGCCTTCTACTGCCCGCCGGAGGACTCCATCGCGTGGGACCGGGGCACCCTGCTCCCCGAGCTGAACAACAGTTTCGGGCCGATGGCCGTGGTGACGGTGCTCGCGCACGAGATCGGGCACGCCGTGCAGCACCGCGCGAGCACGGCCACCTCGAACGACCAGGTGATCGTGCTGGAGCAGCAGGCGGACTGCTTCACCGGCGCGTACTTCCGGCACGTCGCCGAGGGTTCCTCGAAGTACTTCCAGGTTTCCACCGGGCAGGGCCTCAACGAGGTCATGGGCGTGCTGAACTTCATCCGCGACTCGCCGGGCGATGCCGACTTCCGCGACGGCAACGCGCACGGTTCCGCGTTCGACCGGGTCACGGCGTTCCAGTTCGGGTTCAGCGAGGGCCCGCAGCGCTGCGCCAAGATGGACTTCAACGACGTCCAGCGGCGCACGACGCTCTTCCAGGCGTGGAAGCCCATCCAGAAGGAGAACGCCAACCTCCCCGTGGACCAGCAGAGCCTCGACGCGGTGGAGAAGAGCCTGCGCACGGTGTTCCGCGACACCGGCGCCGAGCCGCCCAAGATCGTCGCCGGGCTGAAGCCGTGCGGCAGCCAGCAGGCCACATCACCGGCGTCGTACTGCCCCAGCACGAACACGATCTCGCTGGACATGGCGGCGTTGCAGAAGATCGGCCAACCGCCGAGCAAGAACGCGGACTCCACAGGCTACGGCGATTTCGCCGCATACGCCCAGGTCGCATCCAGGTATGCGCTGTCGGTGCAGAAGGCCACGGGGCTGCCGCTGGACGACGAGGCCGCCGGCCTGCGCACCGCCTGCATGGTCGGTTCGTGGAGCGGGCTGCTGGTCGAGGACCCGTTCGGGCAGCGCAACCCGGTCGGCAGCCTGCGGATCGCGCCGGACGACATCGACGAGGGCGTGTCCGCGCTGCTCGGCGAGGACAGCCTGATCTCGGCAAACGTCAACGGCGATCAGGTGCCCGTCGGGTTCGCCCGGGTGGAGGCCTTCCGGGTCGGCGTCCAGGAAGGATTCGCCCCGTGCAGCACCAAGTACGGCGCGTGAGCTGACGGAACCGGCGGTGTCGTCCCGGATCGGGGCGGCACCGCTTTTTCCTTGCGCACAACCCGAACCGGCCACGCACGTCCCACGGGTATGACGGAACGAGTTCTCGACTGGGAAGGCTTCCTGAACGCGCGGGATCTCGGCGGCCTCCGCACCGGCGAGGGCCGGGCAACCCGCTGGGCAGCGGTGGTTCGCTCAGAGGACCCGGCGGCCCTCACCGCGGCAGGGTGGTCCGGGCTCCAGCAGCACGGCATCCGCACGATCATCGACCTGACCGGAGACGACGAGCAGGAGCCGGACGCAGCACCGCGCCCGCCCGAACTGACGACGGTGCACCTACCGCTGGACGACCACTCCGACACCGACTTCTGGGACCGGTGGGGCGGCGGAATCTCCTGCACCCCGCTGTACTACCGGGCGTTCCTGGACCGGTTCCCGCAGCGCACCGCGGAGGTGTGCGGAGCGATCGCCCGCGCAGAACCGGGCGGCGTGCTGGTGCATTGCGGCGGCGGGCGAGACCGCACCGGCCTGATCGTGCTCGTGCTGCTCGCCCTGGTCGGCGCCGACCCAGCGGATATCGCCGATGACTACGCCCTCAGCCACGTCCGCCGCGCCGAGCAGTGCGCCAAGGTGGGTCTGGGCGACGACACACCGAAGATCGAAGAGCTCATCGCCGAGCACGGCACGACGGCGGGCGACCTCATCCACGAGGCCGCGACCTCGCGCGACATGGCGGGATACCTGCGTTCCGGCGGCCTTCCCGACGCGGATGTGACCGCCTTGCGGAACAGGCTCCTCGACTAGGGCGCAAAAGACCGGGCGCCGACTTCGCGTGAAATCGGCGCCCGGGAAACCCCGCTCAGAACAGGGCGCTGGCCAGCGCCCGGCGGGCCGCGGCGACCCGGTCGTCGCCTTCGGGGAAGACCTCGAACATTTCGATCAGGTGCCGGCGGATCCGGTCCCGGTCGTCGCCGGACGTGCGCTTGATCGCGCGGATCAGCCGGTCGAAGCCCTCCGCCACCCGGCCGACGGCGACCTCCGCGTCCGCGGCGGCGAGCTGCGCGTCGACATCATCGGGGGCCGCGTCGGCCCGCTCGATCGCGGCCGGGTCGGCCTGTTCGGCGCGGGCGGTGAAGCGGACCTGCGCCAGCGCGGCCTTGGCCTGCTCGTTGTTCGGCTCGCTGTCGAGGATCTTCTGATAGGCGGCCTCGGCGGCGGCGTAGTCGCCGCTCTCCAGCGCGTCCTCGGCGGCGGTGAACCGCGGGTCCTCGGGCTCCTCGGCGATGGGCTCGACGCCCTCCTCGGCCGCGCGGATGCCGGGCAGCTGGTCGCGTAGGGCGTTCAGCAGCGAGTCGATCCACTGCCGGATCTGCGGTTCCGGCTGGGCGCCGGAGAAGGCGTCCACGGGCTGACCGCCGGCGATGGCGATCACCGTGGGCACCGACTGCACCTGGAAGAGCTGCGCGATGCGCGGGTTCGCGTCGACGTCCACCTTGGCCAGGACCCAGGCGCCGTTGCTCTCCTGGGCGAGCCGCTCCAGCACCGGCGACAGCTGCTTGCACGGTCCGCACCACGTCGCCCACAGGTCGACGATCACGGGCACCTGCAGCGACCGCTCGACGACCTCGGCCTGGAAGGTGGCCTCGGTGACATCGATGACCGCGGCGCTCGCCGGCGCCGCCGGGCTGTCGCCGTTGGCGGGCGGCTGGGCGGCGGCCCGGGCGGTGGCGTCGGCCCGGTTCTTCAGGGCCGACAGGTCGACTGCGCCCGCCATCGCGGCGGACATCGCTGCTGCTTGCTGGCGTGGATCCGGCCTCGTCACACCTCCATCCTGACACGTCCCGCCGGTCGCGTGGTCGCTGGGCGGCAGATCTTCCGCGGCCTGCGAAACCACACGTCCAGAACCGACACGCCGACGGCTCCCGAGATCAAACCGAAGCAGTGAGGAAATGTCGCTCGAACAGGTGACTAAGCGGGTTCACCCCTAAGGCTCGGCGGCTTTGACCACCGAAGTGGAAACCGAGCCCGCGAGTGACGGTTGTTTTCTCACGGGTCTGCGGGGCCTCCGTTTGGGGGACCTTCAGTCAGTAGTTCAACGAGAGGTACGAAACAGTGCGTATTGCTACCCGTGTTGCCGGCGTCGCCGGTGCCGCCACCCTCGGTGTCCTGACCCTCGGCACCGCCGCGTTCGCGGACAGCGCCGACAACGACGGCATCAACGCGGTCAATGACAACAACGTCAGCGCCGTCCCGGTGCAGGCGTGCGGCAACAACGTCGGTGCCGCCATCGGTGTTGTCGTGCCGATCCTGTCGCCGCAGGCCAACAACTGCGTCAACGCGCCGGTCGTGGACCACCCCAAGGGCTGACGCATCCAAAGCGCCGGACCGGGGGCGGCTGCTCGCCGCCCCCGGTCTTTTGCTGCGCCTACTCCCCGCGCAGGTGCTCCTCGACCCGCCGCACCTTCGAATGCAGCTGGTCGGTGTGCCCCGGCCGGATGTCCGCCTTGAGCACGAGGCTGGTGCGCGGCGCGTTCGCCGAGGCCGCCTCGGTGGCCCGCTTCACGACGTCCATCACCTCGTCCCACTCGCCTTCGATCGTGGTGAACATCGAAGTCGTCTCGTGCGGCAGCCCGGACTCCCGCACCACCTTCACCGCGGCGGCGACCGCCTCGCTGACACTGTCGCTGTCCCCGGCCCCGCTCGGGGCCACGCTGAACGCAACTAGCACGTCTGCTCCTCCATTCCGGACCGGCGGCGTGGTCCGCCGGTCACCTCGATCATGCTCGGGCAGCGGCGCGGTCTCCTGATTTCGCCCGACCCGCACCACAGCCACCAACTCGTCGGTAACCGCTGCTAGCGTCGAACACCATGAGCACCCGTAGTCCACTGCCCTTCGACCCAATCGCTCGCGCGGCCGAGATCTGGGCCGACCGGGTAGGCCCGTCGACGACGATGGCCGCGGTGACGAGCGTGATGCGGGTCCAGCAGATCCTGCAATCGGCGGTCGACGGTGCGCTGCGACCGCACAACCTGACGTTCGCCCGGTACGAGGCGCTGGTGCTGCTGAGCTTCTCGCGGCGCGGCAGCCTCCCGATGCGCGTCATGGGCGACCGGCTGCAACTGCACCCGACCAGCGTCACCAACATCGTCGACCGGCTGGAGCAGGACGGCCTGGTCCGGCGGGTGCCGCACCCCACGGACCGGCGCACCACCCTGGTGGAGATCACCGAGGACGGCCTGGACCTGATGAAGAAGGCGACCGAGTCGGTCACGGAGATCGACTTCGGGCTGCGCGGCATCACCGAGCGGCAGACCCAGCAGCTCACCGAGCTGCTCGGCAAGGTGCGGCACGCCGCCGGGGACTTCTGAGTCAGTTCAGCTCGCGCACCGCGTAGCGGACGCGACCCCAGAACGTCGGCTCGTCGGAGTCCGATTCGGTCAGCAGCCCGCGCCGGTTCGCCCAGCGCTCGAACCACACCGACGCCAGCGGCGGGATGGACGCCACCAGCGCCAGCACCAGCACCCCGAACCGCCAGCGCAGCGGGCTGAACACGACGAGGCAGGTCACCACGTAGGCGGTGAAGACCAGCCCGTGGACCCAGCCCATGACCGTCACGCCCAGCGGCTGCTGAAAGCCGTACTTGAACGCCATCGCCACCAGCAGACCGACCCACGAGAACGCCTCGGCGATCGCAACCGCCCGGAACCACCCGGCATACGTACGCGGCACGTCAAACCCACTTCCGTTCCAACGGCACTCCCCTGCGAGTGTGCCGGGTGTCGCCGATCACACCGATGCCGGTCCGCTACGGGCGGGTCTGGTCGTCGACCCAGGCCAGGTAGGCGGGGTTGCCGCCGACGATCGGGGTGGCGATGATCTCCGGCACGTCGTAGCCGTGGTTGGCCCTGAGGTGCTCGACGAGTTCCGGGAGCCGCCCGGCCGAGGTCTTGATCTGCAGCTGCCACTCGGCGTCGTCCTGGGCGGCGCCCTCCCACACGTAGAAGCTCCGGATCGGCACGACCTGAACGCAAGCCCCCAGCCGCGCCTCGACGACGCCGCGGGCCAGCTCGGCGGCCGCCTGCTCGGAGTCGGTGGTGGTCACGACCTGCACATGATCAGCCATGCGCCCAGCGTAGCCAGCGGCCCGCGGCGGGTGCGGTGACAGGAAGGTTCCCATGCTCCACTCCCGCCGGCGGCAGGCTGAGAGCATGGGAACTTTCCTGTCACCCCTGCGTCAGCGGCGGGCTCCGCGGAGGAGGTTCGCTTCGGTGCTCAGGTAGTTGTTCCGGTAGTCGAAGCGCGGGGTGTCGGAGAAGAGCAGCCAGTAGTACTTCATCTGCTCGGACCACCAGTAGCCCGGACAGGTGTCCTCTTGCGACGGCGGCTTCCCCGTGACGTCGGCGAGAGCGGCGAAGCCGTACTTCGTCTTCGACGTCTTCACCATGTGATCGAAGTGGACGTTCGCGCGTTCCCGGAAGATCTCGTCGCCGGTTTCCAGCCAGAGCATGAGCGCCGAGTCGGCGAACTCGGGGCGCAACGCGTTGCTCCGGTCGCTCGCCGACATCGTCGAGTAGTCCACAGAGGTCGGGATCACCCCGAACTCATCCTGCACGGTGTTGAACGCGTCGTGGTAGGCGCGCCCCTCGGCGACGCGGCCGGATTCGCCGAGCAGACCGGCGTAGAACGAGGCGAGCACGCTCTGCTCGCGGCTGAGGACTTCCCCGGTGAACGCGTCGACCTGCGGGAACCACAGCATGTTCTGGTGGCGTTCGGCCTGGTGGGCGAGGATCGCGTCGGTGAGCGCGTCGTACCACTGGCGGAGTTCTTCGTCGCCGAACAGCGCGTAGCCGTCCCAGAGGTACTCGTAGTAGGAGTCGCCCGGCGGGCCGACGGTGGCCTGGCGGTTCCGCCACTCACCGGTTTCGGCGTGGATGTCGTGCGGTAGCAGGCCGAGTTCGGTCCGCTTGTCGTAGACGACCCGCATGGCCTGCTTGGCGAGGTCGAAGTAGCGCCGGTCGCCAGTCCACTCCGAGAGGATCCCGAACTCGGCGACGTAGGTGCCGACCTCGACGATGTTGGTCTCCGGCCGGCTGACCGCGCCGGTCGCCAGGTTCACGTAGCGGTAGGGCAGGCCGGTCGGGGATTCGGTGAAGGCCGGGAGCAGCCGGTCCGCCACGTCGACGGCCAGTTCGAGCAGCCGCTGCTCACCGGTGCAGTGGTACGCGGCGGCGAGCCCGCCGACCATCCGGATGTTGGTCTCGAACACCTGGAACGACGCGTCGACGTCGAAGCTCAGGTTCTCCTTGACCCACTGCACGGCGCGCTCGACTTCGGAGTCGGCTTCCATCAGCCACAACGTGTCGATCGCCTCGACGAGGCTCAGCCCGATGGAGTGGCCCTCGACGAAGAAATCCTCCCGGCCGCCGGAGATCGGCTTGATGTGGTCGGCGCCCATGGCCCGCTCGACGTAGTGCTGCCATGCCCACAGGAATTCGCGGCGGACGGCCTCGGCGACCGGCTTCCAGTCCCGCCGGGCCGGTGCCCCCGACGCCACCGCCGGCGCCGCAGCCAGCAGCCCGCCGGCAATGGCCGCGCCGCCGAACAAACGCAGCGCGGATCTCCTGGGCATGCTTCGGGGCATCGCCGCCTCCTCACTGGACAACCTTGTCAAGCCGGGCCGGTTCACCGTCGTCGGAGACGCCGCGGAGGTCAATGCGGATCGCCGTTCTTGTCCGGTTTCGACACTGCGGCGCGGCGTTCGGCCGCGCGGAATACCGCCGCCCGACGACTTGACCCGCGCGGCCGCGACAACACCCCGCCGGCCCGGGTCCCGGCTGCGAGCATGGGAACTTTCCTGTCACCCAGGGCCGGAAAACCGCAGGATGGGAACCTTCCTGTCGTCGATCGGCCGGGTCGGCGGGTCGTGCGGGCCGGGGTCGGCGGGCGCGAGGATGGGAACTTTCCTGTCACCCCGCCCCGGAACGCCGGGGGCCGGGTTGGGCCGATCAGCGGATGCCGCGGGGCCAGGCGTAGTCAGATCCGGGTGGTGGCATTGACAGGCGGCGAGGTGCTGCGATCCAATGCCGCCCATCATGACAACGTTGTCTGAGTCCGGGAACGTCCGGCGCGCCACGATGAACGACGTGGCGCGGCTGGCGGGCGTGAGCATCAAGACCGTTTCGCGGGTCGTCAACGCCGAGAGCGGCGTCCATCCGGCGACCGCGGAGCGGGTGCTGGCCGCCATCGACCAGCTCGGGTTCCGCCGCAACCTCAGCGCCCGCAACCTCCGCCGCGGCACCGGGACCGGCACGCTGGGCCTGGTCCTGGAAGACCTGGCGAACCCGTTCTACTCGGTGCTGACCCGCGCGGTCGAGGAAATCGCGCGGGTGCACGGCAAGCAGGTGCTGACCGGTTCGTCCGATGAGGACCCGGCGCGGGAACGCGAGCTGGTGCTGGAGTTCTGCGCGCGCCGCGTCGACGGGCTGATCGTGGTTCCCGCCGGGCACCAGCACGGGTACATCGCGCACGAGATCAACGCCGGGACGCCGGTGGTGTTCGTGGACCGGCCGCCGGGCAACCTCGACGCCGACACCGTGCTGATCGACAACGCGGGCGGCACCGCGCTCGCCGCCCGCCACCTGGCCGAACACGGGCACCGCGAGATCGCTTTCCTCGGCGACGCTCCGGAGATCCACACGGCCGCCGAGCGGCTGCGCGGTTTCCGGGAAGGCTGCGCGCAAGCCGGTGTGCCGTTCTACCCCGACCTGGTCCTGATGGGCCCGCACACCGACGAGTCGGTGGCGCAGGCGCTGCGCTCCACGCTGCAGCGCGCGACCGCGCTGGTGACCGGCAACAACCGGATCACCGTGCACGCGCTGCGCGCGCTGGCCGGTCGACCGCGTCGGCCGGCGCTCGTCGGCTTCGACGACTTCGAGCTCGCCGACCTCCTCGACCCGCCGATCAGCGTGGTCACCCACGACACCTGGGCGCTGGGCCGGTCGGCGGCAGAACTGCTGTTCGCGCGGCTGGACGGCGACCGCACGCCACCACGTCGCCTGGTCGTTCCCACTCGGCTGCTCGCCAGAGGTTCCGGAGAGGTATCACGTTGAGTTCTGTCCACAATGATCAGTCCGGCCCGGCGGTTCCGATCGCCCTGCCGGCCAACCAGCCCCGCCAGTTCTACCGGGGCGGTGCGTCGATCGCCGCGCTGCGCGGCTCGGACGACCGCGAATTCGGCCCGGAGGACTGGGTCGCGTCCACCACGACGCGGTTCGGCCAGGCCGAGTCGGGCCTGTCCCGCCTGCCGGACGGGCGTTTGCTGCGCGATGCGGTGACCGCCGAACCCGAGCGATGGCTGGGCTCCGAGCACGTGGCCGCCTTCGGCGACAGCACCGCGCTGCTGGTCAAGCTCCTGGACGCAGGGCAGCGGCTGCCCGTGCACTGCCATCCCTCGGACGCCTTCGCCCAGCAGCACCTCGGTTCCCGGTTCGGCAAGACCGAGGCGTGGATCGTGGTCGGCACGTCCGGCGCGAACCCGTTGGTGTACCTGGGTTTCCGCGAGGACGTCGCGCCGGAGACGGTCGCGCATTGGGTGGCCACGCAGGATTCGTCGGCGATGCTCGGTTCGCTCAACGAGATCCCGGTCCGGCCCGGTGACACCGTGCACGTCCCCGCAGGCACCCCGCACGCCATCGGCGAAGGCGTGTTCATCGTCGAGCTGCAGCAGCCGACGGACTTCTCGATCACGTTGGAATGGCAGGGTTTCCTAGCCGACGCCGAGGGCGCCTTCCTCGGCATGGACCGGCAGACCGCGCTCGAAACGGTCAACCGCGACGGTTTCGGCGATGCGGTGCTGGACTCGCTGATCAAGCGAACCGCGGACCGGTCCGAGCCCCGCGTCCCGCTGCTGGCCGACGACGCGGCACCCTTCTTCCGCGCCGAGCGCCTGCACAGCGGCGTCGAGCTTGAGCCGTCGTTCGGCGTGCTCATCGCGCTGGAGGGCAGCGGGAAGTTGCGCACGGACGGCGGCGCCGAACTGCCGCTGCACCGCGGCAGCACAGCCGTGATCCCGCATTCCGCTGGGGCCGCTCAGCTCGAAGGGGACGTCACCGTGGTGCACTGCCGCCCGCCGGCCGCCGGGAGCCCGAGATGACCGAACCGCTCTTGGAAGCCCGCAACCTGGTCAAGCGCTACGGCAGCGTGGAGGCGCTGCGCGGCGCGTCGTTCACCGTGGACCCGGGTGAGGTCGTCGCGCTCATCGGCGACAACGGCGCCGGCAAGTCGACGCTGGTGAAATGCCTTTCGGGCGTGGAGCTGCCGGATTCGGGGCAGATCCTGGTCGGCGGCAAGCCGGTGACGCTCGATTCCCCCGCCGCCGCCCGGTCGCACGGCATCGAGACCGCCTACCAGGACCTCGCGGTGGCGCCGGACCTCGACCCGGCCGCGAACCTGTTCCTGGGGCGTGAGATCCGGCGGCCCGGGCTGCTCGGCCGGCTCGGCATGCTGGACAAGGCGAAGATGCGCGAGCAGGCCGCCGAGCAGTTCGCGAAGTTCGGCGTGTCGCTGCAAGACCTGTCGGTGCCGATCGGCTCGCTGTCCGGCGGGCAGCGGCAGAGCGTCGCCGTCGCGCGCTCGGTCACCTGGGCGGACAAGCTCGTGTTCATGGACGAGCCCACCGCCGCGCTGGGCGTCGTGCAGCGCGAACGCGTGCTGGAGGTGATCCGGCGGGTTCGCGACACCGGTATCTCGGTGGTGCTGATCAGCCACAACATGCCGGAGGTGCTGTCGGTCGCGGATCGGGTCGAGGTGTTGCGCCTCGGCAGCCGGGTGGCGCGGTTCAGCGCCGCCGAGGCGACCCTGGAGGACCTGGTCGGCGCCATGACCGGCGCACTGTCGCAGGAGGACGCGAGCTGATGGCCACCCAGCAGGAAACACCTGAGTCCACTGTGGAAGAAAAGGCGCCGGCCCCGGCGAAGGGGTTCGGCGCGCGGCTGGCCTCCTCGAACACGCTGTGGACCGGCCTGGTGCTCATCGTCCTGTGCGTGCTGTTCAGCGTGCTCCGCCCGGACGCCTTCCCCACCCTGTTCAACGTCCAGAACCTGCTGGTGCAGGCGGCGCCCCTGCTGATGCTCGCGGTCGGCATGACCTTCGTGATCATCACCTCCGGCATCGACCTGTCGGTGGGATCGGTGCTGGTGTTCTCCGGCGTCGTGTCGGCGATGACCATGGAATGGCTCAGCGGCGGCGACGCGACGAACGCCGGCTGGGGCGTGATCGCGATCGGCCTGCTGGTCGCGCTCGTCGGCGGCGCGCTGTGGGGCCTGCTGAACGGGTTGCTCGTCGCCGTCGCCCGGGTCCCGGCGCTGATCGTCACGCTCGGCTCGTTCGGCGCGGCACTCGGTGCCGCGCAGCTGCTCACCAACGGCATCGACGTGCGCACGGTGCCCAGCGCGCTGCGCAAGACCCTCGGCACCGGGACGTCGTTCGTGGTGGTCCCGAACCTGGTGATCCTCGCGGCGGTGATCACGCTGCTGGCGCTGTGGCTGCTGCACACCACGGTCTTCGGCCGCTACACCTACGCGATCGGCTCGAACGCCGAAGCCGCCCGCCGCAGCGGCATCAAGGTCACCCGGCACCTGGTCACCGTCTACGCCCTCACCGGGGTGCTGGCCGGGCTGGCCGGGTTCATGTCGCTGGCCTACTTCGGCACCACCACGATCAGCGGGCACAGCAACGACAACCTGAACGCGATCGCGGCCGTGGTGCTGGGCGGGACCAGCCTGTTCGGCGGCATCGGCACGGTGCTCGGCAGCGTCATCGGCGTGTTCATCCCCGCGGTGCTCGACGCCGGATTCGTGATGACCGGGGTGCGGCCGTTCTGGCAACCGATCGCGGTCGGCGCGGTCCTGGTCGCCGCGGTCTGGCTGGACCAGCGCAGGCGGCGGGCGCGCAACAACCGCTGACACTCGATCTTCGGCACAACGGCGTGTGGAGGTAAATCGCTGATGAGAACGCACAAAACCGCGCTGGCGCTGGGTGCGGCGCTGCTGCTGGCCGGCTGCGGGTCCGGCCAGATCGGTGACACCGGCAGCGGGCAGACCGATCCCAACAACAAGAACCTCGCCCTGATCACCGGGATGCGCGGCGAACCGTTCTACGTGTCCATCGAATGCGCGGCGCAGCAGGAGGCGAGCGCGCAGGGGTACCAGCTGAACTCGCAGGCCCCGGAGAAGTTCGAGCAGGCCGAGCAGTCGCAGATCCTGGGCGGCATCGTCAGCACCAAGCCCGGCGCGGTGATCATCGCGCCCACCGACGACAAGGCGCTGGCCGCGCCGCTGCAGCAGGCCAAGAGCAACGGCATCCAGGTCGTCGAGGTCGACACCGCGCTGGAGGACCGGTCCATCTCGGTCACCTCGCTGTCGTCGGACAACTACGCGGGCGGCCGGCTGGCCGCGCAAACGCTGGCGCAACTGGTCGGCGACAAGCCGGGGTCGGTGCTGGCGCTGAACACGAAGGCGGGCACCTCGACCACCGACGCGCGGGCCAAGGGCTTCGAGGAGGAGATCGCCAAGCACCCGAACCTGAAGCTGCTGCCCACCCAGTACACCGAGAACGAGGCGGCGACCGCCGCGCAGATCGTGTCGGCGACGCTGGCCGCGAACCCCGACCTGGTCGGCGTGTTCGGCACCAACCTCAACACCGGCGAAGGCGCCGCCACCGCGCTGTTCAACGCAGGCAAGTCCGGGCAGGTGCAGCTGGTCGGGTTCGACGCCAGCCCGAAGCAGGTGGACGACCTGCGCAACGGCCGGGTCCAGGCGCTGATCGCGCAGGACCCCGGCAAGATCGGGCAGGAAGGCGTCAAGCGCGCCATCGCGGCGATCAAGGGTCAGCCGGTCGAACGGGAGACCAAGACCGAGATGATCGCCATCACCAAGGACAACATCGACCAGCAGGCGCAGTACTTCTACAAGGCGCACTGCTGATCGCCCGTGCCGGGGCCGGCCTCATCGCACCGGCCTCGGCACCGGCGCCGGGCTACCTTGGGTGCATGGGCAAATACGGCGAACTCTTCCCCGGCCGGAAGCTCCAGCACGAAGGCGACCAGACCGGCATCTCGCGAGGGCACGACCCCGGCGGGCCGCTGGACCTGGAAAGCGGTGTGGTGTTCCTCGCGCCGCCCGAACGGTCCGCGGCCGACGAGCAGGACGACGCCGCTGGTCCGGAAGCCGACTGAGCGCTGCGGCACCGGACCGGGGCATCACAGGCTGGTAGCGGATCGCCACAATCACACGCAGCGTCCACTTCGCTCCGTTAATGTGCCACGGGCAGGTGATCAGGGCCGTGATCACCCGCAATGTCGATCACGATCCGTACTTGATCGTCATGCGTCGTGCCCGCACGTCAGGGGAGGAAGGAACGCCGTGCAGCCGTTTGGGAGCCCCGGTCTCGATCAGGCCGAAGCCGTCGAGGACGGCACCGCTCTGATCGGAAACCTCACCCCCGCCGGAGCCAACGGCCCCATCCCCCCGGAGCAGCGCAAAGCGCTCGCGCAGCGCATCGGCGCCGACTGGAACCGGATCAGCTCGGCCGTCGCCGAGCTGTTCGCCACCGGCGTCCCCGAGAACGACCCCCGCACCCAGCAGGTGATCCACGAGCACTACCGCTGGCTCTGCCACTTCTGGACCCCGGACCGGTCCTCCTACCTGCGGCTGGCGGAGATGTACGTGAACCAGCCGAAGTTCCGCCGCCGCATCGAACGCCGGAAGCCGAAGGGCATGGCCGACTACCTGCGCGACGCGATGATCACCTACGCCTGGGCGAAGCTCCGCTGACCGGCCGCCGAGCAGCGCGGGGTGACAGGAAAGTTCCCATGCACGCGCCCCGGCTCGCGGTGACAGGAAGGTTCCCATCCTCGCGCCCCGCCGCGGAGGTCAGCGGCCTGCGGTGACAGAAAGGTTCCCTTGCTCTCACCTCGCCCGGCCGCGGCGGCGGCTGTCAGAGGCATCCCGTTGAATGACGGTCATGCCGAGGTGGGTGCTGCACATGGACATGGATGCGTTCTTCGCATCCGTGGAGCAGCTCACCCGCCCCACGGTCGGTGGGCGCCCGGTGCTCGTCGGCGGCCTCGGCCCGCGCGGCACCGTCGCCGGCGCGAGCTACGAGGCCCGGGAGTACGGCGCGCGGTCCGCGATGCCGATGGCCGAGGCGCGCCGCCGCTGCCCCGTCGCGGTGGTGCTCCCGCCGCGGTTCCGCGTCTACCAGGCGGTGAGCAAGCGGGTGCTCGGCATCGTCCGGGAGGTTTCGGACGTCGTCGAGCAGGTCTCGGTCGACGAGGCGTTCCTGGAACCCACCGAGCTCGCCGGGGCCACCACGGCGCAGGTCGAGGACTTCGCCACGCGGCTGCGCGCGCGGGTGCACCGCGAGGTCGGCGTGACGGCGTCGATCGGCGCGGGCGCCGGCAAGCAGCTCGCCAAGATCGCCTCGGGCCTGGCCAAGCCGGACGGCATGCTCGTGGTGCCGCCGGAGCAGCAGCTGGAACTGCTGTCGGGGCTGCCGGTGCGCAAGATGTGGGGCATCGGGCCGGTGACGGAGTCGAAGCTGCACCGCATCGGCGTCCAGACGATCGGCGAGCTCGCCGCGCTGCGCCCCAACGACGTGACGTCGCTGCTCGGGCAGGCGCACGGCACCGAGCTGCACCGCCTCGCGCACGGCATCGACGAGCATCCGGTGGCCGAGCGCGCCGAAGCGAAGCAGGTCAGCGCCGAGACGACGTTCGACGTCGACATCACCGATCCGGTGAAGCTGCAGGCCGAGGTGACCGGGATGGCCGAGTCGGCGCATCGCCGGTTGGTGTCGTCGGGGCGCGCCGCGCGCACCGTGACGATCAAGGTCCGGGACTCCGACTTCACCACGATCAGCCGCGCGGAGACGTTCTCGTCGGCGACCAGCGATCTCGGTGCGCTCGCTGCGGCGGCGCGACGGCTGCTGCCCGTCGCAGTCCCGCCGGGCACGCCGGTCCGGCTGGTCGGCGTCTCCTACTCGGGATTGGCGGCCTCGGAGCAGGAGCCGCTGTTCGACAACCCCGCCGACCAGCAGGAATCCCCGGCGCCCGCCGCCCTGCCCGCCCCCGGACCGAGCCCGGAGCCGTTGACCCGGCACTGGCGGGCGGGTGACGACGTTCAGCACAGCGAGTTCGGGCACGGCTGGGTGCAGGGCGCCGGGCACGGCCGCGTCACCGTCCGGTTCGAGACCGCCGCCAGCGGCCGCGGGGTGGCCCGCACCTTCGCCATCGACGCCCCGGAGCTGACCTCGGCGGACCCGATCGACAGCCTCGGCTGGTAGCCGTCAGGCCTGCGGCGGCGGGAGCTCCCGCTTGTACCGGCCGATCCACTTCTGCGGGGCGACCGTCTGCACGGCGCCTTCCAGCTCCTTCGGCAGTCTGCTGATCGGCGGCAGGTGGAACCGGTAGCGCTCGCCGGGCAGCCCCGGCATCGACGGCTGCTCCTCCACCCGCCAGCGGTCCAGCTCCGGGTGCCGCGCCGCGAATCCCGGATCCGCGGGGTAGAGCTCCAGCGCGTGGCGGCGCTCCGGCGCGACCGGGCGGCGGTGCTGGATCCACGGCAGCGTGCCGACCCCGACGGCCTTGATCTCGTCCCATGTGACGCCGAACACCTCGCCGCGGGTGCGGGCGTAGAAGCCGCTGCGGTCGAGCAGGAAGCCACGGCTGTTGAGCATGCCCCGGGAGGCGGTGAGGAACCAGAGGAAGATCACGCCGAAGATGAGCTGCCAGATCCACAAGCCGACGCTGTTGCCGTTGTTGACCAGCGCCGCGGCGACCAGCACGGTGAGCAGCCCGCTGATGCCGCCACCGATGAGCAGCGCCTTGAAGCTGCTGGCGCTGACGTCGACGTCCTGCGCGTCAGCGCTCAGCAGCGTCGGGCGGTGCCCGCCGCCGGGCTGCACCCGGGTGGCGGGCTCGGCAGCTCCGGCGTGGTCCGAGGTGTAACGGGCGGTGTTGCGGGGGCGTGCCGGGACGGTCGCCCGTTCCTGCTCGACCCGGTCGGCCCGTTGCCATCCCCCTGGAAGCCACTTCATGCCGTCCAGGGTAGCCACGCCGGAGCCGGTCGATCACCGACGGTGCGGGATCTCCGGGTAGATCTCAGGGACGGCCGGGGTCAGGCTGTTGGTACGCGGAGGATCAGGGCGTCACCCTGCCCACCACCACCGCACAACGCCGCCGCACCAACCCCACCACCACGACGCTTCAACTCCAACGCCAGATGCAACGCCAACCGCGCACC
>NZ_SMKW01000056.1 GCF_004348985.1 Saccharopolyspora elongata | reverse complement strand
TCGTCGAGCGCACAATCGCCTGGTACCACGGCATGCGACGCCTCCGCATCCGCTGGGAACGCCGCGACGACATCCACGAAGCGTTCCTCGGCCTGGCCACCTGCATCATCTGCTACCGACACATCAAGACCCTTTGTTAGGAACCCTTAGGAGAAGAGATGATCAAGGACGAGCTCGTCCGAGAATCGATACCCGAACAGCGCAATCCATCCCTGGCGAGGTCGCTCGGACGGGTGGTGCTCGCCCTCGTGTTCACCGCAGTGCTGGTGTGGGCGGCGATCGTCCTCGCTGGCATCGCCCTTTCCGGTACTGAGCTGTTCGCCTTGGTGCTGGTGCTCTCCGCCGCATTCATCGCAGTCCTCGACGCCTGGAGGGAAGTCCGGTTCGGCGCGGCCGCGCGCCGTTCGTCGGAGGATTGTGGCGGAGATTCGGATTCCGGAGCCGGGAAATAGAGCCGTTTCCCGTTTCCCGTTGGAGGAGTCAACGGGAAACGGTGCGCCACCGGACAGTTTCGGATGTGCGCGTCATCCCGCCGGCGCGGCTCGTGAGTGCTTTGGATCGCTAGAGCGGTCCAAAGCACTCACGAGCCTCACACAGCGGGGATGGGCGGTTTCGCGATGAGGACGATTGCGTTGTTGGCCCAGCCCAGCGCCGCGTACAGGCCCCGGCCTTCGGTGCTGGCGATCAGGATGCCCGCCTTCGCTCCCCGCGCCATGGCTCGCTCCGCGAGCGCGCCCATCACCACGCTGCCCAGGCCGAGCCGGCGGTGCGCCGGGTCCGTCTCGATCCGGTCCGCGATCGCATCGGTGCCGATCACGGCCATGCTTCCGCGCGCCACCACGCCCGCGGACGGATGCCGCACCTCGGCCTCGACCACCGACCCTTCCACCGCTGCCACGCACTCGTACGGCGCCGGGCCTGCGCGTCGTGGATGCCCGCTCAGATCGGTGGTCATGAACCACTCCGGCTCGTCCGGCAGGCTCAGCCCCGCGTCGCGCACGATCGCCCTGACAGCGTCGGGGTGGTTGGTGGGCACGGTCAGCCACGTGGGAAGCGCGGCTGCTGCGGCCTCTGCGGCGAGGTTGCGCAGGGACTCCGGATCGTCGTCGGCGTGCAGGCGACGACTTCGTTGTGGCGGCCGGGCTTCCCGATCACGAGGTGCAGTCCGCCGCGTGCCTCCTCTGCCGGGCGAAACGTCGGGCCAGGCCCCAGCCCGCCTGCCAGCGGCGGACGAGGTCGGGCGTGATTCGCGCGGGTTCGGTCATGTCGTCGAGCAAATCACGCAGGCCCGACAGATTTCAGCTGCCCGGTTGTGCAGCGCCCATCGCTCCAGTGGCCTCGCCCCCCGAACCGGGAGCGAGGCCACTGATCACCGGGCCTTCGCGATCGCTTCGCGCACGGCCGGGACGATTTCGCCGGCCCAGCGGCCGAGGGAAACGACGTCCTGCGTTCCGCCGCCCGCCGAGAACAGCGTGCGGCGCGTCGACGTGAATGTCCTCTTGGGACGGACTTGCGGTGCCGCTGCGAGCGGGAACGCTGCCGTTCAGGCGGTGGGGCCGAACTGCTCGATGAAGCGGCCGGTGAACAGGTCCGCGCCCTTGTACTCGGCGACCATCGCGGCCGGCGCGGCGGTCGGGCCCTCGGGAGAGGGAAGCTGTCCGACACCGCCGCTGCGACCGAGCGGGAGCAGGATCGAGGGGAACGGCTCGGGAGCGTAGGTGGCCGCGGGGCGTTCTCCGCTCAGCTGAGCGGAGATGTTCTTGACGACTACCTCGGCGTGCCGCATCGCGTGGGCTGCCATCTTGGCCTCGGCGACGTCGGTGATGTCGCCGACCGCGTAGACGTGGTCGTGCCCCACGACGTTGAGGAATTCGGTGACGGGAACCTGGCCCTGCGGCGTGCGGGTCGTGAGCTTGCCGTCGGCGAGGTAGTCGCTGTTGGTGCTCGTCCCGTAGGCGCGGAACCAGATGTCGGCGGCGATCTCGTCGCCGCCGGTGGTGGTGGCGGTGAAGGCGCCGGTCCGGCCCGCCTCGGTGCTCGGCGCCGCCGCCAGGCCGGTGCCGAGGCGTACGTCGACACCGAGCGCGTCGAGCTGGCCGCGCAGGTCCTCGACCACCTCCGGCTCGAAGCCGGGGAGCAGCTCCTGGGCCGGGTCGACGATGGTCACGTGCTTGTCCGGCCAGGCGTCCTTGATCTCGCCGGCCAGTTCCAGGCCGACCGGCCCGGCGCCGAGGATCAGCACCTTGTCGGCCTGGACGAGTTCCTTGTTCGTCCGGCGGAGGTCGTCCAGCGCGTCGTCGACCGAGTTGGAGCCGGGCTTGGCCGGGTAGGCGTAGCTGGAGCCGGTGGCCAGGACCACGTAGTCCGCCGGGACGTGCTCGCCCGAGGCCAGGGTGACGCCGCCGGGGTCCACCGAGACTGCGCGGTCGCGGATCACCTCGCCGTGCGTGAGCAGCGTTTCGAAGGGGAAGAACATGTTGCCGGCCCAGTCGGGCCGGGTCAGTGCGCGCAACGATGCGGCCGCGTTGACGAACGCGTCCCGGGGGTCGATGAGGACCACGTCGGCCTCGGACTGCAGCGCCTTGGCGACCGCGGCGCCCCCGTAGCCTCCGCCGATTACCGCGACGGTACGACTCATGATTCCACGCTCCACAAAAAGACCGAGTTCGTAGTACGAACTGTAATAGTTCGTACTACGAACTCAACCGATTGTGTCGCGGGACACATCATTTGCGGCTCAGCTGTCGCGGGCGCCCTCGTCCGGTTCCATGAAGACCACCGGAACCTCGTTGCTCAGCACGACGCGGCCCAGCAGGTCGGCGAGCGTGTTGCGCTCCGCCGGGCTGAGGCTCGCCGGCAGCTCCTCGATCCGCCTGCAGGTCTCGGCGTAGAACTCGTCCGCGAGCTTGCTGCCCTGCGTGGTCAGCGCGACCCGCACCGCGCGCGTGTCCTGCGGATCCGGCTCGCGGCGGACCAGGCCGTTGCGCTCGGTGCGGTCCACCAGGCCGGTGAGGCTCGACTTGGCCAGCCCCAGCATCGCCCCCAGTTCGCTCATGCCGCGAGAGCACGACATCAGAACGCACAGCAACTGCCCCTGCTGCGGCGTCAGTCCGTATTCCCGGCCCGACTTGGCGTACACGGCATCCACCAGGAACGCGGACCGCACCAGTGCGGCCGCCATTCCCATCTGGCCATCTTCTTGATTGCCCACGCCGCCAGATTAACATCGAACGCCTTGATAATTCGTGCAACGAACTGCGTCTTGCGCGGGGATCGGCCGTCACTCGGGCGGGCGCTCGGCGGCCAGTTCCAGGATCCGCTCGGCCGCCACCGCGTCGGTGATGAGGGTCGTGACGATGCCGGAGCGCAGGACCGCGTCGATCGCTTCCGCCTTCGGTTCGGTGTAGCCGAGGGCGATCACCTCCGGGACCTGGCGCAGCTGCTCGTGGGTGATCGCCAGGACGTGGTGGGCCAGGCCGGTCGACAGGGCGTTGCCGTTCTCGTCGAACAGGCGGGCCGCGATCTCCGCCGTCGCGCCGCGCCGGCCGATCGAGTCCCGTTCGCTCGGGGTCAGCGCGTCGTACACCGTCGATTCGCCCGGCCGCCAGGCGCCGATGCTCACCACGGCCTTGGTCAGGTGCTGGAACTGGTCGAAGGTCTCCGCGATGCCCGGCTGCTTGCGCAGGATGTCGGTGGTCCGGCGGTCCGGCAGCACCAGCGGGCCGTAGATCGGGTAGGGGTCGCCGCCGCCGACCGCCGCGACCCGGCCCACCGTCTCCACCGACCGGTCGCGCATGTCCATGCCCGCCTGCACCCCGCACAACTGCACGATCGGGCACTTCGGGAGCGAATCGACGGCCTCGGCCATCGCGTTCACCGAACGCGCCCAGGCCAGGCCGATCACGTCGTCCGTCGTGGCGAGCTCGGTCAGCAGCTGCGCCGCCAGCGAGCCGATCCGGCGACGCAGCTCCGGCCGGTCTGCCTTCGATTCCGCTCGATTGAGCACCAGGACCCGGCGGAGCCCGTAGGCGGCGCGGACCTCGTCCGACATCGGCAGGTCCACCGGCACCGGCAGGTCGAACTCGATCCGGATGAGGCCGGTTTCCTGTGCCGCGGCCAGGATGCGCGCCGCTTTGAAGCGGCTGATCCCGAACTCCTCGGCGATCTCCAGCTTGGACCGGCCCTGGACGTAGAACCGGTGCGCGATCGACGCCGCAGTGATCGTGTCGGTCATCCGGATCCTCTTAGTGCTCATATGAGCACAATAGCTCGAAATTCGGCCCAAAGGTTGACGTATCTCGGCATGAAGTCCTTGAATGCTCCGCGTATTGCGGGACGCCCGCGATGAGATGTGCTCATATGAGCAGACAGGAATGGAGTGTCATGCGTGCCGCGATCATCGACCAGCCCGGTTCGATCAGGGTTGGCGACGTGCCGGATCCGAAGCCGGGGGACGGGCAACTGGTGATCAAGGTCGGTGCGTGCGGGATCTGCGGCACGGACCTGCACATCGCCGACGGCCACTTTCCACCCACGCCTTACCCGATCGTGCCGGGCCACGAGTTCGCCGGCGAGGTCGTCGAGATCGGCGCGGAGGTGCCGGGGGACTGGAAGGCCGGCGACCGGGTCGCGGTGGATCCCTCGCTGTTCTGCGGGTACTGCACGCCCTGCCGCTCCGGTCACGGCAACCTGTGCGCGAACTGGAACGCCACCGGCGACACCGTGGACGGCGCGTTCGCCGAGTACGTCGCCGTCCCGGCGGCCACCTGCTACCGGATGCCGGACGAGATGACCTGGCAGCAGGGCGCGCTGGTCGAACCGGTGTCGTGCACGGTGCACGGCGTCCGGCAGATCGGCGTCGAAGCGGGCGAGCGGTTCCTCGTGGTGGGCGCGGGCACGATGGGGCTGCTGATGCAGCAGCTGCTCCAGCGCGGCGGCGCGCACGTCACGGTGGTCGACCGCAACGAGGCGCGGCTGGGCCGGGCGAGCAAGCTCGGCGCGGTGGCGGTCGGCACCGACGTCGCCGAGCTCGACGAGCGGTTCGACGCCGCGGTCGACTGCACCGGTGCCGCGCCTGCGATCGAGGCGGCCTTCGACTCGCTGCGCCGCGGCGGCCGGCTGCTGGTGTTCGGCGTGGCCCCGGAAGAGGCCCGCGTGTCGCTCTCGCCGTTCCGGATCTACAACGACGAGATCAAGATCGTCGGCTCCATGGCGGTGCTCAACAGCTTCGGCGCCGCGCTGAACCTGGTGGCCTCCGGTGCGATCGACACCGCCGCGCTGCTCACCGACACCCTGCCGCTGGAGGAATTCCCCGCGGCGCTCGACCTGATGCGCAGCGGTGCCGGGCTGAAGGTCCAGGTGCTGCCGGGAGGCGTTGATGCATAGGCGAATGAGGAAGCTAGCGCTGCTCGCGTGCGCCGCGCTGCTCACGCTCACCGGCTGCGCCGGCGCCGGGGCGCTGGGCTCCGGCGGGCGGACGCTGGTGGTCGCGATCGTGTCGAACCCGCAGATGGAGGACGCGATCGCGCTGTCGGACCAGTTCGAGCGGGACAACCCCGGCATCAAGCTGAAGTTCGTGCAGCTGCCCGAGAACCAGGCGCGCGCCAAGATCACCGCCTCGACCGCCACCGAGGGCGGCGAGTTCGACGTGGTGATGATCAGCAACTACGAGACACCGCAGTGGGCGGCCAACGGCTGGCTGGAGAACCTGCAGCCCTACATCGACGGCAGCGAGGGCTACGACCCGGGCGACTTCATCCCGAGCATCCGGGACTCGCTGTCCCACCAGGGCTCGATGTACGCGGTGCCGTTCTACGGCGAGTCGTCGTTCCTGGCCTACCGCAAGGACCTGTTCGAGCAGGCCGGGCTGACCATGCCGGAACGCCCGACCTGGCAGCAGATCGCCGACTTCGCGGCGAGGCTCGACAACAAGGCCGCGGGCGTGTCCGGCATCTGCCTGCGCGGCAAGCCGGGATGGGGTGAGAGCCTCGCGCCCTTCACCACGGTCGCGAACACCTTCGGGGCGCGCTGGTTCGACGAGAACTGGAACGCGCAGCTGACCTCGCCGGAATTCCGCTCCGCCGCCGAGTTCTACGTGAACCTGGTGCGCGAGCACGGCGAGGTCGGCGCGTCGAGCGCGGGCTTCTCCGAATGCGGCACGCGCTACGGGCAGGGCCAGGCGGCGATGTGGTACGACGCCACGGTCATGGCCGGCACCAACGAGGACCCGGAGAGCAGCAACGTCGTCGGCAAGTCCGGCTACGTCGCGGCCCCGGTCGAGCGCACCGCCAGCAGCGGCTGGCTCTACACCTGGTCGCTGGCCATGCCGAAGGTCGCCGAGGACAAGGACGCCGCCTGGCGGTTCATGCGCTGGATGACCGACAAGGAGTTCGTGCGCAACGTCGGCACCACCTTCGGCTGGAACCGGGTTCCGCCCGGCTGCCGCCTGTCGACGTACCAGATCCCCGAATACCAGCAGGCCGCCCAGGCCTACGCACCGGCCACTTTGGACGGAATCGACCGCGCCCAGCAGCGCAACTCGATGCTGCGCCCGGTGCCGTACCCGGGAATCCAGTTCGTCGGCATCCCGGAGTTCCAGGACCTCGGCACGCGGGTCAGCCAGCAGCTGTCCGCCGCCATCGCGGGGCAGATCACGGTCGACGAGGCGCTCCAGCAGTCCCAGGAGTACGCCGAATCGGTCGGCGCGGCATACCGGGAGACCAGATGACCCAGACCGCCACGACACCTGTCACGATGCCCGCCCAGGTGCGCAAGCCGGTCGGCAAGTGGTCCGGCACCGCCTGGCTGCGCCGGGCCCCGCTGCTGCCCGCCCTGCTGTTCACGATCCTGGTCACGCAGATCCCGTTCGTGCTCACCGTGTTCTACTCGTTCCAGTCCTGGAACCTGGTGCGGCCGGGCTCCCGCCACTTCGTCGGACTGCGCAACTACGTCGACGTGTTCGCCGACAGCCAGTTCCGCGGCGCGATGCTGACCACGGTGCTGCTGACCGTGGTCTGCGTGCTCGTGGCGATGCTGCTCGGCCTCGGGCTGGCGTTGCTGCTGGACCGGCAGTTCGTCGGCCGCGGGGTGGTCCGCACGCTGCTCATCACGCCGTTCCTGATCCTCCCGGCGGCCGGCGCGCTGCTGTGGAAGACGACGATGTTCGACCCGACCTTCGGCCTGCTGAACTTCGTCTTCGGCGGTGACACCGACTGGCTGTCGGAGTTCCCGCTGGCGTCGGTGATGGCGCAGATCGTCTGGCAGTGGACGCCGTTCATGATGCTGCTGATCCTCGCGGGCCTGCAGTCGCAGTCCAAGGAGGTGCTCGAAGCCGCGGCGGTGGACGGCGCGGGCCGGTGGCGCATCTTCGCGTCGATCACCCTGCCGCAGCTGACCCGCTACCTGCAGCTGGCGATCCTGCTCGGCGCGATCTACATCGTGAACAGCTTCGACGCGATCTTCCTGATGACCCAGGGCGGCCCGGGCACCGCCAGCACGAACCTGCCCTACTACATCTACCAGCGCGCCTTCGAGGGCTTCGACATCGGGCAGTCCTCGGCGATGGGCGTCATCGTCGTCGTGCTGACCCTGATCGTGGCGACGTTCGCGCTGCGCTTGATGTTCCGGACCTTCGGCGTGAGCGAGGTGCGATGATGCGTGCCGGAAATCCGGCCGGCAGGTGGGCGCTGACGGCGTTCACCTGGCTGGTCGCCATCCTGTTCGTCTTCCCGCTGCTGTGGATGGTGCTCACGGCGTTCAAGCAGGAGGCCGACGCCTACACCGACCCGCCGCGGCTGGTGTTCACCCCGACGCTGGACCAGTTCGCCGGCGTCCTGGAACGCGGTTTCCTGCCGTACCTGGGCAATTCGGCGTTCGTCACGGTGGTGTCGACGCTGCTGGTGCTGCTGATGGCGGTCCCGGCGGCCTACGCGCTGTCGATCGCGGCGGTGCCGGGCACCCGGGACGCGCTCGGGTTCTTCCTGTCCACCAAGATGCTGCCGGTCGTCGCGGCGATCATCCCGCTGTACGTGATCTCGCAGAATCTGAAGCTGCTGGACAACGTCTGGGTGCTGGTCATCCTCTACACGGCGATGAACCTGCCGCTGGCGATCTGGATGATGCGCTCGTTCTTCCTGGAAGTGCCGAAGGAGATGGTGGAGGCGGGCCGCGTGGACGGCGCGAAGCTGCCGACGCTGCTGTTCAAGGTCATCCTGCCGGTGGTGGCACCAGGCATCGCGGCGACGGCGCTGATCTGCGTGATCTTCTCCTGGACGGAGTTCTTCTTCGCGGTGAACCTGACGGCGGCCCAGGCGGGCACGGTGCCGGTGTTCCTGGTCGGCTTCATCACCAGCGAGGGCCTGTACTGGGCCCAGCTGTCGGCGGCGGCCCTCCTGGCGTCGCTACCGGTGATGATCATCGGCTGGGTGGCCCAGAACCACCTGGTCCGAGGCCTCTCCATGGGAGCGGTGAAGTAACGCCTCAGCCGACGGAAGCCGATCGTGCAGTAAGCCGGGAGCGGCCCGGATCCATCCCGGACGGGGATCGGATTCGGGCCGCTGGGCTTTCAGTTGGTCATTCCATGGAATATTCCATCAATTTTCTTCGGCGGTTCCCGGATTTCCCGAATTGATTTCATGGGGCAATGGCCGGTTTGGCTTCGTCGGATGGGGGACAAAATTGCATCCGTTCGCAGGATTGAGGTTGCCGGGGTGGAGGTGTCCGGCCTGGGCTGATCTTCGGCTTAGAGAAGACACCAACGGGGCATTGAGGCTTGATCGTTGGTCGTGGCCTGGTCGTGACGGGTGACCTCGGTGCACCGGCCGCACCAAACTGTTATTCCATCGGGCGTAATTGACACTATTCGGACTAAACTGTTCGAGTGAAATGTAAAACTGATTCCTGTGGTGGTCCGATCTGTGACCAAAAATCGATAGCCTCCAGAATGCGGTAATGCGTTCGCTGCAATTCATCGGGAATTCTGGGGAGAGTCGTGGAGTCGCGACGAGTCGATCTCGAGGCGCTGCACCGGGCAGCAGACTCCTTGGAGCGTCAGGCCAACGCCATAAAGCGGGCACGGCGGGAGCACGCGCGACATCGCTTCTGCGGGCGTTCCGGTTCTGGGCGAGTGGTCGTGACGTGCCTGGGCGATGGAACCGTGACGAAGGTCGGGATCCAGGACGGTGCGCTCAGAGGCATCTACCCGGAGTTGCTGGCCGAGGAAATCGCGGACGCCATCGGGAGAGCTCGTTGCCTGGCGTCCGAAGCCGCCGTGCAGGCGTTCAAGAAGGTGGCTCCTGGCTTGGCGGGCGAGCAGTGATGGCATCGATGTACGAGATCGAGAACCTGCTCGTCGAGATCCAGCAGCGGACCGACGCGGCGAAGGCCGCGAGTCGGTTCCTGGCAACCGAGACCGTGACAGAGCCGATCGGCGGCGATCTCGGGACGGTGGTCGTGAGCGGGTACGGAGAACTCCTCGACATCACGCTGGTGCACGACAAACTCCGCTACACCACGGAGAACGCGCTTGGGGAGCAATTGCGAGCAGTTGGACGGGCCCCGCTTCCGAGGCGTACCTCGTCTACCTCGATCACGTGACGAAGGTCATGCAGGACACGGCAGTCCTGTTCGACCAGTTCAGCAACAAGTTGCTGGACATGAGGGATCACATCACCGAGGCGTACAAGATCGCCATCCTTCTGATCGGGAACACCGCGGCCGAGATCATCGCCGTGACCGGCGGGCTCCTCAACAAGATCGGCGAGCTCTTCGGCGTTGCCGACGAAGTGCTCCAAGCGCTGGCGAACTTCGTTCGCCAGCTGACGTCGACGGCCGAAAGGGTGCTCCAGTTGATGGCCGACTTCAGGCGGTCTGGAGTGACGATTGCGCAGGTTGCCGCGGATTTGAAGATCCCAGAACCGCTGCCCGAAGCCGCTGCGGACGCCAGAGATTGGAAGGTCAGGCCGAAATGAAGATCTCGTCCCTGCTGCGGTGGACGGCGGTAGCGGTGCTGCTCGGTGCGCTCGTGGCAGGATGCGCTGGAAACCCCGGCCTGGACCCGGAGAACGACCGGTTCAAGGCGCTCCCGCAGATCTGCGATCTGGTTTCCCCGCAGACGGCGATACAAGTGATCGGGGAGCGTTACCAGACCGGCGCGATAGCGGTCGAAACCGGCGGCTACTGCTTGTGGACGTATCGGGATCTGGGGTCCGAAGGTGCTCGCGCACTGGAACGAAAGCTGTCTCTGCACGTCAGCCTGCACCGAAGCACGGACTCCAGATCCGGCGCCGACGGTGCGCTGGAAGAACTCGACCGGCTCAGCAGGAGTTCGTCGAATCGGTTTGAGCGCGTGTTGGGCGTCGGTGAGTACGCGGTTCGAAGTACGACGAGTGATGGTGTCGAGTACATCATCGTCGTCGGAAACCTAAACCTGAAGATGCTTTTCACCGGAAGGGACGTGGATGCGGCGGGCAACACGGGCCCGATTCCCCAGGCCCAGGCCGTCGAACAGGCGGCCGTCCTCGCGCGAGAGGTTGGCGCCAACACGGCCAAGGCTTGAGGCCACAGCGGATACAACTGTGGTCGCGGTCGCCCGAGATCAGCTGCCCGTGATCGAGGCGTTCTTTTTGGCCGGAATTGATGGTCAATGCAGATTGATCAGGCGTCAGAGGGACTTGCGGAGGGCTTCGATGAGGTTGTTGGCCCTGGCGTCTCCGTGGCCGATCATTCTGTTGGCCACGTAGGCGAAGCCCACTCCGGATTCTTCGTCGCCGAATGCGAACTGGCCGCCCGCTCCGTCGTTGCCGAAGCTGGTTTCCCCCAGCATCGGGCGGAAGGACGGCGAGTCGAGCAGGAAGCCCGAGCCCCAGCGCGTTCCGGCGTCGAAGCCCAGCCAGCCCTGGCCGGAGGACACCTCTCGGACCGCGTCCGCCACGGTGGCCGGTGTGAGCAGCCGCCGGCCGCCGTCGATGCCGGTCACCGCCGCCGCGTACAGGCCGGCGAGGCCGCTCGCCGACGCCGTCGCGCCCGCGCCGGGCAGCTCCATGCCCAGCAATGCCGGGTCGTTCCAGCCGTGCGGTACGTCGACGCCGGGGAAGACCAGTGCGCCGTTCATCGTCACGATGCGGGTGAGCAGGTGCTCGGGTCCCGGCATCTCGGGGCGTCCTTCGGCCTCCACGAGCCGTGCACGGTCGTCGAACTCTTCGGCGGGCAGGCCGATCCAGGCCCGCAGGCCGAGCGGGTCGCCCACCGCCTGGCGGAAGTACGCGCCCGGGGTGAGGCCGGTGATGCGGCGGATGACCTCGCCGATGAGGAAGCCGAACACGTGGCCGTGGTACTCGTACGCCGTTCCCGGCTCCCACAGCGGCCGCAGTTCCTCGATGGCGCCGATCACCGGTTTCCAGGCCGCGATCTCGTCGAAGGCGAGCTCGTCGTCCAGCGCCGGGATGCCCGCCCGGTGCCCGAGGACCATGCGGCAGGTGATGGCCTCCTTGCCGTGCCGCGCGAACTCCGGCCAGTACCGCGCCACCGGGGCGTCGAGATCGAGGCGCCCTTCCTGCGCGAGGAGGTGCGCGCAGAGGCTCACGATCCCCTTCGCGCAGGAGAACACCGGCACGGCGGTGTCCTGCGCCCACGGCCGGCCGGTGCGCTCGTCGGCGACCCCGCCCCACAGCTCCGCCACCTTGCGCCCGCCGACGAACACCGTGACCGCCGCGCCGAGTTCGGGAAATTCGGTGAAGTTCCGCGAAAACGCGTCGGCGACGGCTCCGAAGCGCTCGTCGGCCCAGCCGTTGTGCTCCACCGCTGCCATCCTCTCGTCCTGGTGCCGCAGGCATGCGACCGGAGCACGGTATGGCATCGGGTGATCTTGGCGCGAACCATTTACCGAGCCGCCGACAGGCGCTGGGTTGGGAAAGCGAGGACGAGCGGTGGATATGTCCGCTTCGGACGGTCGACCGGTAGAACCCGTTGACCGACGACACCTCTCGGTCCCGGTTGCGGAGGATCCAGCGGGCGGCTTTCGACCGGACCGGCGGCATGTTCGACCTTCGCGAACGGCCGAAGCCACCAACGTTCTTCCCCTCCCGAACTCACCCGGTGCTCGCACAGCCGCCAGGCCGGGCGGTATCAATGGGCGGGTGAGCGAAGGTGGCGCGATCCGGGTGGCGGTGCTGGGGCCGATTCGGGCCTACGTCGGTGGATCGCCGATCGGCATCCCCGGTGCCCGGGTCCGCCTCCTGCTGGCCCGGCTGGCACTGGCCCGCGGTCGGCTGGTGCCCGCCGAGATGCTGATCGACGACCTGTGGGGTGCGGATTCGCTCGCGGACCCGGCCAATACCTTGCAGGCGCTGGTATCGCGGTTGCGCAAGGTCGTGGGCACTGCGGCGGTGGAGCTGACGAGCGGGGGTTACCTGCTCAGGGCCGACGTGGACGCATCGCGGTTCGAGGAGCTGGCCGCGCGGGGCCGCCGGGAACTGGCCGCCGACCACCCTGCCGCCGCCATCACCAGCCTCGGCACGGCGTTGGGCTTGTGGACCGGCCCGGCGCTGAGCGACCTGCCGGACGCACCGTTCGTCCGCGCGGCGACCGCGCGGCTGGCGGAGATGAGGCTGGCGGCCGCCGAGGATCGCTTCGAGGCGGCGTTGGGTCTGGGACGTCACGGCGAGGTGCTGGCCGAGTTGGAGGCGTCGGCCGGGGAACATCCATTGCGGGAGCGGCTGGCCGCGCTGCGGATTCGCGCGCTTCACGAGGCGGGGCAGCAGTCGGAGGCGCTCGCCGCGTACGAGAAGGTTCGCGGCGCACTCGCCGAGCATCTCGGTGTCGATCCCGGGCCCGAACTGCGGCAGATCCACCTGGCCATGCTGCGCGGCGAACTCGACCCGCTGGTGGCGCGCCCGAAACTCGTGCCCGGCCGGCTGCCCGCGCAGCTCACCAGCTTCACCGGGCGGGACGCGGAGCTGGGTTTGCTCGCCGGGCAACTCGCGGCCACCCGACTGGTGACGATCGTCGGACCGGGCGGCGTGGGGAAGACCCGGCTGGCCATCGAGATGGCGACCCGGCACCCGGCCCACGATCAGGGCCGGGTGTGGTTCGCGCCGCTGGCCGGTGCGGTGGACCAGGTCGCCGGGGCCGTGCTGGGAGTGCTCAGTGCCGCCGGCGCGCGTCTCGGCGGGGGACGGCAGGGGATGCTCGACCAACTGGTGGAGCTGATCGGCCCCGAGCCGGCGATGCTGGTGCTGGACAACTGCGAGCACCTGGTGGCCGCCGCCGCGGAGTTCGTCGACCGGCTTCTGGAACGGCTGCCGCGATTGACGATCCTGGCCACCAGCCGGGAACCGCTGGCGATCACCGGCGAGTCGCTGTGCCGGCTCGGCCCGCTGGAACTGCCGACGGGGACCGCCACGGCGGGTGACTCAGCCGCGGTGCGGCTATTCGTCGATCGGGCTCAGGCCGTACGGCCCGGCTTCGCGCTGGATGAGTCGACGGTGGGGTTGGTCGTCGATGTGTGCCGACGGCTGGACGGCCTGCCGCTGGCCCTGGAACTGGCCGCTGCCCGGCTGCGCTCGATGACCGCCGAGCAGATCGCGCACCGGCTAGATGACCGGTTCCGGCTGCTCACCTCGGGCAGCCGGACGGCGTTGCCGCGGCACCGGACGCTGCTCGCGGTGGTCGAGTGGAGCTGGGAGCTGCTGACCGAGCAGGAGCGGGTGCTTGCCGGACGGCTCTCGATCTTTCCCGGCGGGGCGACGGTGCCCGCCCTGGAGGCCATCTGCGCGGACGGGACGCTGCCCGCCGACGACGTCGTCTACGTGCTCGGTTCGCTGGTGGAGAAGTCCCTGGTGCAGTGGGACGGGCAGCGGTACCGGATGCTGGAGACCATCCGCGCGTACGCGAGCGAGCGGCTGGGCGAGCGGAAACCCTTCTCCGATCGGTTCATGCGGTATTTCCTGGCGTTGGCCGAGGAGCACGAGCCTCGCCTGCGGTCCCGGGAGCAGCTCGCCTCATTGCGGTGGTTCGACGCCGAGTACGACAACCTGCTGTCCGCGTTGCGTGCGGCCATCAACGACGGCGTCGCGGACACGGCGGCGCGGCTGGTCGGCTCGCTGGTGTGGTACTGGCAAACGTTGCGCTTCGACGCCCGGGCGGAGGGATTCGTGGCCGAGGTGCTCCGCTTCGGCGATGCCCTCCCCGGCCACAGCCGGGCCGCCCTCACCGCGCTGTACCAGCTGAACAGGAGCGATGGAACGACCATCAACCCCGAGCGGGTGCGCTCGGTCATCGAGGACTGCATCAGCACCGGCGCGCTGGAGCACCACCCGATGTTGTTGATGGTGACGGCCCCGATGGCCTACTTCATGGGACACGTCGAGCTGGCCGAGCGCCTGCTGCACGGGGCCGAAGATCATCCGGACCGAGGGGTGGCGGCCATCGCGGCCTGGGCGCGGTCGGTCTTCCGGAACGACCAGGGTGACTGGTCGGGCGCGGCTGCGGAGCGGGCACGGGCGCAGCGCGGGTTCGAGGAGGTGGGCGAGCGGCTCGGCCTGGCGTTCATCCTGGCCAGGGTGGCGCAGGACCACGCACTTCAGGGAGAGCACGATCAGGCGATCGCCGCCCTGGAGCGGTGCGTCACGCTCGCGGCCGAGGTCGGCTGGGCGGAGGAGGTCTCGTACCGGGCCCAGCTGGCGGCCCAGCGATTGCGCGCGGGCGACCTGGACGGGGCTCGGCGGGAGTTGGACACCGCCCTGCGGCAGGCGGTCGAGCGCGGCCAGCCGCACCTGCGGATCGAGCCACTGGTGGGCCTGGCCAACCTGCACCGCCGCGCGGGCGAACCGGACCGCGCCGAGCAGACGCTCCACCACGTGGAGTCGGTCGCTCACGGTCAGCCCAGTGCCGAGCAGGCCGCCGCGATGCTCATCACCCCAGTCCGGATGGCCGACCGGCTCGACACCGGGCAGCCTGCGACGGCGAGGGAGCTGCTGCCCTGGGTGGCGGCGGTGGCGGAATCGGCCGTGCGAGATCTGGCGGCACCGGGCGCGGAACTGCTCGCCCGGTTGCTGGCGCAGGAGGGGGACGCGGCCGGGGCGGCGACCGCGCTCGGCATGAGCCAGGTCATTCGCGGGACGTTCGACCGGGGCGATCCGGAGCTGCGCGAGCTGACCGACGATCTCACCGCACGGCTCGGCGCAACGGCCTACGCGCAGGCGTTCGACCGGGGAGCCGGGATGCCGCGAGCCGAGGCGCTTGGCCGGCTCCGCGCGCTCTGACACCTGCCGTCAGCCCGCTTTCAGACCCCTGTCAGCACGCCCGGACATCGTGGTCGGCACACGGAAGCAACCCGTGACCATCCCGATCGGAAAGGCATCGACATGGCAGGCAGCAGGCACGAGAAGGTGCAGGAGGCGCTGGAACGGGTGGTGGCCGAGGGCAGCGCCCCCGGCGCCGTCGCCGAAATCCAGGACGAGAACGGCACCTGGTTCGGTTCGGCCGGTGTGGCGGACCTGGAGACCGGCCGCCGCCGCGATCCCGGGGACCGGTTCCACACCGGCAGCATCAGCAAGGCGTTCACCGCCGCCGCGCTGTTGACGTTGGAGGCCGAGGGAAGCCTGAGTCTTGATGACACGGTGGACAAATGGTTGCCCGGCGTGGTCCGCGGTAACGGCAACGACGGCAGCAGCATGACCATCAGGCAGCTGCTCTCCAACACCAGCGGCCTGGGGATGACCGGCCTGAGCCCCGAGATCGTGCGCAGGTACCACACTCGGTCCGGGTTCGCCGAGAACCGGTTCTACGTCTGGACCGTCGACGAGTTGCTGCGGCTCCAGCTGTCCATTCCGCCGGTGTTCGCGCCGGGCGAGGGCTTCGCTTATTCGAATGGCGGTTTCCAGATCGCCGGCGCGATCATCGAGAAGGCGACCGGTCGCACCTATGTGGACGAAATCGACCGGACGGTCATCCAACCGCTCGGGCTGACCAACACCTACGCGCAGACCTTGGACGAGTGGCAGTTCCGGGGGCAGCACTGCAAGGCGTATTCGAAGGGACTGTTCGTCAGGGACGATGTCGATCCGGACACCCTCACGGCCGAGAACTACACGTCCCTCCTGGAGGGAACCGATGGCGATCCGCTCGACATCACCGACCGGACCTACTTCGAGGGGGCCGCCGGTTGCGTCGTCTCGACCACCGGCGACCTGCTCCGGGTCGCGGAAGCGCTGATAACCGGCTCCCTACTGCCGCCCGCGCAGCATCGTGCGATGTGGACAACGGGCCTCACCACGGACTGGATCCCCAATGCCCGGTATGGCCTCGGGGTGTCGCAATGGCCGCTGGCCGACGGCCGCCTGGCGCACGTCCTGTCCGGCATGACGGGAGGTACCGCCTGCGTCACCCTGGGCACTTCCGACGGTGAGCTCATCGTCTCCATGCACGTCAACGGCGACTGGAACTGGTACATGGCCTGCTACCAGATCGCCGAGGCGGCGTTCGGCTCTCCCTTCCTCGTGACTCAATAGCGCCGTTATCGCTGCGATTGCCCGCCGCCAGCTGCGGCACATGCTGCGTTGTCCGACGCTCACCCTGACGGCCGCCGGGGTTCCGGCGATCTTCCTGCTGCTGTTCGTCTACGCCGAGCACCAGCCGTTCACCCCGTTCATCGAGGCCCTGCGCGGGCTGCTGATGGGCACCCCGATCGGCAACAGCGCGATCCTCGCCATCGGCTGGTGCGCCGTGATCGCTCTGGGCGGCTACCTGTGGGCGAAGAAGCTCTACAACCGCGAACCCACCCGATGAGCTGCTTCGCCTTCGGGAAATCCGGTGAGGTTCCGCGAAAACGCCTCGGCGACGGCTCTGAAGCGCTCGTCGGCCCAAACCGGTGCCGCTCTCCCGCCGTTGCGCCGGCAAGCGACCGGAGCACGGTACGGCATCGGGTGATCTTGGCGCGAACCATTTGACCGAGACGCCGGCGGCCCGGGGGCCGGGCTTCGAAAGTGAGGACGAAGGTCCTGGCGAGCGGCGGCCGGGTCCGGGCATGCTGGCTTTGGTCGCCGCACCCGGACAACGTCGCCCGCCGCGGCGTTTTCGCTTGCTCGCGAGGAGGTTGATGATGAACGACATTCGGATCGACGAGCCGACGCGGTTTTGGTCGGTCCCCGCCACGGCGGGGCAGCAGGTGCCGGCGCCACGCGCGCCCGAGGCGCAGAGCGGGCGCGCGCGGCTCGTGATCAGCCGCGGGCCCGACGCGGGCACCGGGTTCACGATCGGCATGCCGCGCACCACGATCGGGCGCGGCCGTGACTGCGACATCGTGGTCGACGACGTCACCGTCTCGCACGTGCACGCCGAGCTGCGCGAGGAGGGCGGCCGGTGGGTGCTCATCGACGGCGGCTCGCTCAACGGCACCTACCTCAACCGGCTGCCGGTGGAGGCCGCCGTGCTGGCCGACGGCGACGAGATCTGGGTCGGCAAGGTCCGCTTCACCTTCCGCACCGACGCCTGAGCCGGCGAAGAGCACCGGGCAGCGACCCGGGTGCGCTCGTAGCCTGGACGGGTGGATGACACCCGGTCCGGCAAGACGACGGTGTTCCTGGTCGACGACCACGAGGTGGTGCGGGTCGGACTGGCCGACCTGCTCAGCGCCGAGCCAGACCTCGAAGTCGTGGGCCAGGCCGCCACGGCCGGCGAGGCGGAGGCCCGCATCCCCGCCCTGCGGCCGGACGTGGCCGTGCTCGACGTGCGGCTCCCGGACGGCAACGGCATCGAGCTCTGCCGGGAGCTGCGGTCCCGGCTGCCCGGGCTGAACTGCCTGATGCTGACCTCGTTCTCGGACGAGCAGGCCATGCTGGACGCGATGCTGGCCGGCGCCGCCGGCTACGTGGTCAAGAACATCAAGGGGATGGAGCTGGCGTCGGCGGTGCGCACGGTCGGATCGGGCCGGTCGCTGCTCGGCGAACAGGGCACCGCGGAGCTGGTGAACAAGCTGCGCGCCAAGCTGGACAGCGCCGCGGCGCTGCCCGACCTGACGCCCCAGGAGCGCATCCTGCTCGACCTCATCCGCCAGGGACTGACCAACCGGCAGATCGCCGACCGGATGTACCTGGCGGAGAAGACGGTCAAGAACTACGTGTCCCGGCTGCTGTCCAAGCTGGGCCTGCAGCGCCGGACCCAGGCGGCGGTCCTGGCCACCCAGCTGCACCACCGGCCGAAGCGGGCCTGAGGCCCGTCAGCTGCGGGCGGGCGCGTCGACCACGTCGTCCAGGGAGCGTCGCGGCGTCGCGGGCACCGGCGATCCGTAGCCGATGCGCAGCACGGCCTGCGGCCACAGGCCACCGCCGATGAGTTCGCGCAGCTCCTTGCGGGTGGTGGGCACCTCGACGATCTGGGAGAGGAACGAGCTCGACAACCCGGCGGCGGTGGCGGCCAGCAGCACGCGCTGCATCGCCATCCCGGCGTGCAGCTGCGCGGACACCCCGTCCTGGAACGAGCCGAGCACGCAGATCAGCGGCTCGGGCTCGAAGTCCTTGCCGGCCACCCGGGAGTTCGCCTGCCCGCTGCTGTAATCGCGCAGCACCCATTCGTCCTGCGGCTCCGGGATCGGGCCGCTGCTGCTCGCGGGCACCCCGTCGGGCGTCTCCGGGCCGCGGCCGGTCCAGTGCCGCAGCTCCGCCACGAACTCCGCATCCGCGAGCTGCGCGTCGTGCGCCTGCTGGGCCAGCGCCTGCAGCTTCGGCAGCTGTTCGCGCTCCGGGATCGCCAGCCACGCCCGCTCCGCCTCCGCAGCCTGCCGCAGCTGGCTGTGCAGCGACATCGGGACCAGGGTGGGCAGGAACGGCTTGCGGTTGGTGCGGCGCCGCGGGATCGCAGCCGCGAGCTCGACGTCGGTGGGAGTCGCCGGGCGTCGCCTGGCCGGGCGGACGATCGCGAGCAGATCCGATGCGCAGCGGTGCGGCAGCACGTTCACGTCCGGCTGCACGCCGGCCGCCCGGATCGCCAGCCGCAGGTTCAGCAGCGCCGCGCCGCAGGCGAGCAGGAGCTCGCGGTCCTCGGGGTCGGCCACCGGCACGGCGCGCGACCGGTCCGCGTGCAACGCGATGGCGTCGGCCGTGCAGTGGAATCGCCAGGGCTGGCTGTTGTGCAGCGATGGTGCGGAAGTGGCCTCGATCAGCACCTCGCGGACCTGGTCGACGGTCAGGCACCCCACTGCGCCGATCGGCGTGTTCATCGGGTCTCCCTCCGGTCGCCTGCTGCCAGCGTGCCGGTGGCGGGCGCGGCGAAACCAGAGTCGATCGTCACCACTGGCACCCGGTGCGAATCGGTCGGACGTGCCACAGTAGACGCGTGAGCAGGGCGGACGCGCCGAAACCCGGCGAGCCGCAGGACCCGTCGAGGTCGGTCGCGGACACGTTCTCCCGGTTGCGGCTGAGGGAGCTGTTGAACCAGGTCCAGGTGCGCATCGAGGAGATCATCGGGCTGCGCGACCGGATGGACGGCCTGCTGGCGGCGGTGCTCGCGATCTCTTCGGAACTAGAACTCGACGCGGCGCTGCGGCGCATCGTGCACGCCGCCATGGAGCTGGTCGACGCCCGCTACGGCGCCATCGGCGTGCTGGGACCCGGCGGGGAGCTGTCGCAGTTCGTGTACGAGGGCATCGACGAGCCGACGCGGGAGCGCATCGGCTCGCTGCCCACGGGGCACGGCGTGCTCGGCGTGGTCATCGAGGCGGACAAGCCGCTGCGGCTGACCGACATCTCCGCCCACCCGGCCTCAATCGGGTTCCCGGCGCACCACCCGCCGATGCGCGGCTTCCTCGGCGTGCCGATCCGCGCCCGGCAGGAGACGTTCGGGCGGCTGTACCTGACGGAGAAGCGCGGCGGTGGGGAGTTCACCGAGGACGACGAGGTCGTCATGCAGGCGCTGGCCGGCGCGGCGGGCATCGCGGTGGACAACGCCCGGCTGTTCGAGGAAGTCCGCCGCCGGGAGCGCTGGCTGGACGCCACCGGCGAGATCACCGCGGAACTGCTGGCGGGCACCGATCCCATCGACGCGCTGCAGATGATCGCCGAGCGGGCGGCGGAGCTCACCGCCGCCGACTACGCCCTCATCGCGGTGCCCGCCGCCGGCGAGGACGCGGCGGACGTGACCGACCTCGTCATCACCGTGTCCGTCGGGCTGGACATCGAGAACCTGGCGCACCGGACGATCCCGGTCAGCGGTTCCACCACCGGGCAGGTGTTCCGGGAGCGGCTGCCGCGCAACGTCTCGAACCTCGCCTTCGACATCACCGAGGGCAATGCCGTGCAGTTCGGTGCCGCGCTCGCGGTTCCGATGCGGGCCGACGAGACCACGTCCGGCGTGCTGCTCACCGCGCGCGAGACCGGGGCGCCGTGGTTCGACGAGAACCAGCTGCAGGTGGTGTCCTCGTTCGCCGACCAGGCGGCGCTGGCCCTGCAGCGCGCCGAAGCGCAGGCCGCCCGCCGGGAGCTCGACGTGCTGGCCGACCGCGACCGCATCGCGCGCGACCTGCACGACCACGTCATCCAGCGGTTGTTCGCCATCGGCATGGCGATGCAGGGCACGCAGCGCCGCGCGAAGATGCCGATCGTGGCCGCCCGGCTGACCGAGCACATCGACCAGCTGCACGAGGTGATCCAGGACCTCCGCGCCAGCATCTTCGACCTGCACGCCACCGGCGAGAGCGCGCTGCGGTTCCGGGCGCGGGTGCAGCGCGTCGTCACCGACGTGGTCGGCGACAGCCCGATCCGCATCACCGTGCGGATGGCGGGCCCGCTCGACGTGCTGCCGCCGAAGCTGGCCGAGAACGCCGAAGCGGTCGTGCTGGAGGCGGTGAGCAACACGATCCGGCATGCGCGGGCATCGGAGCTGTCGGTCGCGATCGCCCTGGACGACACCCTGTCGATCGAGGTGACCGACAACGGCATCGGCATCCCGGACGACGTCACGCCCAGCGGCCTGCGCAACCTCGCGGAGCGCGCGGACCAGCTGGGCGGGCAGTGCACGGTTCAGCCGCTGCCGAGGGGCGGAACCAGCGTGCGCTGGAGCGCCCCCCTGCGCTGATCGCAGTCCGCGGTTCGGGTGTGCCACAGTGGCTCAGTCTGTGCCATCGGTTGGTGCGTGATCTTCGTCTGGCGTTGGCGCCCGAGTTCAGGACTCATTCCAGAACACCTCCGCCTGGCTCATCCCGAAGGCTCCGGTGCCTGACTCCGGCGGCGATTTCGCGCGAAATCGCCAACCCGCCCCCACGCAGGGCGCCGCTTTCGCGCGAAATCGCCGCCCCGGGCGGTCACGTCTCACGCGTGCCCGCGCCATTCTGAAAAGACCCCTTGGGCAACTTCGGAACTTCCTTTTCGGGCAACCTGAGCTGCGGGTTCATCTGCTCTTATGCGCCTTCGTCGGGTACTCGTGGCAGCGAAGCGGGCCAACGTGGCTTGTGTTGGCATCATAATGGTGCCATAATGATGCCATCGAGTTGCTACGACGAAAGGAGGGGGCATGGCTGGGCGATCCGCCATCGCGGTCCGCGGGCTGCGGAAGTCGTTCGGGGACAAGGTCGTGCTCGACGGCATCGACCTGGACATCCCGCAGGGCAGCATCTACTCGCTGCTGGGCCCCAACGGCGCGGGCAAGACCACCACCGTGCAGATCCTGTCCACGCTCATTCGCGCCGACGCCGGGCACATCCGCGTCGCCGGGCACGACCTCGCCGACGATCCTGACGCGGTGCGCGCCGCGATCGGCGTCACCGGCCAGTTCTCGGCGGTCGACAACCTGCTCACCGCCGAGGAGAACCTGCTCCTGATGGCCGACCTGCACCACCTGCGCCGCCCCGTCGGCCGGCGGCGGGCCGCGGAGCTGCTGGAGCGGTTCGACCTGGTCGAGGCGGGCCGGAAGCCGGTCGTGACCTACTCCGGCGGCATGCGGCGGCGGCTCGACCTCGCGATGACGCTGGTCGGCGATCCGCGCGTCATCTTCCTCGACGAGCCGACCACCGGGCTGGACCCGCGCAGCCGCCGGACCATGTGGCAGATCATCCGCGACCTGGTGGCCGGCGGCGTCACGATCTTCCTGAACACGCAGTACCTGGAGGAGGCGGACCAGCTCGCCGACCGGATCGCCGTGCTCGACCACGGGCGGCTGGTCGCCGAAGGCACCGCGGCAGAACTCAAGCGCCGGGTCCCGGGCGGCCACGTCAGCCTGCGCTTCGCCGGTGCCGCCGAGCTCGCCACGGCGGCCCGGAACTTCCGCGACGTCGCCCGCGACGACGAAGCGCTCACCCTGCAGATCCCCAACGACGGCAGCATTCCGGCGCTGCGCGGCCTGCTGGACCGCCTCGACGCCGAGTCGATCAAGCCCGACGCGCTGTCCGTGCACACCCCCGACCTCGACGACGTCTTCCTCGCCCTCACCGGCCGCCCCGGCAACGAGAAGGAGCCGCTTCGATGAGCACCCTTTCCCACGCCGCGAGCGATTCGATGACGATGCTGCGCCGGAACCTGCTGCACGCGCTGCGCTATCCGGGCATGTCGTTGTCGGTGATCGGCATGCCGATCGTGATGATGCTGCTGTTCGTCTACGTCCTCGGCGGCGTGCTGGGCGCCGGGCTCGGGGCCGCGGCAGGGGGCGCCGGGTATATCGACTACGTCGCGCCCGGGATCATCCTGATGGCCGCGACGTCCGGGTCAGTGGCGGCGGCGGTGTCGGTCTGCGTGGACATGACCGAGGGCATCATCAACCGGTTCCGCACCATGGCGATCTCCCGGTCGTCGGTGCTGACCGGGCACGTGGTCGGCAGCGTGATCCAGACGATGATCAGCGTCGTGCTGGTCGTGCTCGTCGCGCTGCTGCTGGGTTTCCGGCCCACCGGCGGACCGCTGGCGTGGCTCGGCGCCCTCGGCCTGCTCGCGCTGCTGGCGCTCGCGCTCACCTGGGTGTCGGTCGCGATGGGCTTGGTCGCCCGGAGCGCCGAGACGGCGAGCAACGTCGGCCTGCCGTTGACGTTCCTGCCGTTCCTCGGCAGCGCGTTCGTGCCCACCGACTCGATGCCGGCCGGGTTGCGCTGGTTCGCCGAGCACCAGCCCTTCACCCCGGTCATCGAGACGGTGCGCGGACTGCTGATGGGCACCCCGGTCGGCGCGAACGCGGTGCTCGCCGTCGCCTGGTCGGTCGCGATCGCGCTCGCCGGCTACCTGTGGGCACGGGCGGCGTTCCGACGCGAACCCACCCGCTGATCAGGCCGGGACCAGGCCGCGGACGTCGGCGAGGAGTTCGAGCGAGCGGCGCCAGGCACCGCGGTCGGGCGCCGCGGACACGACGATCAGCTCGTCGGCCTGGGACCGCTCGGCGAACCCGTCCAGGTAGTCGTCGACCTCGGCGGGCGTGCCGACCGCCGTGTACTTGGCCATCTGCAGGACCTGCTGTCCGGCCGGGGAAGCGAGGATGGCGTCCGCCTCCTCCGGGGTGAATTCCCTGCCCTGGCCGAGCATTCGGGCCACCCGGTAGCGCTTCGCCGCCTGGAAGTGCTCCTCGGCCTCGTCGGTGGTGTCCGCCGCGATCACGTTGACCCCGGCGATCACGTACGGCTCGGCGAGCTGCGCGGACGGCTGGAACTCCTGCCGGTACAGCGAAACGGCGGCCTCCAGCGCGTCGGGCGCGAAGTGCGAAGCGAACGAATAGGGCAGGCCGAGCAGCGCCGCGAGCCTGGCGCCGAACAGGGAGGAGCCGAGGATGTACAGCGGCACGTTGGTCCCCGCGCCCGGCGTCGCGTTGATCCCGGGGATCCGGGTCTCGCCCGACAGGTATCCCTGCAGTTCCAGCACGTCCTGCGGGAACGCCTCGGCCGAGGACGGGTCGCGGCGCAGCGCACGCATCGTCTTCTGGTCGCTGCCCGGGGCCCGGCCGAGGCCGAGGTCGATCCGCCCCGGGAACAGCGTTTCGAGAGTGCCGAACTGCTCGGCGATGGTCAGCGGCGCGTGGTTGGGCAGCATCACGCCGCCGGCGCCGAGCCGGATGGTCTTGGTGTGCGCGGCCACGTGGCCGATCAGCACGCTGGTGGCCGACGACGCGATCGACGACATGTTGTGGTGCTCGGCGTACCAGATCCGCCGGTAGCCCAGCGATTCGGCGCGTTGCGCCAGGTCGACGCTGGCGGTGAAGCTGTCGGCGGCCGTCTCGCCAGGGCCGATGTGTGCCAGATCGAGAATGGAGAGGGCAACGGCCACGGCGGCATCAGCCTTTCAATCGCGTGCGACAGGCGCGAGGCAGTCGCCCCGCGCGGCAGGGATAACGGAACAGCCGCCCCGGTTATTCCGCGATCGCGCCGCAGGGCCGTGGGGCTCGTCACGCCTTGCGCGGTGCGCATCCTCACCGGCGGTGTGAGGTGAACGGCCCGTTCGCCTCGATGGGCGAGGTGAACAGGCCGTTCGCTCCTACCACCTGGAGATCCACGCCGGAGGTCAGCGGGTGAGGCCGGCCTTCTTGGAGCACACGGGCCAGGCCTTCGGGCCCTGCTTCTTGAGGACCTTCTCGGCGACCGCGATCTGCTGTTCGCGGGTCGCTTGGGAGGCCTTGGGGGCGTAGGTCTTGCCGCCGAACGCGGCCCAGGTGGACTGGGTGAACTGCAGGCCGCCGTAGTAGCCGTTGCCGGTGTTGGCCTTCCAGTTGCCGGAGCTCTCGCACTTCGCCACGGCGTCCCAAGTGGACGCCGAGGCGGCGCTGGCGGGGATGGCCGTGGCCAGGGGAGCGGCGGCGATCAGGCCGGCGAGCGCCACTCGGGCGGCGGTGCGGGCGGCGGTGCGTTTCGGGGTACGCGTCATGGGCGGTCTCCTGCTGCGCCTGCGAGCGGGCACGTTCGTGCCGCGGGCGGGCGTGCGGGGGCGCCGCCGGAACCCGGTTCGGGGTGCTCGCCCCTGCCCAGTCGTTCGTTCGGGGGTGGGAAGCCGCGCGGGGCAGGGTTCGGCGCTGCGAGCTTCCGCGTCGGTTCGGGGATCCGACTGGCGGACACGCTACGTAGTCGGTACTGGTGGGCCAACCCCTGGATCCCGCAGTCACCGCAGCGGGAAGCGCCACAAGATCCCGATGATCTGGCGTTCGTGCTGGTGAATGAAGAAATATCTGCTGACTACAGTTAGTGATGTTCAGTCTGACATTCACTCATGTGGGTTACATCGGGCCGGCGTGGGCGTCCGGCGGTTCGGGTGACGCCCCTGGACGCCGGCCGCCGGCATCCGGTAGATCTGGCCTTCCGCCGCCGGAAGGGAACGATCATGGTCGGGAGATTTCCCGCCGTGGCCCTGTTGGCGGCGGCGCTCGTCGTGGCTTCCGCGCCCCCGGCAGCAGCCGCGGCCATCTGGGACGGCGACGCCGCGCACGGCAAGGGAGTGTTCGCCCACATCGGCTCGGAATGCGCCGCGCCGGGCAGCGTCACGGCCGTCGACGATCCGGAGCACGGCGCGGTGTGGCGCTACGACAAGCCCGCCGAGAGCAGGCGGTGCGAGAGTCGCGGCATCGCCATCGACGGCAAGGAGCACGACTTCGAGAACGGCTCCACCTACTACCTCGGCTGGCGCAGCAAGCTCTCCAGCACCGTCGACAACAACGCCACCTTCCAGTGGAAGTCCTACGGCAGCCACATCCAGAACTACCCGGTCGTCCTCAAGGTGATCGACGGCAAGCTCTCGCTGCTGCAACGCCAACCGGACGAGACGCGCATCATCTGGGAGCACCCGATCGCGGCGGGGGAGTGGCACAGCATCGTCCTCGGCCTGCACCTGTCCGACGAGACCACCGGCGGCTGGGTCGAGTTCTGGTTCAACGGCGAGCAGCAGACCTTCAGCGACGGCTCGAAGCGCTGGGCGTGCCGCACCTTCGACAGCGAGAACCACCCGAAGTGGGGCGTCTACGGGGCCGAGGGCGACGACGTGGTCAACGAGATCGATGCGCTCAAGGTCGGCACCGACTACGCCGACGTCGCGCCCTGACTGCTGCTTTCGTCGGTATCTACCGGTCGCGCGGCTGGCTAGGTTCTTCGCATGAAAATGCGTTGGTTAGCCGGGGTGCTCGGCATCATGCTCACCACGGTCACGATGGGCGCTGCGGAGGCCCAGCCGCAGCAGTGGTCGAGTCCGCGCACGATGTGCGAGTACATCCCGACGCCGGAGAACCCGGCCGCGCGACCGGTCCGGCCGCCGCATCCCGCGGCCAAGAACGAGGGCACGGTCCGCGCCACGATCCGGACCAACCACGGCGACGTGGTCGTCGAGCTCGACCGCGTGAACGCGCCGTGCGCGGTGCACAACCTCGTGCACCTGGCCCGCAAGGACTTCTACGACGACTCCCGCTGCTGGCGGCTGACCAACTCGGCGCGGCTCGGCGTGCTGCAGTGCGGCGACATCTACTCGGTGGAGAAGGGCGGCCCGGGCTACCGCTTCGCCGACGAGGTCACCGGCGCCGAGACCTACCCGCGCGGCACCATCGCGATGGGCAACCAGGGGCCGGACACCAACGGCAGCCAGTTCTTCATCGTGCACTCGCACGCCAACATCAAGCCCGCGTACACGGTGCTGGGCCGGGTCGTGGAGGGCATGGACGTGCTCGACGAGATCGTCGCGGGCGGCATCATCCCGGGCGAAGGCGGCGACCAGGACGGCGAACCGGCCCTGCCGGTGGAGATCGAGAACATCAAGATCCGCCGCTGACACCGGCCGTGCCGGGGCCGAACCACGTGGTCAGGGCCTCGCGGAGGCTGCGTCGCTCCTGGGCGTCCGGTTGCGCCGAACTCGACGCCCAGGCGACGTAGCCGTCCGGCCGCAGCAGCATCGCGGTCTGCGAAGTCCCGGAGCGGCCGCTGACCACCTCCACCCGGTCGCTCCAGCCGGCGAGGTCTTCGGACAGCCCGGCGCCTTCGGTCATGTCCAGCAGGAGCGGCCGGGCGTTCGCGGTCAGCTCGGCGAGCCGGACGCTGCCGGTCCCGGTGTCGAGCACCAGGTCGGGCGCCCACCGGCCGATCAGCGGGTGCGTGGCGGAGGTTCCCATCTCGTAGCGGGTGTCCGCGCCCGCCATCATGTCCGCGATGTGCTTGATGTTGCGCGGCTCGTGGAGGAGCTCGCCGAAGAGCTCCCGCAGCGCGGTGGTCTCGCCACCGGGCGCGAGCAGCGCCGACTGGGCCTGGGTGTGCATGACCACTCGCCGGGCCACCGGCCGCCGCTCGGCCTCGTAGCTGTCCAGCAAGCCGGGTGGCGCCCAGCCCCGCAGCTCGGCGGCGAGCTTCCAGCCCAGGTTCGCGGTGTCCTGCAGGCCCAGGTTCAGGCCGGGGCCGCCGATCGCCGAATGCACGTGGGCGGCATCGCCGACCAGCAGCACCCGCCGGTCCCGGTACCGGTCCGCCAGCCGGGTGTTGCCGCCCGTCAACCGGCGCGTGAGGTGCGGGCCGTCGCCTTCCGGCGGCTCAAGCGGCAGGTCCACCCCGAGCACCCGGCGTGCGCTCGCGCGCAGTTCGTCCAGCGTCAGCGCGGTTTCGTCCGTCTCAGCCGAGCTCCACTCCATTGTGGACACGGCCGTTCGGCCGTCGAGGAAAGGTGCGTACGCCAGCACTCCTCGCTCGGTGCGGTGGTGCATGAACGGCGGGATGACGCCGTAGCCGGGGACGTCCAGGCCGCCCGTCGCCGGATCGACCAGCGAGCTCGGAATGCTGACGTGCGCCAGGCGCGAAACGACGTTCTCCTTGGTGACGCCGGAGAAACCGATGCCGGAGAGCTTGCGCGTCGGGCTGTGCCCGCCGTCTGCGCCGACCAGGTAGCGGGCGCGCAGCCGGTAGTGGCCGTCCGGCCCGGCGACGTCGATGGCGACCGCATCGTCGTCCTGGGTCAGTCCGACGAGTTCGTGCCCCCAGCGGATTTCCACGCCGAGCTCGACGGCGCGTTCTTCCAGGACCTGCTCGATGCGGCGTTGCGGCACCTGCATCAGGTACATCGGGTTGTCCTCGATGGCGCTCAGGTCCAGCGGCATCGCGCCGAACACGAACACCGGAGCTGGCTGCGGCGGCTCGGAGCTCCCGCTGAAGCGCTGGTGCAGGCCCCGGCGGTCGAGCATCCGCACCACCTGCCCGACCAGGCCGTTGGCCCGCTGCGCGGTCGCGCGCTCCGGGAGGCGTTCGAGCACCAGCGGCTTCGTTCCGGCCAGGCTCAGCTCGCAGGCCAGCATCAGCCCGTTCGGGCCGGCGCCCGCGATCACGACATCGGCGATCACGACTTTTCTCCTTGCTGTGGCGGAAAAAGGCATGGTTGATCGACCCGGCGGCGCCGGGTTGTCCGGTTGTGGGGTTGTCAGGGGACGGGCAGCCCGTTGGCGAGCTGCTGGAACGCGTCGCGCAACACCGGAGCCATCGGGGTGGGCTCTTCGGCGCTCAGCCAGTGCTCGATGGATGCCGTGATCGCGACTCCGACCGCGCCGGCCACCAACCGCGGGTAGATGTCACGCGCCGGGTCGGTGCCGGTGCGCTCGGCGATGGCGGCGGCGAGCTCGGCCTCGGCCGTGGCGTTGGCCCTGACGAACTCGCCCTGCAGCGCCGGTTCGGAAACCATCAGCCGAACGCCGTCGACCCACTGCCGGTCCGGCTGGTCCTCGCCGGTGCCCTGCCCGAGCGCGAAGCGGGCCATCGCGGCGTTGGTGATGGCCTCCCACAGCGGCTCGGATTCCGGCCGCGCGCGCAGTTCCACCGCGATCTGGCGGGCCCGTTCCAGGTGTCGCGCGGCGATGGCCTCGCCCTTGCCCGCGAAGTAGTTGTTGAAGGTGCGCGGGGATACGCCGACCTCGGCGGCGATGTCTTCGACGCGCACGTTGTCGAATCCCCGCTCCACGGCGAGGCGGATGGCCGCCCAGCTCAGGGCGAGGCGGGTCTCCTGCTTCTTGCGCTCCCGCAAGCCCGGCCGCTCGCGCTCCTCGGCATCCATGGCACCACGCTACTGGAATTTTGCGGGCCGCGCAAAAATTCGTGATCAGAAAAAATTGGCCCTGCGTTCACGAGACGGCGCGGCCGGGCACGCCTGGCAGGCGCCGTTTTCGCGCGAAACCGTCATCCGGCACGCCTGGCAGGCGCCGTTTTCGCGCGAAAACGCCGCCCGGCGAAGTGCCGGGCGGCGGATGGGGCCTGGGACTGCGGATCGGGTCCGCAGGCCCAGGGTGGTCAGGATCGGACGGCTTCCTCGGCGGGCGCGGGTTCGGCCGCCTCGGCCCTCTTCGTCTGGTCGAACAGCGCGCCCACGCCGATGAACAGCGCCCCGGCGACGAACAGCAGCGAGACGCCCCAGGTGGCGTGCGTGGGCGACGCCGTCACCAGCGCCAGCGCTGCGAGCGGGGCGAGGCCGCCGGAGAAGGCCCCGCCGACCTCCCGGCCGGTGCCGAGGCCGGACACCCGCACCTTGGTGGGGAACTGCTGGGAGAGGAACGCGCCCTGCGCGGCCAGCATCGCGGGCACCACCACACCGGTGGCGAGGATCAGCGCGATCCAGATGTAGAGGCTCTGCCCCGAGTCGAGCAGCCAGAAGAACGGGAACGCCAGCGCCGCCGTGGCGATCGCGCCGGTGATGATCACCTTCTTGGCGCCCACCGAGTCGCAGATGCGGCCCGCGATGGGGACGGTGAGGATCGCGCACGCGCTGGCCAGCGAGATGCCGAACGCGCCGACGTTGGCCGCGACGTCGCGGAATTCGCTGAGGTAGGACAGCGAGAACGTCTTGAAGATGTAGCTGACGCCGTTGTAGCCGATGGTGATCGCCATGACCACGGCCAGGCCGCGCCAGTCCGACTTGATCAGCGAGCGCAGCGGCTTGGCCTTCTTGCGGGCCGAGGTGTCGCGCGCGATCTTCTCGAACTCCGGCGTCTCGGGCATCTGGCGGCGCACCCAGAAGCCGAGCGCGACGAGCAGGAAGCTGGCGATGAACGGGATGCGCCAGCCCCAGTCGTAGAGGAACTCGTTGCCGAAGCTCGTCAGCACCGTCACGGTGAGCGACGAGACGAACAGCCCGATGTTGACGCCCAGCGCCGGCCACGAGCCCAGCCTGCCGCGCGACTTCTTGTCGGCGTGCTCGTAGGCCACTGCGATCGCGCTGCCCAGCTCGGCGCCCGCGCCGAGGCCCTGCAGCAGGCGCAGGACGACCAGCAGGATCGGCGCGACGATGCCCGCCGAGGAGTAGGTCGGCAGCAGGCCGATCAGCCCGGAGGAGATGCCCATCAGCAGGAACGTCGCCGACAGCACGATCTTGCGCCCGTACTTGTCGCCGAGGATCCCGAAGACGATGCCGCCGAACGGGCGGGCGAGGAAGCCGACCGCGAAGGTCGCCATCGCCGCCAGGGTGGCCGTGGTGGGGTTGCTCGCCGGGAAGAACAGGCGCCCGAACACCAGGGCGGCCATCGAGGCGTAGAGGTAGAAGTCGAACCACTCGAGGGCGGATCCGATCACTACGGCGGGTCCGACGGCCTTGCGGGGGGACGGCTCGGGGCGTGCCGTCGCGCCATTGTGCAGCGTCATTGCTTGGGTCCCTCTTGACGGGTGGTCGTCGATGCGTGGTCGATCGCGATGTGCGATTGTTCGGATATAGGAACTGCGGCGAATCTAGGAAGTGAACCGGGTCACTGTCAAGCGGTTCGCCGCGGACAGTCGGCCGATTCCTGGTTTGCGCTGGTTTTCGTCGATCTTCGCGCGCTTCGGGGCCGCGATCCGGCGGTTGACAGACCGGGTGTCTGTCGATCATCGTGTCCCGATAGCTGGATTGTTTGTTCGTATTTAGGAACAGATCGATCGCGTGGCCGGTCCGCGGCCCGGGTCGGTCGACGTGTCGCCGCTGGTACGGGCACCAGGCACGCCGGAAAGGAAAGCGCCATGCACTTCGAACTGACCCCGGACCAGCAGTCCCTGCGGGCGGGCGCGCGCGAACTGGCGCGCAGCTTCCCCGACGAGTACTGGGCCGAGCGCGACGCGAACAATGAGTTCCCGTGGGACTTCTACAACGCCTTCGCCGAGGGCGGCTGGCTGGGCATCGCCATCCCCGAGGAGTACGGCGGCGGCGGGCTCGGCATCCTCGAAGCGGCGCTGCTGCTGGAAGAGGTGGCCGCCTCGGGCGCCGGGATGAACGGCTGCAGCACCATGCACCTGACGATCTTCGGCCTCAACACCATCGTCAAGCACGGCAGCGAGGAACTGCGCAAGGAGGTCCTCCCCGCGGCGGCCGAGGGTTCGCTGCACGTCTGCTTCGGCGTCACCGAGCCCGACGCGGGCACCGACACGACCCGGATCTCCACGTTCGCCAAGCCGGTGCCCGGCGGCTACGTCATCAACGGCCGCAAGGTGTGGATCACCAAGGCGGGCGACTCGCAGAAGATGGTGCTGATCGCCCGCACCACCCGGCGCGAGGAGGTCGACCGCGCGACCGACGGGATGTCGCTGTTCCTCATCGACATCGCCCCCGAGCACGTGCACCTGAGCCCGATCCCCAAGCTGGGCCGCAACGCGGTCTCCTCCTACGAGGTCGTCATCGACGACCTGTTCGTGCCCGAGAGCGCCCGCGTCGGCGCCGAAGGCCAGGGCTTCAAGTACCTGCTCGACGGACTCAACCCGGAGCGGATCCTGCTGGCCCACGAGGCGCTGGGCATCGGCCGGGCCGCGCTCGACCGCGCGGTGCGCTACGCGAAGGAACGCGTCGTCTTCGACCGGCCCATCGGCCAGAACCAGGGCATCGCGTTCCCGCTCGCCGAGGCGGCGACCCGGCTCGACGCGGCAGAGCTGATGGCCCGCAACGCGGCGTGGCGCTACGACCAGGGCCTGTCCTGCGGGCGCGAGGCGAACATGGCCAAGTGGCTGTGCGCCGACGCCGGCTTCCAGGCGGCCGACCAGGCGATCCAGACCCACGGCGGCATGGGCTACGCCCGCGAGTACCACGTGGAGCGGTACTTCCGGGAGTCGCGCATCCTCCGCCTCGCCCCGGTCAGCCAGGAAATGGTCCTGAACTACGTGTCCAACCACGTCCTCGGCCTGCCCAAGTCCTACTGAGGTTTTTCCAATCTCAATTTGCGTGGCGGTGCGGGTAGCGGAACCTCAGACGCTCCCTGGTCTGTGGGTGCCCCTCCTTATGTATGTCCGGGCCGCCTTGCGCGCAGGAAGTTCCGCAACCACTGATCGAAACGGGGATCTTCGCCATGACCGCACCGAACGGCAGCCTCCGCGGCGTTCGCGTCCTCGACCTGTCGCGCATCCTCGCCGGTCCGCTGTGCACCCAGATGCTGGCCGACCATGGCGCCGAGGTGATCAAGGTCGAGCCGCCCGCGGGCGACGACACGCGCACCTGGGGGCCGCCGTTCGTCAGCGAGACCATGAGCGCCTACCACACCGGTATCAACCGCAACAAGAACAACATCTGCCTGGACTTCGCCTCGCCGGGCGGGCAGCGGGTGCTCGACGAGCTGCTGCGGGACGCGGACGTCGTGGTGGAGAACTTCAAGGCGGGCACGCTGGCCAAGTGGGGCTTCTCCGACGAGGCGATCGCGGAGCGCTACCCCCGCCTGATCCATTGCCGCATCACCGGTTTCGGCGTCGACGGGCCGATGGGCGGCATGCCCGGCTACGACGCGATCCTGCAGGCTTACGGCGGGCTGATGAGCATCAACGGCGAACCGTCGGGGCCGCCGCTGCGCGTCGGAGTGCCCATTGTGGACATGGTGACCGGGATCTATGCGTTCTCCGGCGTGCTGCTCGCGCTCCACGACCGGCACGCCACCGGGCGCGGCCAGCTGGTGGACTGCACGCTGCTCGACACGGCGATTTCGTTGCTGCACCCGCATTCTCCGGGCTGGCTGGTCTCCGGGAAGCTTCCGCAGCGCACCGGATCGGCGCACCCCTCCATCGCCCCGTACGACACCTTCGAGGCCGAGGACGGGCAGATCTTCATCGGGGTCGGCAACGACCGCCAGTTCCGCCACTTCGCGGAGCTGCTCGGCATCCCGGACATCGCCGACGAAGCGCGGTTCGCGACGAACGCCGACCGGGTCCGCAACGTCGCGGAGCTGCGCCCGCTGATCATCGAGCGGATCGCCGCCCACCGCCGCCACGACCTGGCCCGCAAGCTGCTGGACCGCGGCGTGCCGGCGACGCCGGTGCACGACGTGGGCGAAGCGCTGACCGATCCGCAGGTGCTGCACCGGAACATGGTGGTGGAGCGGGACGGCTACCGGGGCACCGGAATCCCGATCAAACTCGGCCGAACGCCCGGCGAGGTCCGCACCGCGCCGCGCGAGAAAGGTGCGGACACCCGCCGGATCCTCGCCTCCCTGGGCTACACGCCCGACCAGATCGCGGAGCTGATCGAGGCCGACATCGCCCGGAGCACCGACGCCTAGCCACAACGTCAGCCGTGCATGTTTTGTGTTGCTATAGCAGCACAAACTTCACACGGGTCACCAGGAGCGCCGGTGGGCAGCGGGCGTGAAGTACTGCGCGACGCGAATAGTACGAGCGCCAGTTTCCCGTGAATCAATCACGGGAACGGGCGTGGGATCGCGGTTTCGCGACGGGACTTCGTCAGGGCTAGCCTGGCGCGTACCCGAGCCCGGCTTCTGGTGAGCGGTGTCCGTCGGGGCGCTTCGGGATGCGGGGGATGAATCGGAAATGGCCAGGAAGAACAGGATTCTGATCGTCGCCAACGGAGGAACGTAGCGCGGGTACCCCGTCCTTTATTATAGGATAGGGGAAGCGTGTCAACTCCCGCGCGAGTGGCCCGCTAGACGATGGGTCGGGCTTGCTGGTCGATGTACTGGCGTACCGCGGAGATCGGCGCACCTCCAACCGATCCCGCAAGGTACGACCCCGATCAGAGGTGAACATCCTGTCAGTATGCGAACTGTAGGTCTTCGAACTCCTTGCGCAGCGGCCGAGACGAGACGCCTTTGAGGGGGCCGGTACTTGGTGGCGAAAACCAAGTGAGCGTGCATGAGGAAAACGACGTGTCTGCGCCTGTGAGGAACCCGTTGTTGGTCTCCATAAGCCAACCTCTATGGTGATGTTCATGGGAGTGGGTGGCGAGGTGGCGCCGGGTTCAGGGCATGCCCGGTACACCTATCGTCTCCGTCTGTCCCGCACTGCATTGCGATCCCTGCTTGGTGAGTGGGACCGGTGCCGGTGGGTGTGGAACCAGTGCGTGGCCACCTCCCGGCAGGCGTACCGCGACGGCGAGAAGTGCGGGCCCGCGCACCTGGACAAGCTCCTGACGGGGTGGCGTGGCGAACACGAGTGGCTTCGTGCGGGTGCGTCGGTGCCGCAGCAGCAGATCATCCGGGACTTCGCGAAATCCAGCCGCTCCCCGGAACCGGCAAGGTGATCGGGATTGATTGGGGTGTGGCAGAGACCGCTACCACCACCAGCGATGACCATGACCTACCCCACGCCGAGCACGGCAAGAAGGCAGCTGCGAAGCTGGCGCGTTATCAGCGGATGATGGCCCGACGCAGGCCGCCCAAGGGAAAGCCGTCGTCCAAGGGCTACCGCCAGGGCTCGCAAGCAGGCCGCGAAGGCCCACGCCAAGATAGCCCGGCAACGCCAGGACACGGCCCGCGCCTGGGCCAAGCGGGTCGTGACCGACCACGATGCGATCGCGGTCGAGGACTTCCGGCCGAAGTTCCTGTCCAAGACCACGATGGCTCGCAAGGCCGCCGATGCCGCGATCTCAGCGACGAAGAACGAACTTGTGATGATGGGGCGTAAGCACGGCCGAACGGTTGTGCTGGTGGACCCGAAGAACACGACGAAGGACTGCGCGGTGTGCGGAGCGAGAGCCAAGCACGCACTCCCGCTGTCAGAACGTACCTACACCTGCACCGCGTGCGGAACGGTCTCCTCGAGAGGCAAAACTCCGCGCACGTGATGCTGGTCCGGGCTGGGCTGTACCCGGCTGGTGCTGAGAGTAGAAGACCTGACCAGGCGAAGCCTGGTCAGGCAGCTTGAGCCAGGAATCCCCTACACCCGAAGGCAACGGGACCAAGAATCCCCTTTCCTTCAGGGAAGGGAGCAGTCAAGAATGTTCCGGAGTACCCGAATCGCGCCGACGCCGTGCCGTACAACCTCCAGGAAGAACTCGCGAAGCTCGGCGCCGATTACCGCACCGCGGACGAACCGTTCGAGGCCTACGTCGTCGAGGACGGCCGGCTGATCACCGGCCAGAATCCCGGCAGCGCCAAAGCCGTCGGCGAGGCGGTGGTCCGGCAACTGGCCGCGGTGTGACGCCGAAAACGATTCGACCGGTCGGTGACCTCGGTCACCGGGACTCGGGGCCGAATATCACGATTTGACCCGTCATTCCGCTTCCGGAAATGATGTGCGTCGTGCCCAGCGCTTATCTGCTGCCGATCAAAACTGCGTTGATCGTCTTCCCACTGCTCGCCCTGGTGTTGTTCGTGCCCGCGGCGGTGGTGACCTACCGCCGGCACGGCGTCATGACCAGTTGGCGGTCGTTGTCCTTCTACAGCTTCCTGTTCTACTCGCTCACCGCGTTCTTCATGACCGTCGTGCCGCTGCCCGGCCCGTCGGTCGACGTGTGCGCGAAGTACCCCAGGGTCGCGCATCCGCAGCTGGTGCCCGGCAACACCTTCGCCGACATCTGGAAGGAGGCGGAGGGGCAGGTCACCCTGAGCGCGCTGGTGATCCACAACCCGGCGGTGCTGGAGACCCTGCTGAACCTGCTCCTGCTGCTCCCGCTGGGCGTCTACCTGCGCTTCCACTTCCGGCTGAACTTCGCCGCCGCCTCGGCGATCGGCCTCGGCGCCTCGCTGTTCTTCGAGTTCACCCAGCTTTCCGGCCTGTGGGGCGTCTACGAGTGCCCGTACCGGCTGTTCGATGTGGACGATCTCATCGCCAACACCGGCGGGGCCATGATCGGCTGGGCCATCGCGGGGCCGCTGACCCGCTGGCTGCCGACCCTGGACAACCTGGACGACGCGGCGCTGGCACGACGTCCGGTGCCGCTGGGCAGGCGATTCCTGGCGCTGCTGATCGACCTGTGCGCGCTGCCGTTCGTCATGCTGTTCACGACCCTGTTCTGCGTGGTGGTCTTCAACTCGTCCAGCTGGCTGCTCGGCATGGTGCTGGCCGTGGCGCTCTGGTTCGTGCTGCTGCCGTGGTGGCTGGGCGGCACGCCGGGCAAGAGGCTGCTGCTGCTCAAGATGGTCGGCCCGGACGGGAAGCGGCCCGAGCTGTGGCGGCTGCTGCTGCGGGCCGTGGTGCTGGCCATCCCGCTGCTGCCGATCCCGGTGGTCACGGGCATGACGGTGCTGGTCGCCGTTGCGGCGCTGTTCCGGGTGATGGGGGCCGGCCTGGACCGCCTGTCCGAGGTGCCGTCGTTGGCGCTGGACCTGATCAGCGGGGATCACGTGGTGGAACTGCTGGTGGCCGCCGCGATGTTCGGGCTGGTCTGCCTGCTGCCCGTCGTGTTCTTCGTCGCCCTGTGGCGCCACCCCAAGCACCACGGCCTGCACGAGCGGTTCTCCGGGGTCAGCAACGTCGCCCTGCCGCACAAGCGCGCACGCACTCCGCAGCCCGACACCAGCACAGACACCGACGCCGACACCGACGCCGACACCGATGCCGAGGAGACCACGGCGATCGAGCGCTGACAGCCGTCCGCGGGCGGTTTGGTGTCGCCGCGCCGGAGGGTAGGCCGAGGTCGGAACGCACGTGTTGTGGGGAGGGATCGGCATGGCTGAGCGGATGCCCGCCCGGCGCGGCGAACGCCGGGAGTGGGGTGGGGCACCGGATGCGTGGCAGGAGCCGTTCCGCGAGTTGGAGGAGCTCTGGGACCGCATGGGGCAGCTCTTCGACCCCGGGTGGGCCATGACGCGAACCGGCGTCGCGTGGCAGCCGATGGTCGACTTGGAGGAGACCGAGAGCGCCTACCTGTTCGAGGTGGACCTGCCCGGCGTGGCGCGGGACGACATCAGGGTCGAGGTGCGCGGCCAGGAGTTGTGGATCACGGGCGAGCTGAAGGAGAAGGAGCGCACCGGGGTGCTGCGGCGCAAGATGCGGCGCACCGGGAGCTTCTCGTTCCGCGGCAGCCTGCCCGGCGAGGTCGACGCGGACGAGATCGAGGCCAATCTCATGGACGGCGTGCTCTCGGTGAAGGTGCCCAAGAGCAAGGACAGCACTTCGCGCCGCATCGAGATCAAGTGATCCGACGTCTACATTGGACTGTTTTCTTCTTCTCGCTCACCTGATCGCCCGGAGCGCGCGGTCCACCGGCACGCAGCGGAAGCTCGCGGACCGGATCCGCGGCGCCGCATGAGGCCGCGAGCGCAGTGGAGTGCGGCGATTTCGCGCGAAATCGCCGCACTCCACGCCTGAGGGATGACGATTTCGCGCGAAATCGTCGTGGCCCCAGGCGACTTCGCGGCGGATCGGGACCCGCCGGTTACTGGAATCCGGCCCCGGGAAGCCAGGACGTCGAGGTAGTGCTGGTTGTGCATGATGCCCAGGACGTCGCCGAACGGGTCGACGACCTGCCTGTATGGAAACGCGTTGACGGCGGCTCGCGGTGCCGGCGGAACGGGCCCGTGTGTGTTTTGTGTTGCTATAGCAGCACAAAGCACACACGGGCCCGGGGCTGTTGCCGGGTCATGCCTCCATGCGCTCCGGGTCGGCCTGCGCGGACATGGCGGGAGGCGCCGACCGGCGGGGCATCAGCAGCAGCGCGATCAGCGAGATGACCGAGCAGAACACGATGTACCAGCTGATCCCGGCGCTGGAGCCGGTGGACTGCAGGAGTGCCGCCGCGATCAGCGGTGCGGGGCCGCCCGCGATGACCGAGGCGAGCTGGTAGCCGAGACCGGCGCCGCTGTAGCGGATGTTGGTGCCGAAGCTCTCCGCGATCAGCGCCGCCTGCGGGCCGTACATGACGTCGTGCACGATCAGCGACACGACGATGGCCAGCAGCACCAGGCCCGAGGAGCGGGTGTCCAGCAGCGCGAAGTACGGGAAGGCGTACAGGCCGGTGCACACGATGCCGATGCCGTAGATGAGCCGGCGACCGAAGCGGTCCGAAAGGTGGCCGAACAGCGGAACGCTGATCAGGCCGACCGCGGCGGCGACCAGCGTGGCGTTGAGCAGCTCGCCGCGCGGCATCTCCAGGTGCTTCGTGCCGTAGGTCAGCACGAACGTGATGAACAGGTAGAACGGCGCCTGCTCGGCCAGCCGCACGAACGCGGAGGTGAGGATCTCCCTCGGGTGCTTGCGGATCGCGGCCCACACCGGCTGCCGCTCGACCGCCTGCTGCCGCTTCACCGCGGCGAAGTCGGGGCTCTCCAGCACCCGCATCCGCACCCACAGGCCGATCGCGATCAGGACGACGCTGAGCAGGAACGGCACCCGCCAGCCCCAGGTCTCGAACGCGTCGCCGCTCGCCGCGCTGGCCACCCCCACCGCGGCGGTGGACAGCAGCAGGCCGAGCGGCACGCCGAGGTGCGGCAGGCTCGCCATCAGGCCGCGGCGGGACTCGGAGCCCCACTCCATGGCCATCAGCACCGAACCGCCCCACTCGCCGCCAACGCCGATGCCCTGCCCGATGCGCAGTACCACCAGGAGCACGGGCGCGGCGAAGCCGAGCGTGGCGTACCCGGGAAGCATGCCGATGAGCACCGTGGCGATGCCCATGAGCAGCAGCGTGGTGACCAGGGTGGCCTTGCGGCCGATCCGGTCGCCGTAGTGCCCGAAGATCGCGGCGCCGACCGGGCGCGCGGCGAAGCCCACGAACAAGGTGCTGAACGATTCGAGCACACCGGCGCTGGGGGAGCTGCCCGGGAAGAAGATCTTGGGGAACACCAGGGCGGCGACGGTCCCGTAGAGGAAGAAGTCGTACCACTCGATCGTCGTGCCGACCGTGCTGGCGATGACGGCGCGGCGGCGGTGCGTCCGATGGGAATCGGTGCCGTTCGACATGACGAGCCTCCATTGGCCGAGCCACTCAACCAACTTTGGATCGAAAGCCTGCAATCCCGCACCCGGGCTGTCAAGTACGCCGAAGACCCGTATCCGACTCGTTGCGATCGGGGACCCCCGCGCCGGCGGCGCGGAGGTGCACGAGTGTCCTCAGTGGACCAGTGGCGCGTCAGCTCCCGGCCAGGCGTTCGCGGAGCCCGGCCAGCTGCTCCCGGAGGGTGCCGGGGAGCTTTTCGCCGATGGTGGCGAACCACTCTTCGATCAGCGGGAGTTCGGCCCGCCACTCCGCCGCGTCGACCGCGAGCGCCGCCTCGACGTCTGCCGGGTCGGTAGAGAGCCCGGTCAGGTCGAGGTCGGTCGCCGCCGGGACCAGGCCGACCGGGGTCTCCGCGGCGTTCGCGGTGCCCTCGACCCGGCCGATGATCCACGCCAGGACCCGCGAGTTCTCCCGGAACCCCGGCCACAGGAAGCGGCGGTCCTCGCCGCGGCGGAACCAGTTGACGTGGAAGATCTTGGGCAGCTTCGCCGGTTCGGCCCGTGCGCCGGTGGTCAGCCAGTGCCCGAGGTAGTCGCCGGCGTGGTAGCCCATGAACGGCAGCATCGCCATCGGGTCGCGGCGGACGACGCCGACCTCGCCGGTGGCGGCGGCCGTGGTCTCCGAGGACAGGGTGGCGCCCATGAACACCCCGTGCGCCCAGTCGCGCGACTCGGTGACCAGCGGAATCGTGGTGGCCCGGCGGCCGCCGAAGAGGATCGCCGAGATCGGCACGCCCTCGGGGTCGTTCCACTCCGGGGCGACGACCGGGCACTGCTCGATGGGGGTGCAGAACCGGGAGTTGGGGTGGGCGGCCGGCTCGCCGCCGCCCGGCGTCCAGTCGCGGCGCCGCCAGTCGGTCAGGTGCGCCGGCGGCTGCTCGGTCATGCCCTCCCACCAGACGTCGCCGTCGTCGGTGAGCGCGACGTTGGTGAAGATGGTGTTGCCCTGCTCGATGGTCCGCATGGCCACCGGATTGGTGTGGTAGCCGGTACCCGGGGCGACGCCGAAGAACCCGAACTCGGGGTTGACCGCGCGGAGCCGGCCGTCGTCGCCGAAGCGCATCCAGGCGATGTCGTCGCCGAGCGTTTCGGCCGTCCAGCCGGACACGGTGGGCTGCAGCATCGCCAGGTTCGTCTTGCCGCACGCGCTGGGGAACGCCGCGGCGATGTAGTGGACCGTGCCGTGCGGCGAGGTCAGCTTGAGGATGAGCATGTGCTCGGCCAGCCAGCCCTCGTCGCGGGCCATGGCCGAGGCGATGCGCAGCGAGTAGCACTTCTTGCCCAGCAGCGAGTTCCCGCCGTAGCCGGAGCCGAAGCTCCAGATCGCCCGCTCCTCGGGGAAGTGGCTGATGTACTTCGTCGGGTTGCAGGGCCACGGCACGTCGGCCCGGCCCGGCTCCAGCGGCGCCCCGACGGAGTGCAGGGCCTTGACGAACTCGCGTTCGCCGCCGTCGCGGCCGATGAACTTCTCCAGCGCCCCGGTGCCCATCCGGGTCATCACGCGCATCGAGAGCACCACGTAGGCGGAGTCGGTGATCTCCACGCCCAGCTTGGGGCTCTCGGCGTCCAGCGGGCCCATGCAGAACGGGATCACGTACATGGTGCGACCGCGCATGCAGCCCCGGTAGAGCTCCGTCATGGTCGACTTCATCGCCGCCGGGTCCATCCAGTTGTTGGTGGGCCCGGCGTCCTCCTCGCGCCGCGAGCAGATGAAGGTGCGGTCCTCCACGCGCGCGACGTCGCCGGGGTCGGAGGCGGCCCAGAACGAGTTCGGCTTCGCCGCCAGCCGCACCAGGGTGCCCGCCGCGGCGAGCTCGGTGGTCAGCCGGCGCCACTCCTCGTCGCTGCCGTCGCACCACACCACCTGCTGCGGGGTCGTCAGTTCGGCCACTTCCCGCACCCACGCCACGAGGGCCCGGGGGGCGGTCGGTGCCTGGTCCAGGCCGGGGATCGCGGTGGTGGTCATCGTGGGTCTCCTTGCGGCGGCGCGATAGTGCACTGTGGACGATGGTGCCCGCCGCCAGTGCCCAGGTCGTCCAGCGGTCGACGCCACCGGTTCCGGGCCTTCGCGGTCATCGTCCCCACAGCTCGTCGAAGCTCCGCGGAATGGCGCTTTCATCATCTGCGCGCTCGACGAACATCGCAAATGCTCCGTCGCACCCGCGTTCGCCTCGTCCGCCGCACCCGTCACGGTCGTGCGGCTGATCGTTTCCCCTTGCGCGGCAATGCGTTTCCGCTCCTCGGATCGGCTTACGAAAGTCGCTGCGGCAGAGCTATCCTGCACCTGCAATGGGATCCACGCGACGGGGAGGTGTCGGGTGGCCCAGGCGAGGTCGGCGCATGCCGGTTGCGCGAAGCAACCGGTGTCGAAGCCCCTGCGGCATTTCCCGGCCGCCCCCTTCGTCCGGCGCGCCTTCGCGCCTTCCGGGAGCTTCTCGACGGCGGTCGATCCTGCGCTGGAGGTCGGCCACCGCGAACCGGGTGCACGGGCGTTGCCTCGGGGCTAGGAGGTGAATGCGATGGCGACCGCCTCAGGGGAGCTGTCGGCACTGGTGAGCGAACTCGGACTGGACAAGCAGAACGGGGCGTCGCTGGGGCGGCTGGTCGCCCACGGCGGCCTCGGGCACGCGGAGGAGGACGCCGACGGCCGCATGCACGCGCGGGTCCGGATCCCGGTCGACGAACTGGTCTGGGATCCGTCGATCCTCGTCATGCCGCACGGCGGCGACCTCGAACTGGAGCTCGTCAACGACGACCAGAACACGCACTGCGCGCTGCTGCCGAGCAACGGCGACCGGCAGTTCATCTGGTTGCCGGTCCAGTCGCGCGGCACGGCGAGCCTCAACCTCGACGGCCCGGGCTACTACTGGTACACGTCCCCCATCGGCAACGACGAGGGCCGCGGCCTGGTCGGCGTGATCGCCGTCCTCGGCGACGTTCCGGATCACGCCCGCCTCGACCGCCCGGCCCAGCCACGGCCCTAGGGCTCTGTTCGAAAGCGGCGGTAGCCGCTTGCGGTGTGGGACTCGACTTGCGCCGCCGCGGGTTCTCAGGCCGTGCCCACCCCGTCGGGGTTCTCGGCGAGAAGCCGGCCGCAATCCCCGCAGGGGGCCGCCACCCGCACCGCCACGCGAACCACTCTTGAAACACGATCCAGGAAGGAGCGGGTGATGGCGGAATACGTGCAGGCAGGGCATGCCGTGAGCCAGGCGTCGCTGAGCGGCCTGGCCGGTATTGCGCCGCCGGTGGTCCAGAACGTCACGTACGAACGCATTCTTGAGGCCCGCTCGGAGCCGCAGAACTGGCTCACCTACTACGGCGCCTACGACGGCCAGCGGTACAGCCCGCTGGACCAGATCAACGCGGAGAACGTCCGGCGCCTCGTCCCCGCCTGGGTCTTCCAGTCCGGCTCGGCCGGGATGCACGCGGGTGCGTCGACCTATTCCTTCGAGGCCGCTCCGGTCGTCGTGGACGGCGTCATGTTCGTCTCCGGCTGGGACGGCTGGGCCTGGGCCCTGGACGCCCGGACCGGGCAGGAGCTGTGGCGGTACAAGCACGAGGTCCCGTACGACACGTCGCTGTGCTGCGGCAACGTGAACCGCGGGGTCGCGGTCGCGAAGGGGAAGGTCTTCTTCGTGACCCCGAACGCCCACCTGCTCGCGCTCGACGCCACCAACGGCAGGTGCGTCTGGGACGCGATCTACGGCGACGTGCGGGCGGGGGAGAGCGCGACGCTCGCTCCGCTGGTGGTGAAGGACCTGGTCATCGTCGGCAGCTCCGGCGGCGAGTTCGGCGTGCGCGGCCACATCGACGCCTTCGACCTGGAGACCGGGCGGCACGTCTGGCGGACCTACACGGTGCCGAAGCCGGGCGAGCCGGGCTCCGAGACCTGGCCGGACGGCCCGGCGTGGACGCGTGGCGGCGGGAACTGCTGGGTCACCGGCACCTACGACCCGGAGCTGAACCTCATGTACTGGGGGACCGGCAACCCGGCGCCGGACTTCGACGGCGCCGTCCGCGAGGGCGACAACCTCTACACCGACAGCGTCGTCGCGGTGAACCCGGACAACGGCGAGATCCGCTGGCACTACCAGTACAACCCGCACGACCTGTGGGACTACGACAGCACGATGGAGCACATCCTGTTCGAGCTGGAAGGCCGGAAGCTGCTGGCCCACTTCGACAAGAACGGGTACTTCTTCGTCCTCGACCGCACGAACGGCGAACTGGTCCGGGTGGCGCCGTTCGTGGACCGGATCACCTGGGGCGAGATCGACCCGGACGGCAAGGTGACCCCGAAGATCTACCCGGACGAGGAGGGGGTGGAGGTCCGCTTCTGGCCGGGACCGGCCGGCGGCAAGGAATGGACGCACGCGGCCTACAGCCCGCGGACGGAGCTGTTCTACGTGCCGGTGCAGGACGTCGGAGCCATGGTCACGCGGCGGCGCAGGGAGTTCAAGGAGAGCATCCCCTACTGGGGCGCGAGCGTCACGGTGGATTCCGGTGACATGGCGGGCTCGGTGTCGGCCTTCGACCCGGCCACCGGCCGGGAGTCGTGGCGCTGGCGCAACGACGTGCCGATGTGCGCGTCCGTGCTGGCCACCGGCGGCGACGTGGTGTTCGCCGGGGAACCGACCGGGGAATTCAACGCGTTCGATGCGCGCAGTGGCGAGCTGCTGTGGCAGTTCCAGACGGGCAGCGGCCACCACAGCAACCCGACGACCTACAGCGTCGACGGCAGGCAGTTCGTCGCGGTGCCGGTCGGCTGGGGCGCGTGGGTCGAGGGATTCCTGCCGGGGATGCTGGGAGCCCCGCACGGCGACGCCCTCTTCGCCTTCGCACTGCCGCAGGACTAGAGAGAGTGTTTCGAAATTGGTTTGTGTGGCGGTGCGGGTGGCGGAACCTCAGATGCCCCCTCGCTGTGGGATCCCCGACATCATGAATGCCAATTCACCACGTCGGGGCTGTCCTCGCTGGGAGAACTCCAGAGGAGTGGGCACCGTGAACCCGCGGCGGTGCGAGTTGAGTCCCACACCGCAAGCGGCTATCGCCGCTTATAAGACACGACCAAGCCGCCCGGAGTGGTAGTGCCGTGACCGCGGACGCTGACGGCTTCACCGCCGCGCTGCGCGCCCAGGCGCAGCGCTACCACGACCAGCACCCGTTCCACATCAGGATGAACGCGGGTCTGCTGGGGCGGCAGCAGATCCGGGGATGGGTGGCGAACCGCTACTACTACCAACAGAACATCCCCCGCAAGGACGCCGCCATCCTCGCCAACTGCCCTGACCGCGAGGTCCGGCGCCGCTGGGTCCGGCGCATCCTCGACCACGACGGCACGGCGGGCGGGGAAGGCGGCATCGAGGCGTGGCTGCGCCTGGCCGAGGCGGTGGGGCTGAGCCGCGAGGAGGTGCGATCGGAGCGCCACCTCGTCCCCGGGGTGCGGTTCGCCGTCGATGCGTACGTCACCTTCGCCCGCACGCGGCCGTGGACCGAGGCGGTGGCGTCCTCGCTGACCGAGCTCTTCGCCCCCGATCTGATGTCCGAGCGCCTCGCCGCGTTCGAGCGCTGCTACCCCTGGATCGACCGCGACGGCCTCGGCTACTTCCGCGACCGCCTGACCCAGGCCCCGCGCGACGCCGAACACGCCCTGCAAGTGGTGGTCGAACGCTGCCGGTCCGCCGACGAACAGGCGCGCGCCGTGGCGGCGCTTTCGTTCAAGTGCGACGTGCTCTGGAGCATCCTCGACGCCATCGACCACGCCTACCCGGACTGATCGTCACGACTCGACCGGAACGCCACCGAACACGGCGAAGCTGACGGCCCAGTAGGCGACGTAGCAACCGAGCAGCGTGAAACCGTGCCACCGCTTCAGCCGACCGGTGTGCAGGAAGTACGCGGCGAGGACGGTCATGGTGACGAGCACCGGCAGGTGCCACCGGAGCACGTCCGAGCCGACCGCGATGCTGCCGCCCGAGAGCACGATGACGCCGAGCTTCGCAGTGACCGAGAAGACGAGGCTCCCGATGACGTTCCCGATCCCGATCGCCGGCACGCCCTTGCGGATCGGCTCCACGGTGAGGAAGACGTCCTCGATGGTCAGCACGACGGTGACGATGGTCGCGCCGAACACGGTGCCCGCGATCCCGTGGTCCTGGAGGATGCCCTTGGTGCCGGTGCTCATCGCCGCGGCGCCGACGACGAGCCCGGCGAGCGCGAGCACCGCCAGCCCGAGATTGGCCCAGCCGGGCCGCTTGCGGGCCGCGGCGAACGGGATCTCGTCGGAGAAGGATTCCCCGCCCGGCCGGGCGTTTCCCTCCGCCGTTTCGCCGCGCACCTCGGTGTTGCGGAACGTCGGTGTTTCCCGCCGGAATTCCTGCACGAGGATGTAGCCGAGGAACAGCGCGAAGAGCGCGAGCAGCAGCACTCCCTGGACGGCGGTGAGCGGCGCGGTCAGCGCGAACGCGGCCAGCACCAGTGGCGCAGCCGCGAAGATGGCGAGGTAGTCGCGCGGGACGCGCACCGCGGCGGGAGTGATGATCGCGGCGAGTGCGAGCACGATTCCGGTGAACGAGATCGCGGTCCCGAGCACGAGCCCGAGCGAAACGTCCTCGAGGTCTTCGAGGTTCAGCGCGACGCCGAGCACGATGTCGTCGAACTCGATGCCGGTGAAGACGACGGCGAGGAAGAACACCGAGATGCTGAGCCGGGAGGCGGCGCCGGCGAGGTACCCGATGAGCTTCTCGGCGCTGCAGATCAGCAACACCGCCCCGGCGACGAAGAGGAATGTCGAGGCCATGACGGAAAGCGCCTCCTCACCCCACCGGAGCTGCCGCGTCACCCGCCGAATCCAGTCCAGCACGTCCGCCTGCACCTCGAAAGTCGAGCGGACTCGAACTGCCGGTCGAGGAGTGCAACGTTTCCGCAGGCAGAAGGCCATGAGCGCGTTGGATCGCTATAGAGGCTGTTTCCAAACTCGCTCTGCGTGGCGGACCAGGCCATGCCCGGGCTTCGGCGGCTCGACCTTCGCCCATGCGTGCGGCTCCCGCCGGCGACATCGTCCACTGTGGAGGAGGAAGTGCGCCGATCCGCTGCCGCGCAGGTCTCCGGCTGAGCTGAGGGCATGGGGCGCTGGGATCCGGGTACTCCGCAGGGCGATGGGTTGTCGAGGAGGGAGCATCCGATGGGCACCGCACACCGCATTCCCGGCTACACGTACGGCGAGCCGCAGGTCGAGCACTCGCCGGTCACGATCGCCGAACTGGACGCGCTGAAGGAGACGCTGCTGTGGACCGACTCCGACGACCAGGCGCTGCGCATGGCCGGTGACGTCCTCACCGACCAGGTCGGCGACGTCGTGGCCATCTGGTACGACTACGTCGCCGCGCATCCGCACCTGGTCGCCTACTTCGGGCCTCCCGGCGGCGCGCCGGACTCGGAGTACCTGGAACGGGTCCGCGCGCGGTTCGAGCAATGGATCCTCGACACCTGCAGGCGCCCGTACAACGACGTCTGGCTCGACTACCAGCAAGAGATCGCGCTGCGCCATACCCGGGCGAAGAAGGACCAGACCGACCACGTCGATGCGGTCGACCGGGTGCCGCTTCGCCACATCATCGCCTTCATCTACCCGATCACGGCAACGATCCGGCCGTTCTTGAGCGCGAAGGGACACGGCGAAGAAGACGTCGAACGCATGTACCAGGCCTGGTTCAAGGCAGTGACGCTGCAGGTGGCGTTGTGGAGCCGCCCGTACGCGCGCGAAGGCGACTGGTGAACGTCCTGATCTTCCTGAGCCTGCATGTGCTGGATCGGCCGCCGCCGAGTAGGTCCGTCCACCACGGCTCGCGCAACGCGGTATGACGTGCAGGCCTACATCTTCGCGGTGCTGACGGCCAAATTCATCGGCGCGGCCCTCGCCGAAGGTCACTGACCGCCGACCGAGCGCGGTGCCGGGGCGTCATTGCGCGGGGGCGTGGCCGGGCGGGGCGATGATGTAGGCGATGCCGCCGGGGGCGTCGGCGACCTTGCCCGCGGCGTCGCGGCGTTTCGTGCGTTGCCAGACGTTCTCGAACTCGGCTCGGGGGTAGATCGTGCGGACCGCCGAATTGTCGGAGGAGGCGGGATCGTTGGCGATGACGTCCCCGTCGGTGGTGAACCCGACGATGACCATGATGTGGCCGTCGGTGTCGTAGCCGGCGCCGTCGAGCTCGTCGGCGCGGAAGGATTGCGACGTGATCACGGGAATGCCGTTGCGGATGTACCGTTCCGCGTCGGCCAGCGAGGGCAGCCGGGTGATGTGCGCTTCCAGCCCGTAGGTGGCCGCGTACGCGGTGTTGAACGGCCAGTTCCCGGTGCCGGCGTAGGCGTAGTCGTACGTCTGGCGCGCGGCGTGCTCGACGGCGGGATCGGGGTGCTGCGGATCGACCCAGGCCAGCTCCTGCGCGGACGGCCGCTTTCCCCAGTACTCGATGACCATCTCCGTCGACGTGGGGCTGCACCACGCCTCGCCGCCACCGCCGTACTGCGGATAGTGTCCACTGTGGATGTTCTGGGAATAGCGCGGCACCGGGAGTTCGACGCCCCAGGCTCCACCGGGGCCGGAGGTGGGCACCTCGAACCGGTCCGGGATCTTCGAGGCCATGGCGCCGACCATCGACAACTCCGGCGACGCCGGAGTTCCGGTGGCGCGGTAGAGCGTGGCGCGGAGCTGGTACTCGGACAGCGTCGTCCCAGGGCCGGCGGTGAAGGTGTCGACGTTGACGGTGCCGTTGGCGTCGGACTGGCCGTCGACGCTCGTGCGGTGGATGTCGGCATCGCCGGACGCCCACCGGCCCAGCACGTACCAGCCGGTTTGCGCGCCCGTGCCGGTCCGGCCCCGCATCTCCACCTGCAGCCAGGTCCCGGGCGGGGTGGCCGCGTTCCAGGACGCGACCAGTTGGGTGGCCGCGAAGCCGATGCGGTGCGGTGGGGACGTCCACCGCGAGTACTCGTACTCGCGCGTCGTGCCGCCTTCGGCGGCGGGATGCCCGATGCTGCCGATCGGGCGATCGATGCGGATTCCCGCCCCGTCGCCGCGGACGCCTTCGGCGTTGCCGGACTGGAAGTCCGCCGTGGAACGCCAATGGTGGAAGTCGATGGCGGACCGTTCGTCGGCCGGCGCGGGTTGCGTGCAGGAGACCGCGGTCGACGCCAGCACGCCGGCGAGCCAGATCTTTCCCGGATTTCGCATCGGACACCTCAAATCGGCACCGCCCGCGCGGTTCGCTTCGATCCTTCGGAGTGTAGGTTTCCGGCTCGGTGCCGACCATGAGACGTTCGGTGGTGGGTCGAACGCGGAACGTGATCGCGGTTTGTTAGGGTGCGAACCGCCGGTGAGGGCGGGATAGGCCGGAAAGTGCACCTGGGGATTCTCGAGCCCGCTAGTCCGGGCCCCGGCCGAATCCGACTGCTGTGGTCAACGGTGCTCAACCGTGTCGGTGTGGGGTTGCGGCGACATGGCCTGGAAAGTGCTGGGGAGAGCGACGCGCGCCGTTCGCGGAACTGACCAGCGGAATCATCGTCACCGCCGGTCGTGCGGAACGTCCTTGTCCTGCCCGGAAGACAGGGGCGGAAGGTGCTCGCGCGCGATGCGGCGGTGACGAGACCTCCAAGCCCTGCCACGACGCGGAATTCCGGAATCGAAGAGATGGAGCGACCGGCCTGGCCGGGCGACGGCGCAGGCGCGGCTGCGGAGGTGGGTTCGATGGACGCGATGGATTACGACGTTGTGGTGATCGGGGGCGGCGCGGCCGGTCTGACCGGCGGGATGGTGCTCGCACGGTCCCGTCGGCAGGTGGCCGTCGTCGATGGCGGTGAGCCCCGCAATGCACCGGCCGATCACCTGCACGGGTTCCTGTCGCGGGACGGGATGCCCCCGGCGGAGCTGTACTCGGCCGGCCGGGAAGAGGTGGCGCGCTACGGGGGAGAAGTCATCGGCGACCGGGTGCAGGGCGTCGAACGCGGTGCGGAGCGCGGATTCGTGGTGCGCACCTCCGACGGGCGGGAACTGACGACCCGGTCGGTCCTGATGGCCACCGGCCTGCGGGACGAACTGCCCGACATCCCGGGGCTTCGCGAGCGGTGGGGCCACGACGTGCTGCATTGTCCGTACTGCCACGGCTACGAGGTGCGGGATCTGCCGCTGGGAGTCGTCGGAGGTGAGAACCGGCCGTTCACCGTGCACCAGGCGCAATTGGTGCGGCAGTGGTCGTCCGACGTGGTGTTCTTCCCGAACCGGATCGTCCTGGCGGACGAGGAGCGCGAGCGGTTCGCCGCCCGTGGTGTGCGGGTCGTGGAGGGCGACGTGGCGGGTGTTCTCGCCGACGACAACGGCGTGTGGGGCGTGGAGCTGGCCGATGGCGAGGTCGTGCCGCGGGCGGTGGTGTTCGTCGGCCCCCGGTTCGTGCCGCAGGACGGATTGCTGAAGGGCTTGGGCTGCGAGCTGGGGGAGAACGGCTGGATCTCCGTTGATCCGTCCGGGCGCACGAGCGTGCCGGGAGTGTGGGCGGCGGGCAACGTCGTCGACAGTCCGGCCCAACTGCTCAACGCCGCCGGCGCGGGCACGGCCGCCGCCATCGGGCTGAACCACTACCTGCTGGCGGAGGATGTCGAACGGGCCGTCGTGGAGCACCGTTCGAACCGTCCGTGACGATCCTTCCCGGCTGTCGGCGGGCGTGATCGAGGATTGCCGGGCCGCGTGCCGGAAATCGGTGCGTCGGCCCGCAATTCCGCCGCGAGGCGGAGATCGCATCGTCGAGGATCGGCAAATATGAGTCGGTTTTGCGATTGTTGTGACCTGCCGGGTGTTACTCGATGGAGGCTTGTTCGGCGAATCAGGTTGCTGCTCGATTACCGCCTGGATACACATGGATCCGGCGAAATTCGAGAAAAGGGCAGCATGGACGACTTTCTGTCAGCTACCGAAGAACTCCTGGCCGGCGGCGTCGAACCCGCCGGAGTGGCCGCGCTCTTCTCCGGCGAGCCCCCGGACATCACCGAGCTGCGAGAGCGAGTGGCCGAGCGCTGGGGCCCGTTCTCCCGGCTGCGCTGGATGCTTCCGGCCGAGGAGAGCAGCCTGCGGCGCCGGCGCTGGACCGAGCTCGACCGGTTCGACCCGCGGCAGCAGGTCGTCGAAGGTGACGACCTGGAACTCGAAGCCCTCCTCGGCTCCCTCGTGATCCAGCCGCTGCCGCGGGACATCCCGCCCTGGCGGCTGCACCTGGTGCGCCGGCCGTCGCGCGACGGATTCGCCCTGGTCTTGATCGCGCACCATGCGGTGCTCGACATGGAATCCTGCAAGATCCTGTTCTGCCATCTGCTGGACGGTCCCGCGCCCCGCGCTCGGACCAGAACCGGCGGCGCGCCCGAATCGGAATCCTTCCGGCGAACCGCGATGAGCACCTTGCGCAACGTGCTGGTCGGCGGGCGAAGCCTGCCCGCCGCAGAACCCGAACCGGAGCTGGCCTGCGCGTCGGTCGACGCGGGGCAACTGCGCGCCGTTCGCAGTGCACTGCCGGGCGAAGGCGTGACCCCGACGGAAGTCCTGCTCGCCAGCACGACCGGTGCCGTCCGCAGAGTGTTCGGCCGGCCGTACAACTGGCCGGGGAAGTCGGGCGAGCTGTACGCCGTGGTGCCCAAGAACCGCCGAACCGGGCAGAACGCGCAGGAACTCGGCAACATCCTCACGGGCGTGCGCGTTCCGCTGCCCGTTGCGGAGGATCGCCCGGAAGAGCGCTTGGCAGCGTGCCGGGGAGTGCTCGGTCGCGCGGACTCCGTGGACGGGGCCGCGCGCCTGCTCGACGCCGCGCTGACCCTCGGACCCTGGGCGCTCCGCGCCGCCACCGCGCTGCTCACCTCGGCCAACTTCGCGTCGGTGCAATGCACCACGCTCCGGTGGACACCGGGCGCTTGGGCCCTCGGCGGCGCGCCCCTGCGACGCGTGGTCGCGATGCCGGACATTCCCGCGCCGGGGGCGATCAGCGTTTCCCTCGTGGGCTTCGCCGACGCCCTGAGCCTCAGCGTACTCAGCAACACCCGCCCCGGCGACGCCCGGTCGCTGGCGGACGCCGTCGAGCGGGAGATCACGCTGCTGGCCGACCTCGCGGCGCAGGTCGGGCCGGACAGGTGACCGGAAACCCTTCGGAACAGGAGTTGGACATGCGCAACGAGGCTGCCCTCCACGAGATCCTGCAGGGACTCGGCGTGGCGGACGAGGAGATCCAGGCGGACACGCGGCTGCAAGCCGACCTGGGCCTCGACTCCACCGAGATCACCGCGCTAGAACTGGAGCTGGAGCGCCGGTTCGGCGTGCGGATCGACCTGTGGAGCGCGACGGACTTCTCCGTGGCCGACCTCGACGTCCTCATCGAAGGGCGTTGAAGTGCCAGGCATCCCCGAAGAACGCGCACGGAGCTATCGCGAGGCCGGGTGGTGGCGACCCGAGACGTTGCACGAACTCGTTCTGCGCCAAGGGAAAGGCCTTCCGCACAAGTGCGCGCTGGTGTCCGGCGACCGGCGGATGACCTACGGGGAACTGGCAGCCGCCGTCGATCGCGCGGCCGGAGCGCTTTCGACGCGAGGCTTGCGGCGCGGCGACACGGTCGCGGTGCAACTGCCCAACGGCATTGAGTTCGTCGTACTCCTGCTAGTCCTGCTGCGGATCGGCGCGCTGCCGATGCTCCTCCTGCCGACGCTGCGGTCGTACGAGGTCGAGCGCATCCTGAAGTTGACCGGCAGCCGCGCAATGGCCCTGCCGCACCGGACGCGGCGGTTCGACCACCTCGCGATGGTCCGAGAACTCCGCCCGAGGCACCCGAACCTCGAGATGCTGCTGCTCACGGGCGAAGAACCGCCGTCCGGAAGCGACATTGTCGACCTGTCCGAACTGTGCAGGCCAAGCACTTCCGGCTGCGACGCGGCACCCATCGACCGGCCACGGCCGCAGCACGCGGCTGTGCTGCTGCTCTCCAGCGGGACTTCAGGGCCTCCCAAGGTGATCGCCCGCACGCACGAGTCCCTCGGCCACATCGTCCGGACCACCTCGACGGTGGCCCGGATCGACCCGAGCACCGTGTACCTCGCGGTCATGCCCGTCGCGCACGGTTTCGCCTTGTCCTGCCCGGGAATTCTGGGCGTCCTCGCCGCAGGCGGGACTGTCGTGCTCGACAGCGCGGAGGACCCGCGCCGTGCGCTGAGCCTGATCGAGCAGGAGCAGGTGACCCATTTCGCCGCGGTGCCGGGGTTGCTCGGCCAGTGGTTGGCGGTGCTCGACGGGGAGCGCTTCGACACCTCCAGCCTCGTCGCGGTCCAGATCGGGGGCGCCAAGCTGGAACCCGCCGCGGCGGAGCGGGCGCGTTCGGTGCTGGGGCCCGTCGTGCAGCAGGTCTACGGCATGACGGAAGGCTTGATCAACGCGACCAGGCTCGACGATCCAGCAGAGGTGGTGTCGTCCTCGCAGGGCAGGCCGGTCTCGGCCGCCGAGGAGGTGCTGGTCGTCGACGACGGGGGCGCACCCGTTCCGCCCGGGCAGCCCGGGCAGCTGCTGACGCGAGGCCCAGCGACGATCGGCGGCTACTACCGGGACGCGGCGGCCACCGAAAAAGCCTTCACCGCAGACGGTTTCTACCGGACCGGCGACCTCGTCCGGCAGCTGCCGAGCGGTGATCTCCAAGTCGTCGGGCGGATCAAGAACGTGATCAACCGCGGCGGCGAGAAGATCTGCGCCGAGGAGCTGGAACAGCTCGTCCGGGAGCTGGACAACGTCGCCGAGGTCGCGGCCGTCGCCGGCCCGCACCCGATGCACGGCGAGATCGTGTGCCTCTACGTGGTGCCGGTCGGCGACGTGGTCCCGGAACTGCGGGAGGTGCGCCTGCACCTGGAATCCCGCGGGGTGGCCCGGTACAAGATGCCCGAGCGGTTGGAGCTCGTCGACGCGATGCCGCTGATCGGGATGGGCAAGCTCGACCGCGCCGCGCTGCGCGAAGCCGCGGCGGCGCGGTCATAGCCGGTTCGCGGCGGTGATCTCCAGGAGCTGGAAGGTGACCGGGGCGTTCCCGGCCCGGTGCGTCGCCCGCTGCATCTCGGTGGCGCGCAGGCCCATCCGCGCCGCGAGGGCCCGCAGCCGGGCGATGTCACCGAGGCTGTTGAAGCCCAGGAACAGCCGCCCTTTCTCGGTCAGCCGCGCCAGTCCTTCCCGGAGGTAGCGGTCGTGCGCGGCGTAGCCGGCGTCGAAGATCGCTCGCTGCGCGGGGATGGTGTAGTCGAAGTCCGCCGGTGCCGGGACCACGTTGGAGTTCCAGAACACCACGTCGAAGCGCTCGTCGGGGGCCAAGGCGTCGAAGACGTCGCTGCCGAGCACCCGGACCCGGTCCGCCACCCCGTGGCGGGCGGCGTTCAGCTCGGTGTTGCGCACCGCCGCCGGGACGATGTCCACTGCGGACACCGAGGCGCAGCCGCGCAAGGCCGCGTTCACCGCGATCACCCCTGCGCCGCAACCGATTTCGAGGAAGCTGCCGTCGTCCGGGTAAGGCAGCCACCGGGCGAAAAGCTCGGTGGACGCGGTGTGGATCGGTGCGAAGACCCCCGGCAGCAGATCCCACCGGAGCCCGAGCAGGTCGAACTCCGCCGGCCGGCCTTCGAGTTCGCCGTGCCGCTGCACCAGCCGCATGCCCACGTCGAACGACGATTGCTGAACGACCCCGGGCACCCGGGGCAATTCTCCCGTGGACATCTGGGAATTCTCCTAACGCACTACGGTGATCGCGATTGTTCTTTGCGTTTCTTGCCCGCATCGGGCAGGAGGGGTTGAGTTGTACTCATCCTTGAGGACCACCCGGCACGCTTCAATCATCCGAGAGCATGAAAATCGTTCCCAGTAGGCGGATTCGAGCAGCCACGCGTCGCGATCAGGAAGTGTGCGCGAGGATCGCCTGGGCGAGGTATTCGTGCACTTGCGACGGCAACGTGTGGCCCAGGCCCTCGACCAGCAGCAGTTCGGCGCCCGGGATCTCCTCGGCGATCAGCGCGCCGTGGCCCGGCTTCACCGGTTCGTGCGTGCCCTCGATGACCAGCGTCGGGGCCTCGATCCGGGCGAGCGCCCCGACCGGCTCGAAGGCGGAGTCGGTCATCGCGGCGAGCCGGTGGTTGGCGACCGTCGCGGGATTGCGGTCCCGGTCGAAGATGCGCTCCTCCAGCCGCCGCTGCTCGTCCTCGTCGAACGGGATCGCCGGGCCGTGCAGTACCCACGCGGTCTCGATCGCGAAGTCGATCTGGGACCGCCGGTCGGGCGCGGGCGGGTTCACCGCGACCTTGCCGAAGTGCTCGATGAACTCCCGGGTGGGGCGGGGGAGCTCGCCCGGCTGCGGCTCCATGCCCATCAGGGCGCGCACCAGCGTGGCGCCTTCTCCGCGGCCGAGCGGCGAGGACGCGATCACGGTGAGGGACAGCACCCGCTCCGGCCGCTCGGCCGCGATCCACTGGCCGAGCAGCCCGCCGGCGGAATGGCCGACGATGTGCGCCCGGTCGATCCCGTACGCGTCGAGCACCGCCAGGACGTCGTCCTTGATGTCGGTCCAGGTGTAGGGATCGGCCTCGAAGTCGATGGCGCTGGACTTCCCGGTGTCGCGGTGGTCGTACCGGATGACCCGGCGCCCCGCCGCGGCGAGCCGGCCGACGAGCCCGTCCGGCCAGAGCACGCCCTGCGACATCGAGCCCATCACCAGCAGCACCGGCGGGTGGCCCGGGTCGCCGAACTCCTCGGTCCACAGCTCGACGTTCCCGTTGGTGATCATGCGTTCGGTCATGCGCAGCTCCTTCGCGTTCTCGGTGAGGAGAAGCTTGGTCCAGCGCGCCACCGGTGCCATCCGTAGGACCACTGGGCACGTGCCGGCCAGTACCGGGATCGGCTCACTGGGCGGCGTTGACCAGGCGCGATAGCTCCGTGCGGGAGGCGACGCCGAGCTTCGGGTAGACCTTGTAGAGGTGGTACTCGACGGTGCGGGGGCTAAGGAAGAGGCGGGCCGCCACCTCCTTGTTGGACACGCCGTCCGCGACCAACCGCGCGATGCGCAGCTCCTGCGGGGTGAGCGTGCTCAGAGCGTCGGACTCGTGCCGGGCAGCGGACTCGCCGGCGGCGCGCAGCTCACCGTGCGCGCGAACTGCCCACGGTTCGGCGCCGAGCCGCTGGAAGGTCTCCAGAGCGGTGCGCAGCGGCAAGCGCGCGTCGCCTCCTCGATGTGCGCGGCGTAGGCGTTCCCCGTAGAGGAGCGAGGTTCGGGCCTCCTCGAACGGCGAACCGCCGTCCCCCGCGTGCAGGCGCAGCGCCTCCTCGTACAGCGGAAGTCCCTCCTCGGCGTCCTCGGTGACGAGCGCACGGCAGCGGGCGAGCAGCGCCTGCGACTCCGAAGTGCGCGCGTTCGCCATCCAGCGCTCGTACGCCTCCAGGGCGGTGCGTGCGGCAGCCGGCTCGCCGCAACCGATCGCGGCCTCGACGCGGTCAGGAGTGGAGCGCAGGGTCGTGACCGGATGCCCCGCCCCAGGCCCGGCGCCCGCCATCGATCCGAAACGGCCGTGCGCCGCCGCGAAACGCCCCAGGCCGAGGTCGAGGATTCCCAGGGCGTAGGCCGCGACGCTCGCCTGCAGCCCGACCCGGTGCGGGATGGCGATGGCCAGCGCCTCCCGGGCGTACCGCTCGCAGTCGGCTTCCCTACCCCGGACGGCCGCGACCACCGCCAGGTTGGCCAGGTGAGCGGCGGTGGAGTTGGTGTACCCGGCGTCGCGCGCGAGCGCGAGCCCTTCCTCGGAGATCGCGGCGCCGAGGGCGAAGCGGCCGCTGATGCGCTCGGCCCGGGCCACGAACTCCAGGACCACCGGCAGCTGCCCGGTCATGCCGGAGACGCGGGCCACCTGCCCGGCGCGGATGATGTACTCGGCCGCGCTGTCGATCTCGCCCAGCTCACCGGCCGCGACGGAGGCCCACAAGAGCCGGTCCGCACGGCCGAGCCCATCGGTGCCCGCGAGCGCGCCGCGCAGCAGCGGCACGCCCCGTTCGGCGTCGCCGGTGTGCATCGCCGCCATGCCGACGAGGATGGCCCGCAGGAACGGATCGGTGTCCTGATAGGACTCCGCGAACCGGCCGATCTGCACGGTCGCGGCTACGTCACCGACGTTGGCGGCGGCCTCGGCGGCGTCGCCCAGCATCTGGAGAGCGCGGGCGGGATCGGCATGCTTGGCGCGCTGCGCACCTTCGGTGAACACGCGCTGCGCCGCGGCGGCGTCGCCCGAGCTGAGCTCGAAACGGCCGTGCAGCTGCGCGAGTTCGGCGAGCAGGCACGGGTCGTCGGTCAGCTCACGCGCTTCGGCCAGGCAGCTCTCCGCGCGCCCCGGCAGTCCGCCCAGCCAGGCCGCCGTCGCCGCATCGGTGAGCCGCCGGGCCCGCACCGGAGGTTCGGGCGTGAGCTCCGCCGACCGTGCCAGCGCGGCCGCCGCGTCGGCGAAACCGCCACGCGCCCTCGCCCTTTCGCCTGCCTCGGCGAGCCGGTCGGCGACCTGCGCGTCCCGCCCGGCCGTCGCGGTGGCCCGATGCCACGCCTGCCGATCGAGCTCCCCGGCCTCCGCCAACGCTTCCGCCAGCGCCGCGTGCACGGCCTGCCGCTGCGCGAAGGTCGCCGCCGCGTACACGGCGGACCGGACGAGCGGATGCCGGAACCGGACCGACGAGCCCTCGACGATGATCAGCCCGGCGGTCTCGGCCGCCTCCAGCGACGCCGTCGAGTCGTTGCCGAGCCGGGCCGCCGCACCGAGCACCCAGCCGAGCTCTCCGGAACCTTCGGCGGCCGCGACCAGGAGCACGAGCCGCGTCGACTCGGGCAGTTCCGCCACCTGGCGGCCGAACAACTCGACCCCGGCGCCGACCGGCAGCGGATCGGGGAGCGGCACCCGCCCGGCGAGCTGGTCGGGCGTCAGGGCCCCGACCGCCTCCCGCAGCGCCAGCGGATTTCCGCCGGTCAACGCGACCAGGCGCTCTTTCACGGCCGCCGCGGGAACAGCGGCGGAACACCCGGCGAGCAGCTCGCTCGAGCTCTTCTCATCGAGGCCGCCGACGCGCAGTTCGGGGATGTCGCGCACGACCGGTCCAGCGCTGTCGCGGACGGCGATCAGCACCGCCACGCCGTGGGTGTGCAGCCGCCGGACCGCGAAGAGGATCGCGTCGGCCGACGCCCGGTCGAACCACTGGAAGTCGTCGATGAGGCAGAGCAGACCGCCGTCGGCGGCGGCCTCGGCCAGCAGCGAGAGAACGCCGGCGGAGACGAGGAACCGTGCGTCCTCGGCGGGCGGCGCCGCCAGTCCCAGCGCGCCCCGGACGGCATCGCGCTGCGGCTCGGGCAAGGCATCCAGCAGATCGGTCGCCGGAAGTAGCAACTGGTGCAGGGCGGCGAAGGCCAGATCGGCCTCCGGCTCGGCCCCGGTGGCCCGGAGCACGCGCATCGGTGCAGCGGCCGCGTAGTCCAGCAAGGCCGACTTCCCGGCGCCGGCCTCGCCGCGCAGGACCAGAGCCCGGCCGGCGCCGCCCCGAGCCGCGCTGGTCAGCTCGTCGATAGCGGCCTGCTCCACCGCGCGCCCGTACAACATGAGGCGATTTTCCAGCATGTGATCGACCTGACCAGCCACCGGGCTCCGCTCAGGACCGCATGTGTTCCTGCGGCGCGGTTTCGCCTTCCAACGCTCGCTGGGCGGCCGTGATCCTCGGTAGGGTTCCGGCTCGTGCCGAAAGTTCGATTGGGGGCGGTCGCGCTCGACACCGACGCCCCGGCTGTTCTGGCGACGTTCTGGAGCGAGCTGCTCGGCGGCCGGATCACATTCTCCAGCGACGACTTCATCTCGATCGACGCCGGTTCGATCCGGCTGAACGTGCACCGGGTGTCCGGCCACCGAGCCCCGTCCTGGCCGGATGGATCGACTCCGAAGCAGATGCATCTCGACATCGAGGTGCACGACCTGGAGGCGGCGGAGGGGCACGCCCTCCGGCTCGGGGCGCGACGAGCGGACGCGCAACCCGCACCGGACCGCTGGCGAGTGCTGCTGGATCCCGCCGGCCATCCGTTCTGCTTGACCACCCGATTCCCCGGGTGAATTCGTCCCGCGCGACGGAACGAAGCCGCCAGGCGCCAAAGCCGGGGCGGGCCATCGCCCGATTAGAACGGACGACATGATGCGGAGAACGGGTAGCCCCGTGTGTACTTTCTGCTGCTGTAGGAACAGAAAGTACGCACGGGTCTTCGCTACGGCGAAGTGACCGGGCTGCAGCTGGTGAAGGTCCAATTCGACGTTCGGCCACGCCGCCCGTTGACCTGCGCCTGAGCTCAGGTCGACGGGCGCTTTCGGCCGTCGGCACAACAGGATTCGAACCCGAACCGCCGCTGCACCCCACCGGCTGATTGCGCTCGGCTCCAGCCCGGCACGAGCAAGATCGCTATCGTTTGTTCTGCCGCCCGCTGGGGCAACGGGGCGACGTCCGATCCGAGGAGGAGCATGGCTGGGAGTTCCGAGGCGCGCAGTCGCCTCACCGCCTTCGGCAACCAGTTGATCGAGGTGCACATCTGGCTGCGCGAGCAACTGGAAGACCTCCGGGACGACGTCGACGACTACTTCGACGGCAAAGGCCTGCCGTCCCGTGATCTGCGGGCCCACTGCCTGTCCTTCTGCTCGGCCCTCACGCGCCACCACACGGGCGAGGACCGCGGCGCGTTCCCGGTGATCGCCGACGAGCATCCCGAACTCCGCAAGGTGATCTCGGAGCTGAAGACGGACCACAACCGGATCGACTGGATCCTGGGCAACCTGGAGAAGTTGCTCGGAAACCTCCCGGAGACCCCGGACCCGGCGACCGCGGCGAACGTGCGCGCGGAGCTGGAGGGCCTGTCGGCGATCATGGAAACGCACTTCATCTACGAGGAGAAGAAGCTGATCTCCGTCCTGAACTCGATGAACGTCCCAGGATGGCGTGCAGACAAGCCAGACTTCCTCCTCACCGAAGACGACGAGTAGCACTAGTCGTAGGGCTGGGTGGTTTCGACAGCTGCTGCGCCATCGGACATTCAGCGCCACTCGGTAACGGCGACGCATGGAGCTCGCCCGCCGCTCGACCAATCGCAGCAGATCACGCGCATTGCACAGGTCAGCCCTGGCGTCCGGGGCGTTCGCCAGTGCCTCGCCGCCGACCCTGACGCCGATCGAGAGCTCCGCCGCGTTCCTGGCGGCTTACCAGGACCTCCGGGGGCGCCGGTTCACCGCGGAGGAGCAGGAGATCGCGTGGGCGGCAAGCCTGTGGCCGGCAGCGCACAACGCCCGCTGGGAGGCCCTGCACGGCGACCTCCCGGTGTCCTGTGACGCCGTCCGTGTCCAGGCAGCGGAACGCCTCCGCCGAGCGAACGCCTGATCACGCCGAGCTCGTGGTGCTCATCGCCGATGGACTGCGTGCAGCCCGTTCGCTGAAAGCATCGTGCCGCTCAGCCGTGGTGTGCTGTGATGTGGCTGCCAGTGGCCGATGAGGGGAGCGGGAATGCGCTGGGGCGAGTCCGACGCCAACGGCAGGCGGGCGTGCGACGAGTGCGGGCACGCGCGCAGCGAGCACAGCACGCAGGGCTGCATGGCGGACGTGCCGTACACCAGGGTCGACGGTGTGGGCCGGGTGGACTGCCCGTGCGGGCTGTACTGGACGAACGACTACACCAGCGTGGTGGAGTGGCCCTGCAGCTGCGGGCACCGCAAGCACAGCGGCGAATGCCGCTACCCGGGCTGCCGATGCGGCCACGAACAGCCGGTGTGGCAGATCGACCCCGGCCAGGGGATCTGACCTGACTGCGGCATGGCGAGGAACGCTCGCATGGGGGCGTTCGGATGATCACTTGAGACGCCTGCGGCCGTCGCGTGTTTCGACCAGTACTGCCGTGGCGTCGTCGCGAGCTTTGTTCCGCGGCACCCGAGCACCGAGCGGATCACCGTCCTCAGCGGCTCGGACTTGCTCGACCAACCCACCGGGCCCGGCCTCGCGCAGCGCGCGCAGAACGCCAGCGGTCGTATCGATCGGGGTGAGGTCGAGCGCGCGCATGGCGCCATCGCTGCACACCGCGACACGCTCGACCTGGTCGACCGGGGCCGAGCCGGTGAGGGAGTGCGCGGCGGCATTGGGTTCGCTCGATGCGATCCAATAGCCGCCCTCCCGGTTCCGGGACGCCAGCTCGACCTCCTTCATCGCCAGGATCGCCGTCATCTTCTCGTCGGTGCCGATCAGGAACCTATCGCACTCCCGGCGTTCCTCCCAGCCGGTGCGGCTGACGCGGTCGTCGCAGGTCGCAACGACACCGTCGTCGGTGGTCCCGACGATGACCGTGATGTCCCCGAGGACGATCCACTCCACGGCCTCGGACGTCCAGCGCACCAAACCGACCGCCGCGGACGGGGTTCCACGATGCTCCAGGTCGCAGGAACCGGAGTGCGCCGCGGTGACCTGCCGGATCGAATCGGCCAGCACGCCGCGCAAGTCCCTGGCGTGGTCGGCGGCGTTCGCGACCAAGGACGCGCCGAGAGTGCGGACGTACCACGGAAGTCCGTGGACGCAGCCGGTATCGGTGCGAATGGTCGCCCCGTCGAGAACGACGACAAGACCGTCCGCGGCGGCGAACCAATCCTCGTTCGGCTTGTCCCCACTGGGCTGGGTGTGCGCGGTGATGTGCACCGAGGGCCTCCCTGAAACGATCAGCTCGCAACCCAGTCCACGGCGAACACGCGCCAACCACCAGCGCCCAGACGGATCGAACCCAACCCAGCACGTCGTGAGGGGCCGCCGAGGAAGGCCCATCGCGATCCGCCGCGAATCGCTACACCAGCCCATCGGTCATGCCGTCAACTCACGTTCGCCGCGCCGTGTCGGAAGGCTGCCGCTTATCCCGCCTGGAAGTACGGCAGGGTCGCGATGGTCGCCACGTGCAGGTGCTTGATGACGTTGCGGGGCTTCGGCTTGGCGTAATCGTCGGCACCGGATTCGTACAAAAGTACGGCGAGCCCGCCGAAGGTGGTCATGCCTTCGGACATGCTCGGGGCGCGGAAGCACTTGGCGGACGGCTCGATCTTCTTCGCGAAGGCGTCGACGACGTATACGCGGCAGCCACCGTGATCACGCTGGCGTTGTTCCTCTTCCTGATCGCACAGCACGGCGACTTCTTCGCGGGAGCCGACCGCTCGGCGGGCTCGTCGAGCGCGATCATGCTCGTACCATCCGCCCTCGCGGTGATGGTCGCGGCGGTCGTGTGGTTCGCCACCCGACGCAACGGCCCAGCCGTCACCCCGAAGACCGTCTAGAACAGCGCACGCACCCGCAAAACGGCGACCAAGGCAAAACGCATCGGGCTGCGCCGAGCGCACCAATCGTCCATTGAGGACTTTTAGTCCGTACCGCGTGGACGCCTATCGAGCGGGTCCGGTCATCGCTGCGATGGCCGCGTGCCTTCGGCGTTCGCGGTGAGGGAGGCGTGGAGGAACTGAAGGATCTCCGCCCGAGCGGCCGTCGCCTGCTGCTCCGCGCCCGGCATGCTGAGGAACGCGTGCTTCGCTCCGGGGTATTCGGTCAGCCGTGCGGGTGTCCCGGCCGCGTGCAGTCGTTCGGCGTAGCGACGGCCGTGATCGGCCACTGCGTCTTGGGTCGGCACCACCACCAGTGCTGGGGCCAGCCCGTTGAGGTTGTCGGCGTACAGCGGCGAGAGCGTGCGAGGGTCGGCTCCCGCTGGAACGGCGAGCCGCTGGAAGAACTGCAGCAGCGGAAGGGCGCGGGTCGGACTGTAGGCGTACTGAGTGATCGAGGCGTGGTCGTACATCGTCTCGGTCACATCGACAGCGGGGTTGACCAGAACCTGCGCCCGGAGGGGGG
>NZ_SMKW01000055.1 GCF_004348985.1 Saccharopolyspora elongata | reverse complement strand
CCAAGACGCGCTCCGGCAAGATCATGCGGCGGCTGCTGCGCGACGTCGCGGAGAACCGCGAGGTCGGCGACGTCACCACGCTCGCCGACTCGTCCGTCATGTCGCTGATCTCCAAGGGCCTGAACAAGTCCAGCGACGACTGACCGGCACGTCCGACGCGCCAGGGGCGCCCTCCCGCACGGAGGGCGCCCCTGTTGCGTTCGCGATCTCTCCGATTCACACACGGCGCTTTGACCTGGGAAAACACCTTCCCAATCTTGTTTGCGCCGACAATCACGTGAGCCGCGGATGTTAGGATTCCGGTAAAGGTGTGCCGGGAAGACTGGTCGGCGTCGCAGTTCGTGCTATCCACGATCGGAGCCGCCAGTGTCGAAAGCAGCCCGCAACCAGCCCCAGCCCGCCAGGTCGGCTCGAACCTTCGACTTCGGCTCCTACCTGCGGACCGAAACCGTCGGCGGCATGGTCCTGCTGGCCGCGACCGCCCTCGCGCTGCTGCTGGCGAACTCCCCCGCGGCCGGGATCTACCACGCGGTCCGCGACTTCGAGATCGGGCCGCAGTTCCTGCACCTGGGCCTGTCCGTCGGCGACTGGGCCAAGGACGGCCTGCTCGCGATCTTCTTCTTCGTCGCCGGACTGGAACTCAAGCGCGAGCTCGTGGTCGGCGAGCTCTCCAACGTCAAGAGTGCGCTGCTGCCCGTGATCGCCGCGATCGGCGGCATGATCGTGCCCGCAGCGCTCGCCTTCGCGATCGGCCACGGCGCGCCCGGCGCGCACGCCGCGTGGGCGATCCCGGTCGCGACCGACATCGCCTTCGCCCTGGGCGTGCTGTCGCTGACCGGGTCCTGGATGCCCACCGCGGCGCGGGTGTTCCTGCTCAGCCTCGCCGTCGTCGACGACCTCGGCGCGATCGTCGTGATCGCCGTGCTGTTCACCGACGGGCTCAGCGTGCTCGCGCTGCTCGCGGCGGTCGTGCTCTGCGTCGTCTACTGGTACCTGCAGCGCAAGCGGGTCACCACGCCGTGGCTGTACGTGCCGCTGGCCGTGGCCACCTGGATCGCGGTGCACACCAGCGGCATCCACGCGACGATCGCCGGCGTGGCGCTCGGGCTGCTCACCCGCGTCCGGCGCGACCCGCACGAGCCGGCTTCGCCGGCGATGCGCCTGGAGCACCGGCTGCAGCCCTGGTCGGCCGGGCTGATCGTGCCGGTGTTCGCGTTCTTCGCCGCGGGCGTGCCCGTGGACGGCGAGGCGCTGGCGGCGATCCGGGAGGACCGGGTCGCGATCGCGGTGATCGTCGGCCTGGTGGTCGGCAAGCTGATCGGCATCTTCGGCAGCTCCTTCCTCGCGGTGAAGCTGGGCATCGGCGCGAAGCCGGAATCGGTGCAGTGGCGCGACATGGCGGCGCTGGCGATGCTCGGCGGCGTCGGCTTCACGGTCAGCCTGCTGATCGCCGACCTGTCGCTGGCCGGCGCGGCGGCGGAACGGGCCAAGGCCGCGGTGCTGATCGCCTCCGCCATCGCATCGCTGCTAGCAGCGGCGGTGCTGCTGCGCCGCGGCCGCAAGCTCAAGAACGGCGACGGCACCGACGACGCCTGAACTCCACGTCCAGCCCCGGGAGACCGCAGTTTCAATTGAAACTGCGGGCCTGAGACCCGGGACGGGGTTTCAATTGAAACTGCGGAACACCTGGCGCCGCGGGTCACTCGCGGGTAACGCACCGCGAGTCGCCCGGTGGCGTGCTGATCGCGCGTGGCACGATGGGGCACGTGAACAGCGCCCAGAAGAGCACCAACGGCAGCCGTGACGGTGCGGGGTGGACTGCGGTCACGTCCATCCCGCTGTCCGAAGAGGGCACTGCTCCCGACGGGCAGTCCATCGGCGCGTTGGTACGCGATGCAACGACGCACCTGTCCACACTGGTCAGGTCCGAGGTCGAGCTGGCCAAGACCGAGCTCGCCGGCGAGATGAAGAAGGCCGTCAAGGGCAGCGTCTACTTCGTCCTCGCGCTGACCGTGCTCGGCTTCAGCCTGTTCTTCCTGTTCTTCACGCTGGCCGAGGGGCTGGCCCAGCTCGGCCTGTGGCGCTGGGCGGCCTTCGGCATCGTGTTCCTGGTGATGCTGCTGGTCGCGGGCCTGCTGGCGCTGCTCGGCTACATGCGGGTGCGCAAGATCCGGGCGCCGAAGCGCACCATCGAGACGCTCAAGGACACCTCGAAGATCGCCAAGCGCCAGCACACCGAGGAAACCCCGGCCGCGTCCTGACGCTCCCGCCGGTCACCGGGCCACGAACCCGTTGATCCGCTGTCGAGCCGGTCGGGAACGCGGTACGCGAGTCGCCATGCGTCGGGGCGGCCCTGACGCGCGGTGCGAGGTGCCGGTTTCGCGCGAAACCGCGCTCAGACCCTGAGCCGGCCGGAGGCCCGTTCCCGCGCGCCGATCAGCTGGTGCAGGGGCCGGTGTCGACCTCCGCGCTCAGGTTCGGGGCCGCCGCGACCTCGTCCGCCACTTCCTTCGCCGTGAGCGCGAAGCCCGTTTCCGGGTCGTCCACCGCCGCTCCGAAGACCACGCCCACGACCTTGCCGGACGGGTCGATCAGCGGCCCGCCGGAGTTCCCGCTCTGCACCCGGCCGCGCACCGTGTACACGTCGCGGACCACGGTGTTCGCGTCGTAGATGTCCGGGCCGCGCAGCCTGATCTGCTCCCGGATGCGGCCCGCCGACGCCGTGTAGGGCCCGTCCAGCGGGTAGCCCAGGGCGATCACGTCGTTGCCCGGGCTGGCCGGTCCCGGCACGAAGGCCATCGCGTCCGCGTCCAGGTCCGGCACCGCCAGGATCGCGACGTCCACGTCCGGCTTGTAGAGCACGACCTTCGCGTCGAACTCGCCGCGACCGATCTCGATCGCCACCCGGTCGGTACCCGCGACCACGTGCGCGTTCGTCATCACCCGGTGCGGCGAGATCACGAAGCCGGTGCCCTCCAGCGCCCGCGCGCAGGACGTGGCCCGGCCCCGGACCTTCACCACGCTGGTCCGCGCGTTGCGCACCGCCTGGCTGTTGGCCAGGGCCATGTCCGGCGGCGCGATCTCCGCGACCGGGGTCTCCGAGAAGGGCTCCAGCGCCTGCGGGAAACCGGACACCCCGAGCATTTCGCGCAGGTCGTCCGGCAGCGCCTTGGCCGAGGCGGGCATCACCGAGTTGACCGCGGTCAGCACCTTCGACCGGCTTATCGCGGCCGCGAGGCCGGGCAGCGCCGACGCCGACGTGAACGGCAGCGCGATCAGCCACGCCACCACGAGCACCGCGACGAACTGCAGGACCGCGCCGAGCGCGTTGTCCACGCCGGTCAGCTTCGGGGAGGTGATCCGGTCCCGCAGTTCCCGGCCGGCCCACATGCCGAAGGTCTCGCCGAAGGCGACCAGCAGCACCACGATTCCGACGCCGAAGGCGAGGCGGGCGACCGGGCTGTCCAGGCGGTCCAGGATCAGCGGCGCCACCTTGAGGCCCACCACCGCGCCGATGAACACGCCCAGGAACGAGAACAACGCGGTGACCAGGCCGCTGCGGGCCCCCGACACCGCGGCGAGCAGCGCCAGCAGCACCACCAGCAGGTCGACCCAGTTCACCCGCTCACCTCAATCTCGCCGACGATCGGCGGCGCACCACGGTCCCACAGCCCGTCCTCGAAGCGGTCCCGCGCGTGCTGGAAGACGAGAACAGGTTCTCAAACCGTTCACGAACGCCCGAAGCCGATGTCCTCGGCCTCCTCTGCGGCCCGCCACGCCTCGTCGAGTTCACGCACGTCGGCGCGGTTCCAGCGACGCGACCAGCCGGCCAGGTCCAGCAGCCCCGACAGCAGGCCGCCGGTGAAACCCCACACCAGCATCCCGGGCACCAGGAACGCCGGGCTCGCGTGCCGACCGGTCAGCTCCACCCGCAGCCGGTTCGCCGGATCGGTGAGCCAGGAGATCGGCACCCGGGCCACCGCCGCCGTCTCGCCGAGGTCCACCGGCGAGACCGGGGACGGCTCGGCCCAGTGCGCCAGCACCGGGGTCACCCGGAAGCCGCTGTGCGCCACGTGCAGTTCCGGCAGCGTCGCCACCGGTCGGACGCCCTCCGGCCGCAACCCCACCTCCTCGACGGCTTCCCGCAGCGCGGCATCGACCGGCCCACGATCGACATCGTCGAGCGAGCCACCCGGGAAAGCAACCTGGCCGGGATGCGAGCTCAGCCCGTCGGCGCGGCGCAGCAGCAGCACGTCCGGGCCGTCGACGCCCTCGCCGAAGAGCACCAGCACCGCGGCCGGGCGGGCCTCCACCGGCGGGTTCTCGCGCGGCCAGCCGAAATGCCCCGGATCGAGGTCGGCGGACCGCTCGACCAGGCCGCGCAGCCAGTCGGGCAGCTCCGCCGGGTCGACCAGCGGGCCCGTTCGCCGCGGGTTCACCGGGCACTTCCCAACGTCCGGTCAACGGCGGCTCGGATCTCCTCCGGGCTCTTGAACGCGACCGGCGGATCGATGCGGCGCACCTCGCCGGAGGCGGTCACCACGTAGCTGATCGGCAGCACGTTCGGCGCCTTCAGCGCGGCCCTGATGCGGTTGTCCCCGTCATGCACGTTGGGGAAGTGAACGCCCAGCCGGGTCAGAAGGTCAAGACCGTCCGCCGGATCGCTCTGCACCTGGACGCCCAGCACCCGGATCGCGCCCGGCTGCTCGGCGTAGGCCTGCAGCGCGGGCAGCTCGGTGCGGCACGGCGCGCACCAGGTCGCCCAGAGGTTGATCAGCGTCGGTCCACCGGCGACGGCGGAGCCCGCGTCGGCGGGCCGCCCGTCTGCCAGGCAGCTGCCGGTGATCCCGGCCAGCTCCGCCGGGCCGCCTTCGGCCGCCGGGCAGGGCTGGAGCGCCGCCGCCGCTCGCTGCGCGGGGTCGATGGCGCGGGCCGCGGGCGGCGGAGCGGGCGCGGCGGTCTGTTCCTGCTGCTGGTCGGCGTCGCGCGGCCAGAGCGCGATCACGCCGACCACGGCGAGCACGAGCACCACGATCGTCCAGCGGATCTCGTTGCCGTAGGCGCGCAGGTTCACGCCACCGGCTCCTTCGCCGCGGCCTGTTCGACGGTGCTCTCCGGGACCTCGTCGACGACCCCGGCCAGCGCCAGCAGCCGCGGCGTCTCCGGGCCGCGGACCAGCTTCGCCGCCGGGACGGGTTCGGTCGGGCCCAGCCCGTAGGACGGGCAGTCCTTGGCCAGCAGGCAAGCTCCGCAGGCGGGCTTGCGGGCGTGGCAGACGCGGCGGCCGTGGAAGATCACCCGGTGCGAGAGCATCGTCCACTCCTTGCGCGGGATCAGCTCGCCGATGGCGTGCTCGACCTTGACCGGGTCCTCCTCCGCGGTCCAGCCCCAGCGCCGGACCAGCCGTCCGAAGTGGGTGTCCACCGTGATGCCCGGGACGTCGAAGGCGTTGCCGAGGATCACGTTGGCCGTCTTCCGGCCGATGCCCGGCAGCTTGACCAGCTGGTCCAGCTTCCGCGGCACCTCGCCGTCGTACTTCTCCACCAGCGCCGCGCCCAGGCCCATCAGCGACGCGGCCTTGTTCCGGTAGAAGCCGGTGGAGCGGATCATCTCCTCCAGCTCGGTGCGGTCGGCCCCCGCGTAGGCGGCGGCCGTCGGGTACCGCCGGAACAGGGCCGGGGTGACCTCGTTGACCCGCTTGTCGGTGCACTGGGCGGACAGGATCGTGGCGACCGCCAGTTCCAGGGGCGTCTCGAAGTCCAGCTCGCAGTGCGCGTCCGGATACGCCTCGGCCAGCGCCCGCAGCATCCGGCGGGCTCGCCGGACCAGCCCCAGCCGGGTCTCACCGCCCGAGCCGGCGGTGGCACTCTTGCGCTTGTTCCGAGCCAGGTCTGACACGCCACCAGACTACGGATCCGATCGCCTCGGCCAACCGGCCGCACCGGCGCGGCTCCGGCCGCCAGGGCGTGTCCGGACGCAAGAGGCCTTGCGCGTCCGGATAGGCTGCGCTGCGACACGGTCCGGGCACCCCACCGGACCATGGGCACCGACGGTCACCAAAGGTGGTCGGATCGTCACGCTCGCCGGGAACCCGACCCCGGTTGCACCCGCCCCGAAGGTATGAGCGAGGATTCAAATCATGATGGCTGCCTGGTTCGTCATCGTCGTGCCGCTCGTGATCATGTTCTTCACCCTCTTCATGGAGCGCGTGGAGGCTCGCCTGCGGCACGTGGCGGTGCAGGAGAACGAGGTGGAGGAGCTGCTGGAGAACGCTCGCCCCGACGAGGTGCGGGCGCTGTTCCGGCAAGGTATTGGACGCGCGCTGGAGTTGTTCCAGCTTCGCAGGGTGGGACGCGCCGGTAGACTACGTACTCGCCGTTCCCGCGACCAGTCTTAGAATTTACTGGTAGTGATCGGCGGCACACCGCTAGATTCGCACTCGCGGGTCCGGCACCACAGACAGCCGCCGCGTCTCAACATGGAGGGACGAGGTGGACGAGACACTGGCCCGGGCCGGCATCTTCCAGGGCGTTGAGCCGGCCGCGGCAGAGGCACTGGCCCAGTCGCTGGAACCGGTCGAGTTCCCGCGAGGACACGTGATCTTCGCCGAGGGCGAGCCGGGGGACCGGCTCTACATCATTCAGTCCGGCAAGGTGAAGCTCGGACGCAAGTCGCCGGACGGCAGGGAGAACCTGCTGGCGATCATGGGCCCGTCGGACATGTTCGGCGAGCTGTCCATCTTCGATCCGGGGCCGCGCACCTCGACGGCGACGACGGTCACCGAGGTCCGCGCGCTGAGCATGGACCGGACGGCGCTGCGGCAGTGGATCGCCACTCGCCCGGAGATCGCCGAGCAGCTGCTGCGCGTGGTCGCTCGCAGGCTGCGCCGGACCAACGGCATGCTGGCCGACCTCATCTTCACCGACGTGCCGGGCCGGGTCGCCAAGGCGCTGCTGCAGCTCGCACAGCGGTTCGGCAGCCAGGAGGCCGGCCTGCTGCGGGTCACCCACGACCTGACGCAGGAAGAGATCGCGCAGTACGTCGGCGCATCGCGGGAGACCGTGAACAAGGCGCTGGCCGACTTCGCACACCGCGGTTGGCTGCGGCTCGAGGGCAAGAGCGTGCTCATCCTCGACCCGGAGCGGTTGGCCCGCCGCGCCCGCTGACACCAGCGACGCCGCGAACTGACGCGCGTCGGCCGACGGGTCCGGGGTTCGTTCCCGGGCTCCTCAGTCGACGCGCGTTTTTTCGTGTCCGAAAGCAACCCGCCGGACACCTGCCCCGTGTAAACCTTGATCGGTTGACCGACAGGGTGGGGGCGACATGCACTGGATCGGCTACGTCGGGGCGGCGATGCTGCTGCTCCTCGGGATCGCGATCATCTGGGACCAGATCAAACGCCGGCCTTCGCGGCGCCGCGCGCGCATGCAGCGCAACCGCAACTACGCCGCGCGGCGGCGGCTCAGCTCGACGAGCAGCAGCGGCGCCGTCGATTCCGGCACCACCTGGCACCACGGCGACTCGGGTTGGGGGCACGACTCGGGTGGCGGCTGGGACTCCGGCGGCGGCAGTGACTCTGGCGGCGGCGGTGGCGACTCCGGCGGCGGCGGAGGCGACTGAGATTCCTTCACTTTTCGTGTCCGGGTCGCAACCCTGAGCTGGCGACGCGCGTCCAACCTTGGACCGAGGACCGGACCGAGCTGAGGGGATCGAACAGGTGGAACCGGCCTTAATCCAAGCATTGGTCCTGGTTGCCGTGGTTGCGGGCGCCGGGCTGGTCATGGCGGCGGTCATCGCCTCCACGTCCAAGGACGACGGGCGTCGTCGTTCTTCCGGCGTGACCGCGACCTACATCGACTCGAGCGATTACGGCAGCAGCGACAGCGGGAGCGGCTTCGGCGGCGAGTGCGGCGGCGGCTTCAGCGGCGGCGACAGCGGGGGCGGCTTCAGCGGTGGTGGCGACGGTGGCGGAGGCGGCGGTGGTGGCGGCTCCTGACGCCCGCGCCTGCTCTTGATGCATGTGAAGGGGCTGGGCGCCGCCCCCGACGCGGCGCTCCAGCCCCTTCACATGTGCGTGGTTCGTCCCCCGACGACCAACCACGCTCCCCCGATCCTCCGATGCGTCGGCCCCGAATCCTTGGCACCAGAGGAAAGCTCTCTTGTCGAAGATGCTGGACGGCCGGTGCCACCAGCAACCCCTCTCACCTTCCAGGACGCAGCCACCCTCGGCCCGGTTGCAGAGTTCACCCGGATTGCGTAGCCGCTCTTTTAAGAGTGTGCCCTGTTTCGGCGCCGAGCGAACCGGGTAGAAGGTCCTTTTCCGGCGCGCGTGAGGCGAATTACCCGAAACCGAGTTGGTACTGTCGTACCACAATTGGAATACTGGTTCGCGTGTCCCAATCCATGTCCCTCACCGACTACCGCACCGCCCTGACCGCCCCCGGCGCCCGCGGGCCCGTCATCACCTCGCTGCTCGGCCGCCTGCCGATCGCGATGGTGGGCCTCGCCCTGATGCTCTACGTGCAGCGCCAGACCGGGTCGTTCGCGGCGGCCGGACTGGTGTCGGCGGGCGCGCTGATCGGCGTCGCCTGCGGCTCGGTCGCCCAGGGCCGGGTGATGGACCGGGTGGGACCGACCATTCCGCTGTACGTGATGTCCGGCGTGTTCGCGACGCTGGTGGCCATCGAGGTGGTGGTCATCGAGCTGCACGCCCCGGTGGCGCTGATGGCCGCGCTGGCGTTCCTGGTCGGGATCAGCGAGCCGATGGTGGGCCCGGCGTCGCGGGCGCTGTGGGGGCGACTGCTGCCGCCCGGCCCGGCGCGGGACGCGGCCTTCTCGTACGAGGCGATCAGCATGGAGGTCTTCTTCATCCTCGGCCCGGGCCTGGCCGGACTCATGGTCGCGATGCCGTGGCCGGGGACCGGGGTCGTCGTCGGTGCCACGTGCATGGTCGTCGGCAGCGTCGGCTTCGCCACCACCCGCGCCGCGCGCAGCCACCGCCCGGAGCCCATGCCCAGCGGCGGCGGGAGCCTGCTCGGGGCGATCGCCAGCCCGGGGATGCGGACCGTGGCGCTGGCCGCGCTGGGCTTCGGCATGCTGATCGGCTTCATCGAGGTCGGGGTGCCCGCGGCCGCGGTGGAAGCGGGGCACCCGACGGCCGGCGGCCTGCTGCTGAGCCTGCTGTCGGTCAGCTCGGTGATCGTCGGCGTCGCCTACGGGCTGCGCCCCTGGCCGCGGCCGATGCACCTGCGGCTGCCTGCGCTGCTGTTCGGCTTCGCCGCGCTGCTCACGCTGCTGGCCGTGCCGTCGACGCTGTGGGGCCTGTGCCTGGCGCTGCTGGTGGCCGGCAGCCTGATCACGCCGCAGTCCACCGCGCATTCGGTGGCGATCGAGATCGCGGCGCCCGCGGGCACCGCCACCGAGGCCTTCGGCTGGGTGGTCACCTCGGTGACGCTGGGCGCGGCCATCGGCCAGTCGGTCAGCGGGCAGCTGGTCGAGATCAGCGGCCCGGCGGCGTCGTTCCTGACCGCGAGCGCGGTCGGCGTCGTCTTCGCCGCGGTCCTCTGGCTGCGCCGCGGCACCCTGGTCCCGGCCGCCTCCCGCGCCGACCTCTCCCTCGCCGCCAAGTAGCCGTTCTGCCTGGTCAGGGCTCGTGAGTGGTTTGGAGTGCTATGGCGCTCCAAACCACTCACGAGCTATCACCTGCGGAAACGTCGTGCGGCTCGGGCTGTCGGTGCTGATGGCTAGCTTGCGCGCATGGACCTCGACGTCACCTCGGCGACCCGGACGCTCGCGTACGCCGCCAACGATCTTGTTCGTCTGCTGCGTGGCCGGGTGCTCGACCCGGTGCTCAGCGGCGTCGTGCTCGAAGCCAACGCACACGGCTTCGTGCTCGCGGGCACCGACCGGGAACGCAGCATGCGGGTGAGCCGCAGCGCGAGGACGCACGCCGAAGGCCGTGTGCTCGTGCCCGGCCGTCCCTTCGCCGAGACGTTGCGCAACATCGACAGCCCTGAAGTGCGGCTCGTCGTCGAGGGCCGCAAGCTCGCGCTGCGCACACCGAATGCGCGCTTCGCGCTCCCCCTGCTCGACCTGCCGTCCCATCCCGGCGTCCGCGAGGCTCCGCCGCGCGTCGGCGTGCTCGACATCGACGTCCTGCCGCTGGCCGCTGTCGCGGCGTCCACCGCGTCGCGTGACGATGCGCTCCCCGTGTTCACCGGCGTGCACGTCAAGCAGCTCGGTGAGCGGTTGGTGTTCGTCGGGACCGACCGGTTCCGGATGGCGGTGGCGAGCGTGCCGTGGGAATCCGAGGTGGCCGAGCTCGACGTGCTGATCCCGGCGAACCTGCTCGCCGAGATCGCCAAGCAGGCCGACGACGCCGAGGTCGTGCTGCACGCCGACGCGGACCGGGTCGGCATGAGCTGGCCGACGACCGAAGTCAGCAGCACCGTGCTGGACGCGCCGTTCCCGAGCGAGGCGCGCCACCTCACCGACGCCTTCGACGGCACCGTCGACGTCGCGGCCGCCGACCTCGCCGGGGCCGTGCGCCGGGTGACGCCGTTCGCCGGGGCGCAGGGCACGCTGCTGCTGGAGGTCGGCGACGCCGAGGTGCGCGTGCGCGCGGCCGACCAGCAGTTCGGCGACGCCGAGGAGGCGGTCAAGGCCACCACCAGCGGCGATCGCATCACCACCGCCTACCAGCCCCGATACCTCTCTGATGCGCTGCAGGCGTTCGGCACGCAAACCGTCCGGATCGGCCTCCGCGCGGGCAACCGCCGTTCGACGGTGATCACCGGCGCGGAGCCGGACCCGTCCGGCGCCGAACTGCACTACGTGCTGATGCCCAAGCGGACCTGACGGTCAGCCCCGGAGCTCGCCCTGTTCTCGCAGGTAGGCGAGTTGGGCTTGGACCGTCCACTCCGCTGCGGGCCAGACCGAGCGGTCGACATCGGCGTAGACGACCTCCACCACCTGGCGGGGCGTGACCTCCGGCCCTTGGTCGCGGACGGCCGCGCGGACCTGGTCGAGGCGCTGTTCGCGGTGCTTCAGGTAGGCCGTCGCGATCGCCTGGGCGTCGGGCAGCTCCGGGCCGTGGCCGGGCAGCACCCGCAGGCCCGGCGGCAGCTCGGCGAGCAGGCGCAGCGACGCGAGGTAGGAGCCGAGGTGGCCGTCGGGCTGCGCCACGACCGTCGTGCCCCGGCCCAGGATGCTGTCGCCGGTGAACACGGCCGGTTCGTCGTGGTCGGCGATGAAGCACACCGAGTCGGCCGTGTGACCCGCCGTGGCGACCACCCGGAGCTCCACGCCGCCGGCCTTGATGACCTCGCCGTCCCGGAACGCCTCCGCGCCCCGGCACAGCGCCGGGTCTAGCGCGCGCACCGGTGCCCCGGTGAGCTCGACGAACTGCTCGACGCCGTCGGTGTGGTCGCCGTGGTGGTGCGTGAGCAGCACCAGCGACACCGGGCCCTGGTCGGCGACCCGGCGCAGGTGTGCGGCGTCGTCCGGGCCCGGGTCGATCACCACGCAGTCGCCCGCGCCCGGATCGCGCACCACCCACGTGTTGGTGCCTTCCAGGGTCATCGGCGACGGGTTGTGCGCGAGCAGCACCGACGCGTACGGGGTGACCTGGCGCAGCGTTCCGTAGGCCGGGTGCTCCATCACTTCGCCTCCTCGAATCCGGGTTCGCCCGGCAGCACCGCGTGCCACCGGTCGTTGCGGCGCACCAGCTTCGGCATGACCTTGGCGAGGGTGCGCTCCGCGGCCAGCGCCGCGGGCAGGCTGCCGCACTCGGCGAGCTCGCCGAGCGTGACGCGGGTCGGCGGGAGCAGGTGGCAGCGGCCCGCCTCGAAGTCCGCCAGCGCCTGCTGCGGGGTGGACCAGTACGCCTCGGACGCCTCCGAGGTGACCGCGTCGGCCCGCTGCCCGGCGGGCATCGCGGCGAGGAAGAACCGCGTGTCGTAGCGGCGCGGCTCGCGCTCGGGCGTCACCCAGTTCGCCCACGGGCGCAGCAGATCAGCGCGCAGCACCAGCCCTTCATCGGCGAGGAACTTCGCCAGCGACATCTCGCGGGAGACCAGCGCAGCGCGGGCCCCGGCGTAGTGGCTCGTGTCGCCGACCACCGTCGTCGGGTCCGGCCCGGCCAGCAGCACGCCGGATTCCTCGAACGTCTCGCGCACGGCCGCGCACACCAGGGCGCGGGCCACGTCCTGCGTGCAGCCGAACCGCTCGGCCCACCAGTCCGCGTCCGGTCCGCTCCACGCCACCGACGCGTCCGCGTCGCGCTGGTCGACGCCGCCACCGGGGAAGACCGTCATGCCGCCTGCGAAGGCCATGCCCTTCACCCTGCGCTGCAGGAACACCTCCGGGCCCGCCGAGCCCTCCCGGAGCAGCATCACGGTGGCCGCATCCTTGGGCGCGGCCGGCTGCGCGGGGAGCTCATCGGGCACGAATCCCGTTGGCAGGACGCGATCTTCGGGCAGTTGCACCATGCGGGCCACCCTATGCCGGAAAACCACTAGAAAGTGATTCCAGAATTGATTTTTCGCACGGAGAGCGCAGCGCCCCGGCCACCCGACCGTGGCATTCGGACCCCCAACTGCAGTAACCGCGATGGGTCAACGGCACCATTGCGGCATGGACGAAGCACTGCGAGTCGGCGTGGTCGGAGCGGGTCCCTGGGCGCACCGGGTGCACGGACCCGGCTTGTCCGCGCACCCGGGAACGCGGTTGGCGGCGGTGTGGGCGCGGCGACCGGACGCGGCCAAGACCTTCGCCGAGTCGTACGACGCGGCAGTCGTCGACGGCTTCGACGAGCTGCTCGAATCGGTCGACGCGGTGGCCTTCGCGGTTCCGCCCGCGGTGCAGGCCGAGCTCGCGCCGCGGGCCGCTCGCGCGGGCAAGCACCTGGTGCTGGAGAAGCCGCTGGCCGCGGATCCGGCCGGTGCCCGCGAGATCGTCGAGGCGGTGGACGAGGCCGGGGTGGCCGCGCTGCTGATGCTCACCCGCCGGTACGCGCCGGAGGTGCAGGAGTGGCTGGCCGGCGTGCGCGGGCTGGACGGTGTGCAGGGCGGCACGGGGCGGTGGCTCGCGGGCGGGCTGCTGGCCGGCGACTACGCCGCGTCGGAGTGGCGCCAGCAGCAGGACGGCGCGCTGATCGACGCGGGGCCGCACGCGATCGACCTGCTCGACGCGGCGCTCGGCGAGATCGAGCAGGTGCACTTCGCGCACCGCAGCAGCGACGGCCTCTGGCAGCTCGTGTTCGGCCACGACGGCGACCTGACCAGCACGTTGACCCTGTCGCTGCGGATGCCGGTGCAGCCGGCGATGGTCGACTTCGCGGTGTACGGCGAGCACGGCCAGGCGCCGCTGCTCGGCCGCCGGACCGCCGCGCGCGAGTGCTACGCCCGGATGCTCGACGACCTCCTCGCGATGATCCGCGAGGAGCGCACGGAGCACCCCTGCGACGTCCGCCGGGGCCTGCACCTGCAGCAGATCATCGCCGACGTCCTGGCGGCGGTGTAGCCGCCGGGCCGCGGTTCTCTCACGACGTGGGCGATGACTGGTTCGGAGCGGCGTTTCTGTAGGTGGGCGGCCGTGCGTGTTTTTTGTCGCTAAAGCAGCACAAGACGCGCACGGCTGGTGCGACCAGATAAAACGGCGCTCCTGGCGGTTGGCTAGGAGCGCTGCTGCTGGGGCGAGTAGGCCTGGTTGTTGGCCGGGGCCGCGCCGATCGGCGGGAAGCCGCCGGTGCCGCCCGGCATGGTGGACGTCCAGCCCTCCTCGCCGTTGTTCGCCCCGTTCTGCCGCCGCGACCCGCCGGAGCGGTCCTGCTCTCGCTGCGCGAGCTCCTCGTGCAGCTTGCGCAGCAGGTTGCGCTCCCGGTCGGTCAGCTTCGCGTCGACCGCCGGCGGCACCCGCATGGCGTTCGCCTCGGCTTGCGCCTCGGCGGCCTGCGCCAGCGCCGTCTCGTGCTCCGGCTGGCTCACCGGCTGCGCCGGCTGCGGGATCGAGCGCTCCGGCTCCGCCGGTCGCTCCTCCACCGCCCGGCGCTGCGGCTCCGCCGCGCGCTGCTGTTCCACAGGGCGCTCGACCGGTCGTTCCTCCCGGGCCGGGCGCTCCACCGGCGGCGCGGGTGGCGCGTCGAGGCGGACGCGGTGCGCGGCCGCGAGGGCTTCCCGGTGGTATTCGGGCAGTTCAGCGCCGCTGTCGAAGACGTCGACGGAGCAGTTGATGCCGGCCCGGCGCAGGGCTTCGATCAGCTGGTAGGCCACCGCCGTGGTGGAGCCCTCCGGGCTGACCTCGGCGAGCAGGATGCGCCGGGGCACCGCGCCGTAGCTGGCGCCGGCCGGCGTCGTCCGCGAGGCGCACCACAGCCCGCGCACGCCCTGGAGCCGTGCCGCGACCGGCGCGAGCGCCGCCACCAGGTCTCCGTCGTCCTCGGCCGGTTCGCCGAACCGGTGCTCGTCGATCGGCACCGAGTCGACCACGTTCACCCGGTCCGCGAGGACGTGCGTCGAGCGGGTCTCGTCGAGGACCCGGCGCAGGTGGTACTGCTCGCTGGAGGTCACCGGGATGCGGCCGGCCAGCAGGCAGCCGGTGAGGTATTCGGCCGCGGCGCCTGGCTGGCCGATGCCGAGCAGTTCGCGGGCCGAGTTGATCCCGTCGTCGTCCACCCGGCCTGTCATGGCCAGCAAGAGGTTGTGCAGCCGGTCCACCGGCCCGGCCCCCTCAGCCACGTCCACCACGCACGCCTCCTTCAGGATGTCGGCCGCTCAACCGCGGCGGCCGGCGAGTTCTTCGGCCCCCGTGCACACCAGCGCCGACTCGGCGAGCGCGGCGTGGTGGTACGCGGCGGGTTCCAGGTCGGGCGGGAGCACCTCGACGCAGGGTTCGGGTTCGCCGAGCGCCCGCAGAACGCGCTGGATCTCCCCGGTCAGGCCGACGACGTCGGCGGACGCGGTCACCAGCACGACCAGCTTCGCCGCGCCGCCGTCGGTGCGCCGCCAGCTGCTGCGCACCTCGCGGACGCCGGGGCGGCCGCGCAGCGTGGCGCCGAGCACCAGCACCGCGGAGTCGCTTGCGCTGTCCGCCGGCCGTTCGCCGCTGAAGGTGTACTGCGGGGCTTCGGCCGGGTCGACCGGGAGGACCGCGTTGACCATCGCGGGGTCGGCGCCCAGCGGGGCCAGCGCGTTGGCCAGCAGCTGGTGTTCGGCGTCGTCGAGCGCGATGCGCTCCCGGACGAGCGTGCCCGGCAGCATCCGCGCGACCACGTCGGCGGCGTCCCCGGCCAGCCAGTCGCGGAAGCGCCACAGGTGCCGGTCGGGCAGTCGGCCGGCGAGCCGGAGAAGTAGTTCGTGGCACAGCAGATCGGTTTCGCGCACCGCCACGTCGGCCCCTCCCAAGGCTCGTACTCCATCGACGCGGGTGTCGCTCGCCGCCCCCCGACCAGCTACACCCGTCCAGGTGAACTTTGGCCGCGACAACCGGATCAATCAAGCCCTTGAACGGTCTTTTCGCGACACACTGGAATCGATCTACCCCTATTCGGGTTACGCCAGATCTGACGAACCCGACCAGGAGATGATCGCAGCGTACTGGTCGAAGGCGGCACCGCGCGTCCGAGCCGCCGAAATCGGGGCCGGCGATATTCGCCGACGACCCGCCGTGACGTGTACGAAACGCGGCGTCACCCGAAATCGGGCAACGCCGCGCAAATGACGTAGCGGACGGCCATTCGGCCGCACTCCGCCTATTCGACCTCGACGATCAGCTCCACCTCGACCGGGACGCCGAGCGGCAGTTCGGCGACGCCCACCGCCGAGCGGGCGTGCTGCCCGGCCTCGCCGAAGATCTCGCCCAGCAGCTCCGACGCGCCGTTGACCACACCGGGCTGCCCGGTGAAGCCCTCGGCCGAGGCCACGAACCCGACGACCTTGACGATCCGCACCACCGAGTCCAGGCCGACGAGCGCGTCCACCGCGGCGAGCGCGTTGAGCGCGCAGATCGCGGCGTGCTGCTTGGCCTCTTCGGCACTGATCTCCGCGCCGACCTTGCCGATCCCGGCGGGCTTGCCGGCGACCATCGGCACCTGGCCGGACGTGTAGACCAGCGAGCCGGTGCGCACCGCGGGCACGTAGGCCGCGACCGGCGGCACCACCTCCGGCAGCGGGACACCCAGCTCCGCGAGACGATCCGTCCATCGACCCATGTCAGGCCCCCTTCGGCCGCTTCAGGTAGGCCACCATCTGCTCGCCGGTCGGGCCGGGCAGGACGGAGACCAGCTCCCAGCCGTCCTCGCCCCACTGGTCGAGGATCTGCTTGGTCGCGTGGATCAACAGCGGAACCGTCGCGTACTCCCACTTCTGCATGCGTGCAGCTTAGGAGACCGGCCGCCCGCGCTCCGCGCCGCCGCGCTCACGCTCCGGTCTTGACGGGCAAGCCCGCCTCGACCCAGTCCTGAATGCCTTCGCGGTACTTGCGGACGCCGGTGTAGCCGAGCCGCTCCAACCTCGTGGCGACGGCCTGGCTGTTGCCGCAGGCGGCGTTCGAGCAGTAGACGACGATGGCGGCGCCCTTGTCCGGCAGCAGCTCGCTCGCCTTCTCCTCGACGTGGCCCTCGGTCAGCGCGATGGCCCCGGGCAGGTGCTGCTGCTCACCGGACCGCCGCCGCTCGGTCCCGGGGCTGCCGACGCGGCACGCGTGCTGGCCTTCCTCGACGCCTACGTCGACTACCTGGCCGAGCACCTGGAACTGGTCCGGCTCTCGGAAACCGCCGCGCCGGGCGCCCGGTACCGCATCGGTTCCTACCGGTTCTGGCACCGGCACCTGACCCTCCGCTGCGGCGCCGCAGCGGATCCGGAGTACCTCGCGCACGCGCTGCTGGCAGCGGTCGACGCGGACCTCAACTTCGCCCTGCGGGAGGCGGACTACAGCTGGGCGCGGCTGCGCGCGGGCGTCCGCGACCTGGCAAAGCACGCCCTTCGCTGATCGGCGCCGATCCCGCGGCGTGGCGGGAGTTCGCGGTCGGCAGACATCCGGGGAACGCGGCACTTACGCTGATCGTGTGACCGACTGGGACGGGGAACTGAATCACGCCCGACTGCACGTCGTCAGCGGTAAAGGCGGCACCGGCAAGACCACCGTCGCCGCCGCGTTGGCCCTCGCCCTGGCCACCGGCGGCCACAAGGTGCTGCTGATCGAGGTGGAAGGCAGGCAGGGCATCGCCCAGCTCTTCGACACCGCGCCGCTGCCCTACGCCGAGGAGTGGATCGCCGCGGCGCCCGGCGGCGGCGAGCTCCGCGCGCTGGCCATCGACGCCGAGGCGGCGCTGCTGGAGTACCTGTCGATGTTCTACAACCTCGGTTTCGCCGGTCGCACGCTGCGCAAGATGGGCGCGATCGAGTTCGCCACCACGCTCGCGCCGGGCCTGCGCGACGTGCTGTTCACCGGGAAGATCAAGGAATGCGTCGGCCGGACCGACGAGCGCGGCCGCTACGTCTACGACGCGGTCGTGGTCGACGCGCCGCCGACCGGCCGGGTGGTCAAGTTCCTCGACGTCACCCGCGCGATGGCGGACCTCGCCAAGGTCGGGCCGATCCGCGACCACAGCGACGGCGTGGTGCGCCTGCTGCACTCCAGCGACACCGTCGTGCACCTGGTGACGCTGCTGGAGGAGCTGCCGGTGCGGGAAACCCTGGAGGCGGTGGCCGAACTCGACACCGCCGACCTGCGACCGGGCGGCGTGGTGTGCAACCGGGTCCGGCCCGACCGGCTGCCGGCCCGCTCGGTCGCCGCGGCCGCGAGCGGCCGGGTGGACGCGGAGCGGGTGCGCGCCGGGCTGGCCGCCGCCGGGCTCAAGGTCGACGACGAGACGCTGGACGGGCTGGTGCACCAGACTGTCGAGCACGCCATCCGGACGCAGACCGAAGACGCCGCACGCGCGCAGCTCGCCGACGCCGACCTGCCGACCGTCTCGCTGCCCGATCTCACCGGGATCGACGTCGCCGAGCTCTACGAACTCGCCGAGATACTCAACGAACACGGCATCCGGAGCCCACGATGAGCGAACCGCTGCGACCCGCGCAGGTCGACGTCGACGCGTTGCTGGACGACCCGAACACGAACATCGTCGTCTGCTGCGGGTCCGGCGGCGTGGGCAAGACGACCACGGCGGCGGCCCTCGCGGTGCGCGCCGCCGAGCGCGGCCGCAAGACCGTGGTGCTCACCATCGACCCCGCCAAGCGGCTGGCCCAGGCGCTCGGCCTGCGGGAACTCAGCAACCAGCCCAAGCAGGTGGTGCTGGAGGACTTCGAACCGGCCGGCGACCTCAACGCGATGATGCTGGACATGCGCCGCACCTTCGACGACATGGTGCTCGCGCACGCCGGCCGGGAACGCGCCGAGCAGATCCTGAACAACCCCTTCTACCAAACGATCTCCACGTCGTTCTCCGGCACGCAGGAGTACATGGCGATGGAGAAGCTCGGCCAGCTCTCCGCCACCGGCACCTGGGACCTCATCGTGGTGGACACCCCGCCGAGCCGGTCGGCGCTGGACTTCCTGGACGCGCCGCAGCGGCTGTCCACCGTGCTCGACGGGCGCCTGATCAAGATGCTGTCCAGCCCGGCGCGGGTCGGCGGCAAGGGCCTGCGCAAGATCGTCGGCGCGGGGTTCGGGCTGTTCGCGAAGGCCGTGTCGACCGTGATCGGCGGGCAACTGCTGGCCGACGCCGCCGCATTCGTGCAGGCCTTCGACTCGACCTTCGGCGGGTTCCGGGAGCGCGCCGACCAGACCTACCGGCTGCTGCGCTCCCCCGGCACCGCGTTCCTGGTGGTCGCCGCGCCGGAACCGGACGCGCTGCGGGAGGCCGCCTACTTCGTGGAGCGGCTGGCCGGGGAGGGGATGCCGCTGGTCGGCCTGGTCGCCAACCGCACCCACCCGGTGCTCGCCGGGCTCGCCGGCCCCCGGGCGACCACCGCCGCCGAAGAGGTGGAGCAGGCCGACTCGGCACCGCTGGCCGCGGCGGTGCTGCGGGTGCACGCCGACCGCGTCGCGGTGGCCGAGCGGGAGAAGCGGATGCTCGCCCGGTTCACCCGGGCCCATCCGGAGGTGTCGCTGATCGGCGTTCCGGCGCTGCCGTCGGACGTGCACGACCTGGCCGGACTCCGGGAGATCGGCCGGCGACTTGCCGGTGAATAGCAGAAGTCGGTTCGGCCAATCCGCCGTGGCGAATTGGCCGAACCGACCTCGAACGGACTAGCTCACTTGGTACTCGGTGAAATCGGCGTAATCCTGCCGGGCGGCTTCCAGCAATTCCCGCCAGTTCCGGACGTCGGGCCGGCGCCGCAACAACGCACGCCGCTCCCGCTCCGTCATTCCGCCCCACACACCGAATTCGATCTTGTTGTCTAGCGCCTCGCTGAGGCACTCGGTACGGACCGGGCAGCCGAAGCAGACCATTCGCGCCTTGCGCTGCTCGGCGCCCCGGACGAACAATTGGTCCGGATTCTGGTCACGGCATGCGGCGTTAACCCGCCAGTCCCCCTGCTCGAACATAGAGTTCCCCCAGCTCCTCACTGGATCGTCGGCGACCGTTTTCGTCCGGAGCCCCCCGGCACCGGATGTTGTGCTCAGAACTGCTTCAACCACAACAGTGCTGTCGCTGGACGTAGACGGACTGTAGAGCCCACTGGTTCCACAACCAACCAACGGTTGTCGCTCCGTTATCTTTCTTACTCATCACATCGGGCGGATCTACGCCGTGACACTCCGTCACGAAGCAACCCCGATTTACCCTGGCGAAGTGCGTGTCCGAGACGGCTTGTTGAAGTTGTTCGGTCTGTGTGTGCTGGCCGGGGTCCTGGTGGCCGGCCTGCTGTTCCCGGCGGCGGGATCACTCGGAGTGGTCTCCAACCGCGCCAGCGACGCGGTCAACAGCATCTCCGCCGACCTGATGACCAAGGAACCGCCCCTTGTGACGACCGTCACAGACCGGGATGGGTTGCCCATCGCGTACCTCTTCGACCAGAACCGGTCCCCGGCCCAGCCGGACCAGATCGCCGACACCATGAAGGCGGCGATCGTGGCGATCGAGGACCGGCGGTTCTTCGACCACCACGGCGTCGACTGGGCTGGCACCCTCCGCGCCGCGGTGACCAACCAGATGTCCGGCGCGATCGCCCAGGGCGGCTCGACGCTGACCCAGCAGTACGTGAAGAACTACATGGTCCACGTGGTCGCCGGCGGCGACCCGGTCAAGCAGGCCAAGGCCATCGAGCAGACCCCGGCCCGGAAGCTCCGCGAGATCCGGATCGCGCTGCAGCTGGAGAAGCAGCTCAGCAAGGAGGACGTGCTCACCCGGTACCTCAACGTGGTGCCGTACGGGAACCAGGCGTACGGGATCGCCTCCGCCTCGCGCACCTACTTCGACACCACGCCCGACAAGCTGACCATCGCGCAGGCCGCGCTGCTGGCCGGCATGGTCAACAGCCCGAGCGCGCTGAACCCGCAGAACAACCCCGGCGAAGCGCTCAACCGCCGCAACCTGGTGATCAAGGCGATGGAGGACCAGCGCCGGATCACGCCGCAGGCCGCGGAGGAGGCCCGCAACTCGCCGCTCGGCCTCGTGCAACCGCTGCGCAGCCCGCCCAACGGGTGCGTCGGCGCCGGGCCGTCGGACGGCTTCTTCTGCAAGTACGTGATCGACTACCTGGAGCGCGCCGGGTTCACCGAGGAGCAGCTCAAGCGCGGCGGCTACACCATCCGCACCACCCTCGACTCGCGCGCCACCGACGCGGCGAAGGCCGCCGCCGAGCGCGGCGTGCCGAAGACGACCAAGGGCGTCGCCAACGTGATGAGCGTGGTGGAGCCCGGCAAGGACAAGCACCGGGTCCGCGCGCTGGTCGCCAACCGCGACTTCGGGCTCGACGCCGCCAAGGGCCAGACCGCGTACGCGCTGCCCAGCGGCGTGATCAAGTTCGGCGCGGGCTCGATCTACAAGGTGTTCACCTCGGCGGCGGCGCTGGAGAAGGGGATGGGCATCTACAACACCATCCAGGCGCCGGGTTCCTACACGTCGTCGGTGTACAAGAACGGCACCGCGCCCTACACCGTCGGCAACGCCGAAGGCGTGCGGCCCGGCCCGCGCACCCTGCAGATGGCACTGGCGACCTCGCCGAACACCGGTTTCGTGGCGCTGCAGGAACGCGTCGGGCTCCCGCAGACGGTGGACATAGCGGCGCGGCTCGGCATGCGCGAGACGCTGCTCAGCCACACCGCGGGCGGTGATCCGCTGGCGCCCGGCGGGGCGAACGGGCTGTCCCAGGCCGACCAGGTCAAGCAGCGCAACATCGGCGCCTTCACGCTCGGCTACGCGCCGACCAGTCCGCTGGAGCTCAGCAACGTCGCCGCCACGATCATGAGCGGCGGCGTGTGGTGCCCGCCGACGCCGATCGAGCAGATCCTGGACCGCAACGGCAACCCGATGTCGATCACCGAGGACCCGTGCGAGCAGGCGGTGGACGAGGGCCTGGCGAACGCGATGGCCGTCGGGATGAGCCGCGACGACCAGCCGGGCGGCACCGCCTACGCGGCGGCCAACGGGGCCGGGTGGACCCGCCCGCTGGCCGCCAAGACCGGCACCACCGAGGCCCACCAGTCTGCCGGATTCCTGGGTGCCACCCCGCAGTTCGCGGGCGCGGTGCTGACCTTCAGCGACGGAACCTCGCCGCAGGGCATCTGCGACTCCGATCCGCCGCGGTTGTGCGGGGTCAACGGCGGGAACATCTACGGCGGCAAGGTGCCGGCGCGGACGTTCTTCGACGCGATGAAGGTCATCCACGAGGGCCTGCCCGTGCTGCCGCTGCCGCCGACGACCGGCCGGTACGAGAACGGCGGCGACGAGTTCCAGGTGCCCAACGTCGTCGGCATGGACCGCAAGCGGGCTTCGGAAACGCTGCAGAAGGCGGGCTACCAGGTCCAGGAGCGCTCGGTGAGCAGCACGCGCAAGCAGGGCACGGTGACCAGCCAGACGCCCCGCGGCTTCGCGCTGCCGGGCGAGATCGTGACGATCTCGGTGAGCACCGGGTACGTGCCGCCGCCGTCGCCGGAGAGGCCGCCGCCCGGCTCCCCGCAGCAACCACCGCCGCAGCCGCCGGGCGACCGGCCGCCGCAGCAGCCGGAACAACCCGTGCTGCCGCCGGGCATCTTCCCGCCGTGACCGACCGGTGCGGGCGTCTTCGAACCGAAGGCGCCCGCACTGCTTTTCGGCCCAGGTCTCGTGAGCGTTTTGGATCGTCATGGCGATCCAAAACGCTCACGAGCCGCAGGCCGCACCCGCCATGCGGGTCGAGCCCGAGAGCGGGCTCTTTAGACTCGGAGGCGTGACGAACACGCAGGCGAGCACCAGGCGCGCGCGATCCCGGTACCGGCTGCTGGACGTGCGGTCGACCGAGCGCATCACGCCTCGGATGGTGCGCGTCACGCTCGGCGGCTCGGAGCTCTCGGACTTCGTCAGCAACGGCAGCGACCAGCGCATCAAGCTGTGCCTGCCGCAGCCCGGCCAGCCGATGCCGCTGGGCCGGACCCGCGCCGAGGTGTTCGCGCTGCCCCGCGAGCAGCAGCCCCGGCAGCGCACCTACACCGTCCGCTGGTTCGACCCGCAGCGGCAGGAGCTGGCAATCGACTTCGTCGTGCACGACCACGACGGGCCGGGCAGCACGTGGGCGACGCAGGCCGCGCCCGGCGAGCGGATCGTCACCGTCGGCCCCAGCCCCGCGTACCGGCCGCAGCCGGACGCCGATCCGCTGGTGCTGGTCGGCGACGAGACGGCGCTGCCGGCGATCGCGGCGATCCTGGAGGAGCTGCCCGCCGAGGCCCGCGTGCAGGTGTTCGCCGAGGTCGCCGATGCCGCGGAGGAGCAGTCGCTCGGTTCCGCCGCCGACGTCACCTGGCACTGGCTGCACCGCGACGGCGTCCCAGCGGCCGACAGCACGCTGCTCGTGGATGCGCTGCGGTCCGCCGAGCTGGACCCGGACCCGCACGTGTGGATCGGCGCGGAGGCCGACGTGGTGCACCAGCTCCGCGAGCACTGCCAGCGGGAACTCGGCCTGGACCGGCGCCGCCTCTACGCCCTCGCCTACTGGCGCCGCAACGCCGCAGGCGACTGACGCTCGCCCGTGCTTCTGGGGTTCGCAGTTTCAATTGGGGTTTCCAACCTCGATTTGCGTGGCGGTGCGGGTAGCGGAACCTCAGAGGCTCCCTGGACTGTGGATGCCCCTCCTGATTTATGTCCAAGCTCAATTGAAACTGCGGAGCCCGGTGCGGCGGGTGGCTGGCTAGCCTGGTTCGGTGATCGCGGAGTTGGCCCTGTTGTCCCGGGTTTCCTTCCGGGGCCGGGAGATCACCGGTCCTCGGCTGCGCGGGCTGCTCGCCCTCCTGGCGAGCGATCTCCGCACCGGCTGCAGCACCGCTCGCCTGCTCGACGGGCTCTGGCCCGAGGAACAGCCGGAGAATCCGGCCAAGGCGCTGCAGGTCCTGGTGTCCCGTGCCCGCGCTCAGCTGGGCTCCGAGGTGATCGCGCGGACCCCGACCGGGTACCGCCTGGCGATCGGCGAGGACCAGGTCGACGCCTCCGCCGTCCGGCTCTGCGCCGCCGCCAGCGCCCGGCACTCCCGATCCGGCGATCACGCCGCAGCCCTCGCGCACGCCGAGGCCGGACTCGCGTTCTGGGACGAATCGCCGAGCGGCGAAATGCTCGACGACCCTGTTTCGGCGCTCCGGGCCGAGCGGGCGTCGGTGCACCGGTCGCTGGTGCGCGCCCGCGCTCTTGCGCTGTCGCGGCTGGGCCGCCACGCCGAGGCGGTCGAGCCGCTGGCCGAGCTGTTCCGCGCGAGGCCGAGGGATGAAGAGATCTTGCTGGAGCTGCTGCGCTGCGAGGCTGCGACGGCCGGGTCGCCCGCAGCGCTGTCCAGGTACGAGTCGTACCGCCGGTCGCTGCGCGACGAGCTCGGTTCTGATCCCTGCCCCGCGCTCCAGGAACTGCACAGGCAGCTGCTGCGCGGGCAGGCTCCCGTCGTCCGGCGCGGCGTGCGGCACGAGCCCAATCCGCTGCTGGGTCGCGCCGATGACATCGCCGCGGTGGAGAGCCTGCTGCGCTCGTCCCGGGTCGCCTCGATCGTGGGCCCCGGCGGTCTCGGCAAGACGCGCTTGGCGCACGCGGTGAGCCGCCAGGCACAGCAGCGCGTCGTGCATTTCGTAGCGCTCACCGGCCTCACCGCCGACGACGACGTCGTCGGCGAGGTCGCGGCGGCGCTCGGTGTCGGGGAACGGGATGGGCTCCTCGGGATCGCCGACGTCCTGGACCGCGGTTCGGCACTGCTGGTGCTTGACAACTGCGAGCACGTGATCGACGGCCGTCTCGACGGGCTTCCGCTCGCCGTGGAGCTGGCCGCGGCGCGGGTCCGGGCCATGTCGGTCGCCGAGATCGCCCGCCGCCTCGACGACCGCTTCGGCCTGCTGCGCGGCGGGGCGCGGGATGCTCCGCGCCGGCACCGAACGCTGCAAGCCGTGGTCGACTGGAGCTGGAGCCTCCTCGAACCTGCTGGGCAGGCCGCCATGCGCGCGTTGTCGGTGTTCCCCGGCGGATTCACCGCCGATGCCGCGCGGGCGCTGCTCGGCGAGCCCGACGTCCTGGAGGAACTGGTCGACCAGTCGCTGCTCAAGGTCACCGACACCGCTTCGGGTACGCGCTTCCGGATGTTGGAGACGGTGCGCGAGTTCAGCGCGGCCCGGCGCGATGCGGCCGGCGAAACCGACCTCGTACTACCCTCGCCTCCTCCGCCGCCGCCGCGCCGGCCCCGCCCACGGCCGGGTCGGATCGCTTGCCATGCAGGTCGAGCGGGGCGAGCAGGCGCGGCACCACCTGCGGGCCGCGCTGGGCGCGCTGGAGGAGATCGGGGCGTGGTCCGACGTGACCCAGCTGCGCTGGGCGATGGTGCTGGCCAACCTGCAGCTCGGCGACGTCGACGAGGCCGAGCAGTGGCTGGCGCTGACCGAGCAGAACCGGGCGGACGACACCGTCGCCGAGCTGGTGCCGGACCTGGCCGGACGGGCGGAGATCTCGCTGGCCCGCGGCGACGTCGACGCCGGCCTGCGCCTGTGGCGGCGGGCCGCCGACCGGCTCCGGACAGCGGAGAGCCAGGTCTTCCGCGACGACCCGCGCGGCCTGCGGCCGTGGACCGTGGAGACCCGGGCCGTCGCGGTGATCGCCCACGCCCAGCACGGGCGGCTCGACCTCGTCGCGGACATCGCCGGGGAGCTGCCGCGCACCCTGACCGCGATGCTCGCCGAGCCCCTCGCCAGGACGTCGCCGCACCTGGAGGACTTCCCGATCTGCGGCACGCTCCTGCTGGCCTTGGCCTGGGTGGACGTCACCGGCGATGCGCGGGCGGCCGAGTACGGGGCTCGGCTGATCGCCCTGGCGGAGCGGTTCCGCTTCCTGCGGGACTACCAGCCCACCATGTCGCCCGCCGGAGTCCGCCGGGCGATCGAGCTCGCCGGCGAGCCGGCATACGCCGAGGCGGTGTCCGCGTATGCCGGCCTGAGCCGCGACGACCTGCGCGCCGCAGCGCTGGCCGCGCTGCGGGCACGCGATCAGCTCAGCGCAACCGGCTGAGCAGATCCCGGGCCGCTTCGACCACGGCGTCCGGGCGGTCGGTGTGGAGCGTGCTGTGACCGGCGCCTTCGAGCACGCGGTGCTCGCCGCGCGTGACCGAGTCGGCGAACGTCTGGAAGAGCTTCTGCTTGCTCTCGTTCAGCTCGCGCAGCTCCTCGTCGGACATGAACAGCGCCTGGCCGGGGTCGATCCCCACGCCGGTGAGCGCGATCAGCGGCACGTCCGGCCCGCCTCCCCCGGCCCGGATCTCAGCGGCGAGCTCGGGCACGTTGCTCCGCTGGTGGTTGTTGGAGTGCAGCCACTCGGTGGAGAGGTGACGTTCGACGAGCAGTTCGCGGAGCTCGTCCGGCCACGTGGCGAACATCTGCGAGAAGTAGGCGCGGAACTGCTGGAGCTGCTGCTCGTCGAGGTCGGGCAGCGGCTGGGTCGAATTCGCCAGGCGCATCGACTCCGGCATGTGGACGTCCCAGTCCTCGTGCAGGCCCTCCAGCCAGAGCAGGCCCGCCACCTCGTCGGGGAACAGCTGCGAGAAGCGGCGGGCGTAGGTCCCGCCGAGCGAATGCGCGGCGAGCACGTAAGGCCCGGGGATCTCGGCGGCGCGCAGCAGATCCCGCAGCTCGGTGGCGGTTTCGGCGGCGGTGCGCGGGAGCGGGAGCGGGTCGCTCCAGCCGGTTCCGCCGCGGTCGTAGATCACGCTGGTGGTGAGCTCGGCGACCCGCTGGTGGACGTTCAGGTAGTCCAGGCCGACGGCGCCGGCACCGGGCAGGAACACCACCGCCGGGCCGCCGGTGCCCGAGCGGTGCAGGAACAGCCGCCGCCCGTCCACCTCGTACCGGCGCCCCAGTGGTGGCGCGGTGCCCTCGTTCGGTTCGTGCTGCATCGTGACTCCTCTTCGCGTGGAACGGACCGAAGTCCATGACCACGCCGAGGATGCGGACGCGGGTTTCACCGCGGTATCACGACGGTTTCAGCAGGCACGGGGCCATGAGTGCTTTGGGGCGCTATGCCACCCCGAAACACTCACGGCCCCGTGACCAGCGAAAACACGACCTCGGGAGTCAGCCGGCCAGCTGGGCCTTGACCAGGGCCGCGACCTTGCCGCCCTCGGCGCGGCCCGCCACCTTGGCGTTCGCCGCCTTCATGACCTGGCCCATCTGCTTCATGCCCGGACGCTCGCCGAGCTCCCCCTCGACCTCCGCGACCGCGTCCCGCACGAGCTGCGCCAGCTCGTCGTCGCCGAGCGGCTGCGGCAGGTAGCGCCGCAGGATCTCGGCCTCGCCGACCTCGGCGTCGGCCTGCTCCGCACGACCGGCGCCGCGGAACGCCTCGGCGGCCTCGTCGCGCTTCTTTGCCTCCTTGTTCAGCACGCGCTGCACCTCTTCGTCGGTGAGCTCGCGCGCCTGCTTGCCCGCGACCTCCTCCTTGCCGACGGCGGCCAGCGCCATCCGCAGGACCCCGGTGACGACGGTGTCGCGTTGCTTCATCGCGGCGGAGAGGTCCGCCCGCAGCTTGTCCTTGAGCTCGGCCATGTGGTGATTATCCCGCTGACGGCCCGGCCGCCCGGCGTCAGGCCGAACGCCACCCGGGCCGGTGTCGTCGTAGGGTTGGTGGGGTGAACAAGTTCGGGCGGATTCTGCTCAGCACGGGCGCCCTCGGCGCCGCCGCGGTCACCTACTCGGCCGCGATCGAACGGCGCCACTGGACGCTCCGGCAGGCGACGCTGCCGGTGCTCGCCGAGGACGCGGCACCGCTTCGCGTGCTGCACATCTCCGACCTGCACATGACCCCGAACCAGCGGTCCAAGCAGCGGTGGGTGTCCGAGCTCGCCGAGCTGGACCCGGATCTGGTGGTCAACACCGGCGACAACCTGGCGCACCCGCAGGCGGTGCCTGCGGCGCTGCGCGCGATGGGCCCGCTGCTGGACAAGCCCGGCGTGTTCGTCTTCGGCAGCAACGACTACTACGGGCCGACCAAGAAGAACCCGGCCCGCTACCTGGTGCCGTCGTGGAAGGCGAAGCGGCTCCACGGGGAGCCGCTGCCGTGGCGCGACCTGCGGGCGGCGATGACCGAGCGCGGCTGGCTGGACGCGACGCACCGCCGGCACGAGATCGAGGTCGCCGGGATGCGGATCCACCTGGCCGGGCTCGACGACCCGCACCTGCACCTGGACCGCTACGACCTGATCGCCGGACCGGTGCCGTCCGACGCCCACCTGCGGCTGGGCGTGACGCACTCCCCCGAGCCGCGGGTGCTGGACTCGTTCGCCGAGGACGGCTACGACCTGGTGATGGCCGGCCACACCCACGGCGGGCAGCTGCGGCTGCCGGGCTACGGGGCGCTGGTGACCAACTGCGAGCTGGACCGGTCGCGGGCGCGCGGCGCGTCCACCTGGGGCGAGCACATGCACCTGCACGTGTCGGCCGGACTGGGCACCTCGCCGTACGCGCCGGTGCGTTTCGCGTGCCCGCCGGAGGCGACCTTGCTGACGCTGCTGCCCAGGACCCAAAAACCGGCTCCTACCAGGAATAACGCAGATAAGAGGACCCCGTTCGGAGCGGGTGAAAGCGTCCGCTAGACTATGATCCAGCGGTTGAACGAGCACCCGAGATGTTCACCGCTGGAAGATCGGGGTGTGGCGCAGCTTGGGAGCGCGCTTCGTTCGGGTCGAAGAGGTCGTGGGTTCAAATCCCGCCACCCCGACAGGCGAAAGGGCCTGGTCAGAGCTTCGAGAGAAGTTCTGACCAGGCCCTTTCTTCGTCGTCGAAAGCCCCTTGCGGGAGAAAGTTGGGAGAAGGTCTTGGGATCATCTCCCTTCGCCGCCTCCAGGCCGCGCCCGCAAGAGCGCATCCAGCGCGGCCACTGGTGACCCTGGCGACATGGCCAGCCGAGTGTCTAGCGCCGCTGGGCGGGACGCGCAGCAGTCGGGCGGGATGGCGGCCGACGCCGACGTCCCGCAACTGGTCTTCGAGCTCGCCGCGTTCCTGGAGATGGCCAACGCCGAGTCCGTCCTGCACGACGAGATCGCCTGCTACGCCAAGGCGGCGAACGCCATCCTGAACCGCCTGCGCGGCGTGGCCACCGACCCGTCCGCACTGCCGACCTCGCTGTGACGACTCCGGCTTCGCCGGGGCCGGAAATCTGTTGCGGGGTCGGCCCGGTCACCGGCAGTCTCCGCTTCGTGCTCGCCGATCTGCACCTGCACTTCCACGGTTGCGTCCGCCCGCGGGAACTCCTCGACCACCTGGCGCGCAGCGACCGGCTGCTTTGGGACTGGTACGAGTCCGAGATGCACGCCGCCTACGGCGTCGTTCCGCCGACGCGGCAGGTCGTCGAGCGCTACCGGCGCGGCGATGCCGCTGCGGCCGCGGAGTTCGCCGAGATCTTCGTGTTCGGCGAGCAGGACGCGGGCAATTTCGCGCGCTTCCAGGCCAAGGCGAATCTGCTGTGGGTGGCCGCGCACCAGGACGACCCGAGCCACCACATCGCCGAGTTCGCCACCGCGATTCGCGCCGACCACCGGCGCCAAGGCCTGGCGTACGCGGAGTTGCGCGTCAGCGCCGACATGCTGGCGATCGTGTGCGACGGCGGTAGCGCCGGCGAGCGCTTCGCGATCTCGCTGCCTCGTGCGGATCCCTGGAGCGAGTGGGATCGGGTTCGGGAACTCGCGCTGGGGCCGCTCGGGCATTCGTTGGTCGGCGTCGACTTCGGCGGCGTCGAGGAGGGCCATCCGCCGAAGGACCAGGCGGCCTTCTTCGCCGCGGTCCGCGACTTCAACGCCGCGCACCCGCATCGCGCGCTGGCGATCCTGTACCACGTCGGGGAGAGCTTCGGCGACAAGAGCCTGGAAAGCGCGGTGCGCTGGGTGCACGAGGCGGCCGGGCTCGGCGTGCACCGGTTGGGCCACGGCATCGCGCTCGGCGTGGAGCCCGCCATGTTCGGCCTCCACACCCGCACCGAATCCGTCGCGGAACGCCGCGACCAGATCGCCTACGACCTGCGCCATCGCGACGGGCTGCGCGCCGCCGGAGTCCCGGTCGATCCGGTCGCGCTGCAAGACGAACAGGATCGGCTCGTCGCGTTGCCCGGCACCGCCACCGTCAACGTCGAGTACGACGGCGCGCGGCTCGCGGAGGTCCGGCGCCGCCAGGACTACGCGATGAGCCGCGTCCGCTCGACCGCGGCGGTGCTCGAAGTGTGCCCGACGTCGAACCGGCGGGTCGCCGGGATCTCGGACCCGGCGCACCACCCGGTGCACCGGTTCCTCGCCGCCGGGTTGCCCGTGGTGATCTCCTCCGACGACCCCGGCATCTTCGACACCACGCTCGACGAGGAGCTCGACTGGGTCTGCGAGCACACCGGAGGCGGCGAGGAACTCCGGCGGACGCTGCTCCGGACCGCGTGGCGCAGCCGCGCCGAGGTGCTCACCGGGCGGCTTCCTGAGTGAGGCGGCCGTTTCCCGCCAGATTCCGCCGCTGGGGGCGACGACGATCGAGGTATGACCTTCCGCGTGTTGCCCATCGAACCTGACGTGCTCGACGAACTCCGCAAGCTCGATGACGCCGGGCGCGAAGTTTCCGTACGCATCGAAGACGCGAAGGACGGCGCTCCGCTGCGCTGCTGCCTGCGGCGCGCCCAGCCCGGCGAGCGGATCGCGCTCGTCTCCTATGCCCCGCTTCGGCGCTGGGCTCAGGAGACCGGGGCCGATCCGGGCGCCTACGACGAGGTCGGGCCCGTCTTCATCCACGCCGAGTCCTGTGACGGCCCGGCTTCTCCGGAGTGGCCCGAGGAACTGCGCGGCAGCCGACGCGTGCTGCGCGCCTACTCCAAGGACGGCCACATCCTGGGCGGCTGCCTGCTCGACAGGAACACCAGGCTCTCCGAGCGCACCGCCGAGGACCTCCTGATGGACCCGGAGGTCGCGCTGGTGCACGTGCGGGCGGTGGAGTTCGGCTGCTTCTTCTTCGAGGTCCGGCGCTGAGCGCCTGCCTGCTCCGCAGTCGGCCGCTCCATCGGGCAGTATCGGGGCGTGAGCACCTACCCCGAGGCGAAGATCCCAGAGAAGCTGTTCGACGACCCGGAGCGGGAGGCCCGCTGGCGGGCCCGGTTCAGCGCGCCCCGCGTGTCGCTACCCGACTGGGCGCGGGACGCCCCGCAACGCAGCCTGTACGTGTCGAACTTCAGCGGCACCTGGGAGATCTACACCTGGGACCGCGACGCGGACAAGCACCGCCAGGTCACTGACCGTCCACAGGGGACTTTCCACGGGACGTTGTCCGCCGACGGCGAGCAGATCTGGTGGTTCGACGACACCGACGGCGACGAGTTCGGCAGCTGGGTGGTCGAGCCCTTCGCCACCGGCGAGACCCGGCCCGCCCTGCCTGGCACGCACCCCGGGTACCCGGCGGGACTGGAGCTCGGTTCGTCGGTGATCGGCATCGGGATGTCCACCGACGACGGCGTGACGGTGTGGGTGGCGCGCGACGGCGGGCGGCCGGAGGTGCTCTACGAGCACGAGCAGGACGGCGGGCTGTCCGCGATGTCCTGGGACGAGTCGATGGTGGTGATCTCGCACTCCGAGCACGGTGACAGCCGCCACCCCGCGCTGCGGGTGCTGCGCGTCGACGGTTCCGAGGTCGCCGAGAAGTGGGACGGCCCGGGCAAGGGCCTGGACGCGCTGGCGTTCGCCCCGGTCACCGGCGACCCGCGGCTGCTGGTGCTGCACGAGCGGCGCGGCAAGGAAGAGCTGCTGGTCTGGGACGTCGCCGAGGACACCGAGAGCGAGATCAAGCTCGACCTGCCCGGCGAGGTCTCCGCCGACTGGTACCCGGACGGCAAGGCGCTGCTGATCGCGCACACCCACCACGCGCGGACCACGATGCACCGCTACGACCTGGCCGCGGACACCCTCACCGAGCTGCCGACCCAGCCGGGCACGGTTGCCGGCGCGTCGGTGCGCCCGGACCACTCGGTGGAGTACGTGTGGTCGTCGGCGGCGACGCCGTCGCTGGTGCGCACGGTCTCGCGGGACGGCGACGACCGGGTGCTGCTGACGCCGCCCGGTGAGCGCCCGCCGGGCTCGGAGGCCGTCACCGACGTCTTCGTGGAGGTCCCGTACGGGCCGAACGAGACGGTGCACGCGCTGGTGGCGCGCCCGGCCGACGCCGGCGACGGGCCGCTGCCGACGGTGTTCAACCTGCACGGCGGCCCGCACGCGGCCGACGAGGACCGGTTCTCCGCCTACCGGGCGGCCTGGCTGGACGCCGGGTTCGCCGTCGTGGAGATCAACTACCGGGGCTCGACCGGGTACGGCTCGGCATGGCGGGACGCCATCGAGGGCCGCCCGGGCCTGACCGAGCTGGCCGACGTCGCGCGGGTGCACGACTGGGCGATCGACGCGGGCCTGACCACGCCGGCGCTGAGCGTCGTCGCTGGCGCGTCGTGGGGCGGCTACCTGACGCTGCTGGCGCTGGGCACGCAGCCGGAGCGGTGGGCGGGCGGCGTCGCCGGGGTGCCGGTGGCCGACTACGTGTCGGCGTACGCCGACGAGATGGAGCCGCTGCGGGCCTACGACCGGGCGCTGTTCGGCGGCTCGCCGGAGGACGTCCCGGAGATCTACGAGAAGGCTTCGCCGATCACCTACGTGGACGAGGTGCGGGCGCCGGTGCTGGTGCTGGCCGGGGACAACGATCCGCGCTGCCCGATCCAGCAGATCCTGAACTACCTGGACCGGCTGGGTCGGCGGGAGATCCCGTTCGAGTTCTACCGCTACGACGCCGGGCACGGTTCGCTGGTGGTGTCGGAGACGCTGCGCCAGGTGGCGGCGGAGATCCACTTCGCCCGCCGCGCCGTCGGCCAGGGCTGACCCCTCCCCCGGCCATCCCACCCCACTGCTCCCCGGGTCTCGGAGGTCCGCAATTTCAATGGAAATCAGAGGTCCGATTTCCATTGAAATTGCGGAAGTTGTCCACAGCCACCGGGAGTTCTCCACAGGTATCGGCGTGTCGTGGTCTCGACACGCCGATCCCCGGTTTGCATTGGGGCTGGGGATCCGGTTCCAGACGGAGACCTGAGGTGCAGTTTCAATTGAAACCGCACCGGAACGGGACTCGGGTTCCGCGGGGTGGGGTGGCCGGTGACGTGGTGCTCGGGTCAGAGTCGTTCGGCCCGGACCACGTCGAGGTTGTGGAAGGTGGGCGCTTCGTCGCAGAGGTCCCTCATCTTGCGGGACAGCGCATCCGTTTCCGGTAGCCGGGAGTTGCGCATCGCCTCTTCGTAGGACGGGAATTCGACGAGTTCGTAGTAGCTGCCCGGGTGCTCGTGGTCCTGGGTGAGCACCGCGCGCTTCGCCGTGCGCTTGCCGCCGGTGGCTTCCTGCCATTCGTCCAGCAGCTCGTCGAGCTGGTCCCGCTTGCCGGTCTTGAACTCGATGAGCTGCACGAAGTTCATGCCGTCCGGCTCGCCGGCCGGGGTCTCGTCCTCCAGCAGTTCCCGGATCTGCTCGCGCAGCTCCGGGGTGTCCTCGTGCCGGTGCACCGTCACCGCGTGTTCGGTGGCGGCGCGCAGCACCTCTTCCTCCTCGCCGCTGATGGTGAGCGAGCAGTTGCTCTCGCTCGGGTACTTGCGGCAGTCCGCTATCTTCCTGACCACGGCGGATCTCCTGGTTTGCGAATCGGATTGCGCAGCCACGCGAGTTCGCGCTCGTACTGCGGGTCCGGGCGGGTGGCGATGCCCTGCACCAGCGGCGCGCGCACGTGCGCGGACGGCCAGTACCAGTCGGCGCGGCGCACCACCAAGCCCGCCCGGTAGAGCTGTGGCATCACCTCGACGTTGAGGCGGCAGCGCCGGCAGCCGCGCAGCATCTCCTGCGCCCGGTCCTGCGCCTGCCCCACGACGCCGGGCGCCCGGGTGTGTTCGAGGAACAGCAGTTGGCCGACCGGCCGCAGCACCCGGCCGATCTCGCTCAGCGCCGACTGCGGTTTCTCCGTGCTGCACAAGGCGAACCGGCAGACCACCACGTCGAAGGCGTCGTCCGGGAACGGCAGGTCCGCCGGATCGCCGTCGACGAACTCGGGGGCCAGGTCCGGGCGTTCGCTGCGCAGGTCCGGTTTGGCGCCGAGCATCGCGAGGTAGCAGATGTGGCGGTAGGCCAGCAGGTCTTCGAGGAGGAACGCGCCGATGTCCAGCACCCGCCCGGCGGCCCGCTTCCCGGTCAGCACCCGGAACCGCTCGATCATCTCGATCGGCGGTGCCACCCCGGCCCGCTTGTAGTGGCACACGGTGGCGGAACGGACGGCGTCGCCCGACGTCATGTCCGCAGCATGAGCACTCGCGGGGACAGATCGCCAGAGGCTTCCGGCCCGTGGTCGCTGGTCCGATCCGGTTGCACCCCTGGCCTACCGGTGCTCGAAGTCGCAAGAATCTAGGTCGTTTCGCGCAACATCGAAAAGGAGGCCGTGATGGGAAGCGTCAACCGGCGGGGATTCCTCGGCTCGCTCGCGCTCGGCGGCCTCGCCCTCGGCATGGTGGGCACCAACCAGGTCGTCGCGCAGGCCCAGCAGCGGTCCGGGCTGACCGTGCGCGGCGACGAGTTCCTGCTCGACGGCGAGCCGTTCCGGATCTTGGCCGGCGAGATGCACTACTTCCGCACCCATCCCGACCACTGGCGCAACCGGCTGGACCGGATGCGCGCGCTCGGGCTCAACAGCGTCGACACGTACGTGGCCTGGAACTTCCACGAGCCGCGGCGCGGCGCGATCGACTTCACCGGCTGGCGCGACATCGTCCGGTTCGTCGAGACCGCCGCCGAGGCCGGGCTGAAGGTCGTCGTCCGGCCCGGTCCCTACATCTGCGCGGAGTGGGACTTCGGCGGGCTGCCCGCCTGGCTGCTGGCCGACCCCGATCTGCCGCTGCGCTGCGACGAGCCGGCCTACCGCGACCTGGTCGACGAGTGGTTCGGCGAGCTGCTGCCCCGGCTGGCGCCGCTGCAGGCGACGCGCGGCGGCCCGGTGATCGCGTTCCAGGTGGAGAACGAGTACGGCAGCTACGGCAACGACCAGGCGCACCTGGACCACCTGCGGAACACCATGCGCGGCAACGGGATCGACAGCCTGCTGTTCTGCTCGAACGGGCCGTCGGAGTGGATGCTGCGCGGCGGGAACCTGCCGGACGAGCTGGCGACGGTGAACTTCAGCGGCGATCCGGCGGAACCCTTCGCCGCGCTGCGCCGGTACCAGCCGGAAGGGCCGTTGTGGTGCACGGAGTTCTGGGACGGCTGGTTCGACCACTGGGGCGAGCCGCACAACACCACCGATCCGGTCGAGACGGCCGCGGACGTCGAGAAGATGCTGGCAGCCGGGGCATCCGTGTCGCTGTACATGGCGGTGGGCGGCACGAACTTCGGCTGGTGGGCGGGCGCGAACTACGACGATGCGAAGGCCACCTACCAGCCGACGATCACCAGCTACGACTACGACGCGCCGATCGGCGAGGCCGGCGAGCTCACCGCGAAGTTCCACCGGATCCGCGAGGTCATCGCGCGGCACGAACCGGTCCCGGACGGCCCCCTGCCGCCGCTGCCGCCGCGACTTCCGGCGCAGCGCGTAAAGCCGGACGCGACCGCAGGGCTGCTGGAGTCGCTCGACGCGCTCGGCGAACCGGTCCACCGGTCGGCCCCGGTGCACATGGAGGCGCTGGGCCAGCCGTACGGGCTGATCCACTACCGGACGCGCGTGCAGGGCCCGCGCGAGACCGCCGGGCTCCGGGTGCGCGGGCTGGCCGACCGGGCGCTGGTCTTCGCCGACGGCGAGCCGCTCGGCACGCTCGACCGCAACGACCCGCAGGGTTCGGTGGAGGTGCCGGTGCCGCGCGAGTCGGTGCTGCTGGACCTGCTCGTCGACACCGGTGGCCGGATCAACTTCGGCCAGCGCCTCAACGATCCCAAGGGCATCACCGACCGCGTCCTGCACGGCTCGCAGGCCCTGTTCGGCTGGGAGATCCGGCCGCTGCCGCTGGACGACCTGTCCGGCCTGCGGTTCCGGCCCGGCGCCGCCCCGGCGGGGCCCGCCTTCCACCGCGCGACGCTGCGGATCGGCGAGCCCGCCGACGGCTTCCTGGCGCTGCCCGGCTGGGAGAAGGGCATGGTGTGGCTGAACGGTTTCCTGCTCGGCCGCTACTGGTCGATCGGCCCGCAGCGCACGCTCTACGCCCCGAGTCCACTGTGGAGGAAAGGGGAGAACGAGCTAGTCGTGCTGGAGCTGCACCGGCCCGGCGGCTCGGTCGAGCTCCGCCCGGAACCCGACCTGGGCTGACCAGCTTTGGGTCGCTGCAGAGGCCGTTTGTCCCACTCGCCGGCGCGAGTCGTGGCCCTGCAGCAGTGACGGCGATTTCGCGCGAAATCGTCGTTCCCCAGGCGTGCGGGGCGGCGATTTCGCGCGAAATCGTCACCCTGACCCGAACGAGACCGCCTCACCGCATCCGCACCGCGCGGGCCGTTCCTGCGTCAGTCGGGGCGTTGCCCGGGGAGCACTTCGCCGCGCAGGATCCAGGCGTCGCCGCGGCGGATCCAGTGCAGCGACTCCGGTTGCGGCGGCCAGGCCAGCAGGTAGCGGTCGTACAGGTCGTTCATCGTCCGCACGTGCTCGGCCACCGCGCGCAGCCAGGTTCTGGTCCGCATGGCCGTCACCCCAATTCGAGGTCGTACCTCAGCTCCTCCAGCCGGTGGCCCCACTGCCGGACGGGATTTCGTTCGGTGCAGCGGAATCCCGCATCCAGGTACAGCCGGGCGGCCGATTCCAGCGAGCCGACCGTCCACAGCTTCACGCGCTCGAAGCCCTGGTCGCGCGCGTGATCGAGCAGGGCGTGCAGCAACTTCCGGCCGACCCCGGCGCCTCGCGCGGCCGGTGCGACCAAGAACCAGCGGAGCTGCGCGACGCCGTCGCCTTCGTCGGTCAGCGCGACCGTGCCGACGACCTCGCCGCCGCGCTCGGCGACCCACAGCCGGCCGGGTTCGGCGCCCGGCTCGTCCCGGGCTTCGCCCAGGGCGGCGGCGAAGGCGGCGAGCCAGTGCGCGACGTGCGCCTCGAAGCGTTCGTCGAAGCCGTGCTCGCGCGCGTAGAGCTCGCCGTGCATGGCGAGCACGGCGCCCAGATCGCCGGGGCGCGGGCCGATCCGGATGGTGATGTCGGGCATGCGGAGCTCCAGCCGCGTGAAACAATCGTTTCAGTCGTAGGCTAGCAGCCTGACCAGGAACGGAACAGAGGGCGAAGATGACCCAGCAGGACGACGGCCGCCGCGGCGAACTGCTCGCGAAGCTCCTGGACTACTCCGCGACGCACGGGCTCTCCGAGGTGTCGCTGCGGCCGCTGGCGGCGGCGGTCGGCTCCAGTCCGCGGATGCTGCTGTACTTCTTCGGCTCCAAGGAAGAACTGGTGCGGGAAGTCCACCGGCACGCCCGCGACGTCCAGCTCCGGCTCCTCGCCGACACCATCGGCGACTGCGCGGACCGGGCCGAGGTGCTGCGCGCCCTGTGGCGGTGGCTCAGCGATCCGGCGCACCACAACATCATCCGGTTCTTCTTCGAGAGCTACGCCCGCTCGCTGCATGCCCGCGGCGGCGCGTGGGACGGCTTCGGAGAGGCGAGCGTCCGTGAGTGGCTACCGCGGCTCCGGCAGGCGCTCGGCGGCTCCGGCACCGAGGCGACGCTGGCGCTCGCGGCGCTGCGCGGCCTGCTGCTCGACCTGCTCGCCACCGGCGACACCGACCGCGTCGAGGCCGCTTTCGAGGATCTGTTGCGCGCGCTCTGAGCGCCCGGATTGTGAGATGGCCGGAGCCGCGGAATACCTCGTTCCGCCAGGGCGTCAGAGCTGGCCGTGAGCCATCTCTTCGAACCGATCAAGCTTCGCGACGTCGTCGTCCGCAACCGCGTGTGGGTCGCGCCGATGTGCCAGTACTCGGCCGTCGACGGCCTGCCCGACGACTGGCACCTGGTGCACCTCGGCCAGTTCGCCACCGGCGGGGCCGGGTTGATCATCACCGAGGCGACCGCGGTGGTCCCGGAAGGCCGGATCAGCCCGCGGGACACCGGGCTGTGGAACGACGACCAGGTCGCGGCGTGGCGGCGGATCAACGACTTCCTGCACGCGCAGGGCGCGGCGACCGGGGTGCAGCTCGCGCACGCCGGGCGCAAGGCGTCCACGACCCCGCCGTGGGAGGGCAGCAACTGGGTGCCGGCGTCGGAGGGCGGCTGGGAGACGGTCAGCTCGACCGGCAACGCCTTCGGCAACCTGCCCGCGCCGCGCGCGCTGACCGAGGCCGAGATCGCCGAGCTGCCCGAGCAGTTCGCCGCGGCCGCGCGCCGGGCCGAAGCGGCGGGCTTCGACGTGATCGAGCTGCACTTCGCGCACGGCTACCTGGCGCACCAGTTCTACTCGCCGCTGGTCAACGACCGGACCGACCGCTACGGCGGCGACTTCGAGAACCGGGTGCGGGTGCTGCTGGAGATCACCGAAGCGGTGCGCGCGGCCTGGCCCGCGGACCGGCCGCTGCTCGCCCGCCTTTCGGCGACCGACTGGGTCGAGGGCGGCTGGACCGGCGAGGACTCGGTCCGCCTGGCCGGGCTGCTGGCGGAACGCGGAGTGGACCTCGTCGACACGTCGACCGGCGGCGCGGTGCCGAAGGCGGACATCCCGATCGGAGCGGGCTACCAGGTGCGATTCGCCCGGCAGATCCGCGCGGAGGCGAACGTCCCGACGGCGGCGGTCGGCCTGATCACCTCACCGGAGCAGGCGGAGGAGATCGTCTCGTCGGGGTCGGCGGACGCGGTCCTGCTCGGCCGCGAGCTCCTGCGCGACCCGCACTGGCCGCTGCGCGCGGCCGACGCGCTGCACGCGAACAACATCTGGCCGAAGCCGTACGAACGAGCCCGCCGGGTCTAAGCCGTCGCGGAAGAACCGGTGACCGGGCGCGCGGTCGCGCCTGGTCACCGCGGTGGGCCGGTCGGGGTTGGGGAGATCACCGCACCGGCCCTGCTCGGGAGGCTTGGGTCCGTGCGTGTTTGTGTCGCTGTAGCAGCACAAGACGCACACGGGCCGTTACGTGCCCAGCCTCGTCACGGGTCGTGAGTGTTTTGGAGTGTCCTAGCGCTCCAAAACACTCACGAGGCCCAGCAGAACCTTGCGGTCACTCCGTGGCTATCGCCTTCAGGACGTCGGTCCTGGCCGCTCGGCGGGCGGGCCACATCGCCGCCAGCACCGCGCAGATCGCGATGGTCACCAGGGACGCCGCGATGACTTCGGTCGGCATCGTGAAGTCCCCCAGGCGCTGGCCGAACATCGCGTGCTGCATCACCGCCCCCACCGGGACGCCCACCAGAACCCCGAGCAGCGCGCCGAAGATCGACACCACCGTGCTCTCCACCCGAATCGTCCGGCGCACCAGCAGCCGCGTCGCGCCCACCGCGCGGAACACGCCGATCTCGCGGGTGCGTTCCGCGACCGAGAGCATCAGCGTGTTCACGACGCCGAACAGCGCGATGACGATCGCGACGCCGAACATGGCGTACATCAGGGCGAAAGCGAACGCCTGCCGGTCGACACCGTCCTGGACCATCGACTCGCGGTCGCCGATGGTCACGTCCGGCCGGTCGCGGAAGGCGTCCTCGATGCTCTGCCGCGCGGCGGCGGGATCGGGCCCGGAGGCGTACACCGTCGTGACCTGCTTGCGCAGGGATTCGGGTGCCAGGCCGACGTCCAGGAAGAGGCTGGCGCCCAGTTCCGTCGCGTCGTAGACGCCCACCACGCGCTGCGTGACCGAGGTCTTGGCGTCCAGTTCCAGGGTGACCTCGTCGTTCATCCGCAGGCCCAGCATGTCGGCCTGGTTCTGCGAAACGACCACTCCGCGCGAAAGATCCGCGGTGCCCGCGGTCAGCTTCGGCGTGAGCACGGTGCCCAGGGCGGCGGGTTCGATCGCGGAGATCCGCCGCACCGTCTCGCCGCCCGGGTACGCGAGCTCGACGAGCACGTCGCGGCTCCCCGCCACCTCGGTGACGCCCGGCAGGCCGATGGCTTTGCGCAGCTCGGCCGGGGTGAGCGCGGATTCGCCGCCGGCGGCGGACTGCAGGACCGTCGTCCGGTCCGGCAGGTTCGCGCGGGTCGTCGAGGCGATCAGCGCGGCGAACGTCGAGCTGATCGTCGCGAACGAGCACACCAGGGCCAATCCGATGGTGATCGCCGTCGCCGTGCCCGCGGTGCGCCGCGGATCGCCCGCCGCGTTGCGCAGCCCGAGCCGCACGGCCGGCCCCGATCTCGCGAAGATCCGCGCGAGCGGGCGCAGCACCAGCTCGGCGAGCTGCGGCGCGAGCACGATCACCCCGATCACGCCGACGACCGCGCCCACCAGCGCGACGATCCGCGCGGCGTTCGACGAGCTGGGATCCGCCGTGGCGGTGATCAGCCCGGCGGCGATGAGGAGACAGCCGAGACCGAGGAAGTTCCTGCTGCGCTTGACCCCTCGCGGCACGACCGCGTCCAGGCGCAGCGCCGCGACAGGCGGCACGGCGGCCGCACGCCGCGCGGAGCCGTTGGCGGCCAGCACCGTCACCAGCACTGCGACGGCGTAGCCGAGCAGGACGGCGAACGGGGTGACGGTGAACGCGACCTCGTCGTCCGGGCGCAGCGCGGAGAGCAGCAACGGGGCGATCGCCACCCCGGCCAGCGTGCCGATCGTGCCGCCCGCCACGCCGAGCGCCACGGCTTCGGCGGCGATTCCCACCCTGACCTGCCGCTTCCGCGCGCCGACGGCGCGCAGCAGCGCGAACTGGCGGGTCCGCTGGGTCACCAGCACCGCGAAGGTGTTGGCGATGACGAACATGCCGACCAGCAGCACGACCGCCGCGAACGGCAGCATCGTCATCCGGAGGTCCTGCACGTCGGAGGCCGACTGCTCGGCGAGCGCATCGGCCAGGGCGCGGCCGGTCGTCACGTGGTGGTCGTCGGGGACCAGCGCGCGCACGGCGTCCGCGATCGCGCCGGGATCCGCGCCGGTCAGCTCGATCCGGTGGAAGCGGTCGCCGAGCAGGCTCGCCGCGGTCGCCGACTCGTAGGCCACGACCGGCACCGCATCCGAAGGATCGCTGGAGTCCACTATGGACTCGGGTCCGAGCTGGCGGTAGCCGAACAGCGCGGTCACCGTGGCCTCGTCGACCTTCCCCTCGGACAGCAGGATTCGCGCGGTATCGCCCACGGCGAGCCCGGCGGTCCGCGCATCCGACGCGTTCAGCGCGACCTGCCCCGGCCCGGCCGGCGGGCGGCCCGCCACCAGGTCGAAGCGCTCGTCGCCGCTCCAGTTCGTGGCCGCCCGGCCCAGGACCGTGCCGGTCTGGACGAGCTTGCCGTCGCGGCCGACGATCCCCGCCCGGCCGACGATCACGCCCTCGGCCCGCGCCACCCCGGGCACCGCGGCCAGTCGGTCCCGGTCCGCGGGCGCGAGCACCGGCTCCTTGCCGGGGCTTTGCACGGAAACGCCGACGTCGTGGCGTATTTCGCGGGCGGCGAGGGTGGCCGCGATGGAATCGGTGACCACCCAGCTCCCGACCGTCGCGGCCACACCGAGCGCGATGGCGAACAGCGTCATCGCCAACCGCGCCCGGTGCGCGAGCAGGTCGCGCAGCATGGTCCTCAGCATCGGGATGCGGTCCTCTCCATCGACTTCATGCGCTCCAGCACGCTGCCGGACGTCGGCGCGGAGATCTCGTCCACGAGCCGGCCGTCCTTGAGGAACAGCACGCGGTCGGCGTGCGCCGCGACGCTCGGCTCGTGGGTCACCAGCACGACGGCCTGCCCGAGCTCGTCGACGCTGCGGCGCAGGAAGCCGAGCAGCTCCGCGGCGGTCGCGGAATCCAGGGCGCCGGTCGGCTCGTCGGCGAAGACCACCTCGGGCCTCGTGACCAGGGCCCGCGCACAGGCCACCCGCTGCTGCTGGCCGCCGGAAAGCTGGCTGGGCCGGTGGTGCAGCCGGTCCTGCAGGTCGACTGCCTCGACGACCTTCCGCAGCACGTCCGGGTCGGGCTTGCGACCGGCGAGGTCGAACGGCAGCGTGATGTTCTCCAGCGCGGTGAGCGCGGGCAGCAGGTTGTAGGCCTGGAACACGAATCCCACGCGGTCCCGGCGGAGCCTGGTCAGCGCGTCGTCGCGCAGGCCGGTGAGTTCGGTGTCGCCGATCCACACCTGGCCCTCGTCGGGCTCGTCCAGGCCCGCGACGCAGTGCAGCAGGGTCGATTTTCCGGAGCCGGACGGCCCCATGATCGCGGTGAGCTCGCCGTGCCGGAACGCCACGTCGACGCCCGCGAGCGCGGTCACCCGGGAACCTCCCGCGCCGTAGTGCTTCGCCAGGCCCGTTGCCCGGACGGCCGATTTCGATGTCATGGCACGGAATCGTGCGCGCCCGGGCCGCTCCGGCACGTCACCGGAAAGGCCACGGCCGGCGCTAACTTTGGTTACGCCGAGCCTGAACTTCGGTGGGACGCCGGAGCGGGCCGGCCCGGCTACGGTCGTGGTGTGGCGAAGCGCATGCAGGTGGTGCTGCTGGCGGCGGTGGCCGCGGCGGGGACGTTCGTGCCGGTCAGCGGCGGACCGATCCCGTACCAGCTGGCGGTTTCCGGCGCGCCGCCGATCTTCGGCGTCCTGCTGGCCGCCGTGCTGGCGGCCGCATCGGTGACCTGCGTTCTGCTGCTGCCGCGCACGCCCTGGCCGACGATCGTGGCCGGACTGGTGTCCTGGCTGCTGATATCGGCCTGGGTGCCGCTGTGCGTCAGCTCGTACCTCGCCGCCCGCACGATCCGCGAACAGCGACGGCTGATCGGTTGCTTCGCGGTAGCGAGCGCGGCGGTGCTCCTGCCGACCGCCATCGGCCTGGCCTTCGGGCGAGCGGGTCTGGCGCTGGTGGACATGTTGGCCGCGCTCGGCGGCGTCGGCTTGTTCGTCGCCCTGCCGTTCGTGCTCGGCCTGTGGAACCGCTCCCGCCATGACGTGCTGGACGGCCTCCGCGAGCGCAGCACGCAGCTGGAGCGCGAGCAGGCCGCCCGCGCGGAGCAGGCGCGGATGCAGGAGCGGGCGCGGATCGCCCGGGACATGCACGACGTCGTCGCCCACCGGGTGTCGCTGATGGTGCTGCACGCGGGCGCGCTGGAGGTCAACGCCGCGGACCCGGGCACCGCCGCGACCGCGGAGCTCATCCGCACCACCGGCCGGGAAGCCTTGGCGCAGCTCAGGGATTCCATCGGCGTCCTCAAGAGCGCGACCTCGGACACCCACCTCGGGCCGCAGCCGACGCTGGTGGACCTCGACGGCCTGCTCGACCGGTCCCGGGAGGCCGGAATCCCGGTGCACCGGCACGACGAAGGGACGCCGCAGCCGCTGCCCACCCTGGTGGAGCAGGCGGCGTACCGCGTCGTGCAGGAGGCGCTCACCAACGTCCACAAGCACGCCGGAACGGCTCGCACCGATGTCGAATTGCGTTACGTGGACTCGGTTCTGGAGGTCGACGTGATCAACGAAGCGCCGCGGGCACCGGTCGAGCCGCTGCCCGGCAGCGGCATGGGGCTCGTCGGCCTGCGGGAACGCGTCGAGCTGCTCGACGGCTCCTTCGCGGCCGAACCGCGCGCCGACGGCGGGTTCGCGGTGTCCGCCCGGTTCCCGCTGGAGGAGCGCGCGTGATCCGGGTCCTGGTGGTCGACGACGAGGCGCTGGTCCGGGCCGGGCTGCGGATGATCCTGGAACCGGCGGCGGACATCGAGGTGGTCGGCGAGGCGGGCGACGGCGGCGAAGCGATCACCGCCGTCGCGAAGCACCGGCCGGACGTTGTCCTGATGGACGTCCGCATGCCGGGCGTGGACGGGCTGACCGCGCTGCGGGAGCTGCGGCGCTCCCCTGCCCCACCCCGGGTGATCATGCTGACGACGTTCGACCTGGACGACTACGTGCACACCGCGCTGCGCAACGGCGCGGCGGGATTCCTGCTCAAGGACACGTCGCCGCGCGACCTGGCCAACGCCGTCCGGATCATCGCCGAAGGCAGCGCCATGCTCACCCCGAGCATCACCAAGCGGCTGCTCGACACCTTCGCGGAGCTGGAGTCGCCGGCGGCCGCGGAGGCGCGGCAGCGGCTGGCGGCGCTGACCGAGCGGGAGGGCGCCGTGGTGCGCGCGGTGGCCAGGGGCCTGTCCAACGCCGAGGTCGGGGCCGAGCTGGCGATGAGCGAGGGGACGGTGAAGGTGCACGTCAGCCGCGCCCTGGCGAAGCTGAACCTGTCGAACCGGGTCCAGCTCGCGCTCCTGGTCCGCGACGCGGGCCGTTGAACGCTCCGGCCGCAAAAACCCGTGCGTACTTTGCGCTGCAATAGCGACACAACGTACGCACGGGCTCTGACCTGCGGAGATGTGGCTATTCGGCGAGCTGGGCCTGCCACATCCAGTGCGACTTCTCCAGCTCCGCGGCGATGCCGATCAGCAGGTCCTGGGTGACGAGGTCGGTCTTGTCGGTCTCGTCGATGCGGGCCCGCAGCCGGCGGATCAGCTCCGCCAGCGCGGCCACGATCGCCGCGACCACCTCGCGGTCGCTGCGCCAGTCCGAGTCGAACTTCGGCACGCCGGAGCCGTCGGCGACGGTCGCGGCACGCCCGTCGGGCGAGACGCCGATGGCGGCGGCGCGCTCGGCGACGTCGTCGGCGAAGCCGCGCGCGGTGGTGACCAGTTCATCCAGGTGGAGGTGCACGTCGTGGAACAGCCTGCCGACGACGTTCCAGTGCGCCTGCTTCGCCACCAGGTGCAGGTCGATGAGGTCCAGCAGGGTGCCTTGCAGCACCTTGCCGGTGATCTCCCGGTCCTGGTCGGCCAGCGGGCTGGAGATCGGGGCCTTCTTGACGGTCTTCTGGGCCATGAGCTGGGCTACCTCCTCGAACGCGAGCAGACCCCTCGAGGGTCCTGCCTCCGCGGTGCCCTCGCACGTCGAAGCCCCGTGCCCAGCGGGATCGCGGCCCCCCACGCCGCGCGCGGCCGCAATTTCAATGGAAATCGAAGGTCCGATTTCCATTGAAATTGCGGACCTCCACTTCTGGCGGAGCGTAGTGCGGGTGGCCGGGAGCGGGGGTCAGGTGCGGTTGGCGAAGTCGACGACCTGGTGGCCGATGGTGCGCAGTACGTTCGCCACCTTCTCGTCGGTGCACTCGCCGCCGGCCTCGAACTGCGTTTCGGCCGAGTTCACTGCGCCGCCCAGCGGCGTCGGCCAGCCGCGCAGGGCGTGCACCACGGAGCGGAGCGCCTGCAGCGTCGTCACCGTCGCCTGCCAGCCGTAGGCGATGCCGATGCAGCCTACCGCCCGGCCGTCCAGGTAGGGGCGCTCGTCGCCGCGCAGGTCCTCGGCGTAGTCCAGAGCGTTCTTGATCAGCCCGGAGATCGTGCCGTGGTATCCGGGCGAGGCGAGGATGACGCCGTCCGCCGAGCGCAGGGCGTCGACCAGCTCCAGCGCGTTGTCGGTGCGCTCGGTCAGGTGCGGGTCGTAGAACGGCATCGCCAGGCTGCTGCCGGTGATCGCGTGGACCTTGGCACCGGCCTCGCGAGCCCCGGCGAGCGCCGCGTGCAGCACCCGCTCGGATTGCGAGTCCGGTCGCACCGATCCGCCGATTCCCACCACGGTCACCGTCATGCGTTCGATCCTTTCACCCGCTGCCCGCGTCTGTCCCCCCTCCTGCGGGGCTGTCCGCCACGCTAGAACTTCGAGCGCGCTGGAGGTCAAAGCCGCCCGGCCGTGTCCCGGGCCACATCTACCTGCGGGTAACCTCAGCACCACTTGTCGCCTTCCGGGGAGGTCAACGCCGATGTCGAAGGTCCTCGAACTGGTGCAGCCGACGCTGGAGGCCGCGGTGGTCCGCGGCGTTTTCGCGCTCCCCAAGCCCGCACGGCGGCTCCTCGCGGGGCGCGCGATTCGACTGGACGACCAGGAACTCGCGCTCGATGCTCAACTGCTGCTCAAGTTGATGCGGCTGGCCGGCCACGAGCAGCTGTCGGCGGCCACCCCCGAGATCGCCCGCGCCGGGATGCGGCGGTCGACCAAGATCACCGCCGGCCAGGTGCCCGGCGTGGTGGTGGCGGACCGCCGGATCCCGACCGCATCGGGTGACCTGGCCGCGCGGCTGTACCGGCCGCGCGAGCTCTCCGAGCCGGGTCCGCTGCTGGTCTTCTTCCACGGCGGCGGCTGGGTCATCGGCGACCTGGACAGCCACGACGACCTGTGCCGGTTCCTCGCCAAGCACGCCGGCATCCGGGTGCTGTCGGTGGACTACCGGCTCGCGCCGGAGTTCCCGTACCCGGCCGCCCTGGACGACGCCCTCAACGCCTACCGGTTCGCCGTCGAGAACGCCGCCGAGCTGGGCACCAGCCCCGACGCGATCGCGGTCGGCGGGGACAGCGCGGGCGGCAACCTGGCCGCCTCGGTCGCGCTGCACGCCACCCGGTCCGGGCCGGCGAAGCCGGTGTTCCAGCTGCTGATCTACCCCGCCGTCGACGCCACCACCCGGCGCCGGTCGCGCGAGCTGTTCGCCAACGGATTCCTGCTCACCGACGGCGACATGGACTGGTTCATGAACCACTACGCGCCGGAGGCGGACGTCCGCGGCGACCCGCGGCTGTCGGTGCTGCTCGCCGAGGACCTCAGCGGGCTGCCGACCGCGCACGTCGTCACGGCGGGCTTCGACCCGCTGCGCGACGAGGGCGAGGAGTACGCGCGGCGGCTGGCGGAGGCCGGGGTGCCGGTGATCGCGCGGCGGTTCCCGGACCTGATCCACGGCTTCGCCAACCTCCGCCCGATCGGCGACCGCTTCCAGGAGGCGCTGTTCGAGATCGTCGGCACCCTCCGGGCCGGCCTGGAACTCCAGAAGGCCTGACCGCAAGGCCCGTGACCACCCGTGGACGCCGATGAATGCGGTTAGCGGAGCCGCCTGTCAAGCCAATCGGGTGAAGGCGCCGTTTTCGCGCGAAACCGTCATCCCGCAGGCGTGGGGACGCCGTTTTCGCGCGAAACCGTCACCCCGCAGGCGGGCAGAACGCCGATTTCGCGCGAAATCGTCGCCGGGCCGGGACCCGCTCGTCACTGGCCGAGGAGTTCGCGGAGGCGGTTGAGGAGGTCTTCTCGGTTGGCGCAGCCCAGGCGTTGCTTTATGCGGCTTATGTGGTGCTCCACCGTCTTCGCCGAGATGAACAGGCGCTTGCCGACCTGCTTGTAGGTCAGTCCGGCCAGCACCAGCTCGGCGACTTCCTTCTCCCGCTCGCTGAGCACATCGGTGTCGCCGCCGCGCACCGCCCGCGGCCGCGGCGGCTTGCCCTGCAGGGCCCGCGCGCATTCCAGCAGCGCGAGCATCGCGCGCCGGTCCTTCGTGTGGATCGCCGCCTGCCCCGCCAGCCGCGCCCCGTCCCAGGCCAGCCCGGCTGAGTGCAGCCCTCGCGAAGCCTGTTCCACCTCGTCCTGGTCCACCTGGCCGGTGAGGATCCGCAGCCACACGCGGGCGGCTTCGGCCATCGCAGCAGCCAGCGGGTTGTGGTGCGCCATGCCGTCCAGGTCCGCCGCGAGATGCCGCGCGTCGTCCAGATCTTCCAGCACGATCGCGGCCTGCAGGCGCTTCCAGGTGAGCATTGACGTCCACAGTGGAGGATTGCCGAGCCGCTCCAGCAGGCTGCGCGCCTCCGCCAGGTACGGCGCGATCCAGTCCTGGTCGCGCAGTCGCGCCGCCGCGACCACGAGTTCGCCCAGCGGCAGCAGGGCGAACAGGTCCACCGAGTGCTCGGCGACGGCCTGCCTCGCCTGTCCCCGGGCGGCGGCGAGGGCTCCCATGTCGTTGTCCCGGCTCGCGATGCCCGCCTCGATCGCGGTGGCCAGCAGCCGGTCGCGCGCCGCCGGACCGGCCGCGGCCTGGAGCTTCACGCGCGCCGTCACCGTGTCACCGCGCACGAGGGGCAGCCACGCCGCCAGCAGCCGGTGCCGGTGGTGCAGCAGCGGGCCGCCCGCGCTCGCACCGATCGCCCTGTCCAGCGTGGACTGCGCGACGTCCAGCTCACCGCAGTGCAGCGCGACCAGGGCGGCGATCGCAGCCGGGCTGTCCGGCACCAGGATGCCGCGGCCCACCGGCTCCGAAAGCGAGGCCGATCGAACCAATGTGGACAGTGCCGTCGCGGCCGAGCCGACGACCGATTCCCGCACTCCGGCGGCGAGTTGCGCGGCGGCGCCGGTGATCGATGTCGGCGGTCCGGCGTCGTCGGAGGAGCTGAGCAGCTCGTCGGCCTCGCCCAGTCGGCCGGAGCCGATCAGACCCAGCGCGGCGAACGCGCGGTCGCCGGGCCAACGCAGCTTCCCCACCGACCACCGGCACAGCTCGGCCGAACGCTCCAGCAGCCCTCGGTGCGCCAGAATGCTCGCCGCGACCTGCACGCCGAGTTCCTTGTCCGGCACCGCGTCGTCGACGATCACCTGATCCGCCAGGCGCAACGCCTCGTCGAGATCGCCGGCCACGGCGGCGGCGCGCGCCTGCCGCGCGGCCACCGACACCACCGGAGCCCCCGCCGACACCGCCGCGGCGAACAGCGGCCGCGCCAGGTGCGGGGCATCGCGCAGGGCCTCGTCGCCAGCCTTCTCGAACGCCGCGGCCAGGGTCGCTTCCGGCAGCAACGCGATGTCGGCCCCGAGCAGCGGACTGACCAGCGGCAACACCGAACCGCCGCGGGCCAGTTGGGTTTCGACGAGGCGTCGGGTCACCCGGAGCCGTCGTTCCCACGGCGCCAGCCGCAGCGCCGCCGCCCGGACGATCGGCAGCAGCACGTCGTCGGCGCCGACCAGGCCGGCGGCTCGCACCGAGAGCAGCGCGGAGCCGACCTCCGCCGGGTCGAGGTCAAGCAGCGCGGCGAGCAGATCGGGGTGCGGGGTCGCACCGATCGCCATCGCCATCACGCATTCCCGGCCGGCCTCGCCGAGCTGGTCCAGGTCGTGCTGGAACTGGTCGAGCGCGCGCGCCGGCAGCTCCGCCGCACCCGGCTCGGCCGCCGCGAGCACCCGGCTCACGTAGCGCGGCACGCCGCCGGTCTGCGCCTGCAGCCAGCCGACCCACTCCGGCGCAACCGCCCCGGCCTGCGCCGCGATCTCGTCGCGCCCGAGCGCGGCGAGCAGCACCGGCGCGCCGAGCTCGCCGATCAGCTCCGCCAGCGCCGCGGGCCGCGGCCCCGGCCGGTAGGCGACGACCAGCCGCGCGCCGGGCCGCCGGGCGACCTCGAGGAGCTCGCCGAGCACCGCCTCGTCGAGCCGGTGGGCATCGTCGACCAGCACCGCGCCGTCGCCGGCCCGGTCGAGCGCGTTCGCGCCGAACACCGGGATCCCGGCGTCGTGATAGGTGCGGGCGAGCTGCTCCAGCAGCGCCGTCTTCCCGTATCCGCCCGCACCTTGTACTCCGGCGACGAGCGATGCGGCCGGATCGGCGGCGATCACCGACCGCAGCCCGGCCGCGTGCCCGTCCGGTAGCAGGGCGGGACGGGATGTCGTCGAGTGGTTCACGCCTGGAGTCCTTGTCATCCGGGTCACTGGCGCATGTGCTGGATCGCGCTGAGGACGCCGCCGAGCGGCGCGTTGTTGGGCAGGAAGTAGGTGAGCAGCAGCCCGCCGATGATCAGCACGGCGGCGATCGACAGTTTAATGATCTTGATCCGCCGCGCCCGGTCCTCGTCCGGCGGTTCCAGCGGCAACGGCTCCACGTCGACCGGCGGGCGCGGCGCCTCCACCGGTTCCGCGTCGTCGTCGAACGACTCCTCGGGGCCCTCGATGCGCATCAGCACGCTGGTCTCGGCCACCGAACCCTGGTCGGTGTCGGTGGAAAGCACCTGCACCGCCGCCAGCGCGGCCCCGCCGGCCGCGGCCAGTTCGGGCGCGACGTCGACCTGCGGCGGCAGCTGCACCCGCTCGGCCACCAGCTGCTTCAGCAGCGGCGTGCGCGCGGTTCCGCCCGCCAGCACGACGGAATCGAGGTCGTCCGGCGACAGCGTCGCCGACTGCACCGCCTGCAGGATCAGCTCGGGAACCCGCTCCAGGTGCGGCCGGGCGAGCTGCTCGTACCGCGAACGGGACAACGCGAATTCCGTGCGCAGACCGGGCAATTCCACCCGCAGCTGCACGCCGGACTGGTGCGACAGCGCTTCCTTCGCCCGGACGCACTCCGCGCGCAGGTGGGCGAGGGCGGCCCGCTGGTTGAGATCGGCGAGGTCCAGCGCGTCCAGCCGGTCGCCGAACTCGGCGCGCACGGCGGCGAAGATCTCGTCGTCCAGGTCCTGACCGCTGGGGTGGTCGGCGTTCAGCGGCGACCCGACCACCTCGAACCCGCGCTCGCGCCGCCGCAGCACCGTCGCGTCGAAGCCGCTGCCGCCGACGTTGGCGATGACGATCGGCTCGTGCTCGGCGACCCGCTGCTTGGCGGCGTAGTCCAGGGCGACGGCCATCGGCTCGGCCACCAGCGTCACGTCGGTCAGCCCGAGCTGGACCAGCGCCTGGTGGACGAGCCGGGTGCGGTGCGGGCCCCAGGTGGCGCTGTGCGCGATGGCGATGTGCTCGGCGGGATGCCCCTGCCGGTGGGCGACCGCGTCGGCCACCCACTCGACCATCGTCGCGACCAGCCGCTGCGCCGGGATGAACTCGCTGCCCACCAGCAGCGGCAGGTCGTCCCCGAGCCGCCCGGTGAAGCCGCGGGCGACCCATTCGTGGTGGGTGATCTCCTGCCGTTGGGCGGCTTCACCAGCCACGAACGAGCCGTCCTGCACCTTGCACAGCACCGTCGGCACCACCGGCCCGGCCGCCAGCGGGACCGGCACGGCCGCCGCCCATCGGCTGCCGTCCCGGCGGGCGATGGCGGCCGTGGTCGCCGTCGCGCCTAGATGAATGCCCAGGACGTAAGGCATGCAATCCCTTCGTGTTACCGAATCGGCCACCATCGGGCGATGCCCTCGTGGCGCAGGGTGGACACAATTTAGCGCGTACTCGGTTACTCACAGGTGTCAGATGCCCCAACCTACCCCCCAATGGGCCACCTACCGGATCCCCTAATAGAGGTTCGAATAACTAGGAGTCGTACCCGATGGCTAGGGGGCCCCGTCGCCCTAACGTGATCGACAGAGGAGTGAGGGACCACGCAACCTCACTCGGACACCCAGCCGAGTAACCGCTGAGCATCGGGAGGCCCAACGATGGTGAACCCTCAGCACGCGGCCGAGTCCTCCACTCCCGACCCGGGGACGCACTCCACCACCGGCCCGTCGGACGAGCCGACGCTGCACGAGTTCCTCACGCGCCTCGTCAGCGATCCGGCAGCCCGATCGGCCTTCGACTCTGATCCGCAAGCCACGCTGGATCAGGCCGGCCTCGGGGGCATGACCGCGACGGACGTACTGCAAGCCACGTCACTGGTCCTCGACTACGCGCCGGTCGAGGTCGTGACCGAGTACGACCGCTCACTCCAGAGCAGCGTCGAGAAGTTCGCTGCGAGCACCCAACACGTCGCGATCAACCAACTGCATCCCGCACATCCGAACGAGCAGGAAGATCTGAGCATGCTGAAGAACCCCGCCCCCGCCGAAGACTTCGGTAAGAACGGCGACGTCGAGCCCACCATCCCGGCCGTCCCGGCGACCCCGGCTCCGTCGAACAACGTCGACATCGACGTGCGTCACAACGACACGGACTCGCACAACTTCATCAGCATCCACGACATCGCCAGCGGCAACGACATCGCCAACGGCAACATCGTCGGCAGCGTCGTGGGCAACACCGTCGGCCAGGTCGGCGACAGCCTCGCCCTGGGCGACGTCACCAACGTGGTGGGCAACACCGTCAGCGAGGTCAACCAGACCGCGACGCACGTCTTCGACACCAGCGTCGACCTGACCGCGGGTGCCGCCACCGTCGTGCACGGCGACGTCACCAACGTGGTCGACAACTCGACCAACATCGACGTCCTCAACGTCGTGAACGAGGCCCCGGTCGTCGGCGACATCGCCAACAACGTCACCAACGTGCTGGGCGACGTGACCACCAACGTGAGCAACGGCGACCTGACCTCGGTCGTCACCAACGCTCCGGTCGTGGGCAACGTGGTCGGCGACGTCACCTCGGTCGCCACCAACATCCCGGTCGCCGGTGACCTGGTCTCCAACGTCGCCGGTGGCGACGTCACCAACGTGACCGACAACGTGACCGGTGTCCTGGGCGACGTCCCGGTCGTCGGCGGCGTGGTCGACACCGTGGGTGGCATCGCCGGTGGCGCCACCAGCGGCGACGTCTCCGCCCTGCCGGTCGACGACGTGACCTCGGCCCTGCCGGTCGACGACGTGACCGCCGCCCTGCCGCTGCCGGCCCCGCAGGACCTGCCGGTCGTCGGCGACGTCGCCGGTGGCGCTCTCGACACCGTGACGAGCGCCCTGCCGCTGGACGGCGTGCTCTGAACGCAGTGAGCAACTGAATGCCGGGATCCGCGATTCGCGGATCCCGGCATTCTTCGCCTTTCGCTCGGAAAACTTGCACTTTTGGTACTCCCAGTGCACGCCTGGGATGTGAGTTCAGCCGTTTGGGTTTCTCTATTCGCCGCGGCACGCCACAATCGACGCCGTGATCGAGACGGCGTTGGTGGAACTGATCGATCGCGCGACTGCGGAATGTGCCGAGCAGCAACGCGCTGATCTGCACGGAAGGCTGCGGCAAATCCGCACCCGCGTGCTCGACCCGACGCAGCTCGTGCTGGTCGTCGGTGAGTCGAAGCAGGGCAAGAGCGCCCTGGTCAACGCCATCGTGAACGCGTCCGTGTGCGCCTCCGGCGACGACGTCACCACCGTCGTTCCCACCCTCGTCCGGTACTCCGACGAGCCGTCCGCCCTGCTCATCGAGCACGAGGCGACGCGCGGCCCGGCCGCCCTGGATCGCGTGCCGGTGCCGATAGAGCAGGTCGGCGAGCAGCTGGAACGCGCCCTCTCGCTCGGGCGCCCGGTCACCCGCGGCGAGATCGGCATCCCCCGCGCCGTGCTGCAGAACGGCCTCGCCCTGATGGACACGCCAGGCGTCGGCAGCGTGTCCTCGTCGCTGACGGCCACCACGCTCTCCGTCGTCGCCGAGGCCGACGCGCTGCTGATGGTCTCCGACGCCACCCAGGAACTGACCACCAACGAGCTGACGTTCCTCAAGCAGGCCACCGCGCTGTGCCCGAACGTCGCGCTGGTGCTGCCGAAGATCGACCGCACGCCGCACTGGCGGAAAGTCCACGAAGTCAACCGGAAGCACCTGGAGAACGCCGGGATAGCGGCCAAGATCTTCCCGGTTTCGGCCAACATCCGGATGCACGCGATGCAGGCCAGGGACGCCAACCTCAACGCCGAATCCGGATTCCCGCCGCTGCTGGAATTCCTCAAGGAGATGGCGGGCAAGCACGACAACATGACCCGGCGCCTGGTGGCGCACAACGTTTCCGAGGCGCTGACCCAGGTCAACGACGCGCTGCGCGCCGAGCTGGCGGCGCAGAACCCGCGCACCGCGGCCGAAACCCTGATCGAGCTGGAGACCGCGCAGCACCGCGCCGAAGACCTCCGGCGCGTCTCCGCCCGTTGGCAGAAGGCGCTCAACGATGGGGTTTCCGAGCTGTACACCGACATCGAGTTCGACTTCCGGGAACGCAGCTGGGCGGTGTTGCACCAGGTCAACGAGGCCTTCGAAACCGCGGACCCGCTGGAGGTCTGGGACGAGTTCCTCGACTGGCTCGAGGCGCGGCTCACCGACGCGATCGTCGAAACCTTCGAGTGGCTGGACCTCCGGCAGGCCCGGCTCGCCGAGCAGGTCGCCAACGAGATGCTCGCCGAACACGGGCGCAACCTGCCCGACCTGACGGAGCTCCAGCAGCCGGAACCGCTGGGCGAGGTTCCCGAGCCGAAGCTGCCGCCCGGCTCGGAGTACAAGCGCTTCGACCAGTTCCTCACCGGTCTTCGCGGCTCCTACGGCGGCGTGCTGATGTTCGGCCTGATCACCTCGGCGTTCCTGCCGCTGATCAACGTGGTGTCGATCTCGGCGGGCGTGCTGCTAGGCCTCAAGAGCCTCGGCGAGGACAAGGACCTGCGGCTGCGCCGCCGCCAGGCCGAGGCCAAGGCCGCCGTGCAGCGCTACGTGGAGCAGGTCATCTTCCACGTGAACAAGGAGGCCAGGGACGCCATTCGCGGCGTCCACCGGGGCCTGCACGCGCACTACATGCAGATCACCGAAGATGCCCAGATGGAGATCAGCCGGGCCATCCAGGAGATCAAGCGATCGGCGGAGCGCAGCGCGGTCGACCGCGACCAGCGTGCCAGGGAGATCCGGCAGAAGCTGGAAGAACTCGCGGTGCTGCAGCGGCGCGCGACGATGCTGACGCAGAACCGGATCACCGCGGCATGAGCGGCGATCCCCTGCTGGAACGCGCCCGGGCGCTGCTGATCCGCACCATGACCTTCTACCGGGACGATCCGCGCACCTCGACGTGGCTGCGCGGCCGGCTGGAGAGGCTGGACCAACCGCTGCGCATCGCCGTCGGCGGGCGGGTGAAGGCGGGCAAGTCGACGCTGATCAACGCGCTGGTCGGCGCGGAGCTCGCGCCCACCGACGCCGAGGAGCGCACCCAGGTCAGCACCTTCTACCAGTACGGGCCGGAACCGAAGATCCTGGTGCACACCCCGCACGGCGCGGTGCAGAACGTCCCGGTGACCACTTTGGACACCGGCACCATCCGCGACCTGCAGCACTGGCGGCCGGACGAGGTGTCCCGGCTGGTCGTCGAGTCGCCGACGCCGGGACTGCAGGCGATCACGCTGATCGAAACGCCCGGCGTCGCGTCCGCGGCGGTGCAGGAGACGGGCCGCTCCGCGCTCGCGCAGATCCTGTCCGAGGCGGACGCGGTGCTGTACCTGACGCGGTACCCGCGGCAGACGGACCTGCAGTTCCTCCAGTCCGTCAACGAATTGCAGACCGCCCGGTGCGTGCCGATCAACACGATCGTCGCGTTCTCGCGCGCCGACGAGACGGGCAGCGGCGGCGCGGAGGCGCTCGAAGCCGCCGAGCGGATCGCCGAGCGCTACCGCAACGACCCCACGCTGCGTTCGTTCGCGCAGCACCTGATCCCGGTGATCGGGCTGCTCGGGCAGGCCGTGGCGACGATGACCGACGACGACTTCCGGGCTCTGCACAACGTTGCGCGACTCCCCCAGAACGACCAGGACGCGCTGCTGCTTTCGGCGGATCGATTCATCAACAGCACCATGGAATCGACGCCGGGACCGGCCCGGCAGCGCCTCCTCGAACGGTTCGGCCACTACGGGGTCGTGCGGGCGTTGACGCTGATCCGCAGCGGCGTGACAGAGCGGAAGAAGCTGCAGTCGGCGCTGCTCGACGAGAGCGGCCTGAACCTGCTGCAGGAGACGGTGCACCAGCAGTTCGTTGAGCGGCAGGACGCGTTGCGCGCGCGGTCGGCGTTGCTGGCCGTCGACATGGTGCTGCGCGCGAATCCCCGTCCCGGCGTGCAGCAGTTGCGCGGCGAGTTCGAGCGGCTGCTGGCGAATGCGCACGAGTGGAACGAGCTGCGGCTGCTGTCGGCGCTGGATTCCGGGCAGGTGCGGTTCGCCCGCCCGCTGCAAGCGGAAGCGAAGCGGCTGCTGGGAGCGTTCGGCAGCGCGCCGCACGCGCGGCTCGGCCAGGACGAGACGGCGCTGGCCGTGGATCTGGCCGACGAAGCGGCCGCGGCGCTGTCGCGCTGGCGGGAGCAGGCGGTGAACCCGCTGCACGACCGGCCGCACCGCGACGCGGTCCGCACGGTCCTGCGCAGCTGCGAACGGCTGATCCTCCACCTGGCCCACGGCCCGCAGCAGCCGCAAACCCCGCAGCAGCCGCAGAGCTCGCAGCAGCCACAGAGCTCGCAGCACCAGCAGAATCCTCAACGCCAGCAATCCGCCCACGGTCAGCATGGCTCTTCGGTTCAGCACGGCCCCTCGGGCCAGCAGGGTTCCCCTGGCGCGCACGGCACTTCGGCACAGCGCGGAGCTCACTCGCAACCGGGCCCCCAGCGCCCGCAGCAAGGGCACCCGCAGCGGCACCACCACCCGCAACCCGGCCAGCCCCAGAACGCCCCTGGAACCCACGCTCGCGACTGACCACGATCCATTGTGGATATTGCGCACGCACCGGCTTTCGCGATGCTCAGCATCACCATCCATTGTGGATTGATCACGGCCTCGGTCTCGACGGCCGATTTCACCTGAAGCGACAGGGTGGTCCGACGCGATCACCGGCCCGGACGGGCGAAGACCCGGGAGACGGGGGCTCCCGGGTCTTCGCTCGTGGTGGTTGCCGCAGTCAGCAGCGGCGGGCCGACGTCGTCGGCCCTAGACCTCGGCGGCGATCTCGTCGCCGGTGCGGCCCAGCGTGCTCGCCGCGGGTCATGAGGGGTTCCAGTATGCCATCGGAAAACTGGAACCAGTCAAGAAAATGGGCACGCCGTGTTCGGACTCACTTGATCGACTGCGCCCGCATGTCCCGCTCAGGCCCTGCGGGCGCCCAGAACCCCAGGTCACGTCGCCGAGGAGCGGCAGTCCGGGCAGTAGCCCCAGAACACAACTTCCGCCTCGTCCACCTCGTAGCCCGACGTGGACGACGGCGTCAGGCAGGGCGCAGCACCGTGGACGCAGTCCACGTCCTCGGTTCGGCCACAGTTGCGGCACACCAAGTGGTCGTGGTTGTCGGCGGTACGGGCCTCGAAGCGCGCCGGATGACCGGCGGGCTCGATCCTCCGCAGCAGCCCGGCGTTGCTGCAGGCGTTGAGCACGTCGTAGACGGCCTGCGTGGACACCGAACCCAGCTGCCGGCGCACGGCGGTCGCCACCTGGTCGGCCGTCGCGTGCGGGTGGCCGACCAGCCACCGCAGCACGGCGAGTCGTGGTTTGGTGACCCGGAGTCCGACGGCGCGCAACCGCTCGCGCGGGTCATCCGCGCTGGTGGCGTGGTTGCTCTCGGCCGCGCTGAGGGTCATAGCGAGGCCCAGTATGCCACCGAAAAATTGGTCTGAACCAGAACTGAACCCGGTTGGTGCTCCGGATTGCTGCACCCGGTCCACCAGTTGCGACCAGTCGGCTCAACCGATCGGCGGGTCCGACCGGCGTCGGTCAGAGCTCGAAGTCGCGCAGCGTCGCGTGCAGCTGCTCCACCAGCGGTCGGCGGCGAGCCATCTCCCGGGCCGCCGCCGGGTCCGGCGAGACCTTGCTCTCCGGCGTCACCAGCTCCGCGGCGTGCTCCAGCGAGTCGAACTCGCCGAGCGCCCGCCAGCCCAGCAGCACCGCGCCGAGCCCGGAACCGCCGCTGCCCTCGGCCAGCTCCAGGTCGATGTCGAGCGCTGCGGCGATGGCATCGGCCCACAACGCGCTGCGGAAGCCGCCGCCGGTGGCCCGCACCGCACGCACCTCGGCCCCGGAATCGACCACCGCGTCCCGCACCAGCGCGAGCTGCTGCGCGACGCCCTCGACCACGGCACGCGTCATCTCGGCGCGACCGTGCGAGTGCCGCAGCCCGACGAACGAGCCGGTCAGGCCCGGCTCCCACCACGGGGCCCGCTCGCCGAGCAGGTACGGCAGGGCCATCAGCCCGTTCGCCCCCGCCGGCACCGCGGCGGCCTCGTCGAGCAGGTCCGCGACGTCGACCCCGAAGGTCTCCGAGGCCCACTGGGCGACCACCGCGCCGTTGCTCACGGCACCGCCGATCACCCAGAGCCCGTCGCCCATCGCGTAGCTGAACGTCCGGCACCGGTCGTCGACGCCCGGCCGGTCGCGCGTCACCCGCAGCGCCCCGCTGGTGCCGAGCGACAGCGCGGCGACACCGGGGCTGACCGCCCCGACGCCGAGGTTCGCCAGCGGACCGTCGCCGCCGCCGAGCACCACCGGAAGCCCCTCCGGCAGGCCGACGGCCTTGGCCACCTGCGGTTTCAGCGGCAGCGTGTCGGTCGGCGCGTGGATCTCCGGCAGCTGGTCGGCGCGGACGCCCGCGACCTCCAGCGCCGGCTCATGCCACCGCAGCGTCGTCATGTCCTGCAGGCCGCTGCCCGAGCTCAGCGAGTACTCGGTGACGAACTCGCCCACGAAACCGGCGACGACGAAGTCCTTCAGCGCGCACCACCGCACCACGTCACGCGTCAGGTCGGGACGACTTCCGGTCAACCAAGCCAGCTTCACCATGACCGACTGGGTGTGCACCGGCGTCCCGGTGGCCCGGTGCAGGGCCGACGAGGTGCCCCAGTCGGACCGCAGCCGCGCCGCCACCTCGGCCGCCTGGGTGTCGGCCCAGTTGAACGACGGCGTGGCCGGTTCGCCGGCCGAGTCGAGCCCGACGACCGTGTGCATCGAGGTGCTGAACGACAGCGCCGCGACCGGGTGGCCGTGCTCCTTCGCCCAGGCCACGCACTCGGCCAGCGCCTCGATCGCCGCGTCCCGGACCTGGACGGCGTCCTGCGTCGCCTCCCCGGGCTCCTCGGTGCGCAGCGGATACCCGCGCTCGGTCTGGTGCAGCACGTGAGCGTCGCTGCCCGCCGCGACGACCTTCGTCGCGGTGGTACCGAGATCGATTCCGAGGACGACCGGAGCATGACTCATGCCCCCAACCTAACCGCCGGATGCCGCAACCAAGCCGCTCAGGTCGCGGCCCCGCGCGCACATGAGCCGAGCGAATCGAGCCCGATACGCACAGCCACCGATTCGCGCTCCTTCCAGCAGGTTCGTAATGGCGCGACCTGTCCTCCGGCAGCGCCGTGAATTCGTCCAGGGTCAGCAGGTGATCGGGCGGGGAGATGATGTTCATGGGTCCACTGTGGCGGGCGCCCGTTCCGGCCTTCAAGGAGAATTGGACACAAACACACGTTCGAATGAACCCATATCACAAAAGGGCGCCCTCCCCCGTCTACCAGGGGGAAGGCGCCCTTTCGAACCCGTGGGGCTTACTTCGCGAGGGTTTCGGCGATCTCGTAGGTGTTGAGCGCCGCGCCCTTGCGGAGGTTGTCGCCGCAGACGAAGAAGTCCAGCGTGTTCGGGAAGTCCAGCGCCTGCCGGACCCGGCCCACGTACGTCGGGTCGCCGCCGACCACGCCGGCCGGGGTCGGGAACACGCCGTTGTCGTGGTCGTCCTGCAGGACGATCGTCGGCTGCGCCTCGAACACGCGGTGCGCCTGCTCGACGGTCACCTCGCGCTCGAAGGTGGCGTGCACCGCCAGCGAGTGCGTGGTCACCACCGGCACCCGGACGCAGGTCGCGGAGACCTTCAGGTCCGAGATGCCGAGGATCTTGCGGGACTCGTTGCGGACCTTCAGCTCCTCGGAGGTCCAGCCGTCGTCCTTGCGCGAACCGGCCCACGGCACCACGTTGAGCGCCAGCGGCGCCTTGAACGGCGTCTCCTCCGGCAGCCCGGCCGCGGCCAGCGCCTCGGCGACGTCGCCGGCCCGCTGGCCGACGCCCTTGCCCGCCACCGCCGCGATCTCCGCGTACAACCGGTCGATGCCTTCCTGACCGGCACCGGAGGCGGCCTGGTAGGAGGAGACGACCAGTTCGCGGAGGCCGAACTCGCGGTGCAGCGCGCCCAGCGCGGCCATCATCGACAGCGTCGTGCAGTTGGGGTTCGCGATGATCCCCTTCGGGCGCTCGTGCACCTTCTCGGCGTTGACCTCGGGCACCACCAGCGGCACGTCGGGGTCCATCCGGAACGCGCCGGAGTTGTCCACCGCGACGGCGCCGCGCTCGGCGGCCACCGGCGCCCACTGCGCGGATACCTCGTCCGGCACGTCGAACAGCGCGATGTCCACGCCGTCGAACGCCTCCGGCGCGAGCTCCACGACGGTGAGCTCCTGGCCGCGCACGGTGATCTTCTTGCCCGCGGACCGGGCCGAGGCGATCAGCCGGATCTCGCCCCACGGCACCGACTCGCGGTTGTTGATGATGTCGATCATGACGGTGCCGACCGCGCCGGTGGCACCCACGATTGCCAGCGTCGGCGTCTTCTTCTCCTGGGCCATCAGCGACCACTCCCCGCGTACACGACGGCTTCCTCGTCGCTGCCGAGTTCGAACGCGCCGTGCAGGGCGCGCACCGCGTCGTCGAGCTGGGTGTCGCGGATCAGCACCGAGATCCGGATCTCCGAGGTGTTGATGATGTCGATGTTCACCCCGGCGTTGGACAGCGCCTCGCAGAAGGTCGCGGTGACGCCCGGGTGCGACCGCATCCCGGCGCCGACCAGCGAGACCTTGCCGACCTTGTCGTCGTAGACGACCTGCTCGAAGCCGACCTCGTCCTTGATCTTCTCCAACTCGGTGACGGCCACCTCACCGTTGCTGCGCGCCACCGTGAAGGTGATGTCGGTCAGGCCGGAAGAGGTGCTGGAGACGTTCTGCAGCACCATGTCGATGTCGATCTCGGCGTCCGCGACCACGCGGAAGATCCGGCCCGCGACACCCGGGTTGTCGGGCACACCGCGCACGGTGACCTTGGCCTCCGACCGGTCGTGCGAGACGCCGGTGATCATCGCCTGTTCCACGGAAAGGTCCTCCACTGAGCCGGACACGATCGTTCCGGGCTTGGGTGAGTAGGAAGAGCGGACGTGCAACGGCACGCCGTAGCGGCGGGCGTACTCGACGGCGCGCAGATGCAGCACCTTCGCGCCGGTCGCCGCCATCTCCAGCATCTCCTCGTAGGTGATCCGCTCGAGGTGCTGGGCGTCGGGCACGATGCGCGGGTCGGCCGTGTACACGCCGTCGACGTCGGTGTAGATCTCGCAGACGTCGGCGTTCATCGCGGCGGCCACCGCGACCGCCGTGGTGTCCGAGCCGCCGCGGCCGAGCGTCGTGATGTCCTTGGTGTCCTGGGAGACGCCCTGGAACCCGGCGATCAGGACGACCTGGCCCTGCTCCAGCGCCTCCTGCACCCGGCCCGGGGTGACGTCGATGATCCGCGCGTTCTGGTGCGCCGAGGTCGTGATCACGCCGGCCTGGGAGCCGGAGAACGAGCGTGCCTCCGCGCCGAGCGACTCGATCGCCATCGCGACGAGCGCGTTGGAGATCCGCTCCCCGGCGGTCAGCAGCATGTCGAGTTCCCGCTCCGGCGGAGCCGGGTTGACCTGCTTGGCGAGGTCGAGCAGCTCATCGGTGGTGTCGCCCATCGCAGAGCACACGACGACCACGTCGTGGCCCGCCTTGCGGGTCTCCACGATGCGTTCGGCTACCCGTTTGATGCGATCAGCACTTTCGAGTGAGGAACCGCCGTACTTCTGGACGACGAGCGCCACGTGAAACAAACCTCCTCGACCGTGCGGTCGTCCCGGGCGCGGGTTGTCCCCGCACTGACACCGAGTGGACGAAGGAGCACCCCGGCACACCGCGTGGCGGGCCGGAGGGCCCCGCGACCGGGCAGGTGACAGCGTCGGCCCACCGGGCCGAAACGGCCTCCTACCAGGTCGCTCCGCTGCCGGACTAGCCTACCGAACCGGTACCGCCCGACCCCAATCCCAAATGCCGCCACTACCCTGTGGGACGCGATTGTCGACAAGAGCGGAGGACCGGGTTGTCCACCCCTCCAGGAGCGATCGATCCACCTCTGAGTGATGTTGGAAACACCGCGGCTACGCTGCGGAAACAACCGGACTCAGGGTTGCCCGAGTGGCCGCGCCGGGGATCGCCGCGGCAGCGCCGGATGATCGTCGCTTTCGCCCCTGCTGTGGTTTACCTCGCAATCCGGCTGGTCGGACTGCTGGTGCTGGCGTGGCTGTCGGCCGCGAACGACGAGGCGTTGGTCGACAACCTGCAGGCCTGGGACGGCCACTGGTACCTGGAGATCGCGGCGAACGGGTACGCCGACGTCGACCCGAGCATGGTCGACGGTTTCGGGAACCGCTATCCCGAGACGCCGATGGCGTTCTTCCCCGGCTATCCGTGGCTGATCATGGCGTTGTCGCTGGTCCCGGGCGTCAGCGTCACCGGCGCGGCGATCACCGCGAGCCTGGCCTGCGGCGTGGTGGCCGCGTACGGGCTGGCCCGGCTGGGGCGCCTGGTCGGCGGCTCGCGCCTCGCCGGGTTGCTGCTGGTCGTGCTGTTCGCGGCGGCCCCGATGTCCGTGGTGCTGTCGATGGCGTACTCCGAGGCGCTGTTCTGCGCGTTGGCGATCTGGGCGATGGTCGGGGTCGTCGAGCGGAACTGGCTGCTGGCCGGGCTGTGCTGCGCCGGTGCCGGGCTGGTGCGGCCGACGGCCGCGGCGCTGATCGGGGTCGTCGGGCTGGCCGCGCTGGTGGCGATCGTGCGCCGCCGGGACACCTGGCGCCCGTGGCTGGCGATCGTGCTGGCGCCGGCCGGGATGCTGGCCTACATCGGCTGGGTGGGGCTGCAGACGGACAGCCTCACCGGTTACTTCGCTCTCCAGCAGCGGGGCTGGTCGTCGGCGTTCGACGGCGGGCAGGCCACGTTCAAGTTCATGATCGAGGCGCTGGCCACGGACAAGTCGGTGCTCGAGACGTTCACGGTGTGGATCGTGCTGGCCGCGCTGGTGCTGCTGGTGCTGTGCGTGCGGCAGCGGATGCCGTGGCCGCTGGTGGCGTTCGCGGCCGCCGTGGTGGTGCTGGACCTGGGTTCGGACGGCTTGATGTACTCCAAGGTCCGCCTGATGCTGCCGGCGTTCCCGCTGCTCATCCCGGTTGCGATCGGGTTGGCCCGGCGCCGGACGACGACGGCGGTGACCACTGCGGTGCTGCTGGTGTTCTTCGGGTCGTGGTTCGGCGCCTACTCGCTGACGGCGTGGCAGTACGCGATCTGATGGACATCGGCGCGGGCGGCGGACAGACTCGCCACTAGCGATCCAGGAGGTGCCCGTGACTGCCGAGGAGTACACCGCCGAGGTTCCGGCGAGCAAGCCCGCCGAGACGTCGGTGCCGCTGCACCCGCTGCTGGCCGAGAGGTGGAGCCCGCGCGCGCTGGACCCGGCCACGGCGATCAGCGACCGGCAGTTCACGGCGTTGTTCGAGGCGGCCAGGTGGGCGCCGTCGTGGGGCAACACGCAGCCCGCGCGGTTCATCGCGGCGCGCCGGGGCGAGGCGACCTTCGACCGGATCCACGGCACGTTGTCGCGCGGCAACAAGGGGTGGACCTCGAACGCGGCGGCGCTCGCGATCGGCGTCGCGCGGGTGGTCGACGAGGACGGCGAGCCGATGCCCTACGGCGAGTACGGGCTGGCGCTGGCGGCCCAGAACCTCGTGCTGCAGGCCGTCGCGGAGGGCCTTTACGCGCACCAGATGGCCGGCATGGACCGGGACGCCGCGCGCGCCGAGTTCGGCGTGCCCGCCGAGTTCGAGCCGATGGTCGCGATCGCGGTCGGCGGCCTGGGCACCTTGGACGGCATGCCGGAGCGGCTGCAGGAGAAGGAGCTGCGCCCGCGCATCCGCAAGCCGCTGGCCGAGCTGGTCTTCACCGACACCTGGGGCGAGCCGCTGTTCTGAGCCGTCCCTCGCGCACCATCTGCCGCGAACTCGACCGCCGGCCTGATGTCCTACCGGGCATTGCCGCCGTGGGGCGCCGTTTTCGCGCTTGGTCTCAAGGGGTGGGTGCAACATCTCCTGGAATGATCTTGGTGGAGGTGTTGTGGTGTCGGTGGTCGAGCGGCATGGCGATGAGGTGTGGCGGCTGTGGTTGGAGGGGTTCGGGCAGCGGGAG
>NZ_SMKW01000054.1 GCF_004348985.1 Saccharopolyspora elongata | reverse complement strand
AGGTCATTTCGGCCGCCACCCGGCCCGCCGACCCGAGCCGGGTGGCGGCCGAAATGACCTCGCGAGCTCACCGCTCCGGCTGGTTGCGGTAGAGCTCGGCGTACCGCTGCGCCCGCTGGGCACGGATCGCGGCCTGCGCCTCTTCGCGCACCGCTCTTCCGGTGCCCATCGGGTAACCGTGCTTGGTGAGCCGGTACTCGCTGGTGTGCTCCAGGTACGACAGCGAGTACCAGAGCGCCAGGATGACCCCGCCGAGCACGGACATCGCCCGGATCCAGAACGGACCGGGCAGCAGCAGGAAGAGCAGCCCCGGGGAGATCTGGACCAGGCTGCGGCCGATGTGCCGCAGCACCCAGGTCCGGCACGTGATGTCGTGCAGGACCCACTCCCGGCACTTCGCCGGCAGCCGTCCGCCGAAGGCGTACCAGATCCACTGCACCGGGTTGGGCCGGATTCGTCCGTCAGCGGCCACGTCCCCTCCTTCGCCGAGCGTCCGAGAACAACCTATATGCTAATCATTAGCACGCTAATGATTAGCGTGATAGCGAGCACCCCGGCCGGAAGGAGACCCCGATGAACCAGATCGACCTCGGCGAGGATCCGCTCACCCTCGATCGCCAGGTGTGCTTCGCGCTGTCCGTCGCCTCGCGCAACGTCATCTCCGTCTACCGGCCGCTGCTCGCGCCGCTCGGCCTGACGCACCCGCAGTACCTCGTGATGCTCGCGCTGTGGGAGCAGTCGCCGAGATCGGTGAAGGATCTCTGCGGCGCCCTGCACGCCGACCCCGCGACGTTGTCGCCGCTGCTCAAACGCCTCGAATCGATCGGCTACCTGGAACGGCGCCGCAGCACCGAGGACGAGCGCCTGCTCGCCGTGGAGCTGACCGGGAAGGGCCGGGAACTCCGGGCGGAGGCTGAGAAGATCCCGTATCGCGTGGTCGAGCTCCTCGGCATGGAGGTCGCCGAGCTGGAGCAGCTCAACGAGGCGCTGAGCAAGGTGATCGCGGCGACCCGCCGCGCCCTCGACGCCGGGTGACGCGCTGAGCCGATCGGTCCGGCGGAGGCTGGGCCGAACGGGTTCCAGGGCTTGCACCGGCCGCCCCATTTCGTCGGGAATTCACCAAACCCTCTTCTGGTGTCGGTACTTTCGTGCGCTCGATCGCGCCACGGTCGAGCCCCGGACGACTTCCGCAGGACACCTGGAGGACACCGATGCCCGATATCCCGTTACCCGGCCGGGTCAGCCGCCGCGCCGTGCTGCTCGGCGGCGCCGCCGCGCTCGGTGCGACCGCCCTCGGCGGCTCCGCGCTGGCCAGCGCGCTGTCGCTGCCCGGCGCCGGCACCCGCCGGCTCGCCGACCCGTTCACCCTCGGCGTCGCCTCCGGCGATCCGCTGCCGGACGGGGTCGTGCTGTGGACCCGGCTGGCGCCGGAGCCGACCGCCGACGACGGGCTGGGCGGCATGCCCGACAAGGCCGTGCCCGTGCAGTGGGAGGTCGCCGCGGACGAGCAGTTCAGCAAGATCGTGCAGAGCGGCGAGGCCCAGGCCGCGCCGGAGCTGGGGCACAGCGTGCACGTCGAGCTGGAGGGCCTGCAGCCCGGCGCGGAGTACTTCTACCGGTTCCGCGCCGAGGGCTCGATCTCGCCGGTCGGCCGCACCCGCACCGCGCCTGCGCCGGACGCGCTCGGCGAGCTGACCATGTGCTTCACCTCCTGCGCGCACTTCGGGCAGGGGTACTTCACCGCGTACCGGCGGATGGCCGAGGACGAGCCGGGGCTGATCCTGCACCTCGGCGACTACCAGTACGAGTACGCCGCCAAGGACGGAGACGTGCGGAAGGTGCTCGGCCCGGAGACCCGCACGCTGGCCAACTACCGGCAGCGCCACGCGCAGTACAAGACCGACCCGGACCTGCAGCTCGCGCACGCGACCGCGCCGTGGCTGGTGGTGTTCGACGATCACGAGGTCGAGAACAACTGGGCCGACGAGACCCCGGAGAAGCCCGACGACGGCTTCCTGGACCGGCGCAAGGTCGCCCTCCAGGCGTACTACGAGAACATGCCGCTGCGCACTGGCTCGAAGCCGGGCGGCATCGACATGCGGCTCTACCGGCGGTACGGCTGGGGATCGCTGGTCAACTTCCACATGCTCGACACCCGCCAGTACCGCGACGACCAGGCCTGCGGCGACGGCGTGCAGTCCGGCTGCACCGACCGCGAGGACCCGGACCGGTCGATCACCGGCGCCGAGCAGGAGAAGTGGATCACCGACGGGTTCCGCGACACCACCGCCCGCTGGGACGTGCTGGGCCAGCAGGTGTTCTTCTCCAAGATCGACCTGACGCCCGGCGCCGAAGAGGGCTACAACATGGACGCCTGGGACGGCTACGTGGCCAACCGCGACCGGATCGCCGGCGCGATGGCCGACAGCGCGGTCCGCAACGGCGTCGTGCTCACCGGCGACGTGCACCGGCACTGGGCCGCGGAGATCAAGCGGACCCACGACGACCCCGAGTCGCGCGCCGTCGGCACCGAGTTCATCACGACCTCCGTCACCAGCGGCGGGGACGGCAACGACGACGGCAACGGCGACGTGCTCAAGGAGAACCCGCACGTGAAGTTCTACGCCAACCGGCGCGGCTACGTGCGCACCAAGTTCACCGAGGCGGAGCTGCGCGCCGACTACCGGGTGCTGCCGTACGTGTCGAAGAAGGACGCCCCGGCGGAGACCGCGAAGTCGTTCGTGGTCGAGGACGGCAACCCGGTGCTCAACCCGGCCTGACCCCGGACCGTCCACTGGGGACGGTTTGGTGGAGGCGCCCGGTCGCCCATTGCCCCGTGTGTACTTCGTGCTGCTATAGCGACGCAAAGTACGCACGGGGCGATTTGCGCCGATCGGTTGGCGCGTAGCCGGTCCCGGCCGGTGGCCTCGATGGCACACTTGTCCGGTGCGTGGACTTCGGAAGGGACTCGCTGCGCTGGCCGGGCTCGGGGTCGCGGCGGCGCTGCCCTCGGCATGGGCCCTGACGCGCAGCGCCCACCGCATCAGCACGGTCCAGGACGCGCCCCCGACCGAGTACGCGCTGGTGCTCGGCGCAGGAGTGCGCTGGGACGGCCTGCCGAGCCGGATCCTGCAGGGGCGGCTGAACGTGGCTCGGGAGCTGTTCGAGGCGGGCCGGGTCCGGCGCATCATCGTCAGCGGCAGCCCGGAATCCCGCGGGCACAGCGAACCCGTCGTGATGCGGCACCACCTCGTGTCGCACGGGATTCCCGCCTCCGCGGTGGTGCTGGACGAGTCCGGTGTGGACACCTGGTCGTCCTGCCGGCGGGCGGCCGAGGACTTCGGGCTGCGCGAGGTCACCGTCGTGACCACCCGGTTCCACCTGCGCCGCGCGGTCGCGCTGTGCCGGCGCGCGGGCATCGACGCCCACGGCGTTGGCCACGACGCGGCGGCCGACGGCCTGCGCCGGGTCTCCGCCCGCGGCGCCCGCCGCGAGTTCCTCGCCACCACCAAGGCGTTCTGGTGGCGCCGCTGATCACCACCGGTGATCGGCCGTGACGGTGGGCAAGATTCCGGGCGGTGGGCAACCCGGGCAGAACTTCGGGCGATATCAGCACATCCTTGCCGAATAGGGGTGTGATCACCGTGCTCGCTCGAAGACTCCGCAGCTGGTTGAGCGCGTGCTGCGTGGCGCTGTTATCCATCGGGTTGCTGGCGGCGTTACCGGCCCGCCGCGCGGAAGCCGCCGTGCCATCCGGTTTCGTCCTCCGCAGCCAACCCAGCGGGCAGGCCGCCTTTGACCTGACCGACTTCGCATACCTGCCCGACGGCAGCGTCCTGACCACCGGGAAGAAGGGCACCGTGGCGTGGGTGGCCGCCGACGGGCGCACCAGGACCATCGCCGCCCTGCCCGTCGAACCGGCCCAGGACCTGGGACTGACCGGGCTCGCGGTGGCCGCCGACTACGCCACCTCGCGGCACGTCTACCTGGCCCGCTCGGTCCCCGGCGGCACCGGCGGCTACCTGCTGCGGCTCGCGCGCTGGACCGTCACCGGCGCGCCGGAACCGACCGGCCTCGCCGACGAACAGGTGCTCTTCGAGTTCCGCAGCCCCTATGCGGTGCACGGCATGACCGGGATCGTCGCGGCCGACGACGGCACCCTGTGGGTGTCCGTCGGTGACCTCTCCGACTTCACCCGCACCGACCGGAACGCGTTGCGGGCCATGGACATCGACGCACCCAACGGCAAGGTCCTGCACGTCACCGCCACCGGCGACGGCGTGCCCGGCAACCCGTACTACCAGGCGTCGAACCCCTCGTCGTGGCGCAGCCGGGTGTACGCCAGCGGATTCCGCAGCCCGTTCCGGCTGTCGCTGGACCCCGGCACCGGCACGCCGATCGTCGGCGACGTCGGCTACAACGCCTGGGAGGAGATCGACCTCGTCCGGCCCGGCCAGAACTACAAGTGGCCCTGCTGGGAGGGGAACCACCGGACCCCGGGCTACGACGACCTGCCCGAATGCGCTTCCGCGGTGAACACCCCGCCGCTGTGGGAGTACCACCACGGCGGCGGCGCCGACCAGGGCAACAGCGTCACCGGCGGCATCATCTACCGGGGCGAGAGCTACCCGGAGGCCTACCGCGGCGCGTACTTCTTCGGCGACTACACCACGAAGAAGCTGTGGACGCTGCGCTTCGACGCGCAGGGGAAGCTGGTGCGGGCGCCGGAGAACCCGCCGTTCGGCGGCGACATCGGCGGGCCGGTGAAGTTCGCGGCCGCGCCCAACGGCGACGTCGTCTTCGCCGACATCTACTCCGGCACGCTGCGGCGGCTCAGCTACCCGCAGGGCAACTCCGCGCCGGTGGCCGAGGCCGAGATCAGCACCGATCCGGCGACCCGCACCGTCACCTTCGACGGGTCGAGGTCGCAGGACTTCGACGGCGATCCGCTGACCTACCGCTGGGACTTCGGCGACGGCGCGACCGGCTCCGGCGCGCGCACCAGCCACACCTACCCGGACGGCGACCGGTTCACCGCGCGGCTGACCGTGACCGACCCGCTCGGCGCGTCCGGCAGCGTCGACCTGCTGGTCGCGCCGGCGAACCACTCCCCCCAGCTGGCGCTGACGACGCCCGGCGGGCGGACCTTCGCCGTCGGCGAGACCGTGTCCCTCACCGCGCGGGCCACCGACGCCGAGGACGGCACGACGCCGATCACCTGGACCAGCGCCGAGGTGCACTGCCCGGAGGAGGCGACCTGCCACCGCCACCCGGGGGCCGGCGGCACCGGCGAGTCGTTCCAGGTCGCGTTCACCGATCACCCGGACTCGCGGATGGAGATCACCGCCACCACGACCGACAGCGCCGGGGTGCGCAGCAGCGAGACCTACGCGGCCATGCCCCGCGAACACCTGCTCACGCTGACCAGCAACGTGCCCGCCGTGCTGCAGATCCCCGCGGAGGGCGGGCGGAGCTCGGCGATGGTCACCGAAGGAGCCTCCTTCGACGTGATCGCGGCGGCGACCGCGACCGATGGCGTGGCCACCTTCGCCGGCTGGACCGACGAAGTCAGTGCCCGGTCGCGGGTGCTGACCATGGGCGCCGGCGACCTGACGCTCGCGGCGCGGTACGCCACGCCGATCGACCGGCGGTACGAAGCCGAACCGGAGCTGCGGAACCTGCTCGGGCAGCCCACCGGGCCGGAGATCACCGAGGACGGCATCCGCTACCGCGACTACGAGCGCGGGCGGCTGTACTGGACCGCGCAGACCGGCGTGCACTACGTCTACGGCGGGAACCTCGCGAAGTACCTGCAACTCGGCGGGCACGGCAGGTTCGGCCCGCCGACCACAGATGAACTGTCCACATCGGACGGTGTCGGCCGGTACAACCACTTCGTCGGGGTGACCGCGGGCTTCCCGGCCTCGATCTACTGGAGCCCGGGCACCGGATCGCACGCGGTGTGGGGCGCGATCCGGCAGAACTGGGCGGCGAACGGCTGGGAGCAAGGCCCGCTCGGCTACCCGACCACCGACGAGGTGACCACGCCGGACGGGGTGGGGCGGTACAACCACTTCTCGAAGGCGGGCTCGATCTACTGGTCGCCGGGCTCCGGGGCGCATGCGATCTGGGGCGCGATCCGGGTGACCTGGTCGCAGCTGGGCTGGGAGCTCGGGCCGCTCGGCTACCCGACGACCGACGAGCTCACCACGCCGGACGGGGTGGGGCGCTACAACCACTTCTCCAAGGCGGCGTCGATCTACTGGACGCCGGGCACCGGAGCGCACGAGGTGTACGGCCGGATCCGCGAACGCTGGTCCGCGCTCGGCTGGGAACGCTCGTACCTGGGCTACCCGAAGACCGGGGAGTTCGCGGGCTCCGGCGGTCGCCGCAACGACTTCGAGCACGGCTACGTCGAGTGGCGCGCGGCCATCGACACGACGATCGACCGGAGGTACTGACCCCCTGGACGACGACGATGCCGACCGGGCACCGGGCACCGGGCACCGGGCACCGGGCACCGGGGGGTCCGCAATTTCAATGGAAATCAGAGCTCTGATTTCCATTGAAATTGCGGGAAGAACTACACCATCGGGTTACTGGACGACGATGGTGCCGACCGGGAGGCCCGGGTTGGCCGGCATGTCCAGGGGCGACGGCTTGGCGCCCGCCGCGAGGACGTGGGCGCCGAGGGCCGCGATCATCGCGCCGTTGTCGGTGCACAGGCGGGGGCGCGGCACCCGGAGCGTGATGCCCGCTTCCGCGCAGCGCTGGGCCGCCAGCTCCGACAGGCGGGAGTTCGCCGCCACGCCTCCGGAGATCACCAGCGTGTCCACGTCCAGGTCCCGCGCCGCCCGCACGGCCTTCGCCGTCAGCACGTCCGCCACGGCCTCCTGGAACGACGCGCACACGTCCGCCACCGGGATCTCCCGGCCCTCGCGCTGCTCGGTCTCGACCCAGCGCGCGACCGCCGTCTTCAGCCCGGAGAAGGAGAAGTCGTACTTGGCGTCGCGGGGCCCGGTCAGCCCGCGCGGGAACGCGATGGCCTTCGGGTTGCCCAGCTTGGCCTGCTTATCGATGGGCGGGCCGCCCGGGTACGGCAAGTCGAGGATGCGCGCCACCTTGTCATAGGCCTCGCCCGCGGCGTCGTCGATCGTGGAGCCGATCTCGGTGACCTGCTCCCCGATGCCCTCCACCAGCAGCAGCTGCGTGTGCCCGCCGGAGACGAGCAGCGCCAGGCAGCGCTGCGGCAGCGGCCCGTGTTCGAGGGTGTCGACGGCGACGTGCCCGCCGAGGTGGTTGACGCCGAACAGCGGCACGTCCAACGCGGCCGCGTAGGCCTTGGCCGCCGCGACGCCGACCATCAGCGCGCCGGCCAGGCCCGGCCCGGCCGTCACCGCGATCGCGTCCACATCGGACAGTTCGAGGCCGGATTCGTCGAGCGCGCGGCGCATCGTCGGGGCCATCGCCGCCAGGTGCGCGCGGCTGGCGATCTCCGGCACCACGCCGCCGAAGCGGGCGTGCTCATCGACGCTGGACGCCACCGCGTCGGCCAGCAGCTCGACCGTGCCGTCGGCTGCCAACCGGACCAGGCCCACGCCGGTCTCGTCGCAGGAGCTCTCGATGCCGAGCACCACTCGATCCGCAGTCATTACCCAGCCTCCGCAGTTTCCGCCGGGGGCCGCCGCATGGTGTGCGCGTCCGCCCCGGACGGCTGGTAGTAGCGCTTGCGCATCCCGACGATCTCGAAGCCGTGGTTCTCGTACATCGCGATCGCGGCGTCGTTGTCGGTGCGCACTTCCAGGAACGTCGTCGCCTGCTTCTCGTCGGCCCTGTCCAGCAGCGCGCGCAGCAGCGCCTTGCCCACGCCGCGGCCCTGGTGCGCCGGGTCGACGCCGATGGTGTGCACCTCGGCCTCGGCGTGCGGGGCGCGGCCGACGACGGCGAGCCCGGCGTAGCCGATCAGGCGTTCGTCGAGGTAGGCGCCGACGTAGTAGTGGCCCTGGTCGAGCTCCGCGGCGAAGGCGGGCCAGGACCACGGGTCGTCGCCGGGGAAGAGCACCTGCTCCAGCTCCGCGCAGCGCTTCAGGTCGCTTCGGCGCAGCTTCAGCACCTGCGGCGCGGTGGTGGCGCGGTCGGTCACTTGCCACCCCTGGTCAACACGGACTTCCGCTTGCCCGGCTCTGCGGCGTCCGGCCGCCGCAGGTAGAGCGGCACCAGCGGCGCCGGTTCCCCCTGCAGCGCGGCGCGCGCCGCCGCGACCAGCCCGACCGGCGTCGGGTAGCGCGGCTCGACGACGGCGATGCCCAGCGCCTCGGCCATTTCCCCGGCCGCCGCGGCGAAGCCGTCGGTCGGGACGTCCGCCGGGCGCTGGACGTGCGGCCCGTCGATCCGGGCCCGGGCGGCGTCGTAGGCGGCCCAGTAGACCTCCTTGCGGCGCGCGTCGGTGGCGACCAGCAGGGGGCCTTCGGCGGTGGCCTGCGCGGCGATCGCGTCGAGGCTGCAGACCGGGTGCACGGGGCGGCCGCAGGCCTGGCCGAGCGCCGCGGCGGTGGCCATGCCGACGCGGAGGCCGGTGAACGGGCCCGGCCCGGCGCCGACGACGATCGCGTCGGCGTCGCCGAGTTCGCGTCCGGCCTCGGTCATGACGTCCAGCAGCTGCGGCATGAGGAGTTCGCCGTGCGCACGCGGGTTGACCGTGACGCGCTCGGCGAGGGCGCGCGGCGGACCGTCGTCCAGGGCGACAAGCCCCGCCGTGACCGCGGGGGTCGAGGTGTCCAGCGCAATGACGAGCACGATTACTCAGCGTACGTCAGCCCTGGTCACCGGGGTTACGCGGGGAGCACCGGAGCGGCACCGGCCGGGCGGGCCGTTTCGGCTGTTCATGGGTCGTGCGTGTTTTGGAGTGCTATGGCGGACCAAAGTACTCACGAGCATTGGCCAGGCGAAACAGTGCCATCAGGTGGCGCTCAGCGCCTGGTGCAGCCTGCGGGCCTCCTTGGCGAAGCGGCTCGAACCACCTCGTGCCGCGGCCGCCGCCAGACCTGGCAGCGGGCCACCGGGGCGGACCTGTTCGACCAGCTCCACTCCGAGGGCGAGCAGGTCCGCGAGCGCCGTTCGGGGGCGTGCCCCATCGACCGGCAACAGGCCCTCGATCAGCACCGCGACCACTCCCCACCCAAATTCCACGAGACCGGCTCGCGTCGCGTCGCGCACCGCCTGCACCACACGCCCCAGCACGACCTCGTCGCGCGCCACCAGCTCCACCACTGCATGCGCAACCTCCGCGCCGCGCAGCCCGTCCCGGGCAGTCAGGGTGATCAGCGCGTCCACCACGCCCGCGCGGTCCGCCGGCTCCCGGGCACCGAGCGCGTAGGCCAGCACCGTGGTCATCCCCTCGCCGATCGGGCCGTAGGCGTCGACCAGGCGGCCCAGCACCGTCGTGCTCCCCCGAGCGCCGTCCGCGAAAGCCGCCACCTGGTGCGCTGCGCTGAGATCCCGGTGTGCGGGCACGAGATCCGGGGCGGCGTTCTGCTCGCGGAGGACGGCCGAATACCGGCCGGTCGCCGTGCTGTCGAAGGACTTGCGGACCGGATCCGCCGAGTCCGGGAACGCGACGGTGACGCGCGTGTGGTCTTCGAAGTGCATGCCGCGCCAGTCGTACTTCTTGACCGGCACCACCGCGCGCCGGATCTCGGGCCTGCCGAGCCCGCCTTCGTCGATCCACCGCGCGACCTGCGCGCCCGCCGCCCCGAGCCCCCGCACCCGGTCGGCGATCGCGGCATCCCGGGGCAACCGGAGCATCGCCACGACCAAGTCGTGCTCCCACGGCTCGAAACCCTGCTCCGCCGCCCGCTCCAGCCGCTCCGCCAGCGCTTCGGGCGCGATCAGCCCGGACGCGTCGGTCGGCGTGGACATCAGGAACGGCCGGGGCGCGTACGCGAGCCCGAGCGTGATCTCGTGCAGGCGGCGCAGCGACACGGTGCCGTAGTCCACGCCCCGCGTCACGAGTTCCTCCCAGTCCGCCTCCCCCGGGATCTCGTCGACGCGCGGGATCGGGCTGGTGACATCGCCCTGGCAGTCGCCCGTCGCGGCGCGCAGGACCGCGGTGAACTCGCCGCCCTCCGACGGCGAACCGATCCAATTGCGCTGTTGGCCCCAGTCCGGCAGTCCTGGCGCGTACCACGGGCTTTGCGCCTGCAGCGGGGCGAACGCGCGGCACAGGGCCGCCCGGTCGGTGAACGCGAACTCGACCATCGCGGCGAGGATCCGCTCCCGCTCGGACGGATCTCCTTCGTGCGCATGCTGCGCGAAGGCCGTGACCAGTTCGTCCACCGACGCGATGGGCGGCGGCATCTCGGGGCGCGATGCGGCAACCGGAACCGGCGCGGGTTCCGGCGCGGCCTCCGACGCCCCGAACACCTCGGCCGCACGCGCCCGGAGGTCCTGCGGCAACGCCGCCGCGGCTTCGGCGAGTTCTTCGCGCACGTCCGCATCGAGCTCGTCGGAGTGCTTGAGCACCAGTTTGAGCGCGCGTTCCTGGATGTCGGCCGATTCGTGGCCGAACGCGCCGCCGAGCACCGCCAGCGCATCGGCCCGACCGCGCCGGATCGCCTTGTCCAGCCACGAGAGCTGGGCCCGGACGAGCTTCTTCTCCGGGCGGAAGAACATCGCCCGGCTGACGTCGAGCAGGACGTCGACTTCCAGCCGGTTCGCCTCGTCCAAGCGCTGGAGTTCCCGTTGCGCCATCCCGGCGACCGTCGAGTGGCTGTCGGGCACCAGCGCCGCGTAGTCGCCACCGCGCGGCGCGAGCTCGTCGAGGTCCGGGGAGAGCTTTTCGTGCAAAGCGATCAGGGCCACGACGTCCGCTTGCTTGCCACCGCACTGCAGGCGCGCCAGCAGCCCGTCCAGCAGCACCAGCCGATCGACCTCACCGGCGGCGGCGAGTTCCGCCAGCGCGCTCGGCCAGCTGTCCTGCACCCAGGAGCTCGCGAGCCGCCGCGCCACACCGTCCACTTCGAACAGTCGTGGAATCAGCGCCAGGAAACGCTGATCTCCGCGTATCTCGTCGACGATCGTCGTGGCATCGCGCCCGATCATCTCCGGCCAGTGGTACACGAATCCGTCGCTGTCGGGCAGGGCGTCCCCGGCAATGGCGGTGATGAGATGCCAGTCGTGGCTCGATATCCGCCCGCGCGGGCGGAGCCGTTGCGCGAGCTTCTCGGCGAGCTGCGGCAGCCACGGCACGTCCCGCCGGCGCAGCAGGGCCAGGACGTGGTCGAACGCCGCAGCGCCGTAGGGCCTCAGCACGCGGTTGTGGTCCGGCCGCATCGGCCGGTCGAGGCTGTTGCGGGACAGCCACGGCACGAGCGTCGACATCGGCAGCACGGCCGCGCCGGCAACCGCGAGCATGGCCGGGTACTGCTGCGCCGTGTAGAAGTCCTCCTGCCGCATCGAGCGTTCGAAGTCCATCAGCGGTTTGGCAAGCGCGCGGCTTTCCGCCGGACCGATCTCCCGGAGCGCCCCCGCCAGGACTTCCAGGTCGCCTTGCTCGATGAGTTCCTTCAGGTCGTCCCAGTTCATCCCCGTGCTCCGTTCCGCGCCACGTCCACGGCGAGCGCGTGCTTGCACTTTCCCTGGTACCGCCGAATTCCGCCCACCACCGGCAGGTGCAGCCGCCGTCCCGCACTCGGTGCGCGTGGTCTCCGACGACCACCGTCGCGGTGTCGCCGTCGATGTGCACCGCGCCCGCCTCGACGAGCGCTCTCGCGTTGCGCAGACGGGGATTCATCGCTTCCGCGCCCGTCGCGTCGTAGGGCAGTTCGCGGTGGATCGTTGATGTCCACATTGGTCGTTCCGCGGTCGTGCACCTCGCCGTCCAGGCCGCCGGAGAGGACGTCCAGCCGCGCGTAGACGCCGCAGCACCGGGAGAAGGACTCGAAGCGCAACCGGTCGCCGTTGCAGGTGACGACCGGATCGCGGAAGGCCGGTCGGCCGGTGAGCTCCGGGTACCGGGATCGCGCGACCCGGGCGATCGCCTGGAGCCCGCCGGCGGCGGGCGCGGCATCGGTGAGGAACCCGGTGAAGAACCGGGGATTTCCCGCCGGGCCGGCCAGCGCGGTCCCGCCCGCGGTCTCCAACCCGAGCCGGCCGCCGTCGAGCACCGAGGGCCGCCGGTAGGTCAGCGAGTGCGCCGCATCGCTCATGGCGGCGAAGGGTAACCATGATCACCGACAGGGCGCGGGAGAATGGTTCAGATCCCCGGGTCCCATGAGGAAGGTTGAGATGTTCGGCAAACGCGAAGCGCACCTGTTGGTGCTCAACGATCTCGACGAGGCGCGGGAAGCGGTGCGGCGCGCCGTCCACGACGCGAGCCCCGAGGAACTGCCCGGCCTGCAGCGGGCGCTGCGGATCCTGGACGAGGCCGGTGACGGCGAGCCGCAGGAGATCCGCTGGGCCCGTCAGGTGCTGGCCGACGCGGGCATCGACCCGAGCACCCACGAGATCGCGGCGGTCCGGGAAGTCCGCCGGAAGCTGCCGGGCCTGTCCCTGGCCAGCGCCGCCGACCTGGTCCGCCGGCTCAAGGGCTGACACGGTTCGGGGGCCGTGAACCCGGCAGCGGATTCACGGCCCCCGGAGCGGAACTCGCTACGAGCCCTGGCGGGTGAGCAGATTGCCTTGCGGCGCGGTCATCTCCACGCCCGGGCCGACGATCTGCGTGCCGCGCAGCCAGGTTTCGCGCACCACGCCCGACAGCGGGCGCCCGTGGTACGGCGAAACCGGGTTGCGGTGGTGCAGCTTGCCCACATCGACGACGAACGCGTCGTCCGGCGCGAACACGCAGAGGTCCGCGTCGTTGCCGACCGCGATGGCCCCCTTGCCGCGCACCCCGGCGAGGTCGGCGGGCTTCCGGGACATCCACTGCACGACGTCGGCGAGGCTGTGGCCGCGCACCCGCGCCTGCGTCCACACCGCCGAAAGGCCCAGCTGGAGGCTGGAAACGCCGCCCCAGGCCACGCCGAAGTCACCGATGTCGAAGCGCTTGAGCTCCGGCGTGCACGGCGAGTGGTCGCTGACCACGCAGTCGATGATCCCGTCGGCCAGCCCCTGCCACAGCAGTTCCCGGTTGCGGGCCTCGCGGATCGGCGGGCAGCACTTGAACTGGGTGGCGCCGTCGGGGACCTCCTCGGCGCTGAAGCTCAGGTAGTGCGGGCAGGTCTCGACCGTGACCTTGACGCCGTCGGCGCGCGCGGAGGCGATCATCGGCAGCGCGTCCGACGACGACAGGTGCAGGATGTGCACCCGCGCGCCGATGCGCCGAGCCAGCTCGATGACCTGCGCGATCGCGACGTTCTCGGCGCCGCGCGGGCGGGAGTTCAGGAAGTCGCCGTAGGTCTCGCCGTGCGCCGTGGGGGCGTGCTCGATGGCGTCGGAGTCCTCGGCGTGCACGATCATCAGCCCGTCGTAGCGGGTCAGCTCGCGCAGCGCCTCGTCGAGCTCGGTCGGGTTCAGCGGCGGGAACTCGTCGACCCCGGAGTGCAGCAGGAAGCACTTGAAGCCGAACACGCCGGCCTCGTGCAGCCCGCGCAGCTCGGCGAGGTTGCCATGCACGGCGCCGCCCCAGAAGCCCACGTCGATGTAGGCCTTCTCGCGCGCGGTCTTGCGCTTGACCTCCAGCGCGCCGGTGTCGATCGTCGGCGGCAGGCTGTTCAGTGGCATGTCGAGGATGGTCGTGACGCCGCCGGCCGCCGCGGCGCGGGTGGCGGTGTCGAAGCCCTCCCACTCGGTGCGGCCCGGGTCGTTGACGTGCACGTGGGTGTCGACCAGCCCGGGCAGCAGGACCTCGTCGGCGGCGAGCTCGATGGTGCGGGCGGCTTCGAGCGGGGCGTCCAGCGGCTCGACGGCGGCGATGCGGCCGTCGCGGACGCCGACGCTGCCGGACGTCTCACCGTTCGGGCCGATGAGCCGTCGCGCGCGGAACACGACGTCGAACGCTCCGTTGGCTGCTTCGGGCAACGCGGTTACCTCCTCCTGGCAGTGGTTCAACAAAGTGTTGAACCATGGTGCGGTTCCGGTCAAGGGGATGGAGCGAACGGACCGTTCGCCACTTCTACCGGGGTGAACGGGCCGTCGACCCGGACCTGACCCGCGGTGCGCCGCTCGCGATTCCCATGGTGCGAGCGCCGGGCCGATGCGGCGCGCCGGTCGGTTCGGCGGCACCGTTCGCGAGAAGCACGCCGATCGGCCAGGAGAACGGCGCGGCGCCCGCTGGGCGCGAGCGTTCGCCGCGTTGAACCATGGCTTTCCGTATCGCGAAGTATACTTATCGTTTTCTGGAAAGTTAACGGTACGCGCCGCGCGGTCGTCAAGGGGCGACGCCGGAGCATCGATTCAGCGCGGCCTCCCCGGACGGACCTGAAACTATTTCTTCACGCCGGTCACCGATTCGTATTTTCCCAGGCATTGACATGGGTCCCGGCACGATGTTTGGTATACCGCATCCCAAATCGCCCGGCTCCTCCTCGTCGTTTGGAGACCAGACGTGACACAGACATCGGGAACCCTCACGGACACCGGGACCAGACCGACCCGGGTCCGCTGGAAGATCTTCCTGCTGCTCCTGGCGATCGTGACCATCAACTACGTCGACCGCGGCTCCATCTCGGTGGCGCTGCCGCTGATCAAGAAGGAGTTCGGGCTCTCCGACGAGCTCACCGGCATCCTGCTGGCCGCCTTCTTCTGGACCTACGCCCTGATGCAGCTGCCCAGCGGCTGGCTGATCGACCGCTTCGGCCCGCGCCGGATGGTCGGCAGCTCGTGCATCGCCTGGGGCGCGGCCACCGCGCTCACCGCGACCGCCCCCGGCCCGGGCGCGCTGCTTGGGATGCGAGCCCTGCTCGGCGCCACCGAAGCGCCGGTGATGCCGGCCGGCGGCAAGCTCAACGCCATCTGGATGCCGCTGCGGGAACGCGGCCGCGGCGCGGTCATCCTCGACGCCGGTGCGCCGTTGGGCGCGGGCGTCGGCGGCATCGCGATCTCCTGGCTGATCGCGACGACCGGCGGCTGGCGGCCCGCGTTCATCGTCGCCGGCGCGGTCACCGTGCTGATGGGCGTGTGGGCCTGGTGGTACCTCCGGGACCACCCGCGCAGCCACCCGGGCGTGAACGACGCCGAGGCCACCGACATCGAGACCTCGCACGCCGCCGAGGACCGCGCCGCGGGCGCCGTCGGCGGTCGGCGCCCCCTGCGCCGCTACCTGAAGTTCCGGTCGTTCTGGGCGATGTGCGCCGCGTGGCTGGGCTTCAACGGCGTGTTCTACGGCCTGCTGACCTGGGGGCCGCTGTACCTGTCGGAGTCCAAGGGCTTCGACATCAAGACGATCGGCTGGTCCACCTTCGTCATCTTCGGCGCCGGTTTCGTGGGCGAGCTGATCGGTGGCTGGCTAGCCGACGCCTGGCGGGCCCGCGGCCGCAACGGCAACGTCGTGATGCGCACGCTGCTCGGCGTCGCCGGCGTGGCGGTCGTGCTCGGACTGCTCGGCGTGACGCTGGTGCCCGGCCCGATCGCGGCCGTGACGCTGCTGTCGATCGTGCTGTTCTTCCTGCGCTGGGTCGGCCTCATGTGGAGCGTGCCGTCGCTGCTCGGCGGCCGGGAGAACGCCGGTGCGCTCGGCGGCGCGATGAACCTCAGCGGCAACATCGCGGGCATCCTCACCCCGATGCTGGTGGGCTTCATCGTCGGCGCGACCGGCAGCTACACCTGGGCACTGCTCTACTTCGTCGGCGCGGGATTGATCATGACCGCCGCGGTGCTCACCCTCGACTACACCAAGCGCCTCCCCGCATGACTGCGGTCTCCGGACTCGGCTTGCGCAGCGGTGCAGGTAGCGGAACCTCAGAAGCCTTCTCGACTCCGGGATCCCCGACTTACGTATGACCAATACGCGGCATCGGGGCTGTCCTCGCGAGAAGCCTCCTGAGAACCCGCGGCGGTGCAAGTCGAGCAGGTGGGCTAAGCGGCTGCGCCGCTTGAAAGACAAGACCAAGTCCAAAGCAGTGCTGAAAGGAATGACATGCCACGCATCGGAATGCTGACGCCGTCGTCCAACACCGTGCTGGAACCCGTCACCTACCGGCTGCTGTCCGGCGTCGAGGACGTGAGCGTCCACTTCAGCAGGTTGCCGGTCACCGCGATCTCACTGTCCGACAAGGAGAACAGCCAGTTCTCGCTGGAGCGGATGTCGGCCGCCGCCGAGCTGCTCCGGGACGCCGCCGTGGACGTGGTGGTGTGGAACGGGACCGCGGGCTCGTGGCTCGGGCTCGACTACGACCGGCAGGTCAGCGCCGCGATCTCGGCGGCGTGCGGGGTGCCGGCCACCACGTCGACCCTGGCGCTGCTGGACTCCTTCCGCGCCTTCGGCGTCACACGGCTCGGCCTGGTCACGCCGTACACCGGCGACGTCACCGCGAAGATCGCCGAAACCTACGCCGCGGAAGGCATCGAGGTCGTCAACGACGAGCGGCTCGACATCACCGACAACTTCAGCTTCGGCAACGTCCCCGAACAGCGGTTGGCCTCGATGATCGAAGCAGCCGCCGACGATGTGCACGCCGTGTCGCTGGTGTGCACGAACCTTCGCGGCGCGTTCGTCGCGGCCGAACTGGAGGCGAAGGCCGGAATCCCGGTGCTGGACAGCGTTTCCGCGACGCTGTGGAAGGCGCTGGACGTGCTCGGCGCCGCTGTCCCGATCGACCGCGGCAGCGTGCTGCTTTCGGGCTCGACGCGTGCGGCGCTGAAGCGGATCTGCGCCTCGCTGCGGGAGGCGACCGGCGCCGACCGGACGACGATGCGGCTCGACCTGCCGTCCCAGCGGCTCGGCGTCGACCTCGCCGCGGCGGAGGACACCGGGCCCGGGGTGCGCACGATCCAGCACGACCCGGGCCTGGACCAGCGGAAGCTGAACACCGTGCAGTGGCTGGAAGAACACCGCCGCACGCTGGTGCAGCCGCACTTCCGGGCGGACCCGCAGCCGCCGCAGGCGCTGATCGAGACCTACGGCGTGCAGGCCCAGATGCTCGCGCCGGTCGAGGTCGATGGCGCCATGGCGGGCTGGCTGTCGGTGCACAGCCTCACGGAGCGCGACTGGCGCCCGGCGGACGTCCAGGCCACCGAGACCGCGGCAGCCGAGGTCAGGGCCCTGCTGACGCCGTGAGCCGCCCCGCCTCGTGAGTGGCAATGGCCGCCCTGGCGGCCACCAGCACTCACGACCCGAACCGAACGATTGCGAGGAAAGGCAAATGAGCAAGGACATCCAGATCTGCCTCGGGGTGGACGTCGACGCCGTCGCCGGGTGGCTCGGCTCCTACGGCGGCGAGGACTCGCCCAACGACATCCAGCGCGGCGTGTTCGCCGGCGAGGTCGGCACGCCCCGGATGCTGAAGCTCTTCGAGCGCTACGAGATCCCCACGACCTGGTTCATCCCCGGTCACTCCATCGAGACCTTCCCGGACCAGGTGCGGGCGGTGGTCGACGCCGGGCACGAGATCGGCGCGCACGGCTACTCGCACGAGAACCCCGTGCAGATGACCGAACAGCAGGAACGCGACGTGCTGCTGAAGTGCATCGAGCTGGTGGAGAAGGCCAGCGGCCGCCGCCCGCGCGGCTACGTCGCGCCGTGGTGGGAGATGTCCGAGTACACCGCCGCGCTGCTGATGGAGAACGGCTTCAGCTACGACCACAGCCAGAACTACAACGACTTCCACCCGTTCTACGCGCGGGTCGGCGACTCCTGGACGAAGATCGACTTCGCCGGTCCCGCCGAATCGTGGATGAAGCCGCTGCAGCACGGCCACGAGGTGGACCTGGTGGAGTTCTGCGGCAACTGGTACGTCGACGACCTGCCGCCGATGCTGTTCAACAAGCACGCGGCGAACTCGCACGGCTTCGTCAGCCCGCGCGACGTCGAGCAGCTGTGGCGGGACCAGTTCGAGTGGGTGTACCGCGAGTTCGACTACGGCGTCTTCCCGGTCACCCTGCACCCGGACGTCTCCGGGCGGCCTCAGGTGCTGCTGATGCTGGAACGGCTCATCGACTACTGGCGTTCCCTGGACGGGGTCCGCTTCGTCACCTTCGAAGAGGCCGCGGCCGACTTCCGCAACCGCTACCCGTTCGCCGAACCCGGCCGGCCGTCCCCCGCCGGCCCGTGACGGGTGGGGCGCAGTTCAATTGAAACTGCGCCCCACCACTCCGGCGGGTTGGCAGTTTCAATTGAAACTGCGGATCTCGTCCGGGGATGCGACTGACTACGCTTTGGGGCGAGTGTTGAGGGGAAGGAGCGGACGTGGCCCAGCCGGTCCCGTTGGGTTCCCGCGACCGGCCGCTGCGCGACCAGGTCTGCGAGGAGATCCGCAACCGCATCATCGACGGCCGGTTCGCGCCGGGCGACCGGATCGTCGAGCGCGAGCTCGCCGCGGAGCTGGCTGTTTCGCGGGTGCCGGTGCGCGAAGCGCTGCGCACGCTGCGGGTCGAGGGGTTCGTCGAAGACGTCGCGCGGCGCGGCGTCATCGTGCGACGCCTAGAGCGCCGCGACGTCGAGGAGCTCTTCGACGTGCGCGAAGCGCTGGAGAGCCTGGCGTGCCGGCTGGCGGCTAGCAAGGCCGACGCGCGCGGCCTGCGGGCGCTGCAGCGGCACCTCGCCCGGGCGGACAAGGCGTTGCAGGGCGGCGACCTGCAGGCGGTGGGCAAGGCGAACGGGGACTTCCACGACGAGATCGTGCGGCTGGCGGACCACCACCTGCTGGCGGGCATGCTGGACCCGCTCCAGGGCCGCCTGCACTGGCTATTCCGGCAGGTCGACGACCCCGAAGAGCTGTGCCTGGAGCACACGAACCTCTACGAGGCGATCGCCTCCGGCGACCCGGCCCGGGCGTCGGCCGAAGCGATCCGCCACATCCACCACAACAGGGACACGGCCCTCCGCCTCCTCTTCGACGCCTGACGCCGAGCCAGGGGCCGTGCTCCGCCGAGGACCGAAGTCCTCCCAATTTTAGGCAAAATCGGGAGGTTCTCAACGCTGCGGTGCGGCGACGGCGGTTCCCAATTTTAGGCAAAATCGGAAACCTCACCTGGCACGGTGCCGGGTGGGGTTTCCGATTTTAGGCAAAATTGGGGGCGTTCTGCCGCGGGGCCGTTCCTACAGGTGGTTCTGGGCGAGGCGTTCGCCGAGGTCGACCAGGAGCGTCGCCGCTTCGCGGATGCAGCGCTGCGGGTCCGGCTCGATGTCGGTCAGCGCGTACGCCGCTTCGACGCCCGCTTCGCGGAGGCGCTCCGGCGTCAGGTCGCAGCGTCCCGCGATCGCCACCACCGGCACGCCCGCTTCGCGGGCTCGGGCGGCGACTCCGGCCGGGCCCTTGCCGTGCAGGGTCTGCTCGTCGATGGCGCCCTCGCCGATGATCACCAGGCCCGCGCCCTCGAGCTGCCGGTCGAAGTCGATCAGCTCCAGGATCACGTCCACGCCCGGCCGCATCCGCGCGCCCAGCACCGCGAGCGCGCCGTAGCCGACGCCGCCGGCCGCCCCGGCACCCGGCTGCTCGGCGACGTCGCGGCCGCCCGCGGCCAGTACCGCGCGCGACCAGTTGCCCAGCGCCTCGTCCAGGAAGCGGACCTGTTCCGGGTCCGCGCCCTTCTGCGGCCCGTACACGTGCGCCGCACCGCGCTCGCCGAGCAGCGGGTTGTCCACATCGGACGCGAGGATGAATTCGGTTTCGGCCAGCCGGGGGTCCAGGCCAGAAAGGTCCACTGTGGCCACTCGGCTCAGTGGTCCACCGCCTGGGGGCAACGGGTTATCCGCAGCGTCCAAGACCCGCGCCCCCAGGACGGTGAGCATTCCGGCGCCGCCGTCGGTGCTCGCACTGCCACCAACGCCGAGCACCACGGTCCGCGCTCCCGCGTCCAAAGCCATCAGGATCGCCTCGCCGGTGCCCTCACTGGAGGCCGCCAGCGGGGCGAGCTCTTCCGGGTCGAGCAGTGCCAGCCCCGAAGCCGAGGCCAGCTCGACCACGGCGGTGTCGCCGCTGATCGCGATCTCGGTGTCCACCGGCTCGCCGACCGGGCCCGCGACCCGCACCGGAATCGGCGCGTATCCGCTGGCCAGCGCGGCCTGCACGGTGCCGTCCCCGCCGTCGGCCACCGGCGCCAAGCGCACCTGCGCGTCGGGTCGGGCCCGGCGCAGCCCGGCGGCCACCGCCTCGGCGACTTGCGGCGCCGTCAGCGAGCCCTTGAACTTGTCCGGCGCGATGAGGACGGGTCCTGGCACAACCAACTCCGATCGCTAGGGCGGCATCCTCCGCCGGGACGCCCGGCACGAACCCGGCGGAGGACACCAAGGGGTCTTACGGATATTCCACCCGAGGACCCCGTCCGTGGGAAATGCGGGGCACGCTCGCCGACCACGCCACCGCGCGTCGCCGGCGAGCGCACCTCGCGCAGGGCCGCCCTGAAGCCCCGCCTGGGGTGCGGGAGTGTGTGACAGGACCAACCGACACGGTTCCCGTACGCGTCGGCCAGCCTCCGCACCCCGAGGACCATTACGCGTTGGGCACCGGCTCCGGCTCGATCATGGCGTCGATGCGGATGCCCCGGGCCGTGTTGGCCTCCCGCTCGATCATCACCTCGACCAGGACCGGGCGGCTGGTGGCGACAGCCTCCTTGCGGGCCCACTCGATGGTCTCGACCAGGTCACCGGGCTCGAACACCCGGCGGCCGGAGCAGCCGTAGGCCTCCATGATCTTGACGTTGTCGGTGCCGTACTCGTCGTAGTGGATGTCCACCTCGGTCTTCATGCCGAACGCGTCGCCCTCGGCCTGGCGGATCAGGCCCAGGTACTCGTTGTTCAGCATGATGATCACGAACGGGACGTTGTACTGGGCGGCCACCGCCAGCTCCTCGACCAGGAACTGGAAGCCGTAGTCACCGACCACCGCGACGACCTCGGCGTCCGGCTCGGCGGACTTCACGCCGATCGCCGCCGGGATCTCCCAGCCGAGCGGACCGGCCTGGCCGCACACCTGGTAGTGCCGCGGCAGGTGCGCGGTCTGGAACTGCCCGCCCCAGATCTGGTACAGGCCGATCGCGGTGACGAAGTACGCCTCCGGCGGGAAGATCTGGTTGATCTCCCGGTACACCCGCGGCGCCTTGATCGGCACGGTGTCGTAGTCGTCCGGCCGGGTAAGGGTCTGCTTGAGCACGCCGACCCGGGAGACCCACTCGGAGTAGTCCTTCTTGGCGTTGCGCTTGCGCGCGGCCTCGATCAGCGCGTCCAGGAACAGCCGGGTGTCCGAGACGATGCCCAGGTCCGGCCCGAAGACCTTGCCGATCTGGGTGGGCTCGATGTCGACGTGGATGAACTTGCGCTCACCGCGGTAGGTGTCCAGGGCACCGGTGTGCCGGTCGCCGAAGCGGGCGCCCAGCGCCAGCACCAGGTCGGCCTCCAGGAACGACTGGTTGCCGTAGCGCTGGCTGGTCTGGATACCGGTCATGCCGGCGAACAGCTCGTGGTCCTCCGGGAAGGATCCCTTGCCCATCAGCGTGATCTGCACCGGGACGCCGAGCAGCTCGGCCAGTTCGCGGACCTGCTCGTGGGCGTCCCCGAGGATGACACCGCCACCGGCGAGGATCAGCGGCCGGTCGGCCTCCAGCAGCAGGTCCAGGGCGCGCTCGACCCGCGGCAGGTGCGGCTCGACGGCCGGGATCGGCAGCGGGGCGTCCAGCGCCGGGTCCCACTCGATCTCCTGCTTCTGCACGTCCAGCGGCAGGTCGATCAGCACCGGGCCGGGGCGGCCGGACCGCGCGACGCGGAACGCCTCGCGGAAGATCCACGGCGCCTGCGCGGCCTCCTTGACCTGCACCGCCCACTTCGTCACGGGCTTGGCGATGTCGACGATGTCGACCGCCTGGAACGCCTCCTGGTGCAGCTTGGTGGACACCGCCTGGCCGGTGATGCACAGGATCGGGATCGAGTCCGCCTGCGCGGTGTAGAGGCCGGTGATCATGTTGGTGCCAGCCGGGCCGGAGGTGCCGATGGCGACCCCGACGTTGCCGTTGGTGCGTGCCCAGCCGTCGGCCATGTGGGTCGCGCCCTCTTCGTGGCGGACGATCAGGTGCTTGATGCCGCTGTCCTCCATCGCCGCGTACAGCGGGAGGATCGCCGCACCGGGGCAACCGAAGGTGATGTCGACGCCCTCGGACTTCAGCACGTCGACGACGGCCTGCATGACAGGAACTTTGGGCATGGTGTAAGACTTCCTCTCGGGTGCCGCGCTTTCGACGCGCACCTTGTTGGGAACGGGTCAGTGGTTTTGGTTGCTTGGCGGCGCTGGAACCGCTGACCCGTGACCGTCTTGCTTCGAGATCGCCCGGCCGGGCGAGTTCTTCCGCAATTTCAATGGAAATCGAACCTCTGATTTCCATTGAAATTGCGGACCTGAGGAGTGGGGTGGCGGTGTCGCGCGGGCCGTGGCCGCAGGAGACGAGGAACTACCCGCGCGACACCGCGGTCTCAGTCGCGACCGTTGAGCTGCGTGATCTGCTTGAGCAGACCGGAGTGGTCGAGCTTGCCGTCGCCCTGCGCGACGGCCGCGGCGACGAGCTGACTCACCAGCGAACCGATCGGGATCGACAGGCCCGCGTCGCGCGCGGCGGCCTGCACGATGCCCATGTCCTTGTGGTGCAGTTCGAGCCGGAAGCCCGGGGCGAACTCGCGGTTGCGCATCTTCGCGCCCTTGGCGTCGAGCACGGTGCTACCGGCGAGCCCGCCGCCGAGCACCTTCAGCCCCGCCTCGGTGTCGACGCCGTGCGCCTCTAGGAACACCAGGGCCTCGGCTACCAGCCCGATGTTGCCCGCGACGATGAGCTGGTTGGCCGCCTTCACGGTCTGCCCGGCTCCGGCGGGTCCAACGTGGACGATCGTGGTGCCGACCGCGCCCAGCGCGGCTTCGGCCGCGGCGAAGGCGTCCGCCTCGCCGCCGACCATGATCGACAGCGTGCCGTCGATCGCCTTCGGCTCGCCGCCACTGACCGGCGCGTCGATCGCCTGCACGCCCTTCTCGGCGGCGGCTTCGGCGACGCGGCGCGACACGTCGGGGCGGATCGTGCTGCAGTCGATGAGCAGTGCGCCCTGCTTGGCGTTGGCCAGCACGCCGTCCTCGCCGAGCACGACGGCCTCGACGTCCGGCGAGTCCGGCAGCATGGTGAAGATGATCTCGGCGTCGCGGACGGCCTCGGCCACGCTCCCCGCCGCCTTGCCCCCGTCGGCGACCAGCTGGTCGATCTTGGCCTGGCTGCGGTTGTAGCCGGTGACCTCGTGGCCGGCCTTGACCAGGTTGGCCGCCATCGGGCCGCCCATGATGCCCAGCCCGATGAATCCGACCTTGCTCATGGTTGTGGTACCTCCGTGGTTGTCGCCGCTCGTGAGCGCGCTGGTTCCGGTAAGAACCGGAAACGATCGTTCACGAGCGCTCAGCGCTTGATCCAGCCGAAGCTGTCGGCGCTGGCGCCGCTCGGCTTGTACTCCAGTCCGATGTGGCCGGTGTAGCCCGCCGCGCCGAGCTTGTCGAAGTAGTGCTCGAAGTCGATCTCGCCGGTGCCCGGCTCGTTGCGGCCCGGCGCGTCGGCGATCTGCACGTGCCCGATGGCGTTCGCGTGCTGGTCGATCACCGCGTTCGAGTCGTCGCCGTTGACCGTCAGGTGGTAGAGGTCGAACAGCAGCCGCAGGTTGTCGACGCCTTGGGCGTGCACGCGGTCGATCACCGCGAGCGCGTCGGCGGCGGTCTTCAGCGGGTACGCGGGCGTGCCGCTGACCGGCTCGATCAGCACCACACCGCCGATGCGCTCGGTGCCCTTCGCCGCGCGCACCAGGCTCTCGACGGCCACGTCGTCCTGCGCCGCCGCCTCGACCCCGTCGATCCGGTTGCCGTACAGGGCGTTGAAGGCCCGGCAGCCCAGCCGCTCGCCGATGCCGACCGCGACGTCGACGTTGTCGGCGAATTCGCCGGCGCGGTCCGGGTTCGACAGCACGCCGCGATCCCCCGCGGGCATGTCACCGGCGAAGAAGTTCAGGCCCACCAGCGAAACCCCGGCGTCGGAGATCGCCTGGACGAACCGGTCCACCTCGCGGTCGGTGGGCACCGCGACCGGGAACGGCCACCAGAACTCCACCTTGTCGAATCCGGCGGCCTTCGCAGCGGCGGGACGGTCCAGCACGTCCAGTTCGGTGAACAGGATCGAGAGGTTGACGTCGTAGCGGTTCGGATTCATCGGCACCCCCTCGGGAGAAGTTTCGTTATGCGGAAGTCTTATTTCGTACAACGATAGATTAGCGACAAGGGAGTCGGCGGTCAACGCCCCACCTCGGGTTACCCACCGGTCACCCACAGCCGCCCCACCAGCGCAGAAGCCGCGGAGAGCCAGTCCTGCGCGGCGGTCCCACCTGGGCGGATACGGTTCAACCGGGAGGTCACACCAATGATCTTGCGAGCTGAGTTCACGACCGAGCCCTTCGAAGGGGAGGGCGAGCCGCCGGCCCACGCCGTGGCCGCCCGAGACTGCCTGCTCGCCGCCGGGCTGGAGCCCGAATTCGGCCCGCTGGGCACCTCGATCAGCGGCGAGCGCGAGCAGCTGCTGCCCGCGCTCGCCGCCGTGATGGAAACCGTGCTGAGCACCGGTGCGAACCGGATCACCCTGCAGGTGACCGTCGGCGATGCCGACGACGACCGGGTTTAGGCTGGTCGGCGTGCATCCGCTCGCCAACGCGATCGCTCCGCTGCTGGAGCACATCGGCGGCACCGCCGTGCCCGCAGACGAGCGCGAACCCGGCGACATCGTCCTGTACTGGGAGGGCGCGCCGGTGGTCGCGGTCCGACTGCCCGGTCAGGAGCTGACCAGCGCCCTCGACCGGATGATCCGGGACGTCGAGGGCGAGCTCGGCGGGCGCCTGCCGGACCTGCCGCGCCCGGCCAAGCAGCGCGCCGTCCGGCTGCTGGAGGAGCGCGGCGCGTTCACCCTGCGCAAGTCCGTCGAGACGGTGGCCAAGGCGCTCGGCGTCAGCCGCTTCACGGTCTACAACTACCTCAACCGCGAGCAGGCCAACCGGAGCTGACCGGGCAGCACCTCGAAGCGCCCCGTTCCCGCTAGTCACCCCCGTGCGCACTTCTTGCTGCCAGGGCGACACGAAGTGCACACGGGCCACAGCGGCTCCCGAACCAACCCCTCCGCCGAGGCATCGGCGCACTCCTCCACGCGCCGGGCGGTTCGCCCGGACTTGTGCCAACCGCACAACGCGCGACCAGGATTTTTCAACAAAGTGTTGACACTTGGCTGAGCACAGTCGTAGCTTTTGCCGCACCGGAGCTCGTGACCGGCAACCGCAGCACAGCCCAGGCATGCTCGGACTCTCGTCCGCCGCCTCCGCCAATCCCGAAAACCTCTTCGGGGCCGCACATCCTGTGAGAGTTTGCGATGTCAACAACCACCGAAACGGACCGGCTGAACGGCCTACCCCGAGCGGAACTCGTCCAGCAGCTCCTCGCCTGCCTGGACGTTCCCCGCTGGGCCGCCGACATCGCCGACCGGCGCCCGTTCGCCGACGTGGACGCCGTCTACCAGGCCGCCGACGCCGCCGCGCCGGAGCTGACCCCCGAGGAGATCGACGGCGCGCTCGCCGCACACCCCCGAATCGGCGAGCGCGCCACCGGCGAGAACACCTCGGCCAAGTTCTCCCGCAACGAGCAGTCCGGGGTCGACGGCGGCGACGCCGAGCTGGCCCGCGCTCTGCGCGAGGGCAACGAGGCGTACGAACAGCGGTTCGGGCGCGTGTACCTGGTCTGCGCCGCCGGTCGCAGCGGCGCGGAGCTGCTGGAGATCCTGCACTCGCGGCTGGACAACGAGCCCGGAGCAGAGCTGCGGATCGTCGCCGACGAACTCCGCAAGATCGCACGTCTGAGATTGGCAAAGGTGATCGAAGGATGAGTGCCGTCACCACCCACGTGCTCGACGCCGCGCGGGGCGCCCCCGCCGCCGGGGTCGCGATCCGGCTGGAGGCCGCCAAGGGTTCCGAAGACCCGCTCGCGGGGTCGAGCATCGATACTGCCTGGACCGCGCTGGCGGAAGGGCGGACCGACGACGACGGCCGGATCAAGGACCTGGGCCCGGACCGGCTGGAGGCCGGGGACTACCGGCTCACCTTCGAGACCGGCGAGTACTTCGACCGCCTGGGTGTCGCGACCTTCTACCCGCAGGTGCAGATCACCTTCCGGATCGCCGACCCCGCTCAGCACTACCACGTCCCGCTGCTGCTGAGCCCGTTCGCCTATTCCACCTACCGAGGGAGCTGATCACCGCATGGGCATCGTCATGGGCCCCAACCAGTACGGCAAGGCCGAGGTCCGCATCGTCTCGGTGAACCGGGACAACGCGCGGCACACCATCAAGGACCTCAACGTCAGCTCCTCGCTGCGCGGCGATCTCGACTCCGCCCACCTCACGGGCGACAACGGCAACGTACTGCCGACCGACACGCAGAAGAACACGGTCTACGCCTTCGCCAAGGAAGCGCCGATCGGCGAGATCGAGGACTTCGCGCTGCGGCTCGGCCGGCACTTCGTCGGCACGGCCGACGGCATCACCGGCGCGCGCATCCTCATCGACGAGTACAGCTGGGAGCGGATCCCGGTCGGCGGCACCGGCCACGACCACTCCTTCGCCCGCTCCACCGACGAGAAGCGCACCACGGCGGTCACCATCGACGGCGACCAGGCGCACGTGGTGTCCGGGCTGAAGGACCTGATCGTCCTCAAGTCCACCGGCTCGGAGTTCTGGGGCTACCCCAAGGACAAGTACACGACGCTGGCCGAGACCAACGACCGGATCCTGGCCACCGCGGTGACCGCCCGCTGGCGCTACCTCCACACCGACGTGGACTGGGGCAAGAGCTTCGAGTCGATCCGGGCGACGATGCTGGAGGCCTTCGCCACCACGCACAGCCTGGCGCTGCAGCAGAGCCTGTACGAGATGGGCAAGGCCGCGATGGAGAAGCACCCGGAGGTGGCCGAGGTCCGGCTGTCGCTGCCGAACAAGCACCACTTCCTGGTCGACCTCGAGTACTGCGGGCTGGAGAACAACAACGAGGTGTTCTTCGCTGCGGACCGGCCGTACGGCCTGATCGAAGGCGTCGTCACCCGCGACGACGTGGAGGAAGCACCGCAGGCTTGGTACAGCCTGCCGCAGTTCTGATCGTTCACCGCAGTTCTCGCAGTTTTCGACCGCCGGGCCTCCCCCACGCGCGAGGAGAACCGGCAATCGAGGATCACCGTTGATCCTGCAGTTGGGGCCACCGGAGATTCCCTGGTGGCCCCTTCTGCTACCCGAACTTCGGGCGCCCGGCAGTCGCCCGAGAAACCATCGGTCCATTGTGGATCGAAGGTTGATTTCCCGGCAATGAAGAGAAACAGCGAACAAACCCGGCGCTGATAGTGACTTGATCTGACCAGCCCCTGCGGCCCAGGAGTCCCCTATGGCCCTCTTCAAGACCCGTCGCAACCGCGGCACCAGAAACGGAAAACCCACCGATGTCCACCCGGTGGACGAGGTAATGCCGCCGGCGCGCCTGCTGGCGTTCGGCATCCAGCACATCGCCGCGATGTACGCCGGCGTGGTGGCGCCGCCGCTGATCATCGGCGAGGCCATGGGCCTGGCGCCGCTGGAGATGACCCTGCTGATCGGCGCGAGCCTGTTCACCGCGGGTCTGGCCACCATGTTGCAGTCGCTGGGCGTGTGGAAGATCGGTGCCCGGCTGCCGTTCGTCAACGGCGTCACGTTCGGCTCCGTCGCGCCGATGCTGGCCATCGTCGCGCAGCAGGGCCAGGGAAATCCGCTGTCGGTGATCTACGGCTCGGTGCTGATCGCCGGCGTGCTGGCCTTCGTGATCGCCCCCTACTTCTCCCGGCTGGTGCGGTTCTTCCCGCCGGTGGTCAACGGCACCGTGATCACGCTCATCGGCCTGTCCCTGATGCCGGTGGGCATCAAGTGGATCGCGGGCAACAACGCCGAGGCACCCGACTACGCGGCACCGGAAAAGATCGCGCTCGGCGCGGTGACGTTCGCGCTGGTGCTGCTGTTCAACCGCTTCCTCAAGGGCTTCTGGAACCGGATCGCGCTGCTGCTCGGCCTGGTGGCCGGCACCCTGATCGCCTGGCCGGTCGGGCTGATCGACACCGAGACCTTCGAGTCGGCGCCGCTGTTCAACTTCCCGACCCCGTTCGCGCTGGGCACTCCGACGTTCAACATCACCGCGACCATCTCGATCTGCATCGTGATGCTGGTGGCGATGATGGAGACCACCGCGGACATGATCGCCCTCGGCGAGATCGTGGACCGGCCCGCGGACGAGAAGACCATCGCGGCCGGCCTGCGCGCCGACGGCGCAGGCAGCGCGATCAGCGCCGTCTTCGGCGGCTTCACCTGCAGCGCCTTCGCGCAGAACATCGGCCTGGTGGCGCTGACCCGGGTCCGCAGCCGGTACGTGGTCGCCACCGCCGGTGGTGTGCTGGTGCTGCTGGGCCTGTTCCCGGTGGTCGGCGCGGTCGTCTCGCTGGTCCCGCAGCCGGTGCTGGGCGGCGCCGCGCTGGTGCTGTTCGGTTCGGTGACCACCAGCGGCATCCGGACGCTCGGCAAGTCCGACCTGGGCGACCCGTTCAACTCGCTGATCGTCGCGGGGTCGCTGGGCATCGGCATGGTCCCGGTCGTCGCGCCGCACTTCTACGAGCACTTCCCGGCCGCGCTGCGCACCGTGCTCGACTCCGGCATCAGCACCGGCTGCATCGCGGCCCTGCTGCTGAACCTGCTGTTCAACGCCTGGCGGAAGCAGCCCGCGGAGGCGGAGCCGACGGTGGGCGGTGACACGGTCGCGGTGGTCGGCACGGCCCCGGGGGAGTACCACCGCGACGAGGCCGACGCCGGTCACCTGGACGCCGTTCCGGAGCCGCGGGCGTCCGCGCAGGAATCCGAATCCACCAGGTAACAACCACCCGCCGAAGGGCGCCTTTTGCCGGTCACACCGGCAAAAGGCGCCCTTCGCACGCGGACGATCACCTCGTCCCGGTCGACTGAACCCCGCGCAGTGGCATCCCCGGTTCCGCCGCTGGTCAAGGGGATTTCCCAATTTTAGGCAAAATCGGAACTCCCCCCTCTCCGTGCGGAACCGGAAATCCGGCGCGGGGAAGGCATTTCCGGCGTCGGCGTTGGGCCGAGCGTCCGAACTTGGCGCGGCGAACGGCCGCTTCTGCCCCGTCCCGCGCACCGGCTCCCCGCGAGGCTCGTTGATCCGGCGAAATTCCTGCCGAAGTTGGGAGATCTCGATGCGGATGCGGGCCCTGATCACCGCCGGATTGGTCGGTTTATCGGTCCTCGCGACCCAGGCGGCCGCGAGCGGGCAGTCCGCGGTGGACCCGCTCGGCGAGAAGCAGTGGGGACTCGCCCAGCTGCGGGCCCCCGAGGCGTGGGCCACCAGCACCGGCGCGGGCCAGGTCATCGCCGTGGTGGACACCGGCGTCGACCTCGGCCACCCCGACCTGGCGCCGAAGCTGGTGCCGGGCGCGACCTTCGCCGGCTGCGGCGACCGGCCGGCGCCGTGCGGCAACGGCGACTGGCTGGGCGTGGACGGCGTGGGCCAGCCGACCGACGTGCACGGCACCCACGTCGCGGGCATCGCCGCGGCGGTCGCCGGGAACGGCATCGGGATCGCCGGCGTCGCGCCGGACGCGCGGATCATGCCGATCAAGGCGCTGGAGAACGGTTCCGGCACGTTCGCCGACATCGGCGCGGGCGTCCGCTACGCCGCCGACCACGGCGCGAACGTCGTGAACCTCAGCCTCGGCGCGCAGCCCGGCACGCAGGTCCTGACGCTGCTCGGGCTGGCCAACGAGACGAAGGACGCCATCGCCTACGCCCGCGAGAAGGGCGTGGTCGTGGTCGCCTCGGCGGGCAACGAAACCGCTCCGCTGTGCGACACCCCGGCCTGGGAGTCCGGCGCGCTGTGCGTCGCCGCGACGGACGCCAACGAGCTCCACTCGACGTACTCCAACCTCGCCCTCAAGCTGGACACGAGGGCCGTGTCGGCGCCGGGCGGCGCGTCCAAGCAGGGCTGCGACGACGACGTCTGGTCGACGGTGCCGCGCGGTGCCGGTTCGGCGAAGTGCGGGCAGGCCGACTACGACTCCTTCGCCGGAACCTCCATGGCGGCCCCGCAGGTCGCGGGTGTCGCGGCGCTGCTCGGCGCGCAGGACCGCAATGCCGACGGCATCGAGAAGGCGCTGATGACCACCGCCCGCACGCCGCTGGTGGGGCTGCGCGGGGTCTTCAACCCGGTTTACGGCTACGGCGTCGTCGATGCCGCCGCGGCGGTCCAGCAGCCGCTGTGACCAGGCGATGACCGCTCGTCGGCGGCGATGGTAATACCACTGGCCACCGCCGCCGACGAGTCCGCCATTGGGCCGAATCCGCGAAAGGTGCAAAATTCCTCGACCGCGCCCCCGAATCCAGGAACAATGATCACAGGACCGCGCGACCGCGCGGCCACCGATCGATCCGGGAGCTGGGCCGATGGACCTTTCGAAGCTGTTCAAGATGGTGTCGCCGGCGAAGCACCATTCGCACGGGCACTCCAGCAGCGGCGGGCACCGCCGCAGGCATTCGAGCAGCGGTGGGCACCGCCGCCGGTACGACAGCAGCAGCGGGCACCGCCGTCGCCGCCACTCGAGCAGCAGCGGCCACGGCCACTACCGCCGTCGCAGCCACAGCTGACGCCGCGCAATCGGCTCGGTTCGGTGCTGATCGATTCGTTGAGCTCCTACTACTACGGCGAACCCGACCAGGACTGGGGACCGCCGGGACCGCCGCTCGCGCCGGGTGACGTGCTCGCCCCCGGCTACCGGGTCGTCGGGCACCTGCGCCGCGGCAGCCGGCTGGACGTCTACGACGTGTGGAGCGAGGAGCGGTCCTGCCGCTGCATCGCCAAGACCGTCCGGCCGGAGCGCGCCGCGGACGAGCGCGCGATCGGCTGGCTGCGCAACGAAGGCGTGCTGCTGACCCAGTTCACGCATCCGCACCTGGTGCGCGGCTACGAGATCGCGCAGGCCGACGAGCCGGCGCGGCCGGTGGTGATCACCGAGACGCTGCCGGGGCACACGCTGGGCTTCCTGATCGAGGAGCTCGGGCGGCTGCGGCCGGTCGACACCGCGGTGCTGGGCATCCAGCTGTGCTCGGTGCTCGGCTATCTGCACCGCCGCGGCTGGGTGCACATCGACGTGAAGCCGTCGAACGTGGTCGAGGTCGGCGGCCGGGCGGTGCTGCTCGACCTCAGCCTCGCCTGCCGGATCGGCGAGCACAGCTCGGCCGGGACGTTCGACTACCTCTCCCCGGAGCAGGCGGCCGGCGGCGAGATGACGCCGGCGGCGGACACCTGGGGCCTCGGCATCACGTTGTACGAGGCCCTTTCGGGCACCACACCGTGGGCCGAGGTGTCCTCCAGCGGGCGCAACGATGACGGCACCCGCTACTACCCGCAGCGGCACAACACTGCCGCGCCGCTGCGCACCCACCGACGCCTGCCCGCGGCGCTGTCCCGCACCGTCGACGCCTGCCTCGACCCGGACCCGAAGTCCCGTCCGACGGTGGGCGAGGTCGCGGACCGCCTGATCGCCTGGTCCGGCATGAACCCGGAGACCATCGACACCTGAGCTACCGGATCTCCTTGCGCGGCAAGGCGAACGCGAGCAGCACCCCGAGTACCATCCCCACCGCCGCGAGCAGCACCGCGAGCCGCCCGCCGCCCGCCAGCACGGCGGTCTCGGCGCTGTGCCCGGAGTAGGCGACGGCGGTCAGCGCGGCGATGCCGATGGCGTTGCCCAGGTTCAGCGTCGTCGAAGCCATGCCGGACGCGACGCCCTGTTCCCCTGCGGCGACGCCGGATCCGGCCGCGATCCACATCGCGGTCCAGGTGATCCCCTGCCCGACGCCGGAGACCAGAAGCCCGGGAACCGCGACGAGGTAGCCCGCACCGTCCTGGAAGCCGACGGCCAGGATCGCCGTCCCGACCACTCCGATGACGCCGCCCGCCACGAGCGTGGCACGGGTGCCGAACCGGGTGGCGGCGCGCTCGCCGAGCTGCGTTCCGGCGGCGATCGCCAGTGCCGGCAGCAGGAAGCCGAGCCCGGTCTGCAGCGCGCTGAATCCGTGCACCTGCTGGAAGAGGATCGTGAGGAAGTACGGCAGCGCACCGAACGTGCCCATGTAGACGAACGTAGCGCTGACACCGACGACGAGGCTCCGGTTGCGCAGCAGGCGCGGCGGCATCAGCGGATCCGCGCTGCGCACCTCGATGAACGCGAACGCGACGAGCAGCACCACCGCGAGCGCCGCAGCCACGACTACATCCGTTGCGCCCCAACCGACTTCGGCTCCCTGCACGAGCGCGTACACGAGCAGCGTGGCGCCGCCGGTGACCGTCAGCGCGCCCGGCACGTCGAAGCGCCGCCCGCGTTGCGCGGCCGCATCGCGCGGAATGACGACCAGCGCGGCGACCGCGACCAGCCCGGCCAACGGCACGTTCACGTAGAAAACCGCCGGCCAGCCGAAGAACTCGGTCAGGATGCCGCCCAGCAGGGCGCCCACGGTGAGCCCGCTGGCGCCCGCCCCGCCCCACACCGCGAGCGCCCGGTTCCGCCGCGGCCCCTCCTCGAACAGCGTGTTGATCAGCGAGAGCGTCGACGGCAGCAGCATCGCGCCGCCGATGCCCTGCACCATGCGCGCGGCGATGATCAGCCCGGGGCCGGTCGCCAGCCCGCCGGCCAGCGACGAGGCCGCGTAGACAGCGAGGGCCGCGACGAACATCCGGCGGCGGCCGAACAGGTCGGCCGCCCGGCCGCCGAGCAGCAGGAAGCCCCCCGCGAACACCGCGTAGGCGCCGACCACCCACTGCTGGGTCTGGTTCGGGAAGCCCAGTTCGGCGCCGATCTCCGGGAGCGCGACGAACACGATGTTCAGGTCCAGCGAGAAGATCAGCTGCGCCAGGGCCAGTAGCGCCAGGCTCCACCCCAGGCTGCGACCGGTGTCGGGCGGCGATGTCGAGAGCGCGGACATGTCGGCCCTTCCATTCGATTGATCTTGATTGACTGTACGCACACTAGTGAACAGTTCACATATGCGTCAACAATCGAACGGAAGTCTGTTCACGTCTACGCGTACTTTTGCGTAGACTCGACGAGGTGATCGACACGCATCCGGACCGCGACCAGATCCAGCTGCAGGACGTGCTCTCCGCGCTGGCCAACCCGCTGCGGATGACCATCGTCCGCGCGCTCGCCACCGGCGGCGAGCAGAGCTGCGGAAGCATCGTCGAAGGCGTGTCGAAGTCGACCCTGACCAGGCATTGGCGGGTGCTGCGGGACAGCGGCGTGATCTGGCAGCAGCCGTCCGGCCGGGAGAACCTGCTGTCGCTGCGCCACGACGACCTCGAAGCCAGGTTCCCCGGCCTGCTCGACACGATCCTGGCGGCGGCCGACCGCGAAGACGGCCGCTGAATCAACCCTCGATCCGGCCGAGCTCCCGGCACAGCGCCCAGATCGCGTCCCGGTTGCGCCGGTCGCGGACGCTCGCCGGCCACGGGGCGCGTTCGGCCTTGCTGTTGAAGTAGACGCCGTGCACTTCGGCGAGGCCCGGATCGGACGCCAGGCGAATGCTGGAAGCGGCCGCTTTCTCCACAGCCGCACCGCCGTAGATGACCGGCATGAGGATCCTCAGCAGCGGCACCACCGGCCGCGCCGCCAACGGATACGCGCTCGTCGTCAGGTTCTTGTTCATGGACGTGTAGGCGTGTCCGGGATACGCGACGTTGATCGTGATCCCCGACTCCCGCAGGCGCTCGGCGAAGGCGCAGCTCATCGCCATCAGCGCGAGCTTGGTCTGGTTGTAGAACGCGAGCCCCACGTAGGACTTCTCGCCCTGCAGGTTGTCCAGGTCGATCCGGCCGCGCGGCACCCCGCCGGCGATGTTGACGACCCGCCCGCGACCGGCGCGCCGAAGCTCGGGCAGCAGGAGATGGGTGAGCACGAACGGGGCCAGGACGTTGGCCGCGAACGCCATCTCGACGCCGTCCGCGGTCAGCTCCCGGCTTTCCTTGGCAACCCCGGCATTGTTGATCAGCACGTGCAGGCCGCCGTCGCGAGCCCTCACCTGCTCCGCCAGGCGGCGCAGGTCGTCCCGCCTGGTCACGTCGGCTATCAGCGCCTCGACGCCGGGATTGCCGGTGTCGCGCCGGAGCTCCGCAGCCGCCGCTTCGGCTCGATCCGCGTTGCGCCCCACCAGGATCACGTCGGCCCCCAGCCGCGCGAGGCCGCGCGCCGTCTCCTTGCCGATCCCACCCGTGCTACCGGTCACGAGCACCGTCTTGCCGCTCATCGTCGCCACTTCTCGCCTCCCATGTCACCGAATGTCTAGTTTGACATCTGATGACATAAAGTAGACTAGGGTGCGTGAACAGCGCGAGTGGCACCGATGGGCTGCGGGCGCGGGCGCGGCGTGCGGTCCGCACGGAGCTCGCCGAGCTGGCCTTGGAGATGTTCGTCGAGCACGGCTTCGACGAGACGACCGTGGACGAGATAGCCCGGGCCGCTGGGCTGACGAAGCGCAGCTTCTTCCGGTACTTCCCGTCGAAGGAGGACGCCGTCTTCGGCGGGATCGACGCGCTCGGCGAACAGGTCGTCGAAGACCTGCGCGCCCAGCCCGCCGACCAGCCGCCGTGGGCATGCCTGCACCACGTGCTGCGCCGCTGGGCGGAGAAGATCCATTCCTCGCAGCGCGACGCGACCAGCCTCCGGCTGATCGAAACGACGCAGTCGCTGCGAGCCCGGCTGCACCAGAAGCGGGAGCAGTGGCGCCAGGACGTCGCCGATGTCCTGCGCGAACGCTCCGGACTCGACGCGTTCACCGCGGATCTGCTGACCAACGCGGCGACGGCGGCCCTCGACACCGCGTCCCGGGAGTGGCTGCGCGGCGACGAGGACCGGATGAAGTCGATCGACCGGGCCTTCGAGCAGCTGGCGCCGGCTTTCGCCGCCGGAGCCCCGAAGGCCTGACCGCGGGTCAGCGCTTGCGGCGGAAGGCGATCGCGAAGGAGACGATGACGGCGGCGAGCGCCAGCTGGCCGCCCCAGACGATCTTGTTCACGTTGACGGCCGGGTGCCAGGCGACCTTGCCGTCGGCGGAGACCGAGAACGCGCCGACCGGGCGGGCATCCACGCCGATGCCGACGCCGTCGTCGTGACCGTGGCGACCGCCGCCGGTGCGGACGTGAGCGACCGGCAGCAGGGTGGTGTCGCCCTGCCGCACGGGTTCACCGAAGACCTGGCGCTTGCCCAGCCGCTCGGCCAACGTCTCCAGGATGTCCCCCCGGGCGGACTGCTCTTCCATGATCTGCTCCTCGCGACGCTGTCGGACCGGACCGACGCTAGCCGGTGCCGCGGCGCCGTGCCGTGCAGTTCTCCCATTACCCGCGGGGTAATCGACGCGATGCGGGATCGCCGCGAGACTCGTGGCAGTTCCGATCCGAGGAGAGACGCGATGACCTTCAGGAAAACCGTCGACGACTTCCTGCAGACCCTGGCCGGCGGCGACCCCGACGCCATCGCCGCGCTGTTCGCCGAGACCGTCGACTGGAAGATCGTCGGATCGCCTGCGGTGCCGTGGATCCGGCACTGCACGACGCGCGCCGACGTCGCCGATTTCTTCCGCACGATGCTGGGCGGTTTCGTCCCCAGGGAAACCGAGGCGCGCATCGGCCACATCCTCGTCGACGGGCCGCACGCGGTGGTGCTCGGCGAGGTGTCGCAGGTCATCAGGGCCAACGGCCGGGCCTTCACCACCCCGTTCGCCCTGCACCTGACCGGCGAGGACGGCCTGATCACCCGCTACCACATCTACGAGGACAGCCTCACCGTCGCCGAAGCCGCCGCGTAGCGGCCACTCGTACGGGAGCGTGCGAACGGCCCGGCAAAGGCCCCAGCCGAAACGGATCAGAAGCGGATGACCTGGCGCATGGCCCGCCCGGCGGCGAGCTCGTCCATCGCGTGGTTGATGTCGTCCAGGTCGATGGTCCCCGACACCAGCTGGTCGACGGGCAGCTTCCCGGCCCGCCACAGGTCCGCGTACTCCGGGATGTCCTGCGCGGGCAGGCCGGAACCGAGGAACGAGCCGATGATCGTGCGGGTCTCGCTCACCAGCGCCAATGGCGAGATGCTGCTCCGCGCCTCCGGCGAGGCCAGGCCGACCGAGACCGTCCGCCCGGCGGGCGCGGTCACCGAAACCGCCGTCTCGAACGCCTTCGCGTTGCCGCTCGCCTCCACGACCACCGAGGTCTTGTGCCCGGATTCGACGGCCTCCTCCGGCGTCAACGCCTTCGTCGCGCCGAGTTCGAGGCCGCGAGACCGCTTGCCCGCCAAGGGATCCACGACGGTCACGCTGCCCGCGCCACAGGCCAGCGCAACCAGCACCGCCGCCATGCCGACCCCGCCGACGCCCACCACCGTGACGTCTTCGCCGGGCTCGATGCGGGCGGCGTTCTTCACCGCGCCACCGCCGGTGAGCACCGCGCAGCCGAGCAGCGCGCCGATCTCCGGCGGCACGTCGTCGGCGACCGGCACGACGGAGTGGCGGTCGACCACGGCGTGCGTGGCGAACCCGGAAACGCCGCAGTGGTGGTGCACCTCGCGGCCGTCCCACTTCAGGCGGCGAGCGCCGGAGAGCAGCGTGCCCGCACCGTTCGCGGCCCAGCCCGGCGAGCACAGCGCCCGCCCACCCGCTCGGCACGCGTCGCATTCCTCGCACCGCGGCACGAAGTACAGGACGACGCGCTGCCCGACGGCGAGATCGGTGACGCCGGCGCCGACCTCGGCGACCCGGCCGCAGGCCTCGTGCCCGAGCAGCATCGGCACCGGGCGCACCCGGTTTCCGTCCACAACGGACAGATCGGAGTGGCAGACCCCGGCGGCCTCCAGCTGCACGAGCAACTCGCCCGGCCCGGGCGAGTCGAGGTCGAGTTCGGTGACGGCGAGCGGCCGCGACCGCTCCCACGGCCCAGGCCGACCGCATTCCTGCAGCACCGCACCCCTGATCTCCATCGCCACGCTCCTCCAAGCCGCCGGATCCGTGCCCATCCGCTCACACCGAACACCGACTTTCAACCCCTGCCCACGGCGCCGGTCAGACCCCCGCGGGAATGGTGACGAAGAACGGCAACGACTGGCGGCGCGGCTCGGTGCAGCACTGGGATGGCCGGGCGTGGAACGAGGTTCCGCTCCCGGAGCTGGGCTCCTACTGGACGTTGTGCGGGATCAGCGGTACCGCGCCCGAACGACCTGTGGTCGCAGCCCCGACGAAGGCGGGGACGCGCGGCCGTACGCCGCGACCTACGGCGGCTGACGCGATGAGGGCCGCCGGTGCCGGGGGCCGGCGGCCTACCGGCCTAGAGGCGGCCGAGCTTGCGGATCTCCGGTTCCGCCAGTCCCGTCATCTCCTTGACCTCGTCCGCGTCGGTGGCGCCGTTGTCCAGCGCCCGCACGAAGGACGCCGCCAGCGCTCGCGCCGTCGCCGGCTCGTCCAGCACCGCGCTGCCGCTGGCCGACACGTACGCCGACAGCCGCGCCGCCTCCGCCGGAGCCGAGTCGCGGAACGCCGCGAACACCGCCGCGTAGCGGGTCACCAGCTGCGCCGGGTGCAGGTCCCAGCCCTGGTAGAAGCCGTGCTCCAGGGACCGGCGGGTGAGCTCGTAGTGGGTGCGCCAGCCGTGGTGCACCTGGTCGCCGACCGGCAGCACGTTCGTCGAGCCGTCGGACAGGAACACCCCGGTGCCCGCGGCGGACACCTGCATCGCGTGCCGCGCGAAGTCGCAGGCGCGGTGCGCGAGGTGCTGGTGCGCGGCGGTCAGCCCGCAGCTGGCCGTGTAGTCGTAGGTGCCGAAGTGCAGCCCGGTGACCCGGCCAGCGCCCGCCCGCAGGAATAGCGGCAGCGCGAAGCGACCGTGCGAGTCCACGATGGACTGCGTGGTCTCCACCTGGATCTCGAAGCGCAGCGACTTCTCCGGCATGCCCAGCTGCTGCTCGAAGAGCTCCAGCAGCTCGACGAAGACCTCGACCTGCGAGACGTCGACGACCTTCGGGAAGGTGAGCACGAATCCGGCGGGCAGGCTGCCCCACTGCTGCAGCAACGCGGTGAGGAAGACGTCCAGCGTGCGCACCGAGCGGGCGCGCAGCTCCGGGGTGTCGAAGGACTTCACCCGCAGGCCGAAGTTCGCCGGCTCCACGCCGTCGCGCAACCACCCGGCGACCACCCCGGCGGTCCGCTCGGCGTCGGCGTCCTCGACGTCGTCGCCGGGCCGCCCGTAGCCGTCCTCGAAGTCGATGCGCAGGTCCTCGACCGGCGAGTTCTGCAGCTTCGCCCGCACCCGCGGGTGCACGGCCCGGGCGATCTGCTCGTCCAGGCCTAGGATCTCGACGAGGTCCTCGGGCCGGGCGGCGTCCCGGTCGAGCGCGGCCAGCGCCTCCCGTCCCCACTGCCGCACCGTGTCGGCGTCGACCTTGCTCGCCGGCACGTAGCAGGTGTGCACCGGCTGCCGGGCCGCGCTCGCGCCCGGGTACGTGCGGGCGATGTGCTCGTCCACCTCGGACAGGCGGGCGAGCCGCTTCGCGATCTCGGTGGATTCCAGCGAGGTTCTGGCCACTTGCGCTCCCTTCGTCCGGCAGCCGGGAGGCGTCCCCGGCTGCCCAGTTCGGCTACGGCGACGGGGTCGTGAGTGCTTTTGGCTGCTGCAGCAACCAAAAGCACTCACGACCCCAGGCTCACCGCGGCCTTTCCGTACTCAGTCGATCTCTTCGTAGGCAGGCAGCGTCAGGAAGTCGACGAACTCGTCAGCCACCGCCACCTGCTCGAACAGCTCGACGGCCCGGCCCAGGTTGTCGACCGGGAAGCCGTCTTCGGACCGCAGCTGCTTCTCGGTGTCGGCCAGCACCTCGCGGACCAGGTCCGCGGTGACCTGCTCGCCACCGGCCAGCACCACGCTGTTGTGCAGCCACTGCCAGATCTGCGAACGCGAGATCTCGGCGGTAGCGGCGTCCTCCATCAGGTTGTGGATCGCCGCCGCGCCGTTGCCGCCCAGCCACGACACGATGTAGCGGACGCCGACGTCGACCGCGGCGCGCAGGCCCTCGATGGTCTTCTCACCGGGGGTGTCGGCCACCGACAGCAGCTGGTCGGCGGTCACCGAGACCTCGTCGCGGGTGCGGTCGATCTGGTTGGGCTTGTCGCCCAGCACCGCGTCGAACTCCTCGAAGCAGATCGGCACCAGGCCGGGGTGAGCGACCCAGGAGCCGTCGAAGCCGTCGCCGGCCTCGCGCTTCTTGTCGTCGTGCACCTTGCCCATCGCGGCCTCGTTGGTGGCCGGGTCCTTGGTGGGGATGAACGCGGCCATGCCGCCGATCGCGAACGCGCCGCGCTTGTGGCAGGTGCGCACCAGCAGCTCGGTGTAGGCGCGCATGAACGGCGCGGTCATGGTCACCGAGTTGCGGTCCGGGAGGATGTACTTGTCCGAGTCGCGGAAGGTCTTGATCACGCTGAACAGGTAGTCCCAGCGGCCCGCGTTGAGGCCGGCGGAGTGGTCGCGCAGCTCGTAGAGGATCTCCTCCATCTCGAACGCGGCCGGGTAGGTCTCGATCAGCACCGTGGCGCGCACCGTGCCGTGCGGGACGCCGAGCTCCTGCTGGGCGTGGGTGAACACGTCGTTCCACAGCCGAGCCTCGAGGTGGCTCTCCATCTTCGGCAGGTAGAAGTACGGTCCGCTGCCGCGGCTGATCAGTTCCTTGGCGTTGTGGAAGAAGTGCAGGCCGAAGTCGACGAACGCGGCGACCACCGGCTTGCCGTCGACCAGGATGTGCTTCTCGTCGAAGTGCCAGCCGCGGGGGCGCACCAGCGGAACGGCGTGCTTGACGTCGTCGCGCAGCTTGTAGTGCTTGCCCTCGGGCGTGGTCAGCTCGATCTGCTTGCGGACCAGGTCGTAGAGGTTGACCTGGCCGGAGACCACGTTGCGCCAGTGCGGGGTGTTGGCGTCCTCGAGGTCGGCGAGCCAGACGCGCGCGCCGGAGTTCAGCGCGTTGATGGCCATCTTGCGGTCGGTCGGGCCGGTGATCTCGACGCGACGGTCGGCGATGTCGGCCGGCGGCGCGGCCACCTGCCAGTCGCCTTCGCGGATGTGCCGGGTCTCCGCCAGGAAGTCCAGCCGGCCCTTGGCGGTGGCCTCGGCGCGGCGCTCCTTGCGGCGGGCGAGCAGCTCGTCGCGGCGGGCGCCGAAGGCGCGCTGCAGACCGGCGACGAACTCGAGCGCTTCCTCGGTCAGGATCTCGTCCCCGCGCTCGACGGCACCGCCGAGCACCTGCACTCCTGCTGGGGTTTCGGACATGGGAAGTCCACCTCTTTCTGCTGCCGGGTTCCAGACGGTGGCTTGTTGGCTCACCTTGCCGCGTGGCGGACTGTCGCGCACCCGACGAGGCGCGCGGCGGCCGTTCCGCTAGCGGTACGCCCGTTATGTTTTCTGCATCGTGGATGTTAGTTTCCATATAGCGTTCGAAGCAACATGAGCTGGCGCACCCGCCACGGACTAGACTCTGCTCAGCCAGCACAGTGGAAAGGGAGTTCTGCGATGACCACTGGCCCGCAGCGGGCGACTCAGGGCGGAGGGGTGCAGTCGGTCGAACGCACCTTCGAGCTCCTGGAACTGATGGCCGACGCCGGCGGTGAAGTCGCACTGTCCGAGCTCGCCGAGAAGTCCGGCCTGCCGCTCCCGACGATCCACCGCATCATCCGCACGCTGGTGAGCAACGGTTACGCCCGCCAGCAGCCCTCGCGCCGCTACGCGCTCGGCCCCCGGCTGATCCGGCTCGGCGAGACCGCCAGCCGCGCGCTCGGCTCCTGGGCCCGCCCGTACCTCGCCGAGCTCACCGAGGCCACCGGCGAGACGTCCAACATGGCGGTGCTCGACGGCGAGCAGATCGTCTACGTCGCGCAGGTCCCCTCGCAGCACTCCATGCGGATGTTCACCGAGGTCGGCCGCCGGGTCGACGCGCACGCCACGGCCGTCGGCAAGGCCGTCATGGCCACCATGCCGCCGGAGACGGTGACGCAACTGCTCTCCCGCACGACGATGCACCCGCAGACCGAGCGCACCATCATCACGGTCGAGGCGATGCAGGAGGAGCTGGGCCGCATCCGCCAGCAGGGCTACGCGCTGGACGACGGCGAGCAGGAAGTCGGCGTGCGCTGCTACGCCGTCGCCGTGCCGGGAGCGCCGGCGGGCGCGGCGATCTCGATCTCCGGTCCGGAGGGCCGGATGACGCGGATCTCGACGGACGAGGTCATCCCGCTGATGAAACGCCTGGCCAACGACCTGTCGGCCGAGCTCAGCGTCAGCAACACGGCCTGATCCGCCGCAATTTCAATGGAAATCGAAGGTCCGATTTCCATTGAAATTGCGTCACTCGAGGTTCCGGGCTGATTGGCCAACGGGCGCGAGGAGGCCGACCAGGTCTTGCGTCACGAGACCTGGCGGAGCTGCTTGCGGCGGCGGAGCCACCACACCGCCAGCACCAGCACGGCGGCGATGCCGAGCAGCGGCAGCCCCAGCAGGCCCACCGTCGCCTGCACCTGCTCGTAGGCCTCGCCCGACCAGGCGCCGAGCAGCACCAGCGTCGTCGCCCAGGCCGCCGCCACCGGCACGTTGCAGATCGTGAACCGCAGGTGGGTGACCTTGGCGTGCCCCGCCAGCCGGGGCACCAGCGTGCGCACCACGGCGAAGCACTGCGACGCCGCCACCGTCACCTCCGCGCGTCCGTCCAAAGCGGACTCCGCGCGCGCGAACCGCTGCTCGCCGAAGCGCTTGACCAGCTGCCGCCGCAGCAAACCGTCCCGGCGGCCGCGGAAGTACCCGTGCTGGCAGCCCAAAGCCGTCGCGCCGAAGGCACAGATCGCGGCCAGCCACACCTCGACGACGCCCTGCCCGGCGAGCCAGCCGAGCGCCAGCACGGTGCCCGACCCCGGCAGGAAAACCCCGATCAGCAGGCCGGATTCGGCGAACAGCAGCACCGCGACGACGACGAGCGCGAGCGGGCCGGGAATCCCGGCCAGGAAATCCGTCATCGAGCGGCGAGCTCGCCCAGCCGCGGTTCCCAGGATTCGCCGTGCGGCTCAAGGGTGATCTCGCGGACGTCGTCGTCCCGGCGGCGGATCCGCAGCAGCAGGTACGCATCGGCGAGCCGCTCCGCGAGGCCCTCGCCCCACTCGACGACCACCGCGGCATCCGTCAGATCCGTGTCCAGGTCGAGGTCGTCGATCTCGTCCAACCCGCCCAGCCGGTAGGCGTCGACGTGCACCAGCGCCGGGCCGGCGCCGGACTCCGGCCGGTGCACCCGCGCGATCACGAACGTCGGCGAGGTCACCGAGCCGATGACGCCCATGCCCGCGGCGATCCCCCGCGCCAGCACGGTCTTCCCGGCACCCAGCGGCCCGTCCAGCAGCACGAGGTCGCCGGCGCGCAGCACGGCTCCCAGCCGGCGGCCGAACTCCAACGTGTCGGACTCCGCCGGCAGCTCGACGGTCTGCAGTGCAGGGCTCAACTCCCGGTCACCTCTCCGCTTCCTCCTCCAACGGCCCGCCGGATCAGCGCGATCAACTCCTCGGTGACCAACTCCGGTCGCTCCAGCATCACCGGGTGCCCGGCGCCCTCGACGCGCACCAGCGTCGCGCCCGGCAGTTCCGCGGCGAGCACCTCGGCGTGCGGCGAGAACGGCGTGACCCGGTCGGCGTCGCCGGTGAGCACCAGCACCTCGCAGGTCCGCAGCGCCGCCAGCGCCTTCTTGCGGTCGTGCAGGTTGATCGTCTCCAGGAAGTCGGTCACCACCTCGACGGTGGTCGCGCCGATCATCTCGGCCATCAGGTCCACGATCTTCGGCGAGATGTCGCGATCCCCGAAGGACAGGTTGCGCACCAGCGTCCAGGTCAGCTTGTCGCCGAGCCGCCGGGTGCGCTCCACCAGGTCCGGCTGGAAGTCCGCGAGCAGCGCGAGCCCGCGCGGCACCGGGTTGGCGCGGTGCAGCCACGGACGGGGCAGCCCGGACGCGCCGATCGCGCCGGCGGAGGTGCCGATCAGGGCGACCGCGCGGACCCGGTCGCGGAACAGCTCGGGGCGCTGCTCGGCGAGCGCCATGATCGACATGCCGCCCATCGAGTGCCCGACGAGCACGATCGGACCCCGGCTCGCCGCCGAGCGCAGCACCGCGTCAAGGTCCCTGCCGAGCTGGTCGATCGTGCTGTTGCGCTTGGCGGAGTGGCCGGAACGGCCATGGCTACGGTGGTCGAACAGCACCAGCCGGACCCGCGGCTCGGTGAGCTCGGGCAGGTCGCGGCGCTGGAAGTGCCAGCAGCGGGAGTCGAGCGCGAAGCCGTGCACGAGCACCACGGTCAGCTCCGCCTCGCCGCCGTCGGCGGGCCCGATCTCCTGCACCGACAGCGGAACCCCGTCGTCGGCGGCCACAGTGGACTGCCGGTCCGGACGGAGCCTGCCGAGCGGCTCGTCGGCGTGGGGGTCGTCGGCCTTGCGCTGCGCGGCGATCCGCGAGCTGCGCGCGGCGACGCCGACCGCGGCGCCGGTGATCGCGGCGCCCAGCACCCCGCTCGTCCAGGCCAGCGCCTGCCAGACCGGCTTCACGGCAGCTCCTGTCGTGAGTGGTCGTTCCGGTAAGAACCGGAATCAACGCTCACGAGCGCGTCGACGACGGTGCGCGTGACCCGCGGCCGGTACATGCCGGTGACGATCTCGTAGTGGATCGTGCCGATCGTGTCGGCCCACTCGGCGGCCGTCGGCTCGCCCCGGTCGCCGGGCCCGAACAGCAGCACCTCGGCACCGTCCGCGACCTGGTCGTCGCCGAGGTCCACCACCAGCTGGTCCATGCACACCCGGCCGACCACCGGCCGCCGCTTCCCGGCCAGCCACACCGACATCCGGCCCGACAGGGTGCGCGGCACGCCGTCGGCGTAGCCGACCGGCACCAGCGCGACGTTCGTCGGGCGCTCGGCCGTCCACTGCTGCCCGTAGGAGACGCTCTCGCCCGACGCGATGCGCTTGGTCGACACCACCGAGGAGCGGAAGGTCATGGCCGGGCGCAGGTCGTGATCCCCGTGCTGCGGGACGGGATCCAGGCCATAGACCGCGATGCCCGGCCGGACCAGCTCGAAGTGCAGGTCGGGGCGGGCCAGCACGGCCGCCGAGTTCGCCAGGTGCCGGATCGGGTTCAGCCCCGCCGAGCGCGCCTGCTCGTAGGCCAGCCCGAAGCGCTCGGCCTGGCGGTCGATCGAGGGGTGGTCGAGCTCGTCGGCGCACGCCAGGTGCGACCACACCGCCACGACCTCGACGTGCCCGTCCGCCTCGGCCTTCGCCGCGTCCTCCACCAGCGCGGGCCACAGCTCGGCCGGGCAGCCGTTGCGGCACAGCCCGGTGTCGATCTTGAGGTGCACGCGGGCGACGCGGCCCTGCTGCTCGGCCGCGGCGGCGATCCGGCGCAGGCTTTCCTGCGAGGAAGCGGAGAGCTCGATGTCCGCGGCGATGGCCGGGCCGAAGTCGTCGTCCTCGACGTAGAGCCAGCACAGCACCGGGGCGGTGATGCCGCCGGCGCGCAGCTGCAGGGCTTCTCCGATGGAGGCGACGCCGATCCGGTCCGCGCCCGATTCGAGGGCGGCGGCGGCGACCGTCAGGGCGCCGTGACCGTAGCCGTCGGACTTCACGATGGCCATCGTGCGGGCACCCGAATCGCGGGCACGCGCCGAGAGCACCCTTACGTTGTGGCGGATCGCGTCGACGTCGATGCGCAGGTCGGCGCGGTACGCGGGCTGGTCACTCATGGCAGGCACATGGTCGCACACCACCCCGGTGCCCCTCCCGAGGTACCAGGCCTCCGACCGTCCCCGACCGGCCACCTCGCGCCGCCGCAGAACCCACCCGGCCGAACATGAACATCCGATGCACCCATACTTCCACGATACGAAAGACAGTTCTCGGGGTGCCCGATTTTGCCTAAAATCGGACAGGGCTCAAACCGAGATCGGGTTCCCAATTTTAGGCAAAATCGGAAACCACCGAGGCCCTCCCCGCGCCCGTCCCGAGCCGCGAACCTGGCGCATCTCCACACACCGGCACGATGCTTCCGCCCGGAGGCGCGCTCAGCGGCTCAGGACAGCGCCGCTTCGCGGACCGTTCGGATCGCCGTGGGCACCGCCGCGAGCAGCGCCGAGGCCCCGATCGGGGCGCCGACCTCCCCGGGGTTCCGGGCAGGGGCGCCGTGGGCGGCGAGGTCCGCCGCGAGGGCGTGGACGTGCGCCGCGTAGCCGCAGGCGAGCCACGGCTCCACGCCGCTGGCCAGGAGCGCGCCGATCAACCCGGTGAGCACGTCGCCGGAACCCGCCGTCGCCGGCCAGGCGTGCCGCGAGTCGTTGACGAGCACCCGGCCGTCCGGCGCGGCGACGATGGTGGTGTTGCCCTTGAGCAGCACCACCGCGTCGAAGCGCGCGGCGACCTCCCGCGCCGCGGCGACCCGGTCCTCGCCGGGTTCCCCGCCCGCCAGCCGCGCGAACTCGCCCGCGTGCGGCGTCAGCACCAGCGGCGCATCCGGGTCGCGCGCGTCCCACAGCGTGCTGTCGCTGGCGAACAGCGTGATCGAGTCGGCGTCCGCGCACACCGGCCGCCCGGAATCCAGGACGTGCCGCAGCACGTCGCGGCCGCTGGCCCCGGTGCCGATCCCCGGCCCCACCGCCCACGCCTGCACACGCCCGGCGTCGCTGACAGAACCCGTCGCCACCACCTCTGGCCAGTGCGTGCGCACCACGTCCGCGGCGGGACCGGCGTAGCGCACCATGCCCGCGGTCGCCTGCACGGCCGCCCCGCTGGCCAGCACCGCCGCGCCGGGGTAGGTCGCCGACCCGGCGGCGACCCCGACCACGCCCTGGCTGTACTTGTCGTCGGCCGGGCCCGGGACCGGCCAGCCCGCGCCGATCTCGGCGTCCTGCAGCAGGTAGAGCTCGGGATCGGGCAGGTCGTCGGCCAGTCCGATGTCGATCACCTCGACGTCCCCGGAGTGCACCGCGCCGGCGCCCAGCACGTGGCAGGGCTTGCGCCCGCCGAAGGTCACCGTGACGTCGGCCAGCACCGCCGGGCCGTCGACCGCGCCGGTGACCGGATCGACGCCGCTGGGCAGGTCGACCGCGACGATCGGCACGTCGACCCGGCGCACCAGCTCCGCCGCCACCGACCGCAGCGGACCGCGCGCGGACAGGCCGACGATCCCGTCGATCACCACGTCCGCGCGCTCCACCGCATCCGCGGACTCCGCCCCGATCCCCGCGGTGTCCGGGCTCGCACCCTCCGCCGGGACCGCGCGGCCGCCGGCCCGCCGCAGCGCGGCGAGGCCCGCGGCGTGCGCCCGCTCCGGGGCGAGGAGCACCGCCGTGACGCCAACCCCGCGGCGCCGGAGGAACGCCCCGGCCCACAGCGCGTCGCCGCCGTTGTTGCCCGCGCCCACGAGCAGCGTGACGTGGCGACCGGCGACGCCGCCGGTGAACTCGGTGAGGACCCGCGCGGTGTGGACCGAGACGGCGTACGCGGCGCGGCGCATCACCGCGGGCTCCGGTGTCCTGGTGAAAAGCCGCTGCTCGGCGGCGCGGATCTGATCGGGCGTCCACACTCCGTGCATCGCGTCCTCCTCATCGCGGTCGACGATGCCGCACAGTCTGCCCGGTCGCCCCGGCGATCCACGCCATCCCATCCGGGCATTTCGCCAACCGGTCCCGCGAGCGCTTTCGGCCCGACAGCCCCGGAACCGATCACCAGCCCATCGATCACGCTTTCAGGTACCGGTGAAGGACCCCCGACCGGCCAGGAGGTCGCGCGAAACAGCACCTCGGAGCACGGGGGGTGACGGCGATTTCGCGCGAAATCGCCGCTCCCCACGCCTGCCGGACGCTGATTTCGCGCGAAATCGCCGCGTGCCGACCTACCCCGCGCTCGGAGTCGAGCGGAGGCACCCTTCGGCCGAAAGAATCACTCGACGGTGACGGACTTGGCCAGGTTCCGGGGCTTGTCGACGTCGTAGCCGCGGGCCCGGGCGATCTCCGCCGCCAGCACCTGCAGCGGCACCGTCGACACCAGCGGCTGCAGCAGCGTCGGCACCGCCGGGATGGTGACCAGCTCGTCCGCGAACGGCCGGACCTCGTCGTCGCCCTCCTCGGCGATCACGATGGTCCGGGCGCCGCGCGCCTGGATCTCGCGGATGTTGGAGACCAGCTTGGAGTGCAGCAGCGCCCGCCCCTTCGGCGACGGCATCACCACGACCACCGGCAGGCCCTCCTCGATCAGCGCGATCGGCCCGTGCTTGAGCTCACCCGCCGCGAAGCCCTCCGCGTGCATGTACGCGAGCTCCTTGAGCTTGAGCGCGCCCTCCAGCGCCACCGGGTAGCCGACGTGCCGCCCCAGGAACAGCACCGCCTTCGCGTCGGCGAGCTCCCGGCCCAGCTCCCGCACCTGCTCCACCGTGGACAGCGTGCGGCGCACCGCGTCGGGCATCGCCGACAGCTCCGCGAACTCCCGCGCCACCTCGTCGGAGTACTTCGTGCCGCGCGCCTGCGCCAGGGCCAGCCCGACCAGGTAGTTCGCCGCCACCTGCGCCAGGAACGTCTTGGTCGCCGCGACACCGATCTCCGGCCCGGCGTGGGTGTAGAGCACCGCGTCCGACTCGCGCGGGATCTGCGCGCCGTTGGTGTTGCAGATCGCCAGCACCCGCGCCCGCTGGGTGCGCGCGTGCCGCACCGCCTCCAGCGTGTCGGCGGTCTCGCCGGACTGGGAGATCGCCACCACCAGCGTGTCCCGCCCCAGCACCGGGTCGCGGTAGCGGAACTCGCTGGCCAGCTCGACCTCGACGGGCACCCGGCACCAGTGCTCGATGGCGTACTTGGCGAGCAGTCCGGAGTGGTAGGCGGTGCCGCAGGCGACCACGAAGACCTTGTCGATGTCCCGCAGGTCCTGCTCGGTGAGGCGCAGCTCGTCGAGCACGATGCCGCCACCGGAGAAGTGCCCGCGCAGCGTGTTCTCCAGCGCCTCGGGCTGCTCCTCGATCTCCTTGAGCATGAAGTAGTCGTGGCCGCCCTTCTCGGCGGCCGACAGGTCCCAGTCCACGGTGAACGGCTTGGCCTCGACGTCCGCGGCGGAGAAGTCGGTCACCCGGTAGCCGTCGCGGGTGATGGTGACCACCTGGTCCTGGCCGAGCTCCACGGCGTCGCGGGTGTGCTCGATGAACGCGGCAACGTCGGAGGCGAGGAAGTGCTCGCCCTCGCCGACCCCGACGACCAGCGGCGACGACCGGCGGGCGGCCACGATCTTGCCGGGCTCGGCGGCGTGCGTGACGACCAGGGTGAAGGCACCCTCCAGGCGCCGGGCGACCGCGCACACGCTGGCGGTCAGGTCACCGGCGGTCGGGCCGTCGTCGTAGGCGGCGGCGACCAGGTGCGCCGTGGTCTCGGTGTCCGTGTCGCTGGCCATCTCGATGCCCGCCGCTTCCAGCTCGGCGCGCAGCGCGGCGAAGTTCTCGATGATGCCGTTGTGCACCACCGCGACTTGGCCGCTGGCGTCGCGGTGCGGGTGGGCGTTGCGGTCGGTCGGCGCGCCGTGCGTCGCCCACCTGGTGTGTCCCATGCCGCTGTGACCTGCGAACTTGCTGCCGTCGACCTCGGCGAGGCGCTTCTCCAGGTTCGACAGCGCGCCCGCGGCGCGCTCCACCGCGAGGCCGCCCTCGCCGTCGAGCAGCGCAACCCCGGCCGAGTCGTAACCCCGGTACTCGAGTCGCCGGAGTCCGCCGAGGACGACCTCGAGCGCCTGGCGATGTCCTACGTAACCAACGATGCCGCACACTCGGCCCAGCGTAGCTACTCCACATGGTCTGAACCTGTTCGCGTCAGCCGGAACGGCGAACCCCTCCCGTGGCGGCTACCGCGCGCGCATGAGCAGGTCCGCTACGGTTGCTGACCATGGCGCGCACTGCCAAGAAGGCCCCTTCCGCGAAGAACGCGTTCGAAGAGCTGTCACGCCGCGGACCGCACGACGTCCTGCACGGTGATCTAGCCCTCGTCGGGCTGCCCGGCATCGTCTGCACGCCGCGTACCGGACTCGGCCTGCCGGCGGTCGCGTTCGGGCACGGCTGGCTCCAGCCGCCCCGCCGGTACCTCGGCCTGCTCCGGCACCTCGCGTCGTGGGGCATCGTGGTCGCCGCGCCCGGCTCGCAGCGCGGCGCGTTCGCATCGCACCGGCTGTTCGCCGGGGACCTGCGGACCGCGCTGGACATCTGCGTCGGCGTCCGGCTCGGCGAGGGCGAGATCAGCGTCGACGAGAAGCGGCTCGGGGTCGCCGGGCATGCCATGGGCGGCGGCTGCGCGGTGCTCGCGGCGGCCGACGACCCGCGGATCCGCTCGGTCGCGACGCTGGCCGCCGCCGAGACCATGCCGTCGGCGTTCGAGACCGCGAGCCGTGTCGAGGTGCCCGGCCTGCACATCGCCGCGGGCCAGGACCTGCTGGCGCCGCCGGTGGCCAACGCCGAGCCGATCGCCCGGGCCTGGGGCGGCCCGGTGCAGCTGCGGACGGTGAAGAAGGCCAGCCACCTCGGCTTCACCGAGGGACGGCACTGGACCCAGCTGCTGCTGCACGGCAAGCCCGAGTACGCGACGCAGCGCGTCACGAAGGCCCTGCTCACCGCGTTCTTCCTCCGCACGCTGGCCGGCGACCGGCGCGGCGAGGCGCTGCTGACCGCCGACATCGGCGGCAGCCGCATCGATCACGAGCACAGCCGCGGCGACCTCGCCGCGGCGTGACTCACAGGTTCGGCGCGACCTCTTCGGCGACCTTCTTCACGGCTGCTTCCGCCTCCTCGATCGGCATCCGGCCGTCCTCCAGGCCGTAGGACTTGTCGGTCCCGTCGTAGCTGAGGCTCACGATCTTGGTGCCCTTGCGGAAGACCAGCTCCGCCGCGGCCAACTCCCCGTCCCCGACCAGGTAACCGGCGTCCCACGGGCCGGAAACCTCGGTGACCCGCGTCGCCCCCGGGGACACGTTCTGCCGCTCGTAGTCGTAGTTCGACTCGGCTTCCTCGGTCGGATCGGAGTAGTCGGCGTAGTCGGAGACGTTGATGTCCAGGTAGCGCTCGTTGGTGCCGTCCTTGCCCTTCGTCGGCCGCCACATGCAGGTGAAGCTGGTTTCGCCGACGGCGCCGCTGACGAAGTTCGTGGTGTGCAGGTCGCGCAGCGTCTTCTCGCTCAGCAGGTCGCATTCGGGGACCATCGGCTCGCCGCTCGGTGCCTGCCCGGCCGGCTCGGTAACGTGCTGGTGCTTGAAGTAGAAGTAGCCGCCGGCGACGAGCCCGATCAGGAGCATCGGGATGGAGACCAGGATGACGGCCAGGATGCAGCCGACGCGGCTCTTCTTCTTCGGCGGCGGCGGAACCGGGTAACCGGGCGGCGGTAAGGGCTGTCCCGGCGGCGGAAACGGTTGCCCCGCCTGGGGAACGGGCTGTCCCGGCGGCGGAACGGGCTGCCCGGCCTGCGGAGCAGGCTGCCCCTGCGGAGCCGGCGGCTGCTGGGACTGGTACTGCGGCTGCCCCGACTGGTCGGGCTGTTGCGGATTCACGCCGAAAGAATAGGCGACCACCCGAAGCGATCGCCCGAACACGCCACCGTCTAGTTTGGACGAATTCGCCATGGCCTCAACAGGGCAGGCGGAAATCGTTGATGCGCAAGGGCTTCCACGGAAAACCTCGCTGCTCGGCTGGGCGAAGTCCGATCTCGACCCAGCCCGGCTCGAGACGAAGCGAAGCCCGGGCCGCACCGGCCCGGGCTTCGCTTCGGCGCTACCTCAACCAGCTCTGGTTCTCGTAGTCGTCGTCATCGTCGAACGCCGCCCGCCGGCGCGGTGCCGGCTTCGGCGCCACCGGAGGCGGCGGTGGCGGTGCGGGAGGCGGCGTGTGCCGGGCGGCCGACTGCTGCTCCTCCTCGAACTCGTCGTCGCCCCCGAGGCTGATCTCGTTGCTCTGCTCGTTCCGCTTGCCCGCCCAGTCGTTCCGCGGCTTGTCCTCCTCCGGCGGCTGGGCGTTGGCGGCCTTCTCGACGAGCTCCTGCTTGCGCTCGTCCGCGGCCGCCTTGATCTCCTCGTTCTTCTGCGCCGACGCGGCTTCCGCGGCGCGGACCGCATCCATGCTGTCCTCGACGCCGTAGCGGTGCCGCGCGACCAGGGTCGCGATCTCGTCCGCGACCTGCTGGTTGATCAGAACCATCACGCTCACCTATCCCGGTCTTCGCCGAGGACCGACCGGAACCGCATTCCGGAGGCATCGACCCCGTCGTCGAAGAGCTGGCCCTGGGTGCGCCACGGGCTGTCGTTGGTCCGCTCCTGATCGCCGCCCTGCTGAGCGCCGTGGCCGCCGCCCATCGCGCCCATGCCGCCCATCATCCCGCCGCCCATGGCGGCGCTCTGGTTGCCCCCCTGGCCGCTCTGCGGTCCGGACTGGCCCTGCCCGGCACCGCCCGGGTCGCTCAGCGACGACAGGCCGGTGGCACCCTGCGGGCTGCCGCCGGCGGAGTCGCCCGCGGACGACGACAGCGAGGCGAGGCCGGTCGATCCGTGCTGGTCGGAGCCGCCGGGCATGCCTGGCTGGTCCTGGCCGCCGAAGAGCTGGCCGGAGGCGCTGCCGAACGAGTTCTGCACCCCTTCGCCCAGGCTACTGAACGAGCTCATGCCGGCCGACTGCGGCGCGGTGGACGCCGGGGCGCCCGCCGACGCGGCCTCGGTGGCCGCCGGAACACCGGCACCGGTGTCGAACGCGGGCATGGTACCCACACCGCCGCCGAAGGCGGGCGCGCCGAAGCCCGGATCCGCTGCGGGCATGGTGCCCACACCGGTGTCGTAGGCGGGCATGGTGCCGAATCCGGCGTCGGGAGCGGGCATCGGAGCCCCGAGATCCGGCGCGGGCATCGGTGCACCCATGTCCGGTGCGGGCATCGGTCCGCCGCCCATGTCCGGTGCGGGCATCGTCCGCACGTTCTCCGGGGTTCCCGTGCCTGCGTCGGGCGCGGGCATGCCGGTCTCCGGCGGGCGGAGCCCGCCCGCGTCGGCGGGCATGGTCCCGATGCGCTCGGCGTCGATCGGCGACTTCGGGTCGCTGCCGAAGTCGATCGTCTGGTTCAGCGGCGGCTGCCCGCCGCCGTTGTCGATGTTGACCTTGACCTGGCCATCAGGCGTCCGCTCCAAGGTGATGGTGCGGTCGCCCTCCTTGATCACGGCCTTGCCGTCCTCGCCCGCCTTCACCTGGGTCGGGCCTTCGCCACCGGGCGGCCCACCGATCGGCGGCTGCCCCGGCGCCCCACCCGGCGCGGGCATCGTCTGCACGCCGTCGGCCGCGCCCCCGCCGGGAGCGCCGCCCGCCGGGCCGAAGTCGACCTCGTAGGTCTTCGGCTTGCCGTCCGGGCCGATCAGCTCGACCTGCGTCTTGCCGTCGGGGCCGGGCTTCTGCACGGTGACCGCGTCGTCGCCCTCGCCGAGGGTCACCTTCTCCTGCTCGCCCTGCTCGCCGGCGCCGCCGCCCATTCCCGGCATCTCCGGCGGCTTCGGCATCTCCGGCTGTTCCGGCATCTCCGGCGCCCCACCGCCGCCACCACCGGTGCCGGCACCGCCGCCGCCACCGCCGGTGCCCGAGCCACCGCCGCCGGTTCCGTTGCCACCGCCGCCGGTGCCGTTACCGCCCTTGTCGTTGCCGCCGCCGTCGCCATCGCCGTCGAGACCCTTGAAGGGGTCGTCGCTGACCTTGGCGGCCTCCAGCATCTTGTCGTACGAGGCCTGGACGGCGTCCTGAGTGGACTTGCTCTGGTCCTTGAAGGACTGGTACTTCTGCTCCATCTCGGGCTTGAACGACTCGTCGAGCCACTTCTTGGCGTCGTCGATCAGGCCCTGGCGGATCTGGTCGCAGGCGTCCTTGGCCCCGAAGAACTGGCCGATCATCCCGCCGATCGGGCCACCCAGGATCAGGCCGATCGCCTGGTCCTTGATCATCGACCAGGCGCCGGAGAAGATGTCGTCGATCCCGATGTCCTTGAGGTCCTCGAGATTGATGTCGCCGCGCGCCTTGCGGATCTCGTCCTTGGTGTCGTCGGGGTCCTTGCCCGCGCACTTGATCTCTTTGCCCAGCTCCAGCACGAACTTCGCGTACTCGCGCACGGTCTGCTGGATGCCGTCGACGGCCGGGGTGATGGCGCCGGCCATGTTCTCGGTCTCGTTGGTGACCGTCGTGCCCGCCTGGCTGTACTTGCCGACCTTGGCCTCGGCCGATTCAGCGGCCTTCCCCTGCCAGGTCTGCCTGGTGCCCTGGAACGACTGGCCCATCGAGTCGTTCTGGTCCAGCAGCGCCTGCTGCACGCCGCCCAGCCGCTCGGCGTCCTCCCGGAACGCGCCGAAGTCGATCTCGCGGAGCTGGTCGTACTGCTCGACCACATCGGCCTGGAAGTCCGCACCCTTGCCGGCCCAGTCCTTGTACAGCGGCAGGAACTTCTCGAAGAAGTCCAGCCCCATCTTGCCGTCGTCGAGCAGTTCGTCGGAGGTGCCGACGGAACCGCCGCCTTCGAGCTTCTTCTTGGCGTCGTCGAACTTGCCCTTGCGCTCCTCCGCGGCCTTGGCCTTCTCCTGCAGCGCGGAGAAACCGCCGTCGGTGATCTTCTCGAAAAGCGCGCCACCGACCGGGTTGACGATGCTCATCGCGGTGTCGGCGATGCCGCCCGCGTTGTCGACCAGCCAGCTGCCTGCGTCGGCGACGGTCTCACCGACCCATTCGCCCGCGTCCTGCACGGCCCCGCCGACCGCTTCCCCGACCTCCGAGCCGATCTTCGCGCCGGCCACGGCGCCCGCCGGGCCCGCCACCAGGCCGGTGACGCCGCCCTGGATGCCGCCGACGACGGAACCGAACTCCTCGCCGAAGCTGCTTTCCTCTTCCTTCTTCTCGTCCGCCATCAGGCCTGCACCTTCCCGACCTCGTTGGCACCGGATTCGTCGCTGGCCTGGTATTCCTTCGCGGTCGACGAGAAGTCTTCGGACAGCTTCGAGCCGTGCTCGCCGAACGACTCGATGTTCTTCCCCAGTTTGTCCAACGCGTCCTTGTAGGCCTTGCCGGCCTCGTGGAACTTCTTGCCGAACTTCTCCGCGGTCAGCTTCGTATCGGTGGCCTTCTTGGCCTGCTCCTTGAGTGACCCGGCACCGTCGGAGAACGCATTGGCCGCCTTCGAGATGTCGGTCCCCGAGGTCTGCGCCCCACTCATCGTGCCCCCTTCACCGGACCTGTCGCGCACGTCGCACCAGGGGTGCGACGGCACGTGTGCCTCACCGGTTCCTCATCTTGACAGGTTCCCCTGGGCGAAACGGCAGATCCGGCGAGGTGCTTGCATCCGCGAAGCGAGAAGTCGATCACTGCGGCGGATACGGCCCCTGCGGCGGCTGACCGAAACCCTGTTGCGGCGGGAACTGCTGCTGCGGCGGCTGCATCGGCTGCGGGGCGAAGCCCTGCTGCGGGAACGGCGCGGGCCGCTGCGCGCTGCTGCCGCTCTTCAGGATCAGCATCGCCGTCAGCGCACCAGCGCCGCCGCCGAAGATCAGGCTGCCCACCAGTGAGATCACCAGATGCAACGTTCCTCCTCTTCGCGCCGTCGCGGATTCACTGCTGGTAGGGGCCCTGCGGCGGCTGCCCGAAGCCCTGTTGCGGCGGGAACTGCTGCTGCATCGGCGGCTGGGGTTGCTGCGGGGGCTGGGGCTGCTGCGGCGGGAACTGCGGCATCGGCTGCTGCGCCGGACCCTTGCTCTTCATGATCAGCGCGACGACCGCGCCGCCACCGGCACCGAAGATCACGCTCAGCACGATCACGATCAGGATCTCGAAGATCACTACGGCCTCCAATCGTCCGGCTCGAACCTATCGGAGCGCACCGCGTCGGCGGGCGGGCAGCGGGAAGTTCAACGCCGCCTGGACAGCACCACCAGGAGCACGACGACGCACGCAACCCCGGCCAGACCACCCACCAGGGCGAGACTCGTCCATTCGAACCCGATCGACAGACCTGTGGTCATCGCACCGCATGGTGCCATGCCACGCGGGTCGGCGTGGCGGGATCAGGCGATGATCAAAACGGTCAACGTCGCCGGAACAGCACCACCAAGAGCACCATGAGGCCGATGGCCGCCAGGAGGCCGAGCAGCAGAACGACGAGCCGCAGATCGATGGAGATCACAACACCGAATGATCCCGGATCACGCCGCGCGGGCTCAACCGGCGGTCAGTAGTGGCCCCCGCCCTCGAAGATCAACGGCAGGCCCCAGCCCTGCGCCAGCACGACGGCGAACACGAATGCGCCCAGGACCATGAGCACCAGGGGTACCACCAGGACGATCAGCAGGTCACCGAAGAGTTGTCCGCGCATGGCTCACGCTCAGCTCCGCCTGCGGTTGATGAACCACGACCTGCTCTCGTGCGCGGCGTTGACGGCTTTCATGCCGGCTAGCGCGAGCGCGGAGAAGATCACGATACCGACGACGAGCCCGACAGCGACCAGCCCGACAACCATGGCGACAACGATGGCACCCATGTGAGCAGGGTCTCACAGATCACGTCGCCGCGAGAGATCAAAATCACAAGATCACCGGATTGAGGCAACAAGTTCGGCCAAACGCTCGGCCACCGCCTGCGCTCGGTCCTCGCTCTGCGCCTCGACCATCACCCGAACCAGCTGCTCGGTGCCCGACGGGCGCAGCAGGATGCGGCCGGTTTCGCCGAGCTCCGCCTCGGCCGCCGCCACCGCCGACGCGACGTCGGCCGCCGCGCACACCGCGGCCTTGTCGGCCACCCGCACGTTGATCAGCACCTGCGGCAACCGCCGCATGACCTTGGCCAACGACGCCAGCGGAGTGCCGGTGGCCGCCATCCGGCCCATCAGCCGCAGCGCGGTGAGCAGGCCGTCGCCGGTCGTGGCGTGGCCGGGCAGCACGACGTGGCCGGACTGCTCGCCGCCGAGCGCGAACCCGCCGGCCCGCAGTTCTTCCAGCACGTACCGGTCGCCGACGGCCGTGGTGCGCAGCGCCACGCCCTGCTCGCGCATCGCCAGGTGCAGGCCGAGGTTGCTCATCACGGTCGCGACCAGCGTGTTCTCGGTCAACTCGCCGGCCTCGTGCATGGCCACCGCGAGGACCGCCATGATCTGGTCGCCGTCCACCGCGGCGCCTGTGGCGTCCACCGCGAGGCAGCGGTCGGCGTCACCGTCGTGCGCGATGCCCAGGTCCGCGCCGTGTTCGAGCACCGCCGCCTGCAGCACCTCGAGGTGGGTGGAGCCGACGCCGTCGTTGATGTTGATGCCGTCGGGCTCGGCGCTGATCGCGATCACCTCGGCGCCCGCCCGGCGGTACGCCTCCGGCGCCGCGACCGAAGCCGCGCCGTTGGCGCAGTCCACGACGACCTTCAGCCCACCGAGCGGCTGCGGAGCAGCGGTCAGCAGGTGATCGACGTAACGCCGCACCGCGTCGGGGACATCGCGGACGCGGCCGACCTGGGCCCCGGTGGGCCGGTCGACCTGCTCGTTCAGGCGCGCCTCGATCTCGTCCTCGACGGCGTCCGGGAGCTTGTTCCCGCCGGCCGCGAACAGCTTGATCCCGTTGTCCGGCATCGGGTTGTGCGAGGCGGAGATCATCACGCCGAGGTCCGCGCCCAACTCGGCGACCAGGTGCGCGACGGCCGGGGTGGGCAGCACGCCGACCCGCAGCACATCGGCTCCGGCCGAGGTCAGGCCCGCCGTGACCGCCGCCTCCAGCATCTCGCCGCTGGCGCGGGGGTCGCGGCCCACCAGCGCCACCCGGCGTTGCGAATCGTCCCGGTCGTAGAGCACGCGTGCCGCCGCAGCGGCCACCGACATCGCCAGCTCCGGCGTCAGATCGGCGTTGGCCAACCCGCGCACCCCGTCGGTGCCGAACAACCGAGCCATCAGCAGCACGTCCTCCTCGTGTGACGCGGAAAACTCCGCGGGGCGCGAGACCGGACGCGCCACGTCGAGTTCTTGTCCTTGCAGCGGCGAAGCCGCTTAGCCCACGCAATCAGGTGACCACCAGCGGGTTCTCAGACTGTGCCCACCCCATTGGGGCTCTCGGGGAGGACCTGCTCCGACGCGGGCTTACACGAATCGGAGATCCCGGACCGAGGGGCGTCTGAGGTTCCGCTACGGGACCACCTACGCAGATCGAGTTTGAAACCGGCCTTCGGTGCATACGACTGCGGGAGCAGTCTCGTCCACAACGGACGAGGCTGCTCCCGCAGATCGGATGAAATTCGCGTCAGCGCTTGCTGTACTGCGGCGCCTTGCGGGCCTTCTTGAGACCGTACTTCTTGCGCTCCTTCTCCCGCGCGTCACGGGTGAGCATGCCGGCCTTCTTCAGCGCCGGGCGGTCTTCGGCCTCGTAGGCGACCAGCGCACGGGCGATCGCCATGCGCAGCGCACCGGCCTGGCCCGACGGGCCGCCACCGCGCAGGGTGGCCAGCACGTCGAAGCTCTCCACGCGCTCGACGGTGACCAGCGGCTCCTTGATCAGCTGCTGGTGCACCTTGTTCGGGAAGTACTGCTCAAGGGTCTTGCCGTTGAGCTTGAAGCCACCGGTGCCCGGCACCAGCCGGACCCGGACGACGGCTTCCTTGCGGCGACCCACGGTCTGCACCGGGCGGCCGGTCGGCACCGGGATCGGGGCCGGGGCGACCGCTTCTTCTTCGCCGGTCTCTTCGACGGCGACCTCGGCGACCTCGGCGGTCTCCTCGGGAACCGGGGTCACGTTCTCTTCCTGCTGAAGTTCGTCAGTCACTTCTCGACCTTCGCGTTGATCTCGAACGGCTGCGGGTTCTGGGCCTGGTGCGGGTGCTCCGCGCCGGCGTAGACCTTGAGCTTCTTGCCCATCGCGCGGCCGAGCTTGTTCTTCGGCAACATGCCCTTGATCGCCTTTTCGAGCAGCCGCTCGGGGTGCTTCTCGAGCACCTCACCGAAGGACTGCTTACGCAGACCACCGGGGTAACCGCTGTGCCGGTAGTGGAACGCCTGGGTGCGCTTGTTACCGGTCAGGGCCACCTTCTCGGCATTGACGATGACGACGAAGTCACCGGTGTCGATGTGCGGCGCGTAGGTCGGCTTGTGCTTGCCGCGCAGCAGCGTCGCGGCCTGAGTTGCCAACCGGCCGAGCACCACATCCTCGGCGTCGATCACATGCCAGGCGCGGGTCACCTCGCCGGGCTTCGGGCTGTACGTGCGCACGGATCTACCTCGTCGTCGTTCGCGTCGGAATCGTCAGTGCGGAGCCCGTCTCGATCACGCCGGTCGGTCCCGCAGGAACTCCCCTGGGAACCGGCACGTCCGCCAGTACCGCCGCCGGGACCGTGACCCGCTGAGGGCCCGATCCGCTGGCGCGAACTGCAGCCGCGCACCGCACAACAAAGAATGAGGGTACTTGGTGGCTTCTGGCCCGGTCAAAACGGGTCCTCGATACTTGCTCGGAGGTTTCTGACCTGGCAGATCGCCGCTATCAGGATAGCGAACGCCGGGCGCGGTACCCACGCGGCCCCGGACAGCGTTGCGGCCCCGGCGTTCGCCGGGGCCGCAGCTCGCTCTTCAGCAGGTGGGATCAGCCACCGAAGCGACCGGCGTTCTTCTTCTCACCGGCCTGGAAGGACTCGTTGGCGGCACCAACGGCCATGCCCATCTTCGCGGCGGTCTCCTGCATGCGGGCCGCTTCCTCGTCCCAGGACTTCTGGGCTTCCTGGTAGGCGGCCACAGCCTCGCCCTCCCAGGTGGAGACCAGCTTCTGGATCTTGCCCTCGAGGTCGTCCAGCTCGCCCTGGATCTTCTGCGCGGCGGCCTGCAGGTCGTCGGAGGCCTGCTGCAGCTCGGCGAAGTTGACTGCAATCTCGCTCATTGCTTATCCCCTCAAATGCCTATGGTGAAGATTTCGGAAGATGCGAAGGTCGAAGTCCGGCTCAGCCGTCGAGCAGGCTCGTGATCTTGGAGATCTCCTGGGCCTGCTCCTCCTGGACCTGCGCGTAGTCGGCACCGGAGCTCTGCACGTTCTGGCCCAGCTCGTCCAGCTTCTGCAGGATCTTCTTGCCGCTCTCCTCGTAGGAGTCCATCAGCTTGCGGAAGACATCCGCGGCCGCGCCCTTCCAGTTCGCGACCGGCCCCTCCAGCTGGCCGCTCAGCTGCGAGAGCGCCTGCTCGACCGCGTTGCGAGCCTCGTCGATGTCGACCGACGCCTGCTGAATCGCCTCGGTGTCCGCACCAATTCCAGCCATGTTCGGGTGACCCCCTTCAAACTCGTCATCAAGTCCTGATGAACCTGCGACGCAGACATTGCCATGTTCGGTTCCATGTTGTCCTGGATTTCTCCGGAACCCGTTGCTGATGTAAACGCCGAACGGGGAACCCGCAGGTCATCGCATGATTCGCGCTTGCGAAAAGTCGAGATCACTACCGTCGGAAGGCGTTTGCTCTTGCGATTTCCCGGTCGCCGACTCGTTCTCGGCGGTGTCCGGGCGCACATTGGACTCGGTTTCGGCGAGCCCTTCGACTTCCAATCCCATCCGGGCGCGGTAGGCGATCGCCGCGGCCCGACGGCCCGATTCGGCACCCGCCGGCTTCGATCCCGCGAGTTCCCTTGTGTGCCTTTGGAAATCCTGCGCGCGGTGGTTCGCTTCGCCGCGGGCTCGCCGGCCGCGGCCCACCGCATCCGCGAGTTCGGACCGCAACCTCCGGACGGAATCCGCTGGATCTGCCATGGCAATGCCTCCCTGTCCGACGGCCGCGCGAAAACCATTCCGCCGCGGCGAATTCACCGCCGGTTCAACGCACCTTGAGCGACCCGACGACCTGCTGGCAGGCGCGCAGCACGTCATCCTTGCCGACCTCGCCGTACTTGCAGCCGATGCTGACCCGGAATTGTCCTTGGTGCACCACGTACCACTCGACCGTCGCGGCCTGCAATTTCTGCCGGTAGTAGACCACGTCCCGGCCCGCGAAACTGGTGGATGCGTTGAACAGGGAGAATTGCGCGCCTTTCGCCACGTTCTGCTGGTACTCGCTGAGCAGCTGCTGGACCGCCCGGTTCCGATCGGCGTCGGTGTCGAAGTTGAGCTTGCCCTCCTCGACCGCGATCAGCGAGTCCTGCTCATCGCTCTGCGGGCCGATCATGGTCTGCCACTTCTTCGCGTCGCCGCCGATCTGCTTCCAGTCGCTGGGATAGGCGAATTCGTAGTCGTACTGCGCGATCAACCGGGGCGGCACCTCCGGTCCGGCCTGCGGCTGACCGGTGCTGGTCAGGACCAGGGTCAGGACCACGCCCGCGGCCACCACGGCCGCCGCGCCGGCGCCGATCAGCCACGGCAGCTTGTTGTTCTTCCCGCGGCTGCGCTGGTGCGCGACCGGCATCGTCTGATCGCTGCCGCCGATGACGACGGTCCGGGCCCCGCTGAGCGAGTCGCCCGCGGTCACGCCGGGGCCCGTCTGGGGCGGGACCACCGGGAGCGGATGCGATCGCACCGTCGAGGTGCCCGCCCAGGCGCCGGCGGGCGCCAGCCCACCGCTGCGGTCCGGGTCGAGCCGGACCGCGCGCAACGCGCCGCGCGCCACGACCGTCTCGGGCTGGTCCAATGTGGTCGGAACGACTCCGGTGCGCTCGTGGATCAGCCGAGCCACCATCGGGATCCGGCTCGAACCGCCCACCAGGAACACCCCGGCCAGCTGCTGCCGGGCGACCTTGCCCTCGCGCAGCGTGGTCAGCACCAGGTCGGCGGACTTGGCCAGCGGCGCGGCGATCAGCGCCTCCAGGTCGACGCGGGTGACGTGCGCGTCGGAGAACGGCGGCGGCATCGGCACGTCGGTGTAGGCGTGCCGGGACAGGGTTTCCTTGGCGCCGCGGACGTCCTGCCGCACCACCCGGCGCCGGCGGCGGTCGGGCATCTCGCGGCCCTCGACGAGCTGGCGCCAGGCTTCGGGATCGGTGCCGGAGACGAGCCGGCCGATGTGGTCCAGCAGCGCCTGGTCGATGTCGGCGCCGCCGAAGTTCGGTTCGCCGCGGGTGGCGAGCACCTGGAACGACGAGCCCTGTTTTCGCACGACGCTGGCGTCCACGGTGCCGCCGCCGAGGTCGAGCACCGCCAGCGCGCCGCCGTCGGGGAGCCCGTGCCCGGCGGAGTGGAACACCGCCGCCGCGACCGGTTCCGGCACCATGACGAGTTCCTTGCCCAGGCCGGCGGCGGCCTGGCGCAGCGCCGCGGTGCGCATCGAGCCCCAGTCCGCGGGGTGGGTCAGCACCAGCAGGTCGACGGCCGCGCCGCCGGCGAAGCGGCGGGCCTCGCCGACCGCGCGCTGCAGCACGGCGCGGATCACGTCGGCGACCTTCAGCACGCTGCTGCCGAGCAGCAGCTCGCCCTCGTCGATGCGGCGCTTCGGGTGCGGCTCGAAGCGGGCCGGGTCGACCGCGGCCTGGCGTTCGGCCTCGTGCCCGACGAACAGCGTGCCGTCGGCCGCGGCGAACACCGCGGACGGCACCAGCGGCTGCCCGTCGATGACGACCACCTGCGGTTCGGCACCGCCGACTGACACCACCGTGCATGTGCTCGAGGTGCCGAAGTCGATCGAGACGTGCAGGGACACCCAGAACTCCTTCACCGTCGCCGAAGCGCCTTTTCCGGCGACGTCTGTCGTCCGACCGCCGATCCGGCGCGCCGACTCCCCCCGAGCACCCTAGAGGTTAAGGGTGCGAGCGCACCAACAGTCTGCCCCTGACCGGGCGTTCAGCGCGAGCACCCGTCACGGATCGTTGCCATCCGAAGGCGCCGCAGGAGCTCCTCGCCCAACCGATCAGCCGCGACGCAATCCTGCGATGAAGTCCTGCCACTGCCGACGACGGAACACCAAGGTGCCGCCGTCTCGATCTTTCGTATCCCGAACCCCGACCAACCCGGCGGCCAGTGCGATCTCGACGCAGTTCTGCGCCCCGTTGCTGCGGCTGGACTTCCGCCAGGTCATCCCGTCCGAGCCACGCAACACGATCAACTCCTAGCCAAGCGCTTCGATCTCTCGGTTGATCAAGGACAAGGTGTCCCGGTCGCTCAGAGCTGCGACCCGCAACCGGTCGAAGACCAGGCTATATGCGCGGGTGTGCTGGGGTCGAGACAAGTAGTCGGAGCTCGTCAGACTCTCGATGTAGGCGATGCTGGAGTTGGCGTGCTCGAGGTGGAGCAGCGTGAACGCGATGCCCAAACCCGCGTGCGCACCGCTTTCCAGTGGGATGACCTGGACAGTGACGTGATCGAGTTCGGCCAGCGAGCGGAGTTGTTCCAGCTGGGCACGATGAACGTCTCGGCCACCCACGCGCCGACGAATGGCTTCTTCACCCAACACCACCCAGAGCATCGGGGACCTGTCGCTGAAGAACCTCGCGGAACGACGTTCACGCGACTCGGCCATCTCGTCCACGTCCATAGACGGCACAACGACTGACGCCGAAAGCAGTTCGCGGGCATATTCGCGTGTCTGCAGCACTCCCGGGATCGAGTCTCCGAAGAAGAGCTTGATCTCCGAAGCGTTCGCCTCGAGGTTGACGTACTTCTTTGCCCAGTCAGGAACACGAGCAGGTGGAATCTTGCGCCGAGCTTCCTTCGCCAGGGCCAGAACTCTGTCGGTCGACTTCGTAGCGGCACCGTAGAGCGCAACGAGCGCATGGGCGTCCTTATCGGACAGCTTGCTCTCACCGGTCTCGATCTTGCTGATCTTGTTCCGATACCAACCAAGAGCTGCCGCAGCTTCATCCGCAGACAACCCGTGACTCTCGCGGAGCTCCCGCAACTCGGCGCCGAGCACGAGCCGCTGCACGAGCGGACCGGGGTCGTTGCTGGTCATGCGCATCAGTGTGCCTTCCCTCCATTCGGCGAACATCATGACATCTACTAGGAACTCAACTAGGAATCCCAGTACCGTTCCCAACATGGAGATCAGAGTTGATCGGAGGCCTGATGGCTGACTACTTGACCTACGTCTGGCGCCCGGTCACGGGAGGCCGCCACGCTTTCCCAATCGCAGCGACGAAATCGCCTGCGGGCGTGCCGGTGGTGGCGTTCTGCGGAGCGGAAGCGGACGCAGCAGAGCTGCACGATCGCTCCGAAGTGGACTGGATCCGAGAGGACACCTGCATGGACTGCTGGCGGCGGATCACCGCCGGGTGGTCGTGAGTGGCTATGGCCGCTAGAGCAGCCACAACCACTCACGACCACTGACCAGCGAAAACATCAACAACAGGGAGAAAGCCATGTTCTGGATCCAGCTCAGCACGTTCGTCCTGTTCAACCTGCTGATCCTCGCCATGCTCACCACCCAGATCCCCGCCCGGGCCATCGCCTTCACCACAGGCCAGCACGCCGGAGGCGGCGAAGGCGCCTACACGGTCTGGCACCTCATAGCCGACATCGAAGCCGAAACCCGCGAAGCGGCAGACGAGCACAGGCCGGAACACGAACATCCCCGCATACCACCGGAATTCCCCACCACCGACCCCGATGAGCCCACCGGGCGCCACCACCTGCGCCCGTAACCGCTCGTGAGTGCTTTGGAGCGCTATAGCAGTCCAAACCACTCACGACACCCCGAGCAGGGCCGGTGCGGTGACCTCCCCCAACCCCCACCC